>DIZL01000075.1:0-59737 GCA_002429385.1 Prolixibacteraceae bacterium UBA6029 | reverse complement strand
GGTATGAAAGAGGTATGAAAGAAGTATGAAAGAAGTATGAAAGAGGTATAAAAGAGAAGAGAATAATACCTAACTGGAAACCCGTTTTAAAGGCAAGAGAACAAGAATATGAAGTGATCTTACGATGACTACGAATAAAAACCTGCACAATTGAAATCTTTCTTTTGCACACATTCGTATATCCTTTTAAATGATTGAAATAGATAATTTTCTATCTTTGTCAATAAGGCTGTGCAAATATTCCGGCAAAAAATACGTAAGAGTTAAAAGGCACTTTGATGTTTTGTAATTGATATCAAGTATCTCCTTTCAATCCATAGTTAGTCGTATTCTCAATCAGAAAATTAAGGTTCCCATTGCATATTATATTTTATTCGTATTCATTTCTGGTTGTATTTATCAGATAATTCTATTCCTTTGAGTTTGATTTTTAAGATCGATTGCTAGGCCTGAACTTTTTGAGGAGATTTAGGTTTATAGTGTCAAAAACTAAAATACTAATTATGGCAGACAGATTATCCGATCCGATTGGGCGTTTAATGGGCCTTCGATATAAATCGCATCCCTGGCATGGGGTATTCATCGGCAAGGATGCACCCGAGAACTTAGTGGCTTTCATTGAGGTGGTACCCACCGATACCGTGAAATATGAGATTGACAAGGAAAGCGGTTTCCTGAAGATTGACCGGCCTCAAAAATACTCCAATGTGGTTCCGGCGCTCTATGGGTTCATCCCTCAGACATTATGCGGTACAAACGTAGGAAATTACTGTATGTCAAAAACCGGAAAGACCGGCATCAAGGGGGATGGCGACCCGATGGATATTTGCGTGTTAACCGAAAAGACGATTGCTCATGGCGATATCCTGGTTGATGCACGACCTATCGGAGGATTCAGGATGATTGACGGCAATGAGGCTGATGATAAAATTATTGCCGTGTTGACCAACGATGTGGTTTACAGTGAGTATAAAGATTTGTCTGATCTTCCCGATATTGTGGTGCAGCGCTTAAAACATTATTTTCTGACCTATAAGGATATGCCCGGCAAAATAAGTAATACCGAAATTACCCACATTTACGGTGTAGAGGAAGCCATGGAGGTCATCAATAATTCAATAATGGACTATCATCAACGATTCGATAACATCGGGATACTGCTTTGATGTTGAATTGGAAAAAAAGGGTTTGTCAGTCATTCATTGTCATTTATAGTCATTTGTAGTCATTCATTGCGCTGAATTTCAGAGCCTTGGTTAGTGACAATAAATGACGTGAAACAAATGACATGAAATAAATGACAACTTAATACTGCAACAGATTGCTGCTTAAGGCTATTATTTCCGTTTCAGATTCAGGTACGAGTAGCTGAATTTGTTTTTCTCATCGGTCAGGTCTTCACGGTAGCATTCTTCCCATTGGGAATAATCAACTTCAGGAAAATAAATATCGGCCTCAAAGTCCTGGTGGACCAGGGTCAGGTATAGCTTTCCGGCAACAGGAAAGAACTGCCGGTAAATCATGCCGCCCCCGATGATAAATGCTTCTTCCTCATTCTTCACGGCTTCAACAGCTTCTTCGATGGAGAATACCATTTCGCAGCGATCAAATGTTTCATCGGGATTATCGGTAATAACGATATTCCGGCGGTTAGAAAGCGCCCCTTTGGGAAGTGACAGCAGGGTGTTGCGTCCCATAATAACAGGATGACCTGAGGTGATTTGTTTGAATCGTTTCAGATCGTCGGGCAGGTGAAACAGAAGGTCATTATTTCTCCCGATGGCAAAGTTCTGCGCGATGGCTACTATGATCGATATGTTCTGATGTATCATGGTTTTTCAGATTAAATTTATACGGCTACTGCTCCCGGAATATGAGGATGGGCCTGGTATCCGGTCAGTTCGAAATCTTCAAACCTGAAATCAAAGATGCTTTTGATGTCAGGATTGATCTTCATCGTCGGCAGTGGAAAAGGATCGCGGGTAAGTTGCAGTTTCACCTGGTCCATGTGATTCAGGTAGATGTGGGCATCGCCAAGGGTGTGAATGAATTCTCCGGGCTGTAATCCGCAGACCTGGGCCATCATCAGGGTTAAGAGGGCATAAGAGGCAATATTAAACGGAACTCCCAGGAAGATATCCGCACTGCGTTGATATAGCTGACACGAAAGTTTCCCGCTGGCAACATAAAACTGAATCAGGAGGTGGCAGGGGGGGAGTTTCATCAGATCGATCTGGCCAACATTCCATGCACTCACCAGGTGACGACGCGAGTCGGGATTGTTCTTAAGACTATTTACAACTTGGGTAATCTGGTCGATGTGACGGCCATCGGGAGCAGGCCAGGAGCGCCATTGGTAGCCATAGACTGGTCCAAGATCACCTTTTTCGTCGGCCCAGTCGTTCCAGATCCGTACCCCGTTTTCCTTTAGGTATTTGATGTTGGTGTCGCCGGTTAAAAACCAAAGCAATTCATGAATGATCGACTTTAAATGTAGTTTTTTGGTGGTCAGAACCGGGAATCCCTCCGCCAGATCATACCTCGACTGGTAGCCAAAGACGCTGATGGTTCCTGTTCCGGTACGGTCGCTTTTCTCGACCCCGTTATTGATTACATGGTCCAGTAAATCAAGATATTGCTTCATTATTGGTGCTTTAAGAACAGCCGTTCATTTCGGAGTACAAGATAACTGTTTTCAGCAGAAGAGTCAAATCAGTTTAAAAATGAACGCAGATAATCCTCCTGAATGGCAGGAAGACTATCTGCGCTTTTTTATATGCTATCCTGTAATGGCAGCAGATTCTGCATCCAGGAGATTCGTTTTCCGTATATGATTGTACTTAAATACAAAAGGGAATATCAGACCCAGCAGCAAGGCGTAGGCCGCAAAAACGAACCAGATCATAGGCCAGTTTTTCTGTCCGTTCACTGTAAAATAATCGACTACCCATCCGCTTGATACCCCTCCGATAAAGGCTCCCAGACCATTGGTCATGATCATGAAAAGACCCTGTGCACTGGCACGGATGCGGGGATCGGCTTCCGTTTCGACGAATAACGATCCTGAAATATTAAAGAAGTCGAAGGCCATTCCGTAGATAATCATCGACAAAACAAGGAGTATCAGACCGCTGTCGGGGTTACCCAGTCCAAAGAAGGCAAACCGGAGAACCCAGGCAAAGATGCTGATGATCATTACTTTTTTAATGCCGAAACGGTTTAAAAAGAAAGGTATGGTCAATATAAACAAGGTTTCGGATATTTGTGAGATTGACATCAGTAAGCCGGGATGCAATACTCCAAACGAATTGGGATATAGAGCTTTGAAGTCGTGGATGAAAGGCTCTCCGAATGTATTGGTGATCTGCAAAGCTGCTCCAATAAAGACTGCAAAGGTGAAGAATACGGCCATCTGACGGTTTTTAAAGAGAACAAAGGCATCGAGCCCGAGTGCAGACAGCCATGAACCATCTTTTTTTGTGTTTGTCGGAGGACAGGCCGGCATGGTGAAGGCGTAAATACCCAAACCGAGCGCAGAAATGCAGCTAATGTACAATTGAAGCGGACTTACCGACCATCCATTCAGATCGACCACCCACATGGCGGCGACAAATCCAACAGTACCCCATACGCGGATTGGCGGGAAATCCCTGACAATATTAAATCCCCTGGATGAAAGGATTCCATAGGCCACCGTATTGTTGAGGGCAATGGTTGGCATGTAAACCATGGCATTCAGGAGCATGACCCAATACATCACTGCGGGGTCTTTTACCGTTGAGGCCCAAAACAACAGAAGCGCCCCGGTGATATGGCACAGGCCGAATAGTCGTTCTGCATTGATCCAGCGGTCGGCTACGATTCCAAGTAATCCGGGCATGAACAGTGATGCCAGACCCATGGTTGAATAAATACTTCCAACTTGTCCTCCGGTAAATTTAAGGGTAACAATCATGTACCCACCCAGCGAGATCAGCCAGGTTCCCCAGACAAAAAACTGGAAGAAGTTCATGATGATCAGACGATTCTTTATGCCCATAGTAGATTTCTTTGATTTGAATAGTTTTTTAGCGGGTTTAAAACTACTAAAAACTACTTATTCCGAAAGAAAACGGGTCGTCTAAAAACATCTTTTTTAAGAAGTTTGAAGAGGTAGTCAGGTTTGCACTTAGTGAGATCTTCTGAGATAGGGTTTTAAAAGTAGAACTTGACACAAAAATTCAAATTTGTAATCTTAAGGTTTCTTCCAGAATAAACCTGGATTAGAAGTATAGTATTTGTCTGTTTTGTTAGAATCCCTTACTGAATATTCTAAAGGGATAAGATTCACATATATAACTCTTTTGTTCCGCCCAGATGTTTCATAGTCATATTCACTTTTTAAAGGACAATAGAGTCTGTAAAGATTTTTAGCCATGTATTTGTCGAGGTATTCTTCTTTTTCCCGGGAACTTTTATGATTCCAATTCGCATCAGGATTTAATATTAAAGGCTTGTTTTCTATAAGTCGTTCTCTTACTTCTTCAATGCTTAATAACTCACCTTTTTCATTCATCACGTAAGCATCGTTGGTTGGGTCAACCCAAATCCATTTCCTTTTTGAAGATAAATATACCATATTAATTACATGGGAATCATTATCATTACGAAGGCTGTCTTTTGGGAAGCAATAGATCTTTCTCGATGGACACCCCATTGCCAAATAACAATCATTCAGAGTTGTAGCTAATTCACCACATGAAACAGCTAAATGTGAAGTTATTATTGAATTGGCATTTATATTTTTAATACCACTATCATGTTCTCCATCATGATGAACTGTATTATGAACCCAATGAAGTAAGTTTAAAAGTCTCGAAGCTTCATTTCCAAAACCAGCAATAGAATCTAATTTATAATTTTTCCTTAAGGCAATCAAAGCTGAGTCATTGGATGACTGATAAATAAATTTTGGAAATTGTCCATTGTCCTTGTTGCTGTAATTTGATGCTCTTTTTAAGATTGACAAATAGTTTAATTCATCTTTTTGTTGTCCAATAAGTGAAAATGAAGAAAAGGAAAGCAAAATGAATATCAATAATTTGTTCATAATATTAAGATTCAATTCATAGAGTTTATGTAGTCGTTGAGATGTAGCTTTTGGGCTCAAAGGATTATTCCTTTTTACGCCGGTTTATTTCATCACGGATAGCCGATGCTTTTTCATAGTCTTCGGCATGAACGGCGTTGTTGAGCATTTGGGTGAGTTCAGCAGAGGTATATTTCTCGTATTCGTGTTTTCCCCGCATAGGTTCATTTCTCAGAGGCTGATGCCATTCTTCCTGACCTTGTTCATTTTCAAATTCGATCACGATACCCGCACGTTGAAGGATTTCATCGGTGGTGTAAATAGGGCAATCGAACCGCAGAGAGAGGGCTACTGCATCCGAAGTACGCGAGTCAATAATGATCTGTTTGTCGTTACGCGTACAGATCAGTTCGGAATAAAAGATACCTTCTTCAAGCTTGTAGATAACGACCTCAGTCACTCTGATTTCAAAAGCAGTGGCGAGGTGTTTAAAAAGATCGTGAGTAAGTGGTCTCGGAGGTTTTAATCCTTCAAGTTGGATCGCAATCGATTGTGCCTCGATTGGCCCTATGATAATAGGGATTCTGCGGTCTCCGTTTTCTTCAGCCAATACCAGTGCGTAAGCTCCTGATTGTGATTGACTGACGGAAAGTCCTAATATATTGAGTTTAATCTTCAGCATTAAAATCTAAATAGCATAACAATGAGAAACAAATATAGGAATTGTTTTGCATTCTGATTTGATTTTTTGGCAATTACATTTGGCTTTTCATCTGTATGTATTTTTAAACACATAAACACATAGGACACATAGTTTAAATGTTACTTTAAATATTTCTATGTGCCCTATGTGTCTATGTGTTTATTTTTCATTTGGTTATAGTTGTTTGTAATCATTCTCCTGTGTGACAAATTAGGATTGTCATGTACGTTTCTTTTCCCTGTATTGAAACTGTAGTTCAGCCAATAATTGTATTTTTGTAATGAAAAGGGTAGCTTTTAGAGGTTTCAACAGGCATATGGATAAGTCAGGCAAAGGTTTTCCTGCTCTTAATAATCTATTCTTCAGGTCTGAAAATAAATCTGAAAAAAGATTGTAAACCTTTGGTGGTCACTTAAAATTATATACTTTTGCAGTCCGAAAGATTTCGTGCAGGCTCAATAAGCGGTAATTCAATGGATTCCCGCCTGCCGGAAGAAATATTAAAACAGATTGAAATGTACGCAATTGTAGAGATTGCCGGTCAGCAAATGAAAGTTGAAAAAGGCCGGAAGATTTATGTACACCGTTTGGAAAATGCTGAAGGAGAAACTGTTGTTTTCAACAAAGTTCTTTTGGTAGATGACGAAGGTGCTGTGAAAGTTGGAACTCCTGTTGTAGAAGGTGCCAGTGTAACTGTAACCGTTCTGGAACACATGAAGGGAGATAAAGTATTGGTCTTCAAGAAGAAAAGAAGAAAAGGTTACCAGAAAATGAATGGTCACCGTCAATACCTGACCAAGATTCAAATTGAAGAAGTAATAGGATAACATTAAAAAAAATTTACCATGGCTCATAAGAAAGGTGCGGGTAGTTCCAGAAACGGTCGCGAATCAGAAAGCAAAAGACTTGGCGTAAAAATTTACGGCGGTCAGGCTGCAACAGCTGGTAACATCATTGTTCGCCAGAGAGGCACTGTACACCACCCAGGTTTAAATGTTGGTATGGGAAGAGATCATACCCTATTTGCCTTGATTGACGGTACTGTTGTTTTCAAAAAAAGAAGAGACCACAAATCATTCGTTGCTATTGAACCTGTAGTTGCTGCAGAACTCAACTAAGGCGATACAAGATTTTCGTTAAATAATCTCCTGCTTTTCCGAAGGCAGGAGATTTTTTTATTTTAAATTTGTGGACTGAATAAAATTAAATATACCCGAGATGCTTAATCTAAAATTCATACAGGAAAATCCAGAAATGGTAGTTACCAAGCTGAAGAAGAAAAATTTTGACGCTTCTGTAATTGTTCAGCAAATCAACGTATTGTCAGCAAAGAAGAATGAGATACAAACTAGTGCTGATCAGTGCAAGGCCGAAATGAATAAGATTTCAAAAGAAGTGGGATTGCTGATGCGTGACGGCAAAACCGATGAGGCACAGGCGGCCAAAAACCGCACCACCGAACTGAAAGACTCGATCAAACAGTTGGATGAAGATTTTGCACGTATTGATCAGGAAGTTTTCAATTTACAAATACTGATGCCTAACATGCCTTCGGATCTGGTTCCTGAAGGAAAGACCCCTGAAGATAACGTAGTGGTCAAACGTCATGGCGATATTCCGGTTTTGCCTGAAAATAGTATTCCACACTGGGAATTGGCAAGGAAATATGACATCATCGACTTCGAACTGGGTGTGAAAATTACCGGAGCGGGATTCCCTGTTTACAAGGGTAAAGGCGCCCGTATACAACGTGCCTTGATTAGTTTCTTTCTCGATGAAGCGCGTGCTTCAGGATATCTTGAAATCCAGCCACCTCTGATGGTGAATGAAGATTCGGGTTTTGGAACCGGACAGTTGCCCGACAAAGAAGGACAAATGTATTATGCTACCGAAGATAAACTATACCTGATCCCGACAGCGGAGGTTCCGGTAACCAATCTTTACCGTGATGTGATTGTTGATGCAAAAGATTTACCTATAAAAAATACTGCTTACAGCGCTTGCTTCCGACGTGAAGCTGGTTCGTACGGAAAAGATGTTCGTGGATTGAACCGCCTGCATCAATTCGATAAAGTAGAGATAGTACAAATTTCCCATCCGGATAATTCGTATGAACTGCTTGACGGAATGGTTGCTCATGTGGCAGGCCTGGTTGAAAAACTGGAGCTTCCTTATCGTATTCTTCGTTTGTGTGGTGGCGATATGAGCTTCACTTCGGCTTTGACTTATGACTTTGAAGTTTTCTCGGCGGCGCAGGAAAAATGGCTGGAAGTAAGTTCGGTATCGAATTTCGAAAGTTTCCAGGCCAACAGGTTAAAATTGCGCTATCGCGACGAGGCAACCAAGAAACCGGTCATTGCGCATACACTCAACGGAAGTGCATTGGCATTACCACGAATTCTGGCTGCCCTTCTTGAAAACAACCAGACTCCTGAAGGTATCAGAATACCAAAGGTATTGGTTCCTTACTGTGGGTTTGAGATGATTGATTAGAAATCAGGAAAAAGGAAAGAGGAAAAGAAAAAAAATACAAGGCTGTTTTGGAATAAAAACCGGAGCAGCCTATTTTGTTGTTGATCTTATGCTTTACAATTTCTTGTAATGATCTTTGAGCGAATAAATTGTTACAATTTGGCAATCGGGGTTAATCGTATAAACAATTCGATGTACTTTGTTTATCCTTCGTGACCAAAAACCCGAAAGATTTCCTTTTAATCTTTCAGGTTTCCCAATGCCACTCTCAGGAGTTGCTGATATTGAAAGTAATAAAATAGTAATGCGATTCTGAACAGTTATATTACCAGAACGTTTCCAAAAATCAAGGTCGTCTAAAGCTCCGGATTTAAACTCTATTTCCATAGATCGTTAATGTTGACTTTTACAGAAGGTTGATTTTTGCGGGTGTTAATTTTATCAACAAATTCGGGGTCATAAGCATCACTATCGTCTGTTTTGTTATCTAAAACCCGGGCATATTTAATCGTTTTCAAATATTCGATTAACCGCTTAGCTTCGTTGCTTCTGGTATCAATAATTACAGTTGTCATTTTTTAGAATATTTATGCAAATATACAATTTTTGCATTAGACGTTAAAGTGTAAATTATCAGGAAAAAGGAAAGAAGAAAAGGAGCTGAAATGTTTTCCCGTTCCATAAGATTTTGAAGAGGCTGTATTGGTTATTAAAAAAGATAGGTTAACACCTTTGTTTAAGTACTATTTTAGTACTTTATAAGTACAAAGTTGTGAGTTTCTGTATTTAAAACGAAGGGATAATGACTTTTTTATATGGAATTGGTAAAGGTCAATGGAGACGAATCCTGATTCAATGAGGAACAAAATAATGTAAGTGTTATGCATTTCTTTCATTGTTTTTCACACCTGGTTTCTTCATCGAATCTCCTGACCTACGATATTTACTTTGAGTGAGGGTGTGTGCAGATTTCCGTATTTTTGCTTATCTTTAAGCAAACTCAATGCACGATGAAACTTCCTAATTTTGTAAAATACGATAGTTACCTGCAACCCTTTGCATCTACTATCATTGAACGGCTAAACACTGCCAAGTTAAAAGAAAAGGAAATTCTTCAGGGAACGAGTCTTTCGGAATTTGCACAGGGTCATAAATGGTATGGATTACATTTTGAAGACAACCTATGGGTCATTCGTGATTGGGCTCCTAATGCTACAGCAATTTTCCTGACCGGGGAATTCAATAACTGGCAGGAACTTCCTGAATACGAACTGCATTCGATAGGCTCTGGGAACTGGGAACTTAAACTTGCAGCGGAAAAGATGACTCACAACGATCTGTTTGCCTTTTCAACTTATTGGAATGGCGGACAGGGCAAACGCATTCCGGCATGGATCAACAGGGTTGTTCAGGACAATAACACAAAGATATTTAATGCCCAGGTTTGGGCGCCCAAAGATCCTTATCAATGGAAGAATGATGGTTTTCATAGGTCATCAGAAGCTCCCCTGATCTATGAAGCCCATATTGGTATGGCTGGCGAAGATCCACGGGTTCATACTTATGATGAATTCCGTATCCATATTTTACCGCGAATACAGAATGCGGGGTACAACACCATTCAATTGATGGCCATTCCTGAACATCCCTATTATGGAAGTTTTGGATACCATGTATCAAGCTTTTTTGCTCCCTCGTCACGATTTGGGACTCCGGAAGAATTGAAGCATCTGGTAGATGAAGCCCATGGGATGGGTATTTCAGTAATTATTGATTTGGTTCATTCACATGCTGTTAAAAATGAAGTTGAAGGTCTTGGTAAATACGACGGAACAAGGTATCAGTTTTTCCATGATGGCCCCAAAGGTGAACATCCTGCATGGGATTCGTATTGCTTTAATTATGGGAAACCGGAAGTCATCCATTTTTTGCTTTCCAATATCCGTTATTGGCTCGAAGAATTTAAGTTTGATGGTTTCCGGTTTGACGGAGTGACCAGCATGCTGTATTTTGATCATGGTTTAGGAAAAGCATTTACAAGCTATGACGATTATTTTAATGATGGAACAGATCAGGAAGCGATAAATTACTTTATCATGGCTAATCGTTTGATCCATGAACTGAATCCTAATGCACTTTCGGTAGCCGAAGAAATGAGCGGATTACCGGGTCTGGCTACTCCGCATAAGGATGGCGGACTTGGTTTCGATTATCGCATGGCTATGGGTGTACCTGATTTCTGGATCAAAACAATCAAGGAAATTCCGGATGAAAAGTGGGATGTCGGAAACATTTTTCATGAACTGACTTCTAAACGCATGGATGAAAAAGTGGTGAGTTATGCTGAATCTCACGATCAGGCTTTGGTAGGTGATAAGACGATCATTTTCAGGCTGATTGATAAGGAAATGTATTTCAACATGAGGAAGGATCAGCCCAACCTGGCAGTTGAGCGTGGAATCGCCTTGCATAAAATGATCCGACTTGCTACTTTGACCTGTGCCGGAGGCGCCTACCTGAATTTTATGGGTAATGAGTTCGGTCATCCGGAGTGGATTGATTTTCCAAGAGAAGGCAATAATTGGTCTTATGCTCATGCCCGCAGGTTATGGAGCATTGCCGATAATAAAGATTTACGTTACCATTGGTTGTCTGATTTCGACCATGATATGATTTCCCTTGTTAAAAAATCGAAGCTGATTGATATTCCTGAAGTCAATTGGGTATATGACCATAAGGAAAATCAAATACTTTCTTATACGAGAGGTAACTATTTATTTGTCTTTAATTTTAATCCGACTCAATCGTTTGTTGATTATGGGATCCCATTGGCAGCTTCAAAGTATAAGATTGTTTTAAATACTGATGAACAACGCTTTGGCGGACAGAATCGGATTGATGATCAGTTAACTTATTATACACATCCGTCAGGCGGATTGACCAGTCAGCATTATTTATTACTATATCTCCCGGCTCGTACTGCATTGGTTCTTGAACGACAGGCATTTAAAAAAGTAAGGTAAAATCTTCCTTTGATTAATTGTCAAAGGACTTTAATTTCAAAATTTTTATACTGGGTCTATGTCCTTCTTTACTGAAATACAAATTCCTGAATTTCCACATAGAATGGATTATTCTAAAAGCATGATGTTTTTTGGATCCTGTTTCTCAGAAAATATCGGGCAGAAAATGAATGATCTGAAGTTCAAGGTTGATACGAATCCTTTTGGCATTTTATATAATCCAGAGTCTATTGCCAACAGCTTGAAGCTATTGCTGAATAATCGCACTTTTACAGAAGTTGACCTGTTCTTTGATCAGGGATTGTGGAACAGCTTTTATCATCATAGTCGGTTCTCAGATGTGGATCGTGATGTGGTACTAAAAAAGATTAATAGCCGCATTGAATATTCTACAGAATTTCTTAGGAAAGCAGATTTTCTGGTGATCACATTTGGTACAGCCTGGGTTTACGAACATATAAATACGGGTCAGATCGTATCAAACTGTCACAAAATTCCGGCAAAACAATTTAATCGGTATAGGCTGGGAGTGAATGAAATCTCAGAGGCTTACCACCATTTACTGGAGGAAATTTGGAAAATTAACCCAAAATTAAAGATCATTTTCACAGTCAGCCCGATCCGTCATTGGAAAGATGGTGCTGTCGAAAATCAGGTGAGCAAATCGACACTTATTCTTGCGATTGACCGTCTTATTACCGGTTTGGGTGATCGGGGCTGCAGGTACTTCCCTTCCTATGAACTCATGATGGATGAATTGCGCGATTACCGCTTCTATGCTGATGATATGCTGCATTTAAGCACAGTTGCGATCGATTATATTTTCGAACGCTTCAGCAAAGTCATGATTAGCAGGGAAAGCAATGAGATTTCTAAAAAGATATTGAAATTAAAAAAATCATTCGAACATCGCCCGGTTAATCCGGGAACTGACAAATACAGGGAATTTATATGTTTTAATCTGAGTCAGATTAAACAGCTTATTATTGATTTTCCTTCTCTTGATTTTACTCCTGAACAAATCTATTTTGAACAGGAATTGGCACGTTTTCAGGAATTGGGAACTGAATAGTTTGCCGCAGTATTATCCCCTTTTCCTTATTTCTTATTTCTTTTTACTGAAACGATGAAGGTATTAATGTTTGGATGGGAATTTCCGCCACATAAATCAGGAGGATTGGGCACTGCCTGTTATGGCCTGACAAAAGGATTGTCCGGGTTCAGGGATGTTGAGTTAACATTTGTGGTTCCTAAAGCATGGGGCGACGAAGAACAGGTTTATATAACTCTATTGGGTGCGAATGAGCTTCCGGTGATCCATAAATACATTCAATTTGCTGATCAGGAGTCGAAAGTGGAATATTACGAACTTAAATCTGAATTGATCCCTTATTTGGGCACGAGTGAGTTTTTTGAATTGAAATCGAAAGTTTCTTCCGGAGAAGAACGATTGGTAGAAACTACCGGAGAAGGAAAAATCATTTTTTTTGGAGATTACGGTCCAAGCCTTTTTCAGGAAATACGAAATTATGCTATTGTGGCTGAAACTATTGCCCGTGAGATTGAGTTTGATGTGATTCATGTTCACGATTGGATGACTTTTCCGGCGGGAATTGCTGCTAAAAGGATATCGGGCAAACCATTGGTAGTACATATTCATTCAACTGAATTCGACCGAAGCGGTTATCACATAAATCCTGCTATTTATTCCATCGAAAAGGAGGGAATGGACGCCGCCGACAAAATCCTTGCTGTAAGTAATCTCACCCGCAATATCATTATCCGGAATTTCTACATCGGACCGGAAAAAGTTATAACTGTTTATAATGCTGTAGAAACTGTCAAAACTGAAGAAAAGCCAATATTTGAGAAAGTTGGCAACAAGAAAATCGTAACTTTTCTTGGCCGGATAACCCTGCAAAAAGGTCCTGAATATTTTTTAGAAGCTGCCAGTCTGGTTCTTCAGAAAATGAAGAATGTCAGTTTTATTATGGCTGGAAAGGGAGACATGCTTGACGCGATGAAAAAGCGAGCTACCGAACTGAATATATCCGATCATATTCATTTTCCGGGTTTTCTGAAAGATAGCGAAGTAAACGATCTCTTTCACATGAGCGATGTTTTTGTAATGCCTTCGGTGTCGGAGCCTTTCGGTATAGTTGCACTTGAAGCCATGCAGGCAAAAGTTCCTGTGATCATTTCGAGACAGACTGGCGCATCGGAAATATTAAAAAACATCCTGAAAGTTGATTACTGGGATATTCGTGCAATGGCCGATGCTATTTGTGATTTATTAAACGATCTGGAGCTCTGGAAAAATCTCGTTAAACACGGTAAAAAGGAAGTAGACAAATTGCTTTGGACGGATTCTGCATCGAAAGTTCGTGAAATTTACCTTCAAATTCTACACGAAGCAGTTGAAAAAATTGAAGATTAGCAAGAAGTCATCCAAACAAAAACACCTGTCAGACGTTCTTTTATTCCAAAGAGTAAGACTTCCCCCATAAAAACATCGAATAAAAAACATTAAAGTAATAACCAATGATTTAACGTTTACGTCCTTTTTACATTAAGTATTTCTCGATAAATTTTTTTTAACTTCTTTTGTACTCATCGTTTAGGATGGAATCAATTTAATGAGCGAGTGTGACGGATAAAGGCTATTGATAAAGGCGTTAGATTTATTAAAACATTGAATCGTGGAACAACCAATTTGGAAAAAGTTATTTGTTGAGTCAAATATCCCGGAGAAATTATCTCCGTTAAAAGAGATAAGTCGTAACTTATGGTGGGTATGGAATACCGAAGCGCGTGATCTGTTTCATTTCATAGATGCAGATATTTGGATCGAATGTGAGCATAATCCCATACTTCTGCTCGAAGAAGTTAATTACCAGCGTCTGCTTGAACTTGAAAAAGATGATGAATTTATCATCAAGATGAATCATGTCTCATCATCGTTACACAAGTATCTGGCTGATCGGAAAGAATTAAAAGGTCCATCGATTGCTTATTTCAGTATGGAATATGGATTGCATGACAGTCTTAAAATTTTCTCCGGAGGACTGGGGATTTTAGCAGGTGATTATCTGAAGGAAGCAAGTGATTCAAAAGTTGATCTGGTTGGACTTGGTTTATTATATCGCTATGGATATTTCCGTCAGAATATTTCGATTAACGGAGAACAACTTTCAAACTACGATCCACAGCAATTTTCTAAGATACCCGTTCAACCTGCCTATGATAATGAGGGAAATTGGATAACTATTCAGGTTGATTATCCCGGACGTATTGTAACGGCACGTGTATGGCAGGTGAATGTAGGTTCAATAAAGCTTTTTCTGCTTGATACAGACTTCGAAGATAACTCAGACGAAGATCGTTTTGTTACTCATCATTTATATGGTGGTGATAACGAAAACCGATTAAAACAGGAATTGCTTTTAGGACTTGGTGGTATTCGTGCGCTGAAAAAACTTGGCTACGAGATGGATATCTATCACTGCAACGAAGGACATGCAGCCATGATCGGGCTCGAACGAATTGCTGATCTTGTGGCTGAAAAGGGATTGCTTTATGCAGAAGCCAAAGAAGTGGTAAGGGCATCAACATTGTTTACCACACATACTCCTGTTCCTGCCGGACATGATTCATTCCATCAGGACATGTTTAAAAATTACATGGATAAATATCCCCCAAAGGTGGGGATTAGCTGGGATGAGTTCTGCAATCTGGGGAAAGCAGAATATTATGAAGATCATTTTAACATGAGTTACCTTGCCTGTAATTTATCTCAGGGGATAAACGGTGTGAGCATGCTTCATGGCGAAGTTTCAAAAGAAGTACTCAGTCCGCTGTACAAAGGTTTTCTCCCGGAAGAACTCAAAATCGGCTATGTAACCAATGGAGTACATTATGCTACCTGGGCTGCAAAGGAATGGAAAGAGATGCATCAGAAATACTTTGGAAATGGGTTTCCTGAAGATCAGCTTGATTTTGATACATGGAACAAGATCTATAAGATTCCGGATGAAGAAATCTGGAACATGAAACAAACTCTTCGGTTGAAAACCATTGGTAACATCAAGCAGCGGTTTACAAGCAGTTGGATTAAGCGGAATGAGAATCCAAAGTTGATTTCAGAAGTTCTGGGAAAACTAAATCCATATGCACTGACAATCGGTTTTGCGCGCCGTTTTGCCACCTATAAACGAGCACATTTGCTATTCAGAAACCTTGATCGTTTATCGAAACTGGTGAATAATCCTGCACAGCCGGTTCAGTTTATTTTTGCAGGGAAAGCTCATCCGGCAGATAAAGCCGGGCAGGATCTGATCAAATACATAGTTGAAATCTCTAAACGTCCTGAATTTGCAGGGAAGATAATTTTTGTTCAGAATTACGATATGAACCTTGCCAAGATAATGCTTCAGGGTGTAGATATTTGGATGAATACTCCAACACGACCTTTGGAAGCCTCAGGTACAAGTGGTGAAAAAGGAGTTATGAACGGAACTATTCACTTTTCGGTTCTCGATGGCTGGTGGGTCGAAGGTTATCGGAAAGATGCAGGATGGGCGCTTCCACAAGAGAATGCCTATGATGTAACTGACCTTCAGGATGAAATGGATGCGGAAACCATTTATAATATTTTGGAAGAAGAAATATTACCCGTATTCTATGATCGAAACATAAAAGGAATTCCTGAGAAATGGGTTTCTTATATCAAAAATACCTTTGCCCAGGTTGCTCCTGATTTCACAACTGCCCGTATGATACGAGATTATCATGATCGTTTCTATAATCCACAGGCAGAACGTTCAGCACGATTAATGGCATCAGATTATAAATTAGCCAGGGAAATTGCAAAGTGGAAATCAGAAGTCTCTTCGGTTTGGGACCAAATAGAGGTAAAAAACGTTCAGATTTCCGATGGTATTACCAATGTTTTAAAAATCGGAGAAGGTTATCCTGCCCGCGTATTGGTTGATCTGAAAGGATTAAAACCAGAGGATGTAGGTGTTGAAATGGTAATTACCGAGAATGGCAAAGATACTACTCCAAGCCTGATAGAATGTTTGCAGTTTGAGATAGAAAGTATTGAAGGCACCCTGGTTACCTATAAACTTGAACTACAACTGATGAATGCCGGTGCTTTTGGTTATGCTATCCGGATGTATCCAAAGAATAAGGAATTACCCCATCGTCAGGATTTTAATATTTTGAAATGGATTTAAACATATAACAGATAAAAACAAAAAAGGTGGCCAGGTGTCACCTTTTTTATTGTCTATCTGTCATTGAATAGATAAAGAATGGATTTTTGACAACTGAAATCCGGAAGATTTTCTCCCTGGAGAAATTTATAATAAAGACTGAAAACTTATTGGAGAAATAAAGGCTGCATACAATCGTAACTAAAATAATGACATTGCGTCATTCAAAGTTTCAAAGTCTTCCGGAATCATGATCGAAGCGTCATCCCGTCATCCCGAATAATGATCGAAGCGTCATGCTGAACTTGTTCCAGGATCCCCTCAAATATACTCTGAAACTTGTAAGAAAAGAGAATTGATGACAAATGCGAGGGGATCCTGAAACAAGTTCAGCATGACGTGCTGATCATCATTTACGCTTCATTAGAACATTCCATTGCTTCCTGATCATGAACATTCAAACAAAAACGGATCAAAGATCCGCAGTTAAGAGGTGCAGAATATAAATCTGCACCAGTTACTTTGAATTATATTAGTTCATATCCGGAGGAGCTGGTGTGTTTTATACCACTCCTTCATTTTGTTAGGGTCATTATTTTTGGCATATTGAAATTTTAACATCAAAAGAATATTCTTTTTTATCATCTCCAGCCTTCGTTGCTATCATTAATTTTACGCTTGAAGGTCCTATCTTTTTGAGTTCACTTTTGTAGTAAACTGGATTAATTGCTATTCTACATTTTTCGGCTGGATAGATTTTCTTTTTAATGGAAGTTTCTGGAATAATAATACTTTCCCCTTTAGGATTGTCTATCATTAATTTGATTGTATAGTCAAAAACAATAGCAGAGCTCTTACCATCAACGGCAAAAACACAATCATCCCAAAGAACGGATTGTTTGATTTTTAACTTATTTTCAATTGTTATTCCCCAAAAGTAGTCTGTTGGGTCAATCGTAAATTTAACGCTATCATTTTCCCAAATTAGACCTTTTTCATTTGATGATCCATTTTTCAATTCAAAACAGCATCCCGAATATTTATATTGGGCATGAGATGAAAACGCCAATAAAATCATTGCAATAACTAAAATTTTGTTTTTCATTTGGGCTGATTTTTTATTTGAAACTTATATTTTGTATCAATTTGTCCACGTTGTCGCTGTCCAAGGTGTTTATTATAGGTTATAACGTCTCGCAAATACTCGAAGGGCGGAATTTTACTAATGAACTTCCTACGAAGAACTGCTTTTCAAATTGCTAATTTTCTGTCAATTAAGCACTGAAACCCGACATTTGGATAGCTTGTTAGTTGCCTATTTTTTTCTTGTTGGTGTTTTTTGTTTAATTTGACTTACTGGTCTATCAACTATTTCAGATTGCAATAAATTTTCCACAATATCTAAAATTTGAAATACAGTCTCTTTATCAGGTTTATATCCTCTGTGAGATGAAGCATTCCCAGCCTCTATTGCTGCTTCTAATACTGTTGCTTTTGAAAAAGTAATTATTCCAGTATTAATTAACTTTTCTATTTTTTGTTTAAATGAACCAATATCTCCAATCTTGCTAACTATAAAAATATCCAATAAAGTTCTTATTCCAGAGAGTGCAAGAATATGAAGCCCTTCTTGTACAGATGCATAAACTTCATGCAATACTTCTAAATATATTTTTGGTAATTTTGATATCCATTTTGGAATTTCTCTTACTGGTTTCCGAGGAAAATAGAATATTTGATCATATTCTTTAGTTGGTAATGCTCTTAAAATATGTTTGAAAGTTAATTTTTCACAACCTAAACATTTAGATACAGTCCAAATACTTCCAGCAGGTGACCAAACCGTTTGACTTTCGTCTCCTTGTTCATTACGCCAAACTATTTCTTCTGTTATCATTTGAAATTCATCTAATAATAATTTTTGATTAGTCTCCATTTGGCAATTACAGCAATATGTCCTTATTGATTTTTTTGTTTCCAATTGTATTTTGCTTATTATATGGCTTTTTTTCTTCAGTCATTTGCTACAATATATCTTGTTGTCAAATATTCAATCCATTTTTGATAATTGTTGTTAGGACAATTTTTGGATAGTAAGGTGAAGAAGTCCTCATAAGTCAATGCTATAAACTTATTGTCATTATTGTTGAGCAAGTCAATATATTCTGCACTTGTTTTAATAAAGTGAGTATTGCCAGCAGGAAATAAAGTCAATGAAGTAAAGTGTTTGAATTCATTGTTCTCGGTGAGCAAAATGCTTTCTCCGAGAAGGTGATTTCTCCATATTTGACGGAATTTATCAGTCGGTAAAACTTCAATGGCATTTGATTTATAAAGTCCGCAATTGGCGGTTATAGAAAAGTAGAGTGAGTTTTTATTCTTAATATCAGTCTCTTGCTTAGAATTGGCCTGAAGCTTATATTCTTTTTCTGTGTATTTTACTTCAATTCCAATCATTCCTTTTGTGCCGTCTGAATTTGTGTATTCAATATATGCATCAAAGGAAGTTCCGTCATTCAGATATTTCTCTTTCGGTTTGGGTGCATATTCTATTTCAACTCTATTAATAGAACTGATGTTTGATTTTAAAATATCAGAAATGACATTTTTACAATAATTCTGGTCTCTGTCCAATGGAATAAAAATGTTGAAAGGAATATGCTCACTTCTAAGTAAGTTTGAATAAAGAGGTTTATTATAATTTCTATAACATCTTACCGCATTAAATATTCCGTAATCCTCATAGAAATTTTTGCCCTTTTCGCCATCTTCTTTTGTCAAGTAGTTGCCATAAGTATCGAAAGGTAAGTCCAGATTCCTGGCTCTAAACACAGATTGATGAAGTCTTGCCCGTCTAAGAAATCCGCTTGGATCAGTCTTATCATCCTTGGAATATTGTTGTCCTATTTCTTGCATGGTCTTGATTGTATTGTTTCTACTTAAACTGGTCAATAATTAGAAAATAGCAACTTATTTATTATCCTTCATTCTCTCCTTAACATTCCGTTCTAAAACTATTAATTCCTAATCAATTATCATAGCTATTTATTGTTTATTATTCACCAATTATTAACGCTGTATTATCAGAATCTCAATGCTTTATTGCGAGTTGCAGAACGTTTTTACTGTGCAGTCTACTTGTTGATCCTTCCCCAAGAAAAGTTTTCCTCCCCCATCCAATTTTTCAATCGCCGGGGAGGGAAATGATATTCCATTGGATTCTTGTTGTTCAACCAATCTGTGTGGATATAATCTTCAGTTTTTCAATCCAATCGGCAAAATCTATTTGATCATTATATCGATCAATTTCTCCTGATTCTAATCAATGAATGTTATTATAGTGGAACAAATTATCCATAAAGCTCATTTTAGCAGAAAATATTTGCCGTATTTCTTTTATTCTTGAATTATGCTGGAAAATTTTGTTAGTCCGGATTTACAGTGACATTAACACTGGGAGTAAACAAGGTATCATTATCATTTTTAAAGAAAAAATACAGATAGCATAAACTGGTCTGAGCATCTGCTTGTGGCTTAGGAACTATACCTGATTCCTGATTTCTTTTGTAACCCGTATCCATCATTTCTGAAAATACATGATCATGATAGGTCATAACCATTAAAGAATCTTAAAGACGCTGTTTTTTCAGGTGCGGATCATTGGCCCATTCAATTTTTACTTCATTGGGATTAGGATGGGTTTGGTTTAATCTGATAAGTGGCTCCGGCAAAGACCCATCCATGACCCGAATCAAAGAAGGACTAATCAGCGTGCCGTCAATGTGAAGTGTGTTCATATTTTTTTTAATGAACCAGGCATAACCGTTCATCTCCTTTGCAGCAAGATTCCATGCCGCGTTCAACCCATCGCAATTAACCGAGCGCCATAAGGCCGCAATTGCACTCATTCTTGCCCTGAATAGAACCTGGGCTTCAGACCAGTTATTTTTTGTTCGGTCAGGAGCTGCTCTAACATAACTTTTTCTCCTCATTTGAATAAAAACAACCTTACCAATTTTGCCTGAAACTAATTCACAGATGTTACGTCTGATTTTAGCCATAAAGATTAAATAAAGATAGGTTAACGCCTTAGTTTAAGTACTGTTTGAGTACTGTATAAGTACAAAGTCATGAGGTTTAGTATTTAAAACGAGGGTAAAATGACTTTATAATATGGAATTGGTATTGCTTTATTTAATAGTTCACTTCTACATCAAACGGGTAACTTGCTCAACTTACGCGGTTTACTCAAAAAAATGAAAGACAATATAGGTAGCATAATTATTCGATTAGTATTTTTTATAAATTTGAAATAAGTAATTGGAAACCTATGTTGTTGTATTTCAAAATAGATGTAAGCTGATAAAACAATTTTAATTCCTGTCAAATAATAGAACGCGGATTTACACGGGTTTAGCGGATTAAAAGCGGATTTACTCCCGGCGAGCCGGGACGGATTAAAAAGAACTACAGTGCTTTATGAAGATTGGGTACTCTTAAATATCCCGTCATAAAGATCAGAATACGATCCCGGCTTGCCGGGACTAAATCCGTCTTTAATCCGCTAAACCCGTCTAAATCCGCGTTCTATTTTTCCTTGTCCTACCATTAGAAAATACGACATTAATTAGTTTCTATTACTTACATAAATAATAAAACCTAAAGTTATGAGCGCACATAATACCTTAATTGCAATAATAAAAGACAGGATAATTGATCTAAGATGGCTCTATAAAGTAATAAAATAGCTAATTTATGAATAATAGTTTTGCTAATTAACAGAATTACAGTATTATCGCATAAAAGAGTGGCTTTGGAATTCAGGATTGCGGGTTTCAAAACATCTTAACTGCGGATCTTTAATTCAGTTTCTATACCTTTGAGTCTACTCCGAAAAGTGTTTATCCGTCATTGCGAACGAAGTGAAGCAATCTCAACATGCATATTATCAATAGAATGGGATTGCTTCGTTCCTCGCAATGACGTGCTATGTCGCTTTTCGGAGTAGACTCACCTTTTAATGAATTATTTACAATTCCTGCAAAATAGAATTGTATCATTCCCTATACCATTACACTTTTATTAAAAACTGTCCCTCCGACTTTTCGGAGTGGCTCAAGTTTGTTATTAAAGAACGGATCGAAAGATTGCTGTCAAACAACATTAGTATTTACTGATCAATCAAGTTATTAATTGTTAATTTAGTAACTTCCTATTTACAAAAAAACACAATTTACTAACAGCAATCCTATTGCATAAAACCTAAAATCTATGAATTCTATTTTTTGGTTGGTGCCATTCAGTTCAGTCATGGCACTGTTTTTTGCCTGGTTCTTCTTCCAGCAAATGATGAAGGAAAGCGAAGGCACTGACACAATGAAAAAAATTGCCAAGCATGTTCGTGATGGCGCAATGGCTTACCTTAGGCAACAGTATAAAGTTGTTTTCAGAGTTTTTTTAATATTGACTGCCTTATTTGCCATTATGGCTTACGTGTTAAAAATTCAAAACCCATGGGTTCCTTTTGCCTTTCTATCCGGTGGTTTTTTCTCAGGATTAACCGGTTTCTTTGGAATGCGTACAGCAACTTATGCATCGGCGAGAACAGCCAATGCAGCCCAACGTTCATTAAATGACGGATTACGAATTGCCTTCCGTTCAGGAGCTGTAATGGGGTTGGTCGTAGTCGGATTGGGATTGCTTGATATTTCAGTATGGTTTTATGCACTGCAGTTCATTATTGGTGCATTGGATACGACTACCAATGCATCCATTGCGGCCGATCCTAGCATGAAACTGATTATAATTACCACAACAACACTTACGTTTGGAATGGGCGCTTCAACTCAGGCCTTGTTTGCCCGTGTCGGTGGCGGTATATTCACCAAGGCAGCCGATGTCGGCGCTGACCTTGTAGGTAAAGTGGAAGCCGGTATTCCTGAGGATGATCCGCGTAACCCTGCCACCATTGCCGATAATGTTGGAGACAATGTGGGTGACGTCGCAGGTATGGGCGCTGACCTTTACGAATCTTATTGTGGCGCTATCCTTTCTACTGCTGCGCTTGGAGCCACTGCCTTTGCAGGTTTGGGCGCAGATATCCAGATGAGTGGTGTTATTGCGCCTATGATCATTGCTGCAGTCGGTATCCTTCTTTCGATATTTGGGATATTTATGGTAAAAGCCCGGGAAGGCGCTTCTCAAAAACAATTGTTAAGTGCATTAGGTCGTGGCGTTAACATCAGTTCATTCGGAATTGCTGTTTTCTCACTTTTCATCCTTTATTATCTGAATATTCCTAATTATTTAGGTGTTTGGGGTGCTATGATGGCCGGATTGCTTGGTGGTATTGGTATTGGCAAAATTACTGAATACTACACTTCATCAGGATATGCACCTACTCGCAACATTGCTGAATCAACCAAAACAGGGCCTGCAACGGTAATTATTTCCGGGATTGGTACTGGTATGATTTCGACTGCTGTTCCAGTTTTAATTGTATGTACGTCCATTATTCTGGCTTTCCTTTTTGCTGCCAGATTCGATTTTAACAACATTAGCTTCGGCTTGTATGGTATTGCCATTGCAGCAGTTGGGATGCTTTCAACTTTGGGTATTACATTGGCAACAGATGCTTATGGTCCGATTGCCGATAATGCCGGCGGAAATGCAGAAATGAGTGGATTAGACGAAGAAGTCCGCAGACGCACAGATGCTCTCGATTCATTGGGAAATACCACTGCCGCTACAGGGAAGGGTTTTGCTATTGGCTCAGCTGCTTTAACAGCATTGGCGCTCATGGCTTCCTATATCGAAGAAATAAAAATCGCCATTGGCCGTATTCCTGAAAAGGTGGCAGAATTTACACAATATGCTACCAATAATCATTTCACCAATATGGAAATCCACAAAGCAAGTATCCCTGAAATGATGCAATACCTTCATCTGGATATTATGAACCCACGTGTATTGGTGGGTGCATTTATAGGATCAATGGCTGCCTTCTTGTTCTGTGGTTTAACCATGAATGCGGTGGGTCGCGCCGCACAGAGCATGGTGGAAGAGGTTCGCCGTCAGTTCCGTGAAATTAAAGGTATTTTAACTGGTGAAGGTGAGCCTGATTATGCACGATGCGTTGAAATTTCGACAATAGGTGCTCAAAAAGAAATGCTGTTCCCTTCATTGCTGGCCATTTTTATTCCAGTTGCGACTGGTATTGTTTTTGGTGCAGCCGGTGTGGTTGGTTTGCTCCTTGGTGGAACTTCAACCGGATTTATTCTTGCTATTTTTATGGCCAATGCAGGTGGTGCCTGGGATAATGCCAAAAAATACATTGAAGAAGGTAATTTCGGCGGAAAGGGTTCTGAATGTCACAAGGCAGCTATAACGGGTGATACTGTAGGTGATCCGTTTAAAGATACTTCCGGCCCGTCATTAAACATCCTGATTAAACTGATGAGTATGGTTTCAATTGTAATGGCAGGACTGACTGTTGCGTATAGTTTAATGTAAACGACGATTTTAATAGTTAAGCATATCTGATCGCTGTCTTTTTTCGGTCAGCTGCATCTCTGGAAGGCTGCTTCAATTCAATATTGAAGCAGCCTTCATGTGTTTAAATTATCAGCAAAACCCCTGTAATTATTTCTAAATGTTAATTGAATATTAACGTTGGATTTGTTGTTGTATAACAGCATTTTGCTTCAATACTGTCGAAAAATGCTGATAGTTAGAAAGTAATAGCTAAATACCAAACCTGAAAATAATCTCAATTAGCACCTGTAATTTCTACGGTATACTGAGGGATAGAATAAGAATCTATTTTTAGCATGGCAAAAATTTGATGATCAAATTGAGGGTGTAATTTATAAAGATCACTTCTTTTTGGTTGCCAGGGCATATTTCATTGGGGGTATATAATTAATATCAAAATTCAGGAGACAAATTATACAAGACAAACAATCAAATTAAATAAATCACCAAAAAACCTTTAACCATTTTCCTATCATGATTAAAACTATAAAACAAATTATTCTCTTTTTGGGGTTCCTGTTCATGTCAGGTTCACTATGGGCCAGCGAGGCAGATCTTAAAATTCCGGATTTGCATGAAGGTCATTTCCCTTATTTCTTTAATTTGTCAGCATGGCAGCTTCTATTTTATGGCTCCTGGGTAATTATTGGCACATTAGGCATCAGCCTTTTCCTGAGGGGTAAAATCAAGAAACTGCCTGCACACCGTTCGATGTTGGAGGTTTCTGAAACAATTTATCAGACTTGCCGCACTTATCTGATCCAACAAGCTAAATTTTTATCTGTTCTGTTCGGTATTGTCTCCATTGCAATGATCTTTTATCTGATCATGGCCAATAGAAATCCTGACGGAGGGCACAACGCCATTCCAACAGTAGTAACCATTTTTATGGTGTTGCTTTTTTCTGCCATTGGTATTGGAGGGTCTTTCGCTGTTGCATGGTATGGAGTACGTTTGAATACCTACGCCAATTCGCGCACCGCATTCGCTTCTTTGAAAAAACGTCCCTGGGATATTGTAAATATACCATTGCGTGCAGGTATTTCTATCGGGTTGTTTTTGATCTCTTTGGAACTTGTCATGATGGTTTGCATCCTGCTTTTTGTTCCCCGTGAAATTGTAGGTTACTGTTTTCTTGGATTTGCCATTGGTGAATCTCTGGGAGCCTCAGCTTTGCGAATTGCTGGAGGTATTTTCACAAAAATAGCTGATATTGGATCAGACCTGATGAAGATTGTCTTTAAAGTGGATGAAGATGATCCGCGCAACCCCGGAGTAATTGCCGATTGTACAGGAGATAATGCAGGCGACAGTGTTGGTCCTACTGCTGACGGATTTGAAACATACGGTGTAACAGGTGTTGCCCTGATTACATTTATAACGCTTGCTATTGCCGACGTTAGTCTTCAGGCGAAGTTGATTGTATGGATTTTCGGAATGCGCTTCCTGATGGATATATTTTCGGGAGTCTCTTATTTTATAAATCAGGCTATTTCGAAAAAGAAGTATGGAGATAAGCTTGACTTTGATTTCGAAGAACCCCTTACCCGACTGATTTGGATTGCTGCAACTACCTGTATCCTGATTAGCTATATCATGAGTTATTTTCTAATCGGTGACTTACCTCAGGGTCTTTGGTGGAAACTAGCCAGTATAATCAGCTGTGGCACGCTTGCCGCTGTTTTGATCCCTGAATTCATTAAGGTTTTTACAAGTGCAAAATCGAAACATGTGAATGAGATTGTGACTGCTTCGCGTGAAGGAGGAGCATCATTGACTATTCTTTCAGGAATTGTTGCCGGTAACTTTTCGGCCTATTGGATTGGTATGCTCATGGTTGGTTTAATGTCAGCTGCTCATTTCATCAGCCAGTTGCCCGGAATGGAACAAATTCAATATGCAAGTATTTTTGCCTTCGGATTGGTTGCCTTCGGATTTCTTTGTATGGGCCCGGTTACAATTGCTGTCGATAGTTATGGACCTGTAACCGACAATGCACAATCGATTTATGAACTTTCTCAAATAGAAAAGATTCCAAATATCAAAGAAGAAATCATACGCGATTTTGGGTTTGAGCCTGACTTCGAACGTGGAAAACATTACCTTGAAGTAAATGATGCTGCAGGAAATACCTTCAAAGCTACCGCGAAACCTGTATTGATAGGTACGGCAGTGGTAGGAGCAACGACCATGATTTTCTCAATCATCCTGTTGTTAAAAAAGGCAGGGATGTTAAATCTTGAATTAACACAAGCTCCTGTATTATTAGGGTTTATAACAGGAGGTGCAATGATCTTCTGGTTTAGCGGAGCTTCCATTCAGGCAGTGACAACAGGTGCTTACCGTGCAGTGTCGTATATTAAAAGGACAATGCGTTTGGATAAAACTTCTGCCGATCTTGAAGATTCTATCGCCGTTGTAAAAATCTGTACCAAATATGCCCAGACAGGTATGTGGAATATCTTCATTGTTTTGCTCACTGCAACACTTGCATTTGCATTGTTCGATCCAAACTTCTTTGTTGCATACCTGATATCAATTGCTGTTTTTGGACTTTTTCAGGCCATATACATGGCTAATGCTGGTGGCGCATGGGATAACGCAAAGAAAATGGTTGAAGTTGATTTAAGAGAGAAAAATACGCCATTACACGATGCGGCGGTTATTGGTGATACCGTTGGTGATCCATTTAAAGATACAACTTCGGTTGCATTAAACCCGATCATTAAATTTTCGACTTTATTCGGTTTACTGGCAGTTGAGATTGCCGTTTCAATGTCAACTGTTGTTGACGGAGTGAAAAGTTACGGATTGGCACACCACATTGTTGCAGTTATCCTTTTCCTCATTTCAGTTGTATTTGTATGGCGTTCGTTTTATTGCATGCGCATTAAAAACGAAGATTGTGATTAATCCATTGTAATATAAATATTAGAATGAAGAGGTTTTCCTGAAAATGGAGAACCTCTTCTTTTATTTAACACTCAGGTGAACAAAAGTAGTGAGAAATGAGTTTAACTAATAAACGACAACTCTAAATCCAAAGAATATGGCAGATTTATCAACAACCTACATGGGCGTCAAATTAAAAAATCCGTTGATTTTAGGCGCCAGTAATCTCGTATCAAAACCTGAAGTTATTAAAGAGCTTGAAGAAGCCGGTATCGCGGCAATCATTTACAAGTCCTTATTCGAAGAGCAAATTCAGTTGGAAGGTTTACAGTTTGATGAAGATTTGAATGAATATGCCAACCGGAATTCTGAAATGGGACGAATATTCCCGGATATTACCTATGCAGGTCCGAAAGAGCATATCTATAACCTGAAAAAATTAAAGCAGTCGACCTCCGTTCCGGTTTTTGCAAGTTTAAATGCTCTCTACGAAACGAGTTGGGTCGAGTATGCTAAATTGTTGGAGGAAACAGGAGTTGACGGACTGGAGTTGAACCTGTATGCCACTCCGGGTTATTTTGAAGTCGGTGCGTCTTCCATTGAAGAAAAGCAGTATCAGATTGTCAAAAGTGTAAAGAAAGCGGTTAAAATACCAGTAAGCGTAAAATTAAGTCCTTTCTATACCAATACCTTAAACTTCATTAAGAAACTTGATGAAGCCGGAGTAGATGGGTTTGTTCTGTTTAATCGTTTCTTTCAACCTGAAATTGATATCGAAAAGGAAGTTTTCGAATTTCCATGGGAATTAACTCAATCACGCGATCATCATCTTTCTTTACGGTATGTAGGTTTACTTAATGGCAATATTGAGGGCAGTATATGCGGAAGCCGGGGAATTTATTCTGCTGAGGATGTGATTCGTCTGTTATTGGCTGGAGCCGATGTAGTTCAGATCGTTTCTGTCCTTTATAAAAATCAGCCTTCATTTGTGTTGACCATTCTTTCTGAAATTCAGGCTTGGATGGACAAAAAAGGCTACACTTGTCTCGATGACTTCCGGGGTAAGTTATCCCGGAAAAATCTAAAAGATCCATATACCTATCAGCGTGCTCAATATGTTGATATCCTTATGAAATCAGAAGAGATTTTCAAAAAGTATCCGATGGTATAGACAAAGAAGAATTGTTTTAAAGGAAAGGCCTGACTCAATTTTGAGTCAGGCCTTTCCTTTTATTCTACAAATGCGATATCTTACTTTTCAAGTTGAAGTACAATATAGGAATGAGGTTTAAGTTCCAGATTCAAGACTGTCTTGACGATAGGAGGCTGACGTCGGCCTTGGATGTATTCTTTCTTTTCACCGACAATTTCCAGCCCTGTAACAAGATTCTTCGCTGTTGAAAATCCTTCAGCCAAACGAAGTTTCACTTTCCTGTTTTCGCTGGCAAATGACTCGACAATTACTGTATTATTGTCATAAACAAACAAACTGGTGTATCCGGGTCCTTCAAGTAGAACAGGCATGTTTGGGGTTAGTATCTCTTTTATTTTTGACAATACTTCAACAGGCAGTTGATAAAGATCGGTCACATTATCGGGAATAGTAAGTACATATAATTTGCCCTTGGAATAGTTGGCCCGGTGAACGATTGGCCAACCATTTGTTCCATCAAATGCCGAAACTACTTCCCAGGAGTCATTGGTCAAATATTTGATTTGAGGAATAAGCATTTCGTGATCAGAAAACAGGTGTGGTCCCCATCCGGCTAAAAACTCCTTTACGGATGCTTTTGCATCGCTCACACTAAGATCGGCTATGTCTCCTAATCCTTTATCCTGCATGGCTTTAAGAAATCCTGAAGTAACCATTACATCTTTTCCGGAGACTAATTGTTTTTTGATTTTAGATACAATTTCTTCATCGTATTTTGCCTGTTCAGTTAGAAATACAATGGGTTCGTTTTCAGGAAAAACAGGAACAATATCCATGGGTACGCCAATCATCCCCATATAATTTGGAAGAAAGTCCTCTCCCTGCGAATGAAATGGTTTATAGCTTTTTACACCTATCGGTTTCCCTAGCAGACCTAAAAACTGGTCAATGGTTTCGAATGTATAGCCTGCTGCACGGGCAATAGTAGTTGGCTGAACCATTTTGCCATTTTTATCGGCAATTGGTTTCATTAGTTCATCGTAATTGAAACTGCATGATTCCAGGTTCTGCCACGCAGCACGATCAGTTTTCAGAAGCGGACGTTGCAATTGTCTTAGGTCGAATAAAGTAATTTCAGGAGCTTTTGCAAACATTGTCAGCCAAAGCTGTTCTGCATAGCGGTCCATAAAAGTCAAACCACCAGGATCGACCCATCCTCCACCATTTTTATCTGGTTTGAGGTTATTGAAGTACCTGTAAATTAAATAACCCTCATAGGGTTGAAGATGTTGGTTACTTGATGGATCGCGGGTTTCTGTTCCGGTATACAGGCCGTCAAATAATTTCGGTTCTGTTTCCAGATTGAAGCCACAACCCTGAAAATGGTCGTACCAGTTCGGATATTTAATCACCACTTTTATGCTGGGATTTACTGCTTTTGCAGGTTCAATGATAAGTTCTTTGGCTGCTTTGGTCATAAGTTCCAGACGGAATTCAGACCAGCTTTTATTGCCTTTTGCCTTTATGCACAGATCGCATTTGCAATTGGTGAAAAAGAAGTCGTCCAGAATTAGTTCGTTAAAATGCCGGGCAGTAAACTCAACAATTTCCTTTATCTTTTTTCGGTGTTCAGGATTGCTGTAGCAGAAGGTTTCAAAATTATTACTCTCATTTACCGTTAAGGTGATACCTCCGGCAGTTTCAATTCCACGACTTTCGAAAAACGCTTTGGCCTTCATCAGGGTTGCCTCATCAACAATCAATAAATCACGATGGGTCTCCAGATAAATCTTATCAACCTTTACCTGTCGGGATATTTCATCCCAGATGGGTTCAATCCAGTTGTTGTCTCCCATTTTTACTGTTTCGTAAGCCCTGGAATAAACTGCTACCTTAAAGTTTTTGTAATGACTAACCGCTATGGATTGTTTGGTAAAAGGAACCAGCAATGCCAGAAGGAGCAAAATAATTTTGGTCGATTTCATAAGTGTTAGGTTTGGTAATACAATGAACGATTAAAAGACAGTAGCGTCACATGATCAGGTTTTCTGATTGCCGAAACATCTGTTTAGATACTATTTGTCAATAAATCCAGCAAGCGCATAAACGAGTGCAGATTGCCAGTTTATAGCAATCTCGTTGGTTGAATAATCTTCCTGTTTATCGTTCCATCCCGTTGCAGTGTGTCCGCCTCCAACAATATATCCCGGCCAGGGCTGTACTTCATTATCTGATCCTGAACGCCGATCGTGAGGATTCATCACCGGATTAATACCCAACCCGGTAACATATGAGCGGTTATAATAGTTACGTCCAAAAATGTGGGCAATGGCATCCTGTGAGGTTTGAATGTAAATCTTTTGAGGTTTAATTCTATTGGCTACCTGAAGGTTCAATACCTGGCGGGCAATGGTTCCGTTGCATCCCCAGTAATATCGTCCTCCCATGGGGCGTCCATATGCATCTGCCGCACCTTTCAGTACAATTGTATTTGCAACGTCAATAATGTTTTTTTGTATGGTTTTCAATATCACAGGATTTTTGCCCTCCTTTTTTGACAGGGCATATTCGAACATTCCCAAATTTGAAACATCACCCCAATCCCAATCTTCATCAATTTTAAAGTCCTGGGCTTTTGCCTGTGTCTCAAAGTCTTTTAGAAATTCAGGATTTCCTGTAGTTTCCCACATTTCAACAGCGGCCCATAAACGGTCATCCTCATCAGTGGTTTGATATCCTCCGGTTTTAAACTCACCCTGAACAAACTTTTTATCTTCAGGATTTGCCTTCAGAAAATTATAGCTGAGCTGAGCAGCTGCCAAACATTTAATTGAATAGGCTTTATCGTAAGGTTGAAAATAACGGGAAGCCTGGGCCATCATAGCCACAAAATCAGCAACTGCCGCTGAACTCCAGTCAGTGAAATATCTCTTTCCTTTGTCTTCTTCAGGTTTACAGAAAGGTTCGAAGTTTTTCCGTGTCAGTTTATGAGATACCTTTCCTGAGCCATCGGTATATTGCATGGTTAGTAACCAATCGGTTTCCCATTTCAACTCTTTCAGAAAATCAGGATAACCCGGCGCTGTTTCAGGAATATCAAGAGAGAATTTACTGAGTTTGTCCTGAAACTGATCCCAGGCCATAAACATCATTCCTACAGTAATTCCTGCATTTACTACATATTTTCCATAATCACCGGCGTCATGCCATCCCTTGGTTCCGTCACGGCGCTGGCCTGCTTTGTCCTGAAAATCTTCATATCCGTCTTCCATGTGACATGGGGCATGTGAATAATGAATGTTGTTATAGACTGCATCAACTGAAGTACCGCAACGCCAGAGATAGAAAGCACGCATGCTGGTATAAAAAGCCTGATTGTATACCTTTGGCGATATCTCAAACTCGGTGGATTTAGTTCCGTCAGGTGTTTCAAGGTAATATCTGCCATTTTTGGTGAATGAGGAAAAGTCAGCTTCAGATACATTTTGGTTGACATCTTTCTGAAATACGGTAGTCGATACTTTTCCTTTATATACGACAGCCTTGTCAGCAACCGACTTGATTACAAATGATTTGGCTTCACCAATAACTGAAGCTTTCTTGGAAGACTGGGGCACAAAACCCAATGAATTCAGGCGAATGCTGCGATCCTGTGCAAATGAGGAATTCGAAAAAACAGCAAAGAGCACCATGCCGATTAGTAAGAGAGTTTTCATTTTATAGGTTTTAGGTTTATTGCGACAGGCGCAATATGGAATAAAAGTAATACAATTGACTGATGTTGTTCCTGTTCGGGGTATAAATAATTGATTTTTTACTGAATTGCTAATCGTTTACCTGATCAATCGCTGGTTTTGTTAGATATATAGGATTTATTTACAGAATTCTTTCCTCATTCACTTTTCCTTTTTCCTGGGTTTCTATACCAATTCCACCGTGACCTTTTTAAAGAAACGGGTTTCAAGTAAACGGGCAATGCGTTTCACTACAAACTTGCGTATTTCGAGTTCAACCGGCTGATCGGGGTCATGGTGTGCCCAGTTAATGCGTGTTCCCACAATGATATGGATGATGTCGTGTTCGGTAAGTAACTTAACAACTTCTTCCGGTGGACTTTCATCAAGCCTGCTGTCGCTGTTGAAACTTTCCAGAATTTCTTCCACACGGCCCAGGGTCAGAATGCCTTCAGTTACTATTTCAAACCCTTCCATTTTGGCTGCCGGTGGTAATGTTTTTTCTGCAAAATGATGCTGTATTTCGATGTCCAGATTCAATTCCCGGGCAATAATCTCTGCGGTTGTCCCTCCGCAGATAATTTTCTTCCCGGGAAATTCCTGTATCCTTTGCACAAAATCAGTGTCTTTAATTTTGTAGAATGGCGGGCCGGTAATCAGCATAAATTCACGTGGCTTCCTGAAGTAGATTACTCCGCAACTGGCGTCATCGCGAATCTCGAATGAATCGTTCATTGAGGCCTGATTCAATATCTTACGGGCCAGTTTGGTTGCCGATATTTCAAATTCCCTGGCAATCTGACTTTCTGCAAATTTGAAGATGTTAGTAAGTCCCCAACCGGTAGGAAACTTATTACTTCCCAATCCCGATTGGGAAACTCCATCAGTCATGAAAATAATGCGATCTTCAAGCATTGGATTGAACTCCCTGATACGAAGTATTTTTCCTGCATTTTCTTCTCCCCTGATCGGAATCTCTACCTCTTTTGGGTTGAATAATTGCCCGTTTCTGAAGAGGATCGACCTCGGATTATCGTAATTGATAATCCGAACCTGTCCGGCATCTTCAATTTCGATAATAGTAAATGTGGCATAACTTTCTTTTCCGTCGAGGCTCTTGGGCAAAGCCCTCATAAAGATATTAGCTGCTACTTCTGGTTTGGTATGAAACGAAGTGTAATTCAGAGCCATTGATGCCGTTAGAGTCGCCAGAACATTGGCTTTTACTCCATGTCCTATACCATCCGAGAGTACAAGGATACTGCGCCCTTCAGCCCGGATCTGCCGCGAATGAAAAACATCCCCGCAAACAATCTGTCCGTGACGGTTCAATTGGTGTAAATCTACTTCTATGTGATAATCAGGCATCTAATTAGTTTCAAGTTTCAGGTTTCAAGTTTCAGGTTTCGTGCAGGAAATAGACATTGTCATTTGCTTTGCATCCTTGGTTGCCATTTCCTTTTTCCTTATTTCTAATTCAATATTGGATATTGAGTATTGGATATTGTAACTTTCTTTTCTTCATTCACTGTTTAAGGGAGCCTCTTAGCTGTCATCCTCCCCGTATTTGTAGGATTCAATAATCGAATTAAGCATTTCTTCGGTCATCGAAGCGTTGTCACCAAGCAGGAACGCAATTTTCTGCACAGTTTCCAGGTTTTGTCTGTTTACCCGTTGTGCACGGCTGATGATTTCTTCGCGAACAAGCGAAGGCGCTGACATATCCCGCAACAGAGCGCCAACTACCCTGTGTTTATAAATCGTAATTACCGAAACATGCAGAAGTTTGTTCTGAATACGAAGGTCCCGTTCAATGGCATTTTCCCCTGAAATCATCGTAGTGGTGAACATCTTGAAAATAACATCGGGAACAAGTTCTTTCAGATCGGCTCCATGCAGACCAGGAATGGTTTCATAAAGCTCTTCAATTTCAGTCCCGCATAGCTTGGCAAATGCTTCGTTCGAATCAATGACTTTAAATTCACTGTCGATGATTATTATGCCTGCCCTGATTTTATGCATCATGGCTGAAGCAATTACTGTTGCCTCTCGGGCCTTTTCCAGCTTTCGCTCTGCTTTTTTACGCTCGGTAATGTCGAAGATCGAGCCCACAATTCCAATGATCTCATTTTTGACGTTGCGTATGACTGCCTTATTGAAAACCACATCATGCAAAATACCCGAGGCATCCCTGAATTTTGCATCGTAATTTTGGTCCCCGGGACTGTCGAGTAATTCCTGATCGCGCTGAGCATATATGACAGCTATCTTATCGGGTTGAATATCAAAAACTGTTTTACCGATGATTTGTGATTTGGTCAATCCAAGAAGTTTCTCTTGCGCCAGGTTACAGGCAACGTAAATCCCTTTCATGTCACGATAAAAGATTGGAATGGGCAACGCATCAATGATCTTTTGATGCAGTTCAGGATCATCTATAAATCCCTGGTTGGTCAGATTTTCTTCATAAATCATAGCGCTTGAATTTCGAACTTAAATTACAAAACCATTCCGGATTATTCAACATTATTTTACAATTTCTGAATGGCCCCTAAATACTTGAATTTTAGCCATTCCTTCCGAAAGATTTCTTTACCTAAAAACAATCTAAATTAGAATAAAACATGTTGACTTGCATTACTTTTTGGTATTTTTTCCTGAATTTAGCGGATGATGATAAAAATTATTGATTTGCGATTTTAAACTAATGATATTTAGAACCTGAAAGCTTCAAAAATCAAGCATAATATGAATAAGATAAAAAACAGGGCTGACTTAAAGAAATTACAGTCTGAAATTCAGTCAAAAATCAGATTAAGAGAAGATATCAACAATCCGGGGAATGTAGTTCAGATCAAAGTCTCCATGTCTACTTGCGGCATTGCCTCAGGAGCGAAGGAAACGATGAACTTTTTCATAAACGAACTCGATCACCAGGGAATTGATGTTTTAGTAACCCAGACCGGATGTATGGGTTACTGCTATGCCGAGCCTACCATAGAGCTTACCATTCCCGGAGCACAACCTGTGGTTTATGGTTTCGTAAACAGAACCAAAGCCCTTGAAATTATTGAAAAACATATTAAGCTGAATGAAATGGTCGATGGAATTATTCCGGTGACCTTTTCAACAATTGAGATTTAAATCCTTCAAACGGACAACTATGGCCGAATTCAATATGCATATCCTTGTATGTGGTGGTATCGGATGCAAGGCATCACAAAGTGAACTCATCAAGACGAATTTCAAGAGCCGGCTCAATGAATATGGTCTGGCCGATGAGATACAGGTGTTATTAACCGGATGTTTTGGGATTTGTGGTAAGGGCCCGATTGTCAAAATTTTGCCCGACAACACCTTCTATACTCAGGTTACTCCTGAAGATGTGGCCGAAATTGTTGACGAACATATCATTAAAGGCCGGAAAGTTGAGCGCTTACTCTACAAGGACCCGATAACCAATGAACCGGTTGTTGATTCGAATGGGACAAATGTTTATAAAAAGCAGGTCCGTATAGCCCTCCGCAACTGTGGATTTATCAATCCTGAAAATATTGAAGAATACATCGGACGTGACGGTTACGGTGCTCTTGGTGACTGCCTGACTGTTAAGACTCCGGACGAAGTCATCCGAATCATTAAGGATTCAGGACTTCGGGGCCGTGGAGGCGGTGGTTTCCCTACCGGACTGAAATGGGAACTGACCAGAAAAGCAGTCAGCGACCAGAAATACGTCGTTTGCAATGCCGATGAAGGCGACCCGGGTGCATTTATGGATCGTTCAGTCCTGGAAGGCGACCCGCATTCCGTGCTCGAATCAATGGCAATCTGTGGTTATTGCATTGGTGCGGATAAGGGGTTGATATACATCCGTGCCGAATATCCCCTGGCTATCGAAAGGTTGAAAATTGCAATCAATCAGGCCCGCGAATATGGTTTACTTGGAGAGGATATCCTGGGTACCGGTTTTAACTTTGATGTGGAAATCCGTTATGGTGCTGGCGCTTTTGTTTGTGGCGAAGAAACTGCCCTGATCCATTCCATGGAAGGAAAGCGTGGCGAACCCTCAGTAAAGCCTCCGTTCCCCGCTGAAAAAGGATACAATGGCAAACCGACCAATGTGAATAATGTGGAGACATTTGCCAATATTCCTGTGATTATCAACAAAGGAGCCAAATGGTTTTCCTCAATCGGGACGGCTCATTCAAAAGGGACCAAAGTATTTGCCCTCGCAGGGAATATCAATAATGTAGGCTTGATAGAAGTTCCTATGGGAATCACCCTCCGTGAAATCATTTACGACATTGGTGGCGGGATCAAAGATGGCCGCGAATTCAAGGCTGTTCAGACTGGTGGTCCTTCAGGTGGGTGCCTCACCAAATCATTCCTCGATACACCCATCGATTACGACAACCTTTTGGCGGCAGGTTCAATGATGGGGTCAGGCGGTATGATCGTTCTCGATGATTCGAATTGTATGGTAGCCATCGCCAGGTTTTATCTTGAATTTACGCTCGACGAATCATGCGGAAAGTGCACCCCTTGCCGGATTGGCAACAAACGGCTCCATGAGATTCTTGTAAAAATTACCGAAGGGGAAGGTAAGCCGGAGGACCTTAATCGATTGAGAATATTGAGCAATGTGATTAAAGATACTTCCCTTTGCGGATTGGGACAAACTTCGCCAAATCCTGTGCTTTCAACCCTTGACAATTTTCATGACGAATACCTGGCTCACGTCACATCTTCTTCCTGTCCGGCTGGTCAGTGTAAAGCCTTGGTTCATTACACCATTGACCCTGAGAAATGTACCGGTTGCACCCTTTGCTTCAGAAACTGTACTGTCGGCGCTATTTCAGGCGAAAAACGTGCCCCGCATTACATTGACCAGACCTTGTGCATCAAGTGCGGGGTATGCTTTGAGAAGTGTAAGTTTGATGCTGTATTAATCGGATAAATGGAATGTCTTATGGAAATGATAAATCTCACAATCGATAACAAACCGGTAGTTATACGCAAAGGAACTACTTTACTGAAAGCAGCATCCAGCATTGGTATTGATATCCCAACGCTCTGTTATATGAAGCTGGATGATATGAATATTGAGAATAAACCAGGCAGTTGCCGTGTGTGTGTGGTGGAAGTCAAAGGCCGTAGAAATCTGGCCCCGGCTTGCTGTACCGAAGCCTCCGAAGGCATGGAAGTGAGTACGCATACGATCAGGGCTATAAATGCCCGCCGTACCGTGGTTGAACTGATCTTATCCGATCACCCGGCTGATTGCCTGATCTGTGCCAAGTCGGGCAGTTGCGACCTGCAGAATATGGCCCAGCACCTGGGAGTCCGGCAGATTCATTACAAGGGTGAACAATCCATGTACCGTGAGGATACCTCTCCGGCCATCATACGCGAGATCAATAAGTGCATCATGTGCCGTCGTTGCGAAATGATGTGTAACGAGGTGCAGACTGTCGGAGTCCTTTCTGCTGTCAATCGTGGTTTCCAGGCCGTTGTGGCTCCTGCGTTTGAAATGAACCTCGATCATTCGGTTTGCACTTACTGCGGCCAGTGTGTCGCCGTATGTCCTACCGGGGCGCTCACCGAAGATGACCAGACCGGCGCGGTGATCCGTGCCCTTTCCGATCCTTCGAAAACCGTCATTGTACAAACAGCTCCTGCTGTTCGTGCAGCTTTGGGCGAAGAATTCGGTATGCCTGCCGGAACCCTGGTTACGGGAAAGATGGTTGCTGCCTTGCGACGCCTGGGATTTAACTATGTTTTTGATACTGACTTTGCGGCTGACCTTACTATTCTTGAAGAAGGTACCGAATTGCTCAACCGCCTTTCGGCCTATATGAATGGTGATCCAAATGTGAAATTGCCCATCCTGACCTCTTGCTGCCCGGCCTGGGTAAAATTCTTCGAACATCAGTTCCCCGAACTGAAGGACATCCCCTCCACGGCTCGTTCGCCACAACAAATGTTCGGCTCGATTGCCAAGACCTATTTTGCCGATAAGATAAAGGTGAAGCGTGAGAACCTGGTGGTTGTATCCATCATGCCCTGCGTGGCTAAAAAATATGAAAGCAGTCGCCCTGAATTTTCGGTCAATGGTAATCCTGATGTTGACTTCGCACTAACAACCCGCGAACTCGCACGACTGATCAAACTGGGCAACATCGATTTCAACATCCTTCCCAATGAGGATTTCGACAAGCCGCTGGGTGAATCAACAGGAGCTGCAGTGATATTTGGAACCACCGGCGGAGTTATTGAAGCTGCCGTGCGCACTGCTTACGAAGTATTTACCGGCAAGCCCCTGCCCAGGGTTGATTTCGAAGAACTCAGGGGAATGGAAGGATTACGCAAGGCGACTATTGATTTTAACGGAACACCGATTAATATTGGAATAGCCCATGGTTTGGGAAATGCACGTAAACTACTTGAAGAGATACAGGCCGGAAACAGTGAATTCCATGCCATTGAAATCATGTCCTGTCCCGGTGGTTGTATTGGTGGTGGCGGACAGCCTTATCATCATGGGGATGCCGAAATTCTGAAAAGGCGCCAGCGTGCAATCTATTCCGAGGATACCAATAAGACCATCCGGAAGTCACACGAAAATCCATACATCATTAAGCTATATGAAGAATTCCTGGGCGCCCCGATGAGCGAACAGGCGCATCATCTGCTGCACACCAAGTATTTCGATCGCAGCTAGTAGAGACGTTTCATGAAACGTCTCTGAAAATGAGGATTAAAGTCATTAGTCATCAGGAAAGAGGAAGAGGAAAGAGGAAGAGGAAAAGGGAAACAGGAATAAGGAAATAGGAAAGGGTGTTATTTTTTTTCAAACCTTACATTTTGTCTGATAACCTTAGTAACAACGATGAACCCAGATTACTCAACCTTATTAACCTTATCAAGATGAAATTTGAATGTGTTAACCGATTAGAATAGAGAAATAAGGAAAGAGGAAAAGGGAAACAGGAATAAGGAAATTGATAGTCATTCACAATAAAATTAAAAGAGATGCAACAGAAAAATCGAATTGAAAGTATAATTACCCAATACGCTTTTTCCTTTTTCCTTTTCCTTTTCCTCTTTCCACATGACCAATGACTATCAATGACCATCAACAACATTTCAAATTCGTAACACCCAACACTATGCCAGGAATAAAACTTTCAGAAAAGACCATCATACAGATTAAGACCATCTGTTCAGATTTTGGAAATCAGGGAAGTGAACTGATTAATGTTTTGCATCAGGTTCAGGGAAAACTGGGCTATCTGCCTGCCGAGGTGCAGGAAGTGATTGCCAGGGAACTGGATATCTCAGTCGCCCGGGTTTATGGAGTGGTTACCTTCTATTCTTTCTTTACAATGATCCCCATGGGCGAACATCCCATCTCAATCTGTATGGGAACGGCCTGCTATGTGCGTGGTTCAGAACAGGTGCTGGCCGAGTTTAAACGACAGTTAAGTATTGAGGTAGGGCAATCCACCGCCGATAATAAGTTTTCGCTCAATTGCCTTCGCTGTGTGGGCGCCTGCGGATTGGCCCCAGTGGTGATGGTCGGCGACAAGGTATACGGGCGTGTTTCCCCCCAGATGGTAAAAAACATCATCGCAGAATACAAGGAAGGCTTTGTCCGTGAAGCCAAAACTGCCTGATTTTATGAGTGGGTGACTTCAGTTCACTCGCTCATTAATTGTCTACCTTTACCAAATCATCCATTTGTTTTAAACTTTGCTCAATATGCGATATGATGAAACTTGACGGGCATAAACATACCACCCTTTGCGAACTCGATGGCTTCGATCACGGCGGAATGGCCGAACCTGCCTTTGATCTGTTACTGAAGATCATCCGCAAGGAATAAAACGATTGTTAATTTGGAACTATTTCCATCGATTCTCATTGTATTTCACTGACTAATCATTTCTCATTTCCAGATATTTATTAGTTTTACATCAGAAATATGTCTTGCTTTTAATGGGATTGTAACCATTTGACCCTTCGAATTGAAAGCTCTGCAATATGCCAGCCACCAATGTAAAGGTTCTGAAAAATGTTCTCTTATTCCAAACGGCATTTCTTTTGTATTTGGTTACTATCCGCCTATTACCCTCCTGCTATAATTTGACGCCTGTTTGTTTTCTATCTGTACTAAAATGCAGCAATTAGTATAGATATAGTATAGATATCGCTCAGATAATAGCGAGCGGGTAGTAGGCGGGTATGACTCTTTATGGAGACATTAACAACAAAAAAGCCAGAACAATAAGCTCTGGCTTTTTTCATCAATCTCTCAACATTACTTCATTATAATCATCTTCTTGCTTTGGATGAACCCTGTTGTTCTAAGTGTATAGAAATAAATTCCGGGGACCAGGTCCTGCCGGTCGAAAACAATATTATAGTGTCCGGGATCTTTCTCCCCGTTGACCAAAACTTTGATTTCTTTTCCGTAAATGTCAGATACACTAATGTTTACCAGACTTGTTTGCGGAACGGAATAGCCAATCGTTGTGGTGGAACTGAACGGGTTGGGATAATTCTGATCCAACTGGTAATATAGCTGGAGTTTAGTTTCAGGAGCCGAAGTTGAAGCTTTACAGGAATACTTTGCAACATATTTTGCACTCACACCATCAGCAGTGGTGAAATCTCCACCTGCATAGAGGTCATTTCCAATAAAGGCAAGTGCACGGACTTCGTTGTTCATGCCAGCGCCGAGTGCAGTCCATGTTGAACCATCCCATTTTGCTATCCGATTGGCGGTAATTCCTCCGGCGGTAGTAAAAGTACCTCCGGCATAAAGTTCTCCTCCCATTACCGCAAGCGAAGTCACTTCACCGTTCATTCCACTTCCAAGCGCTGTCCAGCTTGTTCCATCCCATTTTGCAATCCGATTTACAGTTGTACCTCCTGCAAGTGTGAAAGATCCGCCGGCATAAAGAATAGAACCGTCAACAGCCAGGGCTTCTACATCGCCATTCAATCCACTTCCAAGTACTGACCAATTGGCGCCATTCCATTTTGCAATTCGATTGGCAGTCAGGCCTCCTGCTGTTGTGAATTGTCCTCCTGCATAAAGATCTCCACCAATCGATGTAAGCGCCAGAACCGCTCCGTTTGTCCCTGAATTCAATGCCGACCAGCTTGTCCCATCCCATTTTGCGATATGATTTGCACTTAGCATTCCGGATGAAAGAAAAACTCCCCCGGCATAGACATCATTACCCAGGACTGTAAGTGATCTGACATAGGTATTTAATCCACCACCCAGAGCGGAAAAGGTTGTGCCATCCCATTTTGTAATATCCAGCACTGGTGTCCAGCCGGCATTGCCGAAAATTCCACCTATATATACATCAGATCCTTTTGACGCGAGTGAATATACCCAGCTGCTTACTCCATAGTTTTGTAAGGCAGACCAACCTGTCCCATTCCATTTTGCGACGTCATCAGCATAACCATTGAAGGTATCAAACTTTCCACCCGCATAGAGGTCGGTTCCGCTGACAGTAAGCGCCAATACGATGTCATTGATTCCCGGTCCTAGTGGCGACCAGAGTTTGGGTTCATTGAAACATGGATCATTTGTGTTTCCAAAATTCATCCGGATTACACTATCGCCTGGTTTCAGAGTAACTGAATACATACCTGATTCAGGTGTTGTCTGATACCAGCCGGAGCGGTTACCTTCGGAGACAATGTACGTTCCAGCCGGTAAATTAGTGAAACAGAAATTGCCTCTTTTGTCGGTTTGCATGGTCATATTGGCAGGGCCGGTCAGGTTGATTGTCCAGTCCGGTATACCCAGTTCACCATTATCCATTATTCCGTTGCCATTCACATCATTGAATTTCATTCCGCAGATGGAACCTGTTTTGGGATCGAGCATGTTTCCAAATTCCTTTCCGGTGATATGATCTCCCGTTTTTAATTCAATCGTGAAGTAACTTGACGAAGGTGCCGTTTGAATCCAGCTATCCCGTGCTTGCTCCCCGATTTTATAAGTTCCTGGTTTCAGGTTGAGGAAACAAAATTCCCCGTTTTTATCGGTCTGTACACTGAAATCTGCAGTGCCTCCAAGTAGGATGGTCCAGTCCGGTATTCCGGGTTCATCTTTATCGCGGATGCCGTTACCATTCAGGTCATTAAATTTCATTCCGCAGATGGACCCAAGCTGGGAGTTGAGCATGTTCCCAAAATCCTTTCCGGTCATATTCTGTCCTGAGGTTAGTGTTACTCCATAGTAACCTTCAGCCGGAGCCTTTTGCTGCCAGTCGGGCCGCAATTCTTCATGGATTTTGTAATCTCCCGGTACCAGGTTGGTGAAGCAATAGTTGCCCTCCTTGTCAGTTACCGCAGTTAATCTGGCCGTACCATCTAGCATGATCTGCCAATCAGGAATTCCAGGTTCGCCATCATCCCGACGTCCGTTGCCGTTCAGGTCGTTATATTTGGCTCCACAGATAGACCCAAGTTTGCATTTTCCTGAACTTCCGGCGTTAAAAATGGAAGCAATTTCATCCTTCGTAATCACACGGTTGAACAATTCTACCTCATCCAGAATTCCAGAGAACAAATATCCTGCAGCGAACGACTGACTGCCAAGCCTTAGCGGACCCTTGACGTCAAGTGACCCCAAGTGTGTTGTCGGATCGCCATATTGCGTTGGAACACCATCAATATAGAAAAGTATTCCTTTCGGATTGGCTCTTGAAACAGTAACTGCCACATGATGCCATTTCCCATCTGCTACAAATACTGGTGATACATAATTCGTTAACGTCCCGTTTGCTAATTCCAGACTGAGTTTTCCATCGTTTATGAAAAAGGAATAACCCGAGTACCCATTGTCAGTTGAACGTTTGTCAACAAGATCACCTGCACCAGTGGTCATAGTAGTCTGAATCCAGGCATCGAACGAGAAGTCTCCGGTACCGAAGTTGAGTTCAGCCTGGTCAGGGACTTCTACATAATTGGCGCCGTTGAACTGCAATCCACTCAAAACCATTCCGGGAACGGGTGTCGGACCATTTATCCGCATACCGATGTTGTTAAATCCTGCCAGATCGTTCGATATTGAGCCTGTTTTTGAAATGTCAGTTTCATCCAGTGGCCACCAGGCCACCATTCCTAAAGGTGGGGTAACACAACCGGTAGTATTTCGGTATGTATTTCCGAAGTAGTAGCCTGTGAGGTTTCCACCTGCAGGGAGCGTTAACGTGAAGTTTCCCGGAGTGCCTGGCGCTGTTTGTGTCCAGCCTTCGCGTACTTCTTCCCCAATCTTGTATTGGCCCGGAGTCAAATTGGTGAAACAATAGCGGCCTTCTTTGTCGGTTAAGACAGTCGTATTCGTATCACCGCTCAGGTTGATCAGCCAACCGGATATTCCGGGTTCGCCTGCATCCATTTTGCCATTGCCATTCAGGTCGTTGAACTTCATTCCGCAAATAGTTCCCAATTTACACTTTCCGGAACTTCCGGCGTTATAGATGGAATTGATTTCATCACCGGTAATGGCACGATTGAACAGTTCCACTTCATCAACTTGATCTTCGTAAGGAGAAGTAAGATAATGATCTATACTATGTCCTGCTATTATCAAAGGTGCAGTGTTTGAAATCGAGTTTGAAATAATGGTTGGATCGAAAGTTAAAACCATGTTGCCATCCACATACATTCTTCCACCTGAACTATTGGTTCTGTCAACAGTCACGGCAACTAAGTGCCAGTTCCCATCTGCAAAATTCAAATTAGTCGTGGAATAGTAATGCCATGATGAACCTGTACCCATAAGGAGATCTAAATTTCCATGGTGAGTTCTCAAGTCATAGCCGAGATAATAAGGATTGGTATAGTCGTAAGACATTACTGATTTATCCACAATTTCCAAATCGTAATTGATGTCTCCCCTGTCTTTGGTTTTAATCCAGGCATCGATCGAGAAGTTAGTACTTGTTCCGAAGTTCAAGGAAGAATTATCCGGAACCGAAATATAGTCTGCACTATTGACGACGTTGAGACCTTGCGCAACTTTACCGCTCACATAACTTGCACCGCCCTCAAGTGTTCCATGGTTATTCAATCCTGAAATATCCCTGGCATGTCCGTCCAAAGGCCACCAACCAACCAACCCTGCTGGTGATGGTACACAACCGAAGGTAGGATCAACCTTATTTCCGAAATTAAGTACCTCGATATGTTCACCCGGGTTAAGTGTTACTGTGTAAGTATTCGGGTTCAACGGCGCGGTCTGTATCCATCCTGGCTGATTAACTTCAGCAATGGTGTATTGTCCGGATGGCAGGTTGTTGAAACAGAAGTTGCCGACTGCATCAGTCGTAGCGGTCATATTTGCTGCACCGGTCAGTTTGATGGTCCAGTTTGGTATTCCCGGTTCACCATCGCCCCTGGCATCAATCAGGCCATTGCCGTTCTTGTCATTAAATTTGCGTCCGCAAATGGACCCAAGCAGTACAGCAGGCTTGCATTTTCCGGCGCTTCCGGCATTATAAATTCCGGCTAATTCTGTTTGAGAAACTGCACCAAGGATAAATTCTACTTCATCAATCAGTCCCTGGAAGTTATGATAGTGACCTGCTGGTGAGTTATTTGAATAAGCGCTGTAATATGCCTCCCCAATGCGAAGAGGAGCATTGTTGCTGTAGTTCAGGTATGGTAAACCCCAGGTATTTCCAACACCTGTTTCACCATCAACAATTAAGGTAACTGCATGATTAGTTCCCTGTTGTATGGTAACCGCAACGAAATGCCATAGCCCATCGGCAATCATTGTAGTATTGTCGTTAAACAAGGCCGCACCAAAGCCATTCCCCGCTGAATCTGACAGGCGCAATTGCAGAAAGCCATCCACAACATATAGCCCATATCCTGAAACATTCTGGTTGGCATCAAATGCTTGTTTGTCGAGGATCGCAAAGGTTCCAACGGCCTCTGAAGTCTTAATCCAGCAATCGATAGTAAAATCTCCGTTGCCAGGGTTTAACTGCGGACGGTCAGGTATGCTTATATAGTCGGTTGATCCCATCAGACTAAAAGCTGAACCAACCATTCCCGGTGCAAAAGTTGCCCCATTGACCAATGTCCCATAGTCGCCATTCGATGATATGTCATTGGCATTGTCGTCACCCGGCCACCAGCCTAACATTCCGATCGGAGGAGTTACACACTCCAGATCGTGTTGATTGCCAAAGTTCTGATTTTCGAGATGCTCGTCAGCAACCAGAGTTATTGTATAAGTTCCCCCGAGTACTCGGGGTGCCGTTTGATGCCATAGAGGCTGGTTCGTTTCCGAAAGCGTATAAGTGCCAGGTTTCAAATCGGTAAAACAGAACCTGCCTTTTCCATCGGTCACAGCGGTCATTGTTGCTAATCCGTTCAGGTTGATTGTCCAGTTCGGTAATCCGGGTTCATTCGAATCCTGGGTACCGTTCCCGTTCAGGTCATTGAATTTTATTCCGCAAATGGAGCCCGGTTTCGAGTCCAGCATGTTTCCGAAGTCCTGGTTGATTAGGTTGTCGCCTGCTTCGAGAACTATGGCGTAATATCCTCCTGCAGGTTCCATTTGCAGCCAGCCAGTCCGTGATTCTTCACTAAGCTTGTAGGTTCCGGGTTTCAGGTCATTGAAACAAAAGTCCCCATTTTTGTCGGTTGTGACGGTTAAGTCGGCAACACCGGCCAAATGGATTGTCCAATCCCCGATTCCGGGTTCATCGTTATCTCTGATTCCATTGCCGTTTAAGTCATTAAACTTTGATCCGCAGATTGAACCGGTTTGAGGTATTAACCTGTTTCCGAAGTTGATACCGGCAAGGTTTTGTCCTGCTGGAAGTGTTACTGTATAGGTTCCGGGAGCTGATGGAAGGATTTGTTGCCAGCCATTTCGCGTTTCTTCGCCAATTTTGTATTCACCCGGCTCCAGATTGTAGAAGCAGAAGTTGCCATCCTTGTCGGTAACGGTACTTAAATCAGCAGTTCCTCCAATTACGATCTTCCAATCCGGAATTCCAGGTTCGTCCTTATCTCTTCGTCCATTGCCGTTCAGATCATTGAATTTTGTTCCGCAAATGGAGCCCAATTTGCACTTTCCAGCGCTTCCGGCGTTAAAAATGGAAGAGATTTCGGTTCCGGTAATAGCACGGTTAAAGAGTTCAACTTCATCCAGATAAAAGGTAAACTGATTCGATGCAGTTAGATTCACCATATTATTCCCGCCTACAGTCAGCGGGATCGTGTTTGAAATCGAATTTGGTTTAGTCGTCGGGTCGAAAGTCAAAACAGGCGAACCATCAATATATAGTTTCCCACCATCGGTAAGTTTCCGGTCGATGGTTACTCCAACAAAATGCCATACTCCATCAGCTAGCTGAACTGTCTGTACATACTCACTAAGAGGTACTGAACCATCTCCCATTTGGAAGTATAAATACCCTTGAATGATAAACAGTCTGTACCCTATCATGTTGTTTCCAGACGATACACTTTTATCGGCAATTGAAATAAAATGGATATTGTCAGTGGTCTTAAACCATGCATCAGCAGAGAAATTGCCTGTTCCGAAATTCAGGGATGAATTATCGGCGACAGAAATCTTGTCCAGAAAATTGCCAACTTTGAATGCAGCGGCTACTTTGCCGGTCGAATAAGTTGCACCACCAGCGAGTGTTCCGTTATTATTTAGGCCTGAAATGTCGCTTGTGTTGTCATCTCCGGTCAACCATAAAACCAAACCTGTTGGAGCATTAACACAATCAGAGGCTACTGCGCAGTCCAGCCTGATGGTCTTTTGACAAGTTTCTCCGTTGGCAAAATCGATGTCGTAGGTGATCATCACCATTCCTGAATTTATGGCATCGACACAGGTTGTCAATACCGGGATGCAGCCTCCGGGAGCAAATGTATAGGCCGATTGACCAACATAACCGGTTGGGATTGTAGTCGGACAATTCCAGTTCGCGGAGCGGAGCTTACCATTGGTTACGGTTACGGCAATCGCTTTAACTTCGCAGGTGGCCGTGATTTTGGCACAGCAACTCGCCTTACCCGTAGCGTCAACTACCGGCTCAACGGTTACTTTATCGCAGCACAAAGGCACACTACAATCCAATTGTACACTCTTTTGGCATATATCACCATTCGAAAAGGTAATGTCGTAGGTAACCGTTACTGTTCCTGAAGCGATGGCATCCACACTGGTTGTCATTTCAGGCAGGCAGCTTCCCGGTGCAAAGGTGTAAGCTGATAAGCCGATAAATCCGGTTGGAATAGCCGTCGTACAGTTCCAGTTTGCCGAGCTGAGCGTGCCATTAGTGACTGTTACCGCAATCGCTTTGACTTCGCAGGTAGTAGTGATTTTGGCACTGCAAGCAGCTTTACCTGAAGCATCAACAACAGGTTCAACCTTTACCTGGTCGCAGCAACTTGGTGGAGGAACTCCACAATTCATTTCTACCTTTTTCTGGCATGTTTCTCCGTCCGAAAATACAATGTCGTAGGTAATAGTTACAACTCCTGATACTTTTGCATTGACACAGGTTGTTAGGATTGGAGCGCAGCCATTCGGAATAAAAGTAACAGCAGACTGGCCGATATAATCAGAAGGGATAGTCGCTGAACAGTTCCAGCTCACAGAACTGAGCGTTCCGTTAGTTACCGTTACACCAATCGATTTTACTTCGCAGGTGGCAGTGATTTTGGCACAGCAAGTTGTTTTTCCGGAAGCATCCAAAAGAGGCTCAACGGTTACCTTGTCACAGCATGGTACTGTGCAGTCCCCCGTATTTTTGAGGCAAATATTATCGTAGCCAAACTGTTCGCCCTGATAGCTGGTAGGATCAACCGGCAGGCTAACCCGGGTTACATTGCTCAGTAGTGAATTCCAATCAGAATTTGAACCCACTCCCATTACCCAATGACCATTGGAATTGGCGGGCAGCGTGCCATCCAGATTAAGATAGTTCAAAGGAGCGCAGTATGTATGCCAGCCAGAACCAGCCGAAATTGGATTGGTTACAAAGTAGGCCGAAAAACCGTTCCCTGTGATTGCGATATATGGGGTAAACGTTGATGGTGGATTTACTCCGCCATAAGGATTCCCAGCGAACAGGAAATTGACATCAAAGCACAACGAGCCACAACCATTGACCAGCTGATTGGTCCAGTCCCCGGTTAATGGGGCGCTGGTATTGAATAATGACGATGCACCGGATTCGTCGGTCGTTTGAATGTAATGATTCGTCCCGTCCTGTATAATGGAAGATAGTGTGTTGTCAACCTGCCAGGTGCCTACTGTACCGTCTTCAAAATCAGTACAGGGTGAACTAGACGTTGCCAGGTGGTTGCCGAAATCCTGATTAATTACACTTTGTCCGACAGTGAGGGTGACCGTATGAGTTCCTGAACCGGCAGGGAATGATTGTGTCCAACCCCCTTGCGGTGTTTCTGAAACTGTATATGTTCCGGGAGTCAGGTTATTAAAACAATAGCTTCCGTCGGCACCTGTGGTTACAGTCATTGTAAGCGGTCCGGCCAATTTGATTTCCCAGTTTGGAAGTACAGGTTCAGCAGCCTGCTTCTGACCGTCACCATTGAGGTCGTTGTACTTGATTCCGCAGATGGACGATGGACAAGTTACGTTAATATCATCCAGGAAGTTTCCGCCGTCTGGTGGACCGGTTCCATTGTTTGAAGAAACGGATTCAAATTTCAGGGTATAGGTTCCTGACGTTGCAATTGAATATGCCGCTGTTGAATAGAAATTCCATGCGGAGTTATTGTCCGAATAGGTTCCTAAAGGAGTAGCTGTCCCACCAGGATCAACAATCGAAACCTTCATGACGTCCAGTCCTGCATATCTGCCCCGGTGTGCAAAGGAAACGATTACTGATTGAGGTGCGTTAGCCGTAAAAGTCTGATAAAGAGTTCCGACCTGCGTGGCATTCAACTCAGCAAAATAATTGCCAGTATAGGCAGGTACCAAACCAAATCCGGTGTGCCAGATTTCTATCAGGCCGTCAGATGCAGTTGTTTTCCAGCAAGGGATGTTTGCCTGGGGAAACCAGGAAAATCCTGAAGGAGGAGTGACACCCAGAAATTGTTCAAAGTCGGTATTGCATAAATATACGCAAGGTATATTGGTCGGTATTTGCTGGTTTCCGAAGTTTTGGTTTTCGATTTTCGCACCTGCTGTAAGGGTTATGGAATAGATACCGGTCCCGGCAGGGAATGTTTGCGTCCAGCCGCTTTTCTGTGTTTCTTTGATGGTGTAGGTATCAGCCGCCAGATTTGTAAAACAATAGGCTCCGGTGGCATCTGTAATGGCCGTCACGGTAGTTGCTGCGCCCAAAAGGTTGTAGCTTGTCAGGCTAATGGTCCAGCCTGCTAATCCTAACTCACCCGTATCCTGAGATCCGTTTCCATTGTCATCGCTGAATTTCATTCCGCAAATGGAACCCAATTGCTCACCACATACCGGCGATACTACGCAAATGGTATCGGTATGACAGCAATCACTATAGACAGTTGAACCTGTTCCGGAAATTGCCTTAAAAATGGTTATCGTGAAACAAATGTTTTGACCTTGCCCGACACCTGCACCTGATAAAATGATGCTTTGTACCGTCGATACCTGTCCGCCAGACAAAATTGGTACATTACTAAAAGCTGTCTGTGAAAAAGTAACATTTGAAGCCGTTGGTGAAATGTTGAATCCGGTTGCATCGAAATTTGAATTGTTCTGAATCCGGAAGTTATATTTAACCGTTCCATCTTTCAAACATTCCAGAGTTCCTTCCAATGGTTGTGAACAACCAACCGCTGTTGGATGTCCAATACAATTGAACCGTAAAGTATCCCTGCAGATCACCTTGCCATCTTTCATCCATCTCACTTCAACAACCTGGTTTGGTGATGTATATTGCCTGATGCACATGTTCAGTGCATTAGTGAAAGTTCCGTTTCCGATGACTCCTGAAACAGGAGGAAGCTTTACAAGATTGATGAGATTAAATGGAGTTACGTTGGTCATTGCAAATCCAGAAGTTGCTGTGGACATGCTTCCGAATATTCCTCCTGAAAGTAGTTCAAACTGGACATTTGAGAATTTTGTACTGCTGTTATTAGTTAATGAAACTGAATAACAACAACCTTCAGGAGTACCCTGTGCCTGAATGCTCAGCGAATCACAAACTGTAGGACAGGTTGGGATAATTAAATGAAGAGTATCGAAACACCAACAGCATCCGGTTGATTTCATAAACCTGGCTACGATGCTGACATGATCTCCGGGCACCGCTCCTGAAATCAGTATATTTTGAATACCTGAATTTGAAGTTGAGGCTACATCTGTTGCTAATATTACAGTGGTGGGCGAAATCGTCACCGATCCAGGACTTTGTACCGAGTAGTCGATCGTATGGATGGGGTAGGTCGCATTATTGGTAAATGAATAGGCTAAATTGTAATTATTTCCAACACAGGTTACAGCCTCGTTGATTACGCCGACACAAGTTGTCTGACAGTTTAATTGTATGGATTTGGAACACACAACTTTACCCGTAGCATCCAACCAATTCACGACTATAGTTTGTGGTGAGGTTACATAGCTGAGGTTCATTGTCAGGAAGTTACTTAAGTTTCCACCCGAAACAATACCTGTTGGCGGATAATATGTTTCTCCTGTGGCAAATGTTCCGGAAGCCAGCCAGCTGGTATAGGCTGAACCTAATCCGGTGCCGGTTGCAAACTGATTTGGCGATAAAGCCAGAACCTGGATCGCACTTATTCCGGTAAGATTCGCGGGCTGAGTTAAACTCAGGCTCCACAGGCAATCGCCAGGTATGACTTTGGATGCAGTCGCACTCAGCTGATCACAGTTCAACAAACCAACTACTGTTACCGATGAGGTGGTGGCATTGCAACCGGTTATCGTATTGGTAAAGGTGAATGTTGCTGTACCTGCAGATAGTCCGGTTACCACGCCTGTATTCGTCACCGAGGCGATAAATGGATTGCTGCTTGTCCAGGTTCCTCCGGTAGTTGGCGATAAGGTTATCGTACTACCCACGTTTACTGAAACCGGTGCAGAAACTATCGGTATAGCTTTAACGGTGGCAACAACGGCTGTCCGTACAGCTGTGGTACATCCGTTGTCTGTTGCTTCAGCATAATATGTTGTTGTTGTTGAAATGCTTGGTGTGGTATATGAAGTACCTGTTCCCAATGATGAACCACCTATTAATGTTGAATACCAGTTGATCGTTCCGGCGGAAGCTGTTGCTCCCAAGGTTACGGTTCCTGTTCCACAACGTGATCCCGGAGTGGTTCCAGTGATGGTAAGATTACACAGGTAATTTCCGAAATTTTTGTCGATGACTTTTTGCCCAGTTGTGAGAGTAATCGAGTAAGTTCCCGGAACCGGATACTTTTGCACCCAATTGTCCTTTGGAGTCTCTTTAATCGTGTATATTCCGGCAGCAAGGTCGTTGAAACAATAGCTTCCGTCAGCACCGGTCGTAGTCTTTACAGTCGTTGATACACCGGAAAGAAGGTATGTCAGGCTGATTTCCCAGTCTGATAGTCCGAGCTCACCCGTATCCTGTGTTCCGTTTCCGTTTGCATCGTTAAACTTCATTCCGCAAATAGAGCCAAGCAGTCCTTTTGGTTTACATTTTCCCGCACTTCCGGCGTTAAATATTGAGATAATTTCATCTTTGGTAATTACCCGGTTAAACATTTCAATTTCATCCAGAATTCCCTTGAATTGGTATACAACTCCTTGTGAATTACCGCCAATTCTAAGCTTGCCTGAATTGTCAAGAGAAGCTGCGTGCGACGTTGGATCTCCATACGGTGTTGGAACACCATCAAGATAGAAAATTATTCCATTTGGATCGGTTCTTGAGACAGTAACGGCAATATGATGCCATTTGCCATCCGCAACAAAAACAGGTGAGAAATAATTTGCCCATGTTCCATCAGCTAATTCCAGGCTAAGTTTTCCGTTGTTGAGAAAAAATGCATATCCAAATAAACCTTGGGTAATCGAAAGCCGTTTGTCAACAAGCTCTTCCACGCCAATGACTGTCGTAGTTAAAATCCAGGCATCGAAGGATAAATTACCGAGACCAAAATTTAATTCGGCATGATCGGGTACTTCAACGTAATCATCAATTCCATCGAACTGTAATCCGCCCAAAACCATTGCTGGCACAGGTACAGGACTGTTTGTGCGGGCACCGACATTGTTAAATCCGGCAAGATCATTTGATATTGAGCCTGTATTTGAAATGTCAGTTTCGTCTAAAGACCACCAGGCTATCATGTTGGCAGGAGGATTAATACAAGCAGTTTGTATTACCGAGTTAGTTATTCCTGAGCTTGTGACAATACAGCCTGATGAATTGGTGACAATTACATCAACGACCTGACCATTTGTCAAGGTAGAAGTGGTATAAGTATTTGAAACGCCATTCTGAACACTCGCTCCGTTAACCCTGAAATCATAATTGGTGCCACCTCCGGCTGTGAAAGTCACTGAAGTGCCGGCATTAAATGTGTTGTCAGCATCGCTGCTGGTCAAAATTGCTGTCGGTATGGCAATGAAGGTGGCCACAACTGCTGTTCGAACCGCTGTTGTGCCGCAAGCACTGGTTGCATCTACATAATAGGTAGTTGTAGTAGCAATGCTTGGAGTGAGAAATGAGTTGCCTGTTCCCAATAAAGTACCACCGGCTAAAGTATTGTACCAGTTGATCGTTCCGGAGGAGGCAGTTGCTCCTAAAGTTACGGTACCAGTTCCACAAGTTGATCCGGGAGTAGTTCCTGTGATGGTTGGAATACAAAAGTGGTTTCCGAAGTTTTGGTTAACAACATTCAGACCTGAGGTGAGGTTTACCGAATAGGTCCCCGGAACTGCCGGAGAAATTTGTGTCCATCCGCTTTGTTGTGTCTCTGAAACCGTATAGGTATTTGCAGTCAGATTATTGAAGCAATAGCTTCCATCGGCGCCTGTGGTAGTAGTCAAAGTCACCGCTGCGGCTAACCCCCCATAAGTCAAATTAATTGTCCATCCCGAAAGCCCGGGTTCTCCGTTATTTTGAATGCCATCTCCATTGATATCATTAAACTTCATTCCGCAAATGGAGCCAAGGATTTGCTGATTCCCAAAGTTTTGACCAACGAGATTCAGTCCAAGAGATAGTCTTATAGAATATGTTCCCGGTGCTGCCGGAAATGTTTGTGTCCAACCGCTCTTTTGTGTTTCAGATACAGCATAGGATCCGGCACCAAGATTGTTGAAACAATAATTTCCGGTTGCATCGGTGGTGGTGGTAACTGTCACTGGACCGGTTGCCAGGTTGTAGGTCAGGTTGATTGTCCAGCCGGATAGGCCAGGTTCTCCATTATTTTGAATGCCGTCACCATTGATGTCATTAAATTTTAATCCGCAAATGGAACCAAGGATTTGCTGGTTTCCGAAGTCCTGACCACTGGCACTAATTCCCGTGGCAAGTATTACGATGTGCGTTCCGGGAGCTGCCGGAGATATTTGTGTCCATCCGCTTTGCTGTGTTTCTGAGATTGTGTAAGTATTGGCAGTCAGGTTATCAAAGCAATAGCTGCCGTTAGCACCTGTAGTTGTAGTCAAAGTCACTGGTCCGCCGGCTGCACTGCTGTATGCCAGATTTATTGTCCAGCCCTGAAGTCCAGGCTCGCCATTATCCTGAAGACCGTTACCATTGATGTCATTATACTTTGTTCCGCAAATGGATGAGGTACTTGCCGGACAGTCGCCAATGTTTGCTTTGAATACTCCCTGTCCCAGGGTTCCGGCAAAAAGATCCGGACCAATTAACGCAAGTGACATGACTGCAACTTGATTCATCCCTGTACTGTAAGAGGTCCAGGTTACCCCATCGTCGGAAGAACGACTTACACCACCATTGTTCAAAAGTCCTGCATAAATATCCGAGTTGCAAACGATTTTTATAGTATGAACTGCTCCATCTGCTAGAAAAGTCCAATGATCACCATTGTCACTCGAACGGAAGATTCCTCCATTGGTTCCGGCAAAAAGATACCCACCTTTTACCGCTAGTGAAAAAACATCGTGATTTGTCAATCCGTTAATTTTTTGCGTCCAGGTGACACCATTGTCATCGGAACGATAAACACCGGCATCAGGGGAATTAACAGAACCATTGCCTGCATACATTCCTGCAAAAAGGTAAGTGCCATTTGAAACGAGAGCGTAAGGATCAGGATAAGATTCCATTCCCGACATAGATTGTGTCCAGTTTGCGCCATTATCTGTTGAATGGAATACACCGGCACCAAGTGTACCTGCAAAAATTTCGGATCCGTTTACGAGTAGAGACCAATATCCTCCTGCCAGAACATTGGTCCAGCTGCTATAATTGCCGTCATTGATGCAACGGAAAAGACCACTTTGACTTCCAGCAAAAACATATGACGAGTTCGCCCCAAAGGCCCTGACATCCGCTCCGGTAGGTATGCCGGGATTAAGTGTACTGTACCAATTCGTGCCCGAGCCCGAACCATAGAAAATACTGCCTGCGCCATTTGTTCCTCCGATTATAGTAGTCCCGTTGGCAAAAAGAGTATTAACACTTGAGCCGCCAGTTTGTACTACCCATTGGGCGTGAGCTGTGCTGCCAGACATCAGTAGAAATAAATACAGGATCGCAATGGATCGTAATCCGGACATCAGCTTCGATACCGGGAATATGACTGAACGTGTTACGAATAATAAGTAAAGATTTTTCATAGCATCCTGTTTTTGGAGTAATGGTTTATTGTTAAAATATCTTTATTTGACAACTAAATAATCTGTAATCTATAGCAAATAAGCAATATAAACGTTACCGTTTTATTATCTCACCGTTCCTGATTGTAATCGAAGTTTTGTTCTTCAGATTCTTCAGTGACGATCTCAATTTCTCTATTTTATCAATAGGAACATTCGGATCATTTTCCAGATCGGCAATTGCTTCTTCAATGGATTGATATTCTTTAATATCACAATCATCAGTATCCTTCTTTATGATTAAAAGAGGTGCTGACTTAGCGGTTTTTCTGGTAAATAAATACATCAGTTTATTTATTGCATTCATTTAGAGGGCTTGAACTTTTGTTAAAACTATATACAAGTATCCTCTGCAGCAATAGCTAACAAGCTTGCGGTAGGTATTATTAAACCAACGGTATGTATTTGCAATTAATCGGTAAGAGAAGTCGAAGAGAAAAACTTTTCCAAAGCTTTATATATTGGAATAAAGCTTTGGAAAAGGTAATACCTTATAAAGTGCCGGAGGAAGGGAAATAATCACTTCAGTTCCGTGAGAGTTGTTATTACGGGTGCTTAAATCTTCAAGCATGATTGGTTGCGGAAGTTGCATTTTAGCACTCAATAGTTGTAACCGTTCTTCAATAATTTGTATTCCTTTTGAAATGTGATCCTCTTGTTTATTCTTCTTTGCTGCATTAACCCCTATCCCATTATCAGTAATCTTAATAATAAGTGACTTGCAAATAATTGTATCAATATATACATCTTCAAAAGTAAATGATACGGACACAAGTCCTTTACTTCCGGAATTAATAATTCCATGCCAAAGCGTATTTTCTACAAAGGGCTGAATAATCATATTCGGTATTAGAATAGAATCCTTGTCAACACCGGTTCCTGTGATAATCTCATATGAAAATCCTTCCTGAAATCTAAGTTTTTCCAGGTCAAGATACAGTTTTAGCCGGTTCATTTCTTCAGCCAGAAGAATAAACCCGTTTCCGGCTGTATCCAGATTCTTCCGCATCAATTTGGCCATCATGGCAATATAATCGTTGGCCTCTTCATACTTTCGGCTATTGACCAGGTATTGCACCGAATTAAGCGAGTTGGCTATAAAATGAGGGTTCATCATGGCCGACAATGCCTGATGTTTGAGGTCATTGATCCTTTCCGATAACTCCAGTTCTTTCCGGACCTTACTTTTTGTTAGTCTCAGCCACCAAATCATTGCGGTAACTGAGAATACGCCTAATGTTAAAATTATCAGAAGGGTAAACCAGATGGTCTCCACGAACCGGGGTAGTACGCGAAAAGACAGGAAACAGGGTTGACTCCAATCCGTATTCTGGGATTTAGCCATGATCTGCAGGTTATAGGTGCCGAACTTCAATGAAACAAGATCCAACTGATCCTGATCGGTTTCTGCCGACTCTCCATTTAGTATATATTTATATCTGATTGAGGACTGGGACGAAAAACTTAATACTTTAAATTCAAGTGAAACATGATTTTGTTCCGGTTCTAAGACCAAATTGGAGTAGCTTGTGTAAATCGAATCACCTGCCTTCAGGCTCGTAAGTTTAACATCTGGCGGCTTTGGTGAATAGTTGTCGAAAAGACTGATATCCAGAAAGGATATTCCATTGCTGGTACCAATATACATCAGGTTCTTTTCCTTATCGAAACATAGAGAAAACACTTCATCTGATGGAAGACCGGTTTGCCTGTTCAGATGCCGGATTGATTTTCCGTCCATTAAATAAAGACCTTTCATGTTTCCGATCCATATCCTTTTCTTGTTATCCGAAACAATGGAAGTAGTGGAGGATAAGTCATGACCCTGTATATTGGTGTAGTTTGTAACCGAATCATTTTTTAGGTTGTAACTGGCAAATCCTTTTTCGCCTGCAAACCACATACAGTCATTGTTATCCTGATATATTGAATTTATTTTTGAGTTCAGTACCGGACTTAAGGGAAAAAAGGTCTTCTTCCATCCCGACATTTCAGTTATAAGGTTCGATACTTTACATAAACCCATACCTGTTCCGATCCAGACATTTTTTTCTGTATCCTCAACAATGTCGTTAATGCGGTTTATAGTTGGACTATTCCCAAAAAGATAGAATAGTTCAGCCTTATTCCTTTTACTTTCAAATCCAGTTTGAACGCTTATTGAATTTACAGGAGATCCAAAAAGGTAAAGTTCATTGTTTATACTACAGAAGGAGGGATGGCTGATCATATGAAAATTCATATCCTTATATGTTCTGTTTTTTATATCGTCTCCGCCAAATGCTCCGCAGACATAAAATTCATTTTTATAAGTCTTTATCCGATAAATATATTCAGTTAAGGTTTTATTCGAATTCCCTTTGATCTGTTTAAAACTTCCGTTTTCGAAAATATTAATACCGTTAAAAGTACCTATTACTAATTTGCCTGATCTTTCTTTTACAATGGAATAAACATTATTACTGTTCATTCCGTCATTTTCGTTGTAACTTTTCAGATAAAGATTGTTTAGGCAATAAACACCATTGCCATAGGTACTGATCCATATATTCCCTTCTTTATCTTCAAGATAATTATTTACCAGAGTGTTCTGCAAACCCATTTTTTTACCTACATCTGTAATTTGGTCAGAACCATCCTTAATGTAAAAGAAACCCCTGTTCATGACCGAAAACCACAAATTATTATTTTTGTCCCGATAGATTGCATTCACATCATTGTTGTCCTTGAATAGTTTTATGTTATAGCTGCTGACAACAATACTGTCTTTTATTTTGCAAATCATCCCTTTTGTCCCAATATAGTAACTACCGCCATCACCTTTGGTTAGACAATAAATATTTGCATTCGATAAGCCGGTAAGCGCAATTCGAGCTAATTTATCATCCTTGAAATTGTATAAACCAGTTGTGGTTAAGGCAATTATTTCTCCATTTTGAATCCTTTCCAATCGATTAACATAGACGGGATAAGAAGAAACGGGTTTAGTAATCAGTTCGCCGGATTTGTTTTCACGGATTGAATTAATAACTCCTGAGCTGCGGTAGGCGTATAGCTTTTGCTCCTCTTTCCCCCCAAGTACTCGTGGGGAAAGCAATAAATAGGAAAGGGCAAAACTCTTCCCCCGGATCTCGCTGCAATAGTTTTCGATCCGGCCATTACGCAGAACATTAATTCCTTTTTCATAATTGCCGATATAAAGTTCTCCGTTTTTCCCTTCGGCAAGCGAGATAATTGAATTGGAATTGAGGCCATCCCTGGTATTGTATGTCGTAAAGTGCTTTCCGTCAAATTTGCTCATCCCGTTAATCGTCGCGAACCAGATAAACCCATCCCTGTCCTGAATGATATTGTAAACAGTAGAAGAAGCCAGGCCGTCATCCGAGGTGTAATGATAATACGAAGGCGTCTGTGCGTAGGAATAGATGGACAGAATAAAACTGGTCAGGACAAGTATAAATAGTTGCTTAAGCATGGCTAAACTGCATTTAGAGCCTTTTTTATTTTCTGAATAAATTCAGGCGCTTTTCGACGCGATATCTCAACCTTGCTCCCGTCAATCATAATGACATAGTTACCACTTCGGTTTGAATATTCCTTGATGTACTTCACATTGATGAGATGCGATTTATGAATTCTAAAAAACAGGTCTTTTGGCAGGGTATCCTCAAAATCTTTCAATGTCCGGGAGACCATTTTATTCTTTCCATCTTTTATGATGACTTTAGTATAGCATCCCTCTGCTTCCAGACGGATCAGATCGTCAAATATGAATACATCAAACCCATGAGATGCAGGAAGAACCAATTTGTCTGTTTCAAAGATTGATTCTGCTTTTATCGTCTTGCCTTTTATGCATAGGAGTTTTTTAACGGTCTGTTTTAATTCCTTTATATTTATTGGTTTAAGAAGATAATCCACAGCGCCGGCCTTAACTGCATTTATTCCAAACTCCTCATGAGCGCTGACAAATACTACCATAAAGTTTCTGTCTTCGTATTCCTCCAGAAAATCAAACCCGTCAAGTACCGGCATATTAATATCGAGAAACACCACTTCCGGCAATTTTGTATGCACAAGTTCTTTCGCGCTTAATGCCGAATCCGCACAACCCAGGATTTCAATCTCCTGGCAGTAATTATTAATGAGCATCCTTAGATTTTCTCTGCCGTGGAGTTCGTCATCAACAATTATTGCAGTTAACTTATCTGGTGAAATTTGTGACGTCATGAATATTTTGTTTGGTAATTTATCTGGTTTCCTCGATCCTGCCTCCGATTAGAACATTGAGTCTACTCCGAAAAGCGACATAGCACGTCATTAGTAGGCACGAAGCAATCCCATTCTGTTGATAATCTATATGTTGAGATTGCTTCACTTCGTTCGCAATGACGGTCCCGATAGTCCCGATAGCTATCGGGATCGGGATCGGAGCGGACTCAACATTACTATATTTGATTTGAAAATTCCTTGCAACTGGTCAAATCTGTGAATTTGTAAAGAAATTCCAGTCATACTGCGCTAAATATAGAAATTAATCCATCATATGTATGTTTTCTGATAAAGAATCAAGAAGAATTATTTCGTTGATTAATTTTATTCACAGCCAATTATTGTGTATTTATTTTAAATGTATGTTCGAATACTTCGGAATATTGAATGTCAATGGTTAAGATTATAAGTGTATATTGAACTAATAAACTGTGCTTCAGTGTTATAATACTTCAATTTGTTTCGGTTTAAAGAATTTTGTCCAAACAGTTTCCTTCCATATTCTTTTGCAAAATTTCTTTTGAATCTATTCTTAGTAAAAGACGTATTCAAATCTTAAACTTAAATATTCTGATATTCAGTGTGCGATGTTCTATGAATGATACCGTTTAATACATTTCTTCTGTAGACAGATCTTATTTCCCAAACTTTCCCGAAAGGAATAATTCTATTCTCTGTCATATCATTGTCTTACCATTCTTTTATTTAGGGTCTGCTGAAAAACCGGATGTATCCAAATAGTTATTACAATTGAAGCGGTATTAAAACCTGGAATTTCAATCCAGGACCGAAACAAAGGATTAT
>DIZL01000015.1:22437-62987 GCA_002429385.1 Prolixibacteraceae bacterium UBA6029 | reverse complement strand
AAGGTTGTTTTTTCAGTTATTTGAAGGCATACCTGTATATATATTTTTAGTCCGTTTCTTTCGGCAACAAAATCAATTTCCCTGGTATCCAGTTTCCCAACAAAAACACGATAGCCATTTTGCAAAAGATGAAGATAAACAGCATTCTCCAAAAGTTTATGAATGTCTGTTTTCTGGTTAAACCCTTTGAGTGAATTGCGCAAACCCAAATCTTCGAAATAATATTTCTCTCCAATCTCAAAAACTTTTAAACCTCCAACTTCGGAGCGGACCACTTTATGTATAAAATAGGCATTCGAAAGCGCTTTGAGATAATTCATTGTAAGTTGCGGAGATATTTCAATGCGTTGCGATTTAAGGAACTTACTGATATTGTTTGCAGAAAAAAGACTTCCGATATTGTCTGACAGATAAAGCACCAAATTCTCAAGAAAGGAGATATTCCGGATATTTTCGCGTGAAACAACATCTTTCAGTAAAATCGTTGAATAAACATTCTTAAGATATTCGAAGGGCAGATCATCATTAAGTCCGATATTTGGCAGATAAGGCATTCCTCCATAGGTGAGGTATTTCATTAAACTATCGATTCCCTGCCCGAGTTTATGAAACGTAAGGAATTCCTTAAAACTCAGGCTATGAACATTAAATTCGATGTATCTTCCCGAAAGATAAGTTGCTAACTCACCTGAAAGCATTCGTGCATTACTTCCGGTGCAGAATATATCACATTTATTTTCAGCTAATAAACTTCGAAGAGTGATTTGGAATGAATCAATTTCCTGGATTTCGTCGATAAACAGGTAGTTCACCGTTTCCTTAGGAAACTTATCACGGAGGTATTCATTCAGATCGTTACTGGTTTTTATTGGTGTAAATTGTTCCAGTTCACAGTTTATATAAACGATATTGGCTGAAGGGTTTTCTTCCCTGATAAAGTCCATAAGCTGGAACATGATGTAACTTTTGCCAACGCGTCGCTGCCCTGTAAGTACTTTAATAATCTGCTTTCCAATAAATGGTTTAATTCTATCAGTATAAACAGGTCGCGTAATGTATTTCATCTTTCAATGTTTATTGTATATCGCAAATATAGTTAATATTCGACATCCATTAACGCTATACCGTAAACGGCAGATAAATAATCTCATTATTCCATTTGTACCACAAATAGAAAGTATCCCGGAAAAGTCAAGGTTTGCTTCATAGTTGTAGCTCTCGAACCTATCAAGCTGAGGGTCGCGGGTTCGATCCCCGTTTTCCGCTCTTAGAAAACAAGGGCTTACAGATTCTAATTTTCAAAGAAGACCAATGCACTGCTTCAACTATTAGATATTTAATCAAATAAGAAAAGCGCTCATTAAGGTAGGTTTAAGAAACATCGGGAGTAATAATGTTCATTAAAACCCATGCATATTTAATTCGTATTACTACCTAACGAGTACTTTTATGCTCTTTAATGGCATATTTAAGAGCTAATGAGAATTAATATTCACATCATATTCTTTAAATACCGAAATAATAGATAAATTAGCATTGTTTAAATGTCAATCTTAATAGTAACCAATGGAAAACAACGAATATGATTGGAAGAGAATGAGTGATGCTGCAATCGCTGAAGAAATTGCCGCCTATATAAAGCATACTCGTTTAGAACTTAACAAAACTCAAAAAGATTTAGCGTTTGAAGCCGGATTAAGCAGAAGAACTATAACTGCAATTGAATCAGGAAATAAGCACATAAACATCATTACCTTAATACAATTGCTCCGATCATTGAATAGCCTGCATGTGTTGAATGGATTTAAGACAACAACGCAATTAAGTCCATTACAGCTTGTTAAGCTGGAGCAAGATAAACGCAAAAGAGCCACAAGTATAAAGCAAGACAATAAAAATCCTAAATCAGATTGGTAATGGATGATAAAACGGCAACAGTTAAACTTTGGGAACAAATAGTAGGCGCTATTGCCTGGTCTGAAGATGATCAGATCGGCACTTTTGAGTTTGATCCAAAATTCTTAACTACACAATTGGACGTAGCGCCTATTATGATGCCTGTAAATTCCAAACGAAGAGTTTATTCGTTTATTGAAAATAAAGGTTCTAATTCAACATTCCGGGGTTTACCAGGGTTATTGGCAGATATGTTGCCCGATAAATATGGGAATGCACTGATTAACGCATGGATTGCAACACAAGGCAGAGTAAACCTGACTCCTGCAGAATCGCTGTGTTTTATTGGCACACGTGGTATGGGGGCGCTGGAAATAGTACCTTCCTTACGGGAAGAAGCCAAAAGAACCAGTAAAATAGAACTGAAAAATCTGGTGTCCATAGCCAATCAAATACTTAATACGCGAGAACAGTTTCATGCTGATTTATCACACGATGACCAAGCCGCTTTAACCGATATATTAAAAATTGGAACTTCAGCTGGTGGGGCCAGAGCCAAAGCTATTATTGCATTTAACCCTGAAACAAAAGAGGTAAGAAGTGGACAAGTTAAAGCGCCTAATGGGTTTACTTATTGGATATTGAAATTTGATGGCGTTACTGACAGCCAATTTGATGAATCAAAAGGATATGGGAAAGTGGAAATGGCTTACTATCTGATGGCTAAAGATGCCGGAATTGAAATGACCGAATGCCGATTACTTGAAGAAAATGATAGGTCTCACTTTATGACCAAACGTTTTGATCGTGATAACGATGGTAATAAAATACACATGCAAAGCCTTTGTGCAATGAGGCATTTTGATTTTAACATGGTTGGATATTTTGCCTATGAACAAATATTTGAAACCATGCGTATGTTGGGTTTACCCTACCCGGAGGCAGAGCAGATGTTTTCCCGAATGGTTTTTAATGTGCTTGCGCGTAACTGCGATGACCACACCAAAAATTTTGCGTTCTTAATGGATAAATCCGGCAAATGGAAACTTTCACCAGCTTATGATATTTGCCACTCTTATCGACCAAATAGTACTTGGGTTAGTAAACAATCATTAACAGTTAATGGGAAAAGAGAAAATATTACTTCTGATGATTTTCTAGTCGTAGGAAAACAAATGAATATTAAAAAAACAAAACAAATCATTTCCAGAATTACGGAAACAGTTATGAATTGGAATAATTATGCCGATGAAGTTAATGTAGATGCTAAACTTCGTGATGCCATTAATAAAACATTATTGCAGCTTTACAGTGGCAGGTAAAGTTTACCACAAAAAGAACTCAATAAAACAGTCTGGAAGTAAGGCATGGAATAATACAATTCTTACTGAAGCTCCCGGATTCGTTTTTTTGTAACTTTGCACCTTCCTTGAATGGAATCATCATAACTGCAAATCATTTTAAACAATATACAATGGCATTGATTAACGAGAATTACCTGAAACTTCAGGCTGGATATTTGTTCCCCGAGATTGGAAGAAGAGTGCGCGAATTTGCTGCTGCCAATCCGGATAAGAAAGTTATCCGTATGGGCATTGGCGATGTAACCCAACCCCTGGTTCCCGCTGTAATTAAGGCTTTTCATGAAGGAGTCGAGGATATGGCAAGTGCCGAAACATTCAAAGGTTACGGTCCCGAGCAAGGATATGATTTCCTGCGCGAAGCTATCGCGCTAAACGATTACCGGAATCGTGGAGTAGACATTTCAGCCGACGACATCTTTGTCTCCGATGGTTCAAAATGCGATACCGGGAACATTCAGGAAGTGTTTGGTGCATCAAACAAAATCGCCATCTGTGATCCCGTTTACCCGGTATATGCAGATACTACCGTGATGTCGGGCAAAACAGGCGCTATTCAGTCCAATGGTTATTTCGAAGGAATTATTTACATGCCCTGCAACGAAGCCAATGGCTTTATTCCTGAACTGCCTGCTGAACGTCCTGACTTGATTTTCCTGTGTTTCCCGAACAACCCAACCGGTACGGTAGCCTCTAAAGCAGAACTGACAAAATGGGTGGACTATGCACGGAAAAACAAATGCATCATTCTCTACGATGCAGCTTATGAAGCATTCATTACTGATGAATCCATTCCACATTCGATTTTTGAGATTGAAGGCGCAAAAGAAGTTGCCCTTGAATTTCGTAGTTTCTCCAAAACGGCAGGTTTCACCGGAACCCGTTGTGCTTTTACGGTAATACCCAAAGAACTGAATGCTTATGACAGCCAGGGCATTGCCCATCCGGTAAAACCATTATGGAACCGCAGGCATACCACCAAATTTAATGGTGTCTCCTACCCTGTACAGAAAGCTGCCGCAGCTATATATACCGAAGAAGGAAAGAAACAGGTTAAAGAAGTGATTGCCTACTATCTGGAAAATGCCGCGATTATCAGCGCCAGCCTTAAGGAAACAGGCTTTGCAGTCTTTGGAGGGGTAAATGCTCCATATGTCTGGGTGAAAACCCCGAACGGCATGAAATCATGGGACTTCTTTGACAAGCTCTTAAATGAAGCCAATGTGGTTGGAACTCCCGGCTCGGGTTTTGGTCCTTCAGGCGAAGGTTACTTCCGCTTTTCTGCCTTTGCCGATCGTGAAAATGTGCTGGAAGCCATGGAACGAATCAAAAATATGAAATAAAGCATATAGGCTGTATCAAAAGTCGAAGTCTCTGCTGAGCGCGTCACCCCGAATTCATTTCGGGGTCTCCTATATATTGCGTTGAGGTCCTGAAACAAGTTCAGGATGACTGGATAAATGATTTTTGATACGACCTTCCTACTTTATTGCACCCAGAATATCTCCCAAAAGTTTATCATCATTCATCCCATGATCGGGTTTGTGAGAAAACCCAAGGATTACAACGACCAACTCCCTGGAAGGTATGATAAAAATGCTCTGCCCATCGTGCCCTTCACATGCAAACATATCTTGAGGCGCTGATGGATATTTCTTTGCTCTGTTTAGCCAAAACAAAGAGCCATATTCTCCTTTACTTTGTGTATTGGGACTGGTGCTGTATTTCACCCAGCCTTCAGGTAAAATACTTTCGCCGTTGAATACTCCATCCTGAAGGAATAGCAAACCAAACCTTGCATAATCACGTGCAGTGGCAAAAATGTATGACGAACCTACCTGAGTACCTGAAGCGTCAACTTCGAAAACAGCATCAGGCATTCCAATTTTATTGAACAGACGTTTTTGGGCAAACTGGTAATATTCCTTGTCGTTATCGATTGTTTTACGTATCAAATAATTTACAACATTTGCCGAACCTGAAGAATAATACCATTTGCTTCCTATCGGAAATTCGAGCGGCCTCTCATAGGTATATCGTGCAAAATTATTCTCATTGTATAACATCATGGTTACATCTGAGCGGTTTCCATAATCTTCGTTCCATTGCAATCCACTTTGCATTTGCATCAGGTTATTAATAGTGATGCTTTTACGTTCATCATTTTTCCACTCCTGAATATTTACAGGCTGATTGATGTCCCATTTTCCATCTTTCACCATGATCCCCGCCAGGGTATTGGTGAAACTCTTGGCCATTGACCAACTCAGGAAACGAGTCTTTGCGTTGAATTCAGGTTGGTAGCTTTCGACTACCGGGATACCCTTATGCACTACCATAAAGGCAAAAGCATGGCCGTTGTACCCATCTTCATCCATCAGGCTTTCGGTTATTTCATCAAGCTTCAGTGTATCGACATTAGACGGTCTTGGGGGCAACTTATTCCCCAACGGCCAGGCAAGGGTATCCTGATTATATATGGGTGATGAAACCGGAAATTTGATTTTCCGTAGCTCTTCTTCCTTGACTCTCCGAAGAAGGGTGGCTCCGAAACCCTTGCGGAAGATGGCTTTCGATTTTCCCCATAAAAATGTACTGGTAACACTCGAATCCTGACGATCGATGACGTTCTTAGTGTATTTAAGAAATGAAAAGTGAAGATCCAGGGCTTCCACCTCTGCCTGATCCCGGTTTGATAGATAGACAGCCGAACAGAGGTATTTAGCCGGATATCCTGTTATAATCGGCAATAAGGAATTGATATAATAAGCGCCATAGGCCAATCCAATTATCAGAATTGCTGTAACCGACCAAATTATACGCTTCCTTAAAGATTTCCCTGATGAGGTTGTCATGATAGATGTTTTACTTATTTCTGAATTATATTCCCTATAAAATTACAGATTCTAAAAGAAAGAATCACAATTTATTGCAAACAATTCGTTTCAATGATTAATTTACTTTATCCTCTTTCCTCTTTCCTAAATTTGCCACCAAGACCCCAAAACACTAAGTTGCACCATGTATGGATATATGCTTTTCCTATCTTCTCATTCCAAATAATGCCCCACCTACTCATTACAAATACGGTTAATAAGGTTGTGGGTTAGAGTGTTGACTATTGTTACTAAGGTTAAAAAACAAAACATAAGGTTTATACGATAAATCCTAAGATGCATCTTCCTCCTTTCTCATTTTCTCACCTTCTCATTTTCGCCCCATCTCCCCTTCTCCCTCTCGTTCCTCTTTCCCTTTTCATTTTTCATTTTCCCTTTTCCCTTTTCCCCTTTCCTCTTTGATTATTGTACATCTATGTTAAAAGCCGTTAACGAATGTTAGCTTTGGATGGTATATGATGGTATTTTTTTACTTTTGCAACAATGGCACGATAAACCAATGAAATACAGGAAACAACTGATCTTTTTTATTCTTCTGCTCTCGTCTTTTCAACTGTTTTCGCAGCAGGTGGAAGAGGTTGATCCCATGCCAATCAAACTGAAAGGGCAGATATTGAATCTGGATGATGAAATGCCGGTTCCCTATGCTACAATCCTTAATTTCAGGACTCACGGCACAATCAGCGCCGACGATCAGGGCCGCTTTACCATGGATATGATGAATGTAGACAGTCTGGCCATCTCTTCTCTGGGTTTTTCAAAGACTATAATACATATTCCGGCCAGTTACAATGAAATGAATGTTCTGAAACTTTACGCCAAACCCATCCGCTTTGCCATTCCTGAAGTACAGGTTAAAGGTGAAAAGTTTAAGGTGGAAGGATTACCTACTGGTAAAAAATCAACCATAGACCCTCAGTTGCGGGGCGACGCCTACGACAAAAAACCACCTCTGATTGCAGCGCTTGTCACACCTCTAAGTTTCATACAATACTATGCCAGCAAACACGAAAAGGAAAAGAGGGAAGCCCGGCAAGCCATTGCAAACGATAAAAAATGGGAGATTCTTTCGCAGTATTACAACAAAAAACTGGTGATGGAATTAACCGGTCTGAACGATCCTCAGGCGGATATCTTCATGACCTGGTTTAACAGTAAAGACTTAATTGGTCAGATGTCTACTGACTATGACGTTCGCGCTCAAATCGTCGAACAGTTTAAAATATACAAGAGCGAAGGCCATTGAAGTAAACATTCATAATTTTTACGACCTTTGTCCAAAATAAATACACACATTGAAAGAGTATTCCAAAAAAAGGTTCGTTGTTAAAAAGAAGGAACAATCAGAGGCTGAACCTGCCGGTGACGGATTGATCCGGCTGAACAAGTATATTTCAAATTCAGGGGTATGCTCCCGTCGTGAAGCAGATAAGATCATCAGTGAAGGCCTTGTAACCATCAACGGGGAAGTGGTTACCGAATTGGGACATAAAGTATCACTCGACGATGATGTCCAACTCGACGGGAAGAAACTCAACCCTGAACGCAAAGTGTACCTCCTGCTCAATAAACCGCGCGGATTTGTAACCACGCTCGACGATCCCCATGCTGAACGAACGGTGATGCAGCTGGTGAAAAATGCCTGTAAGGAACGGATCTATCCTGTTGGAAGGCTCGATATGCAGACAACAGGCGTTCTGCTTTTCACCAATGACGGCGATCTGGCCAAGAAACTGACTCATCCCAGTTATGAAAAGAAAAAAGTGTACCATGTTCAGTTAGATAAAGATTTTCTTCCCGAAGATCTGGAGAAAATTGAAAAGGGAATTGAACTCGAAGACGGACCCATTGCTGCCGACGAGATCAGCCTGATCGATCGGAATGATCTCCGCCAGGTCGGCATCGAAATTCATTCAGGAAAGAACCGCATTGTGCGCCGCATTTTCAATCACCTGGGCTACCAGGTGGAGCGGCTCGATCGCGTCATATTTGCAGGACTCACCAAAAAAGATTTGCCCCGTGGACGTCACCGCTTTCTGACTACACAGGAAATCAATTTTCTTAAAATGAGTTAATGTAATGAAATCCACTTTCACAGACTAATAGACTAATCGTTGGAAAAGGAATTTCTACAAATAATCACTGAGAATCAGGGAATCATTCACAAGGTTTGCTCCATCTACTGCGATTTGGAAGAAGACCGCCGTGATTTGTTTCAGGAGATCCTGGTGCAATTGTGGAAATCATTTCCATCGTTCAGGAACGAATCGAAATTCACGACCTGGATGTACCGTGTGGCCTTAAACACCGCCATAACGAGTTTTAAAAAAGATAAGCGGCAACCCGACAAATCGGGTATTTCGTACGAAAGCGTACAGTTGGCCGAAGAAATCTATGATACAAGGACTGAAGATCAGATTAAACTGCTCAACAACGCTGTTGTACAGTTAACCGGAATTGAAAAATCGATCATTCTGCTGTTCCTTGAAGATAAAAAATATGAGGAGATCGCTGAGATTACGGGCATTACCCAAAACTATGTCAGGGTAAAGATGAACCGGATCAAGAAAAAACTGAAGTTGCTAATGAATACGGAAGAATAGATGAAATTAAAGGATTTAAAATCGGCGTGGGATACGTATTCTTCACAGGAAATGGTCAAACATCAACTGGGAAAGGAATCCATTACTGAATTGCTGAAGAACCGGACAAGCTCACTGCTTGAAAGGATCGACCGCAACATTTGGATAGGACTGGCAGTTCTTATAGTTTTTATAACCTATGTTCTTTATGGTGATCTGTATTTTTCAGAAATGCTTATAAAAGAACCTATTGATTATCCTTCCTGGTTAAATTTTCTTGATAATTTCACTTGTACGTTAATAGTAACCACCTACCTTTTTTTTGTTTTGCGTTACCTTCGAATTAAACGAAGTTTTTCGGCTGATAATCAACTCAAAGATTTACTGAACGGGATTGTGAATACCCTGAAGACCTACCGAACCATGTTTTATATGGCAGTAATTATCCTGATGATTGATCTCGGATTAAGTTTTCTTACCCCAATATACCGTGGAATTAAATTAAGTGCAGGAACGGTAAGCGGTGGAATTAGCACCCTTACAACCACCAAAATTCTGACGATTATTGGGCTTGGACTGGTCGTACTGATTACAATCATTGCCCTGACCTTTCTGGTACTTCGATGGGGCTTTAATAAACTTTACGGCAGATATCTGGTTAAATTGAATGAAACACTGACCGAACTGGACGAACCCGTGAATGCCGAATAACTATTGACTGCGTTCAACTTCAACTACATATTTCTCAGGGATGTTTTTTCAGAAATCACTACATGAATATGAGGAAAAGTATTTTTGCAAATTAAATAGTACATCATCGGAATTATTTATAAACTTTACAATTGTCAGATTGTTAAACAAACCAAAATAATTCAGCAATTATGAAATCTGCAGCCTTCACCGTTGAAGAATATATCAATCAGATTCCCGACGATAGGCGTGAAGATTTCAGTATGCTTCGGAAAACAATTCTTGAAAACATACCCGACGGTTTTGAAGAACAAATGAGCTACGGAATGATTGGATATGTCGTTCCTTTCAGCATTTACCCAAAGGGATACCATTGTGATCAAAAACTGCCTCTGCCCTTCCTGAATATAGCCGTTCAAAAAAACTTCATCGCACTTTACCACATGGGTATATACGCCAACCCCGATTTATTGAATTGGTTCACAGAAGAATATCCGAAACACAGCAAATTGAAACTGGATATGGGAAAAAGTTGTACACACTTTAAAAACGGAACTCAAATCCCTTATGCCCTGATCGGAGAACTTGTTAAAAAGATGGAAGTAGCCGACTGGATCAGCATGTACGAATCCGCCTTCAGAAAGAATAAATAGTCGTGCTTTACTTTAAAAAGCCGTTCGACAACTATTAACCCGCAAATCAGGACCATCTGAATCATTTGATCCGTAATTATTCCCAATTGAACTGAAATTCTTCGTTCTGTTACCTGGCTTTAAAGGACTACATCGAATCCTAATCCCTTTTATCCTTTCAAAATGATTTCCCGGCTGAAGGGTATCCTCAAAAGTGCCTTAACTGAAAGTTTTTAATGTATATCGAATCGGGTTCGGGAAAGGTTCGGGAGGGGTTCTCCTTTTATGATCTGTGTTCTATCTGTGTTCTATCTGTGTTATTAACCAGGTTTAAATACAGATAGAAATCAATCAAAAATTAGATCATAAAAGGAGAACCCCTCCCGAACCCTGCTCAATCCTTATCGAAATACGAATTTGGTAAACATCTGATCCTATCCGAAAGAAAAGAAGGAGGGACGAAACAGTTTTTGGAAAGTCCTGTGAGTAAGAGTTATTTCAGTTGATGGATAGAAATTATTGTTGAAAGACACTCAATACAATTTCATTTGGGATTCATTATCACCTCATGCCTGAAATTAGAAAAACAATCAGGAATGAATCACTATATCAATCCATTTGTTAATTCGGAAAGGCTGAATGAAGGGTTTTACCAATTAAAGAATTAATTGATTACCTTTGCGCAGATTTTTTAAAACCTTCATTCAGAAATAAATGGCACATAAATCGGGATTTGTAAACATCATCGGAAACCCCAACGTCGGGAAGTCGACCATCATGAACGTATTGGTAGGCGAGCGTTTGTCGATCATTACATCGAAAATGCAGACCACCCGTCATCGCATCAAAGGTATTGTCAACGGCGAGGATTTCCAGATTGTCTACTCCGACACGCCCGGAATACTGAAGCCTAATTACAAGCTTCAGGAAACAATGATGAAGTTTGTAAACACCGCCCTGATCGATGCGGACATCATTCTATATGTGACTGATGTAATTGAATCGCCGGCCAAGAATGAAGAATATGTCGACCGCATAAAAAGCTCAGAGGCAGCTGTCATTGTGCTGATTAACAAGATTGATCTATCGGACCAGGAGAAGGTGATGTCGCTTTACGAATACTGGCGCAAGAAGTTACCTCTGGCTGAAGTGTTCGCTATTTCGGCAACAGAGAAATTCAATGTTTCGGAGATCTTCGACCGCATACTGGAATTGCTGCCTGAAGGACCGGCCTATTTCCCGAAAGATGAACTTACTGACCGTAACGAGCGTTTCTTTGTCAGTGAAATCATCCGCGAGAAAATTTTGTTGTATTACGACAAAGAAGTTCCCTATTCGGTAGAAGTGGAGGTTGAACAGTTTAAGGACGAAGACAAGATACTGAATCTGATGTGTGTGATCCATGTTGCACGTGAGAGCCAGAAGGGCATTATCATTGGTCACCAGGGAATGGCGCTGAAACGCGTGGGAACCGAAGCCCGGCTGGACATGGAAGAATTCTTTCAGAAGAAGGTTTTCCTCCAGTTATTCGTGAAGGTGAACAAAGACTGGCGGGATAAGGATCGTGCGCTGGGCGGATTTGGATACGATATGGAGTAAGGAAAAAGGAAAAGGGAAAAGGAAAAAGGAAAATCCGGCATAGTATAGGTTGGCGGAAATAAAGGGATTACATTGAGAATTACATTCGGGACAGAAAGAGAGAAATAAATGAGTAATATTATTGCAATAGTAGGTAGGCCAAACGTAGGGAAATCAACCCTTTTTAACCGTATGACCGAATCGAGGAAAGCCATCGTTGACGAATCAGCAGGAGTAACACGCGACCGTCAGTATGGCAAAGGGGTATGGAACGGGATTGACTTTTCGATCATTGATACGGGCGGATATGCCGTTAATTCGGAAGATATCTTTGAAGGGGAAATCCGCAAACAGGTGATGCTGGCCATCGAAGAGTCGGATGTGATTTTGTTTGTAGTTGATGTTGAAAATGGCATTACAGATATGGACGAAGAGGTGGCAGTAGTGCTTCGCCGTTCGTCAAAGAAGGTATTTGTTGCTGTAAACAAGGTGGATAACAATAAACGGATCATTGATTCGCACGAGTTCTATTCCCTTGGATTGGGAGAAATCTATTGCATTTCGTCGATGACCGGCAGCGGAACAGGCGAATTGCTTGATGCTATAGTAAAAGAATTCCCTAAAGATGAACCCGACGAACTGGATGAGCAAATTCCACGTTTTGCCATTATCGGACGTCCCAATGTGGGTAAATCATCGTTCATCAATGCCCTGATCGGGGTTGACCGCAACATGGTGACCGAAATAGCAGGTACGACAAGAGATGCGATTCATACAAGATACAATCAATTCGGGCATGACTTTTACCTGATTGATACGGCAGGATTGCGCAAACGGACCAAGGTTAAGGAAGATGTTGAGTTCTATTCGACTATGCGTTCCATCCGGGCCATTGAGGACTCAGACGTATGTATCCTGATTCTGGATGCGCAGCGTGGAATGGAAGCACAGGATGTGTCGATCTTTCACCTGATTGACCGCAACAAAAAAGGATTGGTGATCCTGGTCAATAAATGGGATTTGGTTGAAAAGGACAATTCGAGTACCAACGAATTTACCAAACAGATTAAGGAAAAGATAGCCCCGTTTGTTGACGTACCGATCATCTTTATATCGGCGCTATCCAAACAACGTATCCTGAAAGCGCTTGAAGTTGCCGTGGAAGTGTTTGAATGCAGAAGCAAGAAGATTAAGACTTCGGAATTAAATGACATCATGCTCAAGGCGATTGAAGCTTATCCGCCGCCATCGATCAAGGGCAAGTTTGTGAAGATTAAGTACGTCACCCAGCTGCCAAGCAAGACTCCCAGTTTCGCCTTTTTCGCCAATCTTCCCCAGTATGTAAAGGAAGCCTATCGCAGGTATCTCGAAAATAAGATCCGCGAGAACTTTAACTTTTCAGGGGTTCCTATTCAGATCTATATCCGAAAGAAATAAGGAATAATTACAACACTTATCAGCCACCTCCGAAGCAATTCAGAGGTGGCTGATAAGCTACAACTAACTGGCAAGCAAATGCTGAATTAATATTCTGGTGCCAATAAAGATCAGGATCAACCCTCCCAGTATCTCAGCATAACGGCTAATTCTGGGGCCGGTTTTCTTACCCAGCAGGATTCCAAGCATGGAAGCAATAAAAGTAATTGATCCGATGATAATTACGGCAAACAGAATTTTATCCAGAAAAGTTGAAAAGCTGAAACCCACTGCCAATGCGTCAATACTGGTAGCCAGCGAGAGCATGAGGATTACCCGCATATTCAAAGGGTTCTTAATCTCCCGCGAAGCCGAACTGCTGAAGCTTTCAAGAATCATTTTACCCCCAATTAAGCTTAGGAGTCCAAATGCAATCCAGTGATCTACCGGCTCAATCAGTGACTTGACACTGTTGCCAACCACCCAACCTATCAGTGGCATCAGAGCCTGAAATAAAGCCAGGAAAAAGGCCAACTTTGCTGCCTGAAAGATATTGATATGGGGAAGGCTTAGTCCGCTGCATACTGATACTGCAAATGAATCGAACGACAATCCAACAGCAAGCAACACCACAGTTAATATTTCCATTCGTTCAGAATTGAGCGACAAAAGTATAACTTTTTTATAATTTGAATACTTTTAGAAATTTCCCGGGGATGGGTGTATCAAACCGAAGCGTTTTTCCTGTAACAGGATGTTTGAAAGCCAGAACCCTTGCGTGAAGGCCCATTTGACCGATTGGGTTCAGTTTGGCTCCGTATTTTTTGTCACCTGTAACCGGGTGGCCCATATCCTTCATATGAACACGAATCTGATTTTTACGACCGGTTTCGAGCTTGACTTCAAGCATTGAAAACTGTTTATTGGACCTTAATAATTTATAGTGAGTTACAGCCTTCTGTCCGTCATTGGGAGTCTGGCTCGAAAACATGACCAGTGCCTTGTTTTCCTTCAGCCACGAAGTTACTGTTCCTTCTTCATTCTCAACAACGCCTTCCACGATAACCACATACGAACGATCTATAATGGAATCGTTCCAGTCTTTTTGCAAGACCTCCTGAATCTTCTTGCTTTTTGCAAACATCATCAATCCTGAAGTATCACGATCAAGGCGATGCACAATAAAGATCAGGTTTTTGGGATCAAATTTCTTGACATATTCACTCAACATGCTATAAGCGGTCTTGCTTTTCTCGGTATCGGAAGCCATAGATAGTAACCCACTACCTTTATCAACCACTATAATGGCAGAATCCTCGTGAACGATTCGCAATCCTCTAAAGCGGGGTTTCTCGTCTGTCTTTTTCTTGTTGAGGAACACCACTTGCCCACGTTTTAAGGGGTAATCGAATTTGGTGGTTACCATATCATCTACCGTTACCAGCTTATGGGTCAGCATCGACTTTATGGTAGTTCTGCTCTTTTCCGGGAATTTCTCTATCAGGAATTTCATCAATTCTGAAGCTTCTGTAACCTTAACAGCGATCTCTTTTATTTTATCCGGGCGATATTCTGATTTCTTTTGTGGGTATTTCATCAATACAGTTTCAAGTTAAAAGTTCAAAGTTCAAAGTTTCAAGTTTCAGGTTCAAAGTTTCCCGCCTGTTGTGGGCTGGAAGTTTAAGTTTCACGTTACGGCTTGTGTGTCCTCGTAACTCGTAACCTGAATCTTGCAACAAAATTTCTGTCAGCTGGCCACTTTCATGGTCTGATTATTTTTATCTCTCCGCCTTTGCCAAGTTTCATGATACCTGAGGGCATGGCTTTTTGCAGATCGTCCTGTCGGTATTTGACCACGTAATCGACTGCATCAATAATTTGCTGATCAATTTCATCGAAACAGGCAGGCGATGATTGTCCACTGATATTGGCTGATGTAGAAACAACGGGTCGTTTAAACCTGCGGATCAGTTCACTGCTAAAGGCCTCCTGTGTGATGCGGATACCAATGCTTCCATCTTCGGCGATCAGGTTTTTTGCAAGGTTTTTAGCCCCGTCGTATATAATGGTAAGTGGTTTGTCTGTCAGTTCAATCAGGTCGAATGCGATTTCAGGAACTTCATCTATGTAACGATCCAATAAAGCAGCATTTTCCAATAGAATAAGCATACTCTTCGAATCGACCCTGTTTTTGATTGTATAGATTCGCTTCACCGCTTCTTCGTTGCAGGCATCGCAACCAATTCCCCAGATGGTATCAGTCGGGTATAAAATTATTCCGCCATTTTGTAATACAGCGATTGCCGCTTTAATATCCTCAAGCATCCAACAAATTATTATAGAGTTGTTTTATTTGTGTAGCAAAATTATCAGGGGTGAATCGTCTGGCGTTAATTATTCCTTCGGCAATTAGTTTTTTCCTGAGTTGCAGATCAGCAAGTAGCATCTTAAGAGCCTTCCCAATTTCTTCAGGTTTTTCCGGATTGATATATATGGTAGCCTCACCACCGGCTTCGGGTAAACTGCTCGTATTGGAAGTGATAACCGGACAGCCTGAAGCCTGTGCCTCTGCCACCGGAAGACCAAATCCCTCAAAAAGAGACGGATAAATCATCACTTCTGCCATCTGATACAAAATAGCTAATTCATCGTCATTAATTCTGGACAGGAAGAACACTTGCAGACGATTTAGGTCTGCCTCAATAAATTTCTGGACCTTATGCTGATAATCAGTAATTTTCCCGACTACAACAAGCGGAATATATACCTTTGAAGCAACCATGCCTTCCAGCAGACCCAGTAGATTTTTACGCGGCTCAACAGTGCCGACCGAAAGAATGAATTTCTTCGGAATCTGGTATTTCTTTCGTAATTCCTGTCTGTCAGTTTTATTGGCCCTTTCGAAAAAGACTGGGTTCACCGACTGATAAATGACAGTGATTTTGTCTTCCGGCACTTCAAAAAAAGTAATTAAATCATGTTTGGTTTGTTCGGATATCGAATGAATATGGTCAGCTACCCGGCAGGCATGTCTGAACTTACGGTCATATATCTGACGGTCAATTCTCTGATAATAATGAGGATAACGTATAAATATCAGATCATGAATGGTGACTAACGTTTTTACGCCAGTTTCTTCAATTCCTATGGGCAATTCATGACTTAATCCATGATATACATCTAACTGCAATTCCTTGACCCGTTTAGAAATCTGATAACTGCGCCATACATCCTTCAAGGCTTTCCACCAAAATTGTTCAGGTTTTATTTCAATTGAATTCCCCGTTGCGCTGTAAAGCGGATTTCTGTTGCCAGGGTGAAACAAAAACTGCCTGTCATCCGGATATTGTCTCGCAAGCGCATTAATACTGTTGCGACTGAAGTTTCCCAATCCGGCAACATTATTAAAAGCACGTTTGGCATCAAATCCGATTTTCATGATCTCCTTTTTACGAAATACGATCTAAATATAAGAAAAAGGATGCTAAATCGTAAATTCAACATCCTTTTCCCAACTAAGCAGAAGATCTGTGCCTTTTATACCTTAAAATCTCTTACTCCTTCAAAGTCCAGAGTAGCAAAATAGTCATCCAATGTTTCGGCACGGCGAATCTGAACAACTTCACCATTTTCACGCAACAGCAATTCAGCCGAGCGTAATTTCCCGTTGTAGTTGAATCCCATAGAATGCCCGTGTGCACCCGTATCATGAATGACCACCAGGTCGCCAGGTTCCATCACTGGAAGACTACGGTTAATGGCAAACTTATCGTTGTTCTCACAAAGTGATCCCGTAACATCATATACTTCGCTCTTCGGCTCGTATTCCTTACCCATCACAGTAATGTGATGGTATGATCCGTACAAGGCGGGCCGCATCAGGTTCGCCATGGAAGAATCGAGACCGGCGTATTGTTTGAACGTTTTTTTGATATGAAGAACCTGCGAAACCAGAAATCCAAAAGGACCAGTCATCGCACGACCCGATTCAAAATAAATACTTAAGGGTGCAAGACCATTGGCTTCAATCTTTTCATGATAGAGTTTTTTTATTCCCTGGCTCATAAAATCCAAATCAACTGGGTGTTCGGTTGGACGATAGGGTATTCCGATGCCTCCTCCAAGGTTGGCAAATTCAATCCTGATCCCCATTTTCTGGTTAATTTCCACAATCAGGTCGAACAGAATCTCTGCAGTTTCAACAAAGTATGCTGTGTCCAGTTCGTTGGAAGCCACCATGGTATGCAATCCGAACCGTTTTACCCCTTTGTCTTTCAACATCTGGTAGCCTTCGAACAGTTGTTCGCGTGTAAACCCGTATTTGGCTTCCTCAGGATGGCCAATGATTGTATTTCCTTCTTTCAGTGCACCAGGATTGTATCGAAAGCAAACAAGTTCAGGTAATCCTACATTCTTTTCGAGGTATTCGATGTGCGAAATATCATCAAGATTGATGATAGCACCAAGGTCAATGGCCTTCTTGTATTCATAAGCAGGTGTGTCATTCGAGGTAAACATGATTTCGTCGCCCGACATACCTAACTTTTCAGCAAGTATAAGTTCGGCAATAGAACTGCAATCAATTCCAAAACCTTCCTCACGCATGATCTTCATCAGGTAAGGATTTGGTGCCGATTTAATAGCATAGAATTCCTTGAAACCCGGATTCCATGAAAATGCTTTGGTGAACTTACGGGCGTATTCGCGGATACCTTTTTCGTCGTATATATGAAAAGGGGTGGGATATTGCTCTATTATTTTTCCGAGTTGCAGTTTCGAGAAGGGAATTTGTTTTGTTGTCATTCTGATTCTTAAATATATTGTGCTGCAAATTTACAGCTTTTCAGATACAAAGCACATCTGCTATCAATTCATCACTTAAAAAGCCTGAAACAATTTCTTTAACTTCACCTTCCATGCGTATGTTCCATGCATCGTCAATTTCAATCTGAAGCGTTCCTCCTGGCATTTTAACACTCAGCTTTCGGTCGGTAAGTCCCTTTTTGACCATGATGGCCGCCACGGCACAGGACGAACTGCCTGAAGCTAAAGTATAGCCGGCACCTCGTTCCCAGATGAGAATTTCAACTTCGTTGCGGGATAAAACTTTGGCGAACTGTACATTAATACGGTTCGGAAACATTGGATGATTCTCAATTTCTGAACCATGCTTTATAATTTCAGCCTTGGTCAACTTACTACACACAATAACACAATGTGGATTACCTACTGAAACACAGTTGATCAGGTAGGTCTCGTCAACGATATTCAGCGGATGATCGAAACATTCCGATTCATCGCATATTACCGGTACTTTATGAGACGTAAAAATGGCCTTCCCCATGTCAACTTTTACCTGATTGGCCTTACCATTGGTTTCGCGGCTTACTTCTGCAGTAACCATTCCTCCCAAGGTCCCGATGGTAAACACTTTGCCTGAAGTATGTCCGTAATCGTACAGGTATTTGGCAAAGATGCGCAGACCGTTGCCGCTTTTCTCGGCTTCCGAGCCATCGGGATTATATATCTTCAGGCCAAAGTCAGCTTTTGCTGAGGCGACTTTCAATAGGATGCCATCAGAACCAATACCATAATGGACATCGCAAAGCAACTGTATGTTTTTTTCGTTCAGGCTGAAAGAAAGCTCAGCTTCATTCAGGACAAAATAGTCATTTCCGAGACCGTGTGATTTGACAAAAAAGTTTTGCATGGCTTATCTGTTTTTCTGAGTTGTTATATTTAATGACTAAAACATCGGATCCCATGGTGGCAGCATTTCAGGCTTTTGCCTGTATATTTCAAGTACTTTCTCTGTGAGGTATTTTTTATTCACCACAAACCGGTACATATATTCATTGAACCAGGCATCGGTAAAGGTGAGATAACCCTTTTCTCCAGCCGTTGGTCCCCAGCTGTTTTCAAACTGCCACTTGATGGGCTTTTGCAGACTGTCAACATCAACTGCGATTAATGCCATTCCGTGGCTTGAACCGCTTTCGCCGGTCTGAATGCGCTGAGCCTTATTCATGCCAAATTTCACCCCATATACTGACTCATAATCGAAGTTTTTCACATCCAGAATACCAACATCCCTGCGCAACTGTTTGGCTACATCACAGGAGGCATAAAGTGCCTCATTATTCTTGATCGAAGCGATACAAAATTCCTTAATAGCATCATTTGGTAAGTTCACATAGTGCCAGTTATCACCTTCCTGTGTATTTCGGTAGTTCTCGATTTCGTAATGCTTCCAAAAGGGGCGCGAAGGATCGTTCATGATCATCACATAATCATCGAGCTTGGTTTGCCCAAATACATCTCCCATAAAGCTAAGTGGAGTGTAGGTCTTTGTCTCGCTTATTTTCTTGTCTTTGTTTTTGAAACGCCATTGAAACTCACTGGGCGGTTCACCCAGGTTAAGTGCAAGCATGCGGTAAACATCCGAAAGCATTTCAAGTTTGCGGGCAGCCAGCTTCTTCTGATCAATTTTTGCAGTAACCTTTTCCCGCATTTCGAGGGCATCTTCCCGCAACTTAGTATTGATGAACTTGATCATTGATGCCGTATTTTCACTCGAATTGGTTTCTTGCATCGCTTCTTTGGGAACCATGCCATATTTCTTTGCCAGATTGACAAAGTTGCTCCATTGTCCGCCATCATCAATCGGTGAATGCAGGTACCATTTTACTTTCTGGTCATCAATCGGGAGTGAAGCTGAGTTCATCGTATTATTCAGAAAGAGGTTCGATTTCTCAATCAAATCCCAGAAATAGAGGTAATTCTCCGAAAACTCAAACTCCAAAAGATTAAACTGCTTCATGGCCATTGGCCTGAATAAATTCAGTGAGCTAAACATCCAGCAGCGGCCTGATTTCTTCTGATCTGTAATTCCGCTGACATCCACCCGATAGGTAAACAGTTGATCGGTCGTTCCGACATTCTCACGGTTCCATGCCAGCTGGGTGATATCATTCGACGAAAGTGCATTCTGCATCGCCTTTGTATACGCATCCTTTTTAAACCCTGACTGAATCTGATTCAATTCTGCCTTTGAAAGATTTTGTGCCAACAGCGAACCTGCTGTCAGAAAAATAACCAGGAATAACATTAACTTCATGAGATCTGAATTTATTAGATTTAACCGCCATAAAAATAACCAATAATCCAGACTGATAATGTAGTTTGGTAAAAAAGATTAATTCCTTAGCCTGTGAAACATGGACTTTTAATCCTATAGCCATTTGCGACACAGTCTTTCAACTGAAGTACCATTCAAAAGATAAGCAATGCTTTATTCTTTTATCTTTGACCGGTAGAAATGAACAACATGACCTTCAATTCAGTTGTTAATATAAAACAAGTACTTATGAGCCTTGACATAGATAAAATAAGAGCGGATTTTCCGATACTTCAACAAAAGATATACAACCGTCCACTGGTTTATTTTGATAATGCAGCCACGACACAACGTCCGCAGCAGGTTATCGATGCGCTTATCAGAACCTATACCGAATACTATGGAAACATTCACCGTGCAGCGCATTTTCTGGCCGATAAAGCCACCATGGCATACGAAGAAACGCGTGCAAAAGTCCGTAACCTGATCAATGCCGAAAGCAGTGATCAAATTATCTTTACAAAGGGAACTACGGAAAGTGTTAACCTGGTTGCCTTTTCGTTTGGGGAGTCATTTATTCACGAAGGCGATGAAATCATAGTCTCCGAGATGGAACACCATTCGAATATTGTTCCCTGGCAACTATTGGCAGGTCGGAAGGGTGCCAAAATCATCATGCTGCCAATCGATAATAACGGACGTTTACTGATTGAGCAACTTGATACATTAATTACTGAACGTACCAGACTCATTGCAGTGACACATGTTTCGAACGTACTGGGAACCAGAAACCCTATTCAGGAAATTGCCCGGATTGCTCATTCCAAAGGGGTTCGGATCCTTGTCGACGGGGCGCAGGCTGCCGCACATCTTCTAATTGACGTTCAGGATCTGGATGTTGACTTTTATGCTTTTTCGGCACACAAAATGTATGGCCCCAACGGAGTGGGTGTACTCTATGGAAAAAAAGAGTTGCTTGAACAAATGCCACCCTACCAGGGTGGTGGGGAGATGATCTCGGAAGTCAAATTTTCAGGTACTACTTACAACGAATTACCTTATAAATTCGAAGCCGGAACTCCAAATATCAGCGGAGTAATAGCTTTCGGAGCAGCCATTGATTACCTTCAAAATATTGGAATAGAAAACGCAGCTTCATGGGAAACCGAACTGCTGAATTATGCCACTGCTAAACTTACACAAATGGGGGTGCGTATTTATGGCAACCAGCCCGGTAAATCAGGAGTAATATCTTTCAACGTAGATGGTGTCCATTTCTTTGATTTAGGTACTATGCTCGATAAGTTTGGCATTGCCGTCCGCACAGGTCACCATTGTGCTGACCCGCTGATGGACCATTTCAACATCCAGGGAACTGTCCGCGTGTCATTGGCATTCTACAATACCAAAGAGGAAATCGATGTGTTTATTGAAGCATTGAAGAAGGTTATCAGCATGTTTTAAATTAAAAAGGGTTCAATAAAAAGAAGCTTCATTTCCTTTTTATTAACTTTGATTCAAAATTCTAATATGGCAACAATAGTAATGTATATTTGCTGAAACTTGATAAAACAAGGCTTCATCGAAAGTATAGAACTTAAAATATTGCTGCTTTTTAATAACTTTTTAAATTACAACGACTATGAAACAAATTGCTGTTACGATACCCGATAATAAAGAATCCCTTTTTATTGAGCTTTTGAAGAGCCTTTCTTTTGTGAAGCGAATTGAAACGATTGAAGATTTTGTAATACCGGAAGAACAGAAACAAATAGTCCGCCAACGAATGAAAGCAAGTGAAAGTGACCCTTCTGTGCTTTTAAAATGGGATGAAGTAAAACACAAAATTAAATGCTAAAGAAATTTTCCATTGATATTGAACCTGAAGCATTTGAAGATATACAAAAGGCAGTTGATTATTATAACCAAAAGCAAGACGGTTTGGGAAAACACTTTTTTCATACAGTTGACCAGCATTTTGACTTTTTAAAAAAGAACTATACTTCTTTCGCTGTACGTTACGACGATATACGTTGTATGAAAGTTAAAAAATCTCCATACGCTATCCATTACCAAATACTTATGCAACAGAAAACAGTAAGCATTAAAGCTGTTTTCTGCACATACCAAAACCCTGAAAAATGGGAAGAAAGAATAGGGACTTAATCATTGGTTTTAAATCCAATCCGTTTGCGAATACTGTCCACTATCCATTCTTTCCCTTTTCCTACTTCCTTTTTCCCAATGACTAATAATTCTCTGCCTCAATCTCGAAATAAGCCTGTGGATGTTCACATACCGGACATTTCAATGGGGGTTTGGTCCCTTCGTGCAGGAATCCGCAAACACGGCATTTCCATACGACTTTGCCTTCGCGTTCAAACACTTTACCTTCTTCAAGACTCTGGTATAGTTTACGGTAACGTTTTTCGTGAGCTTCTTCAACTTTCGCAATCATTCTGAAAAGCAAACCAATCCGTTTGAATCCCTCTTCGTCAGCAATGCGGCCAAATTCAGGATATAAATCAGTCCACTCCTCGTTTTCAGCTTCGGCTGCAGCTTTCAGGTTTTCCAAAGTAGTGCCTATCTTCCCGGCAGGATAAGTAGCCGTAATTTCTACCGCTCTGCCTTCCAATTGTTTGAAGAACTGCTTGGCGTGCGAACGTTCGTTCATGGCGGTTTCTTCAAAGAGTGCTGCAATTTGTTCCAATCCTTCCTTCATGGCTACCTTGGCAAAAAAATCGTAGCGGTTACGGGCCTGTGATTCTCCTGCAAAGGCTTTCAGCAGGTTTTTTTCTGTTTGTGATCCAGCTAATGATTCCATATTTAATTTATCTTTTTGGTTATTTATTTTACTGACCTATAAAATTACAAATTTATCTGTTGCGAAAAAGAATTTTACTTAATTTAGATTCATTTAATGGCAAATTCCATGTGTATGGAGTCTATTAATCCTTCAGGTGAATGAACAGCCTAATTTGTTAAGCTTTCTTAAGGATTCGAATGGTTGAAAGATTTATTTTTGAATGGAAACAAAAAATACCGACATTTGCATCCTTTAAGCTTTAGTTAATGACCATAAACGAAGTACAGCAGGAGATTATTGAGGAGTTTTCGGTTTACGAAGACTGGATGGATAAATACAGCTACCTGATCGAATTGGGCAACGACCTGAAAGATCTGGACCCGAAGGAGAAGACCGATGAACACCTGATCAGGGGTTGCCAATCGAGAGTGTGGCTTGTTTCTGAATTTATCGACGGGAAGATTGTTTTCAGGGGCGAAAGCGATGCTATAATCGTCAAGGGATTAGTCGCTCTCTTGTTGCGGGTAGTATCCAACCGGACACCAGATGAAATCATTGATAATGAATTGTTTTTTGTAGAAGCGATTGGTCTGAATCAGCATCTGACCCCTACCCGGTCGAACGGATTGCTTTCGATGATCAAACAAATTAAACTCTATGCTGTTGCATATAAAAGAATTTCAGAGAAAGGAGAATGAGTAATGGATAACAGAATTGACTTGATTATTGAACATCTGAAAGACGTCTACGACCCCGAGATACCGGTTAACATTTACGACCTGGGATTAGTCTATAACGTTGACATCGATGATACGAACAAGGCAAATATTATAATGACGCTTACCTCACCCGGATGCCCGGTTGCGGATATGCTGGTTGAAGATGTACGTCAGGCTGCACTTGCGATAGATACTGTGAAGGAAGTCGATGTGGAGCTGACTTTTGACCCGCCCTGGGATAAATCAATGATGAGCGAAGAAGCCCGCCTCGAGCTTGGGTTCTTTTAAGAACCAAATTCTCTTTAACGGGGGTATATTTCACCGGTTAAAATCCTTCAAAATAGAAAAAGCGGTTTACTCTGTTGAGTAAACCGCTTTTTAATTGATAAGCTATTTATCTTATTTCTGAGTTTTTGCTTTCACAATCAGGTTCAACTCTTCCAACTGCACATCTGAAATGGTCGAAGGGCTATCCATCATCACATCACGGCCCGAATTATTCTTAGGGAATGCAATGGTGTCGCGGATACTTTCCAGACCCGCAAACATGGAAGTCAGGCGATCGAATCCAAAGGCGATACCTGCATGTGGAGGTGCACCAAACTTGAAGGCATTCATCAGGAAGCCAAACTGATATTCAGCCTGTTCTGGAGTAAACCCAAGCAACCCAAACATCTTTGCCTGCAAAGCTTTATCATGAATACGAACCGAACCGCCACCAATTTCAACACCGTTGATCACCAAGTCGTAAGCATTAGCCCTTACGGCTCCCGGATTAGTTTCCAGCAAAGGGAAATCTTCAGGCTTGGGCGATGTAAACGGATGGTGCATGGCATAAAAGCGTGCAGTCTCCTCATCCCATTCGAGCAGTGGAAAATCGACAACCCACAGGGGCTGGAACACATTCTTATCGCGTAAGCCCAGTTGATTAGCCATTTCCAGGCGCATATCGCCAATGGCTTTCAGCATTTTTTCCTTTACTCCTGAAAGAAGTAAAACCAGATCGCCAGGTTTTGCCCCAAACACTTCAACCCATTGCGTCAATTCGTCAGCCGAATAAAACTTATCGACCGATGATTTAATCGTTCCATCGGTATTGTATTTCAGGTAAACCATCCCTTTGGCTCCCACCTGTGGGCGTTTCACCCACTCCGTGAGCGCATCGAGTTGTTTACGGGTATATTCCGAACAACCTTCAGCACAGATACCGCCGATAAATTCAGCATCATCGAACACCGAAAATCCATGGCCCTTTACCAGCCCGGTAAGATCCTTGATTTTCATGCCAAAGCGGATGTCAGGCTTATCCGATCCGTAACTCTCCATGGCTTCCGAATAAGGCATCCGCGGAAATTCGGTAATCTCAATGCCCTTTATTTCTTTGAATAAATATTTGGTCAGTCCTTCAAACATGTTCAGGATGTCTTCCTGCTCCACAAACGACATCTCGCAGTCGATCTGTGTAAATTCAGGCTGACGGTCGGCTCTCAGATCTTCGTCGCGGAAGCATTTCACGATCTGATAATAGCGGTCGAAACCGGCCACCATAAGCAACTGCTTCAGCGACTGGGGCGATTGCGGCAATGCATAAAACTCACCGGGATTCATCCTCGATGGCACCACAAAATCGCGTGCCCCTTCAGGAGTCGATTTAATCAGTACAGGAGTCTCTGTCTCGATAAAATCCTGGCTGTTTAAATAAGACCGTGTGGCATGTGCCATTTTGGATCGCAGAATCAGCGTATCGCGTACAGGGGCACGACGCAGATCGAGGTAACGGTATTTCATGCGGATTTCGTCACCCCCGTCGCTCTCGTCCTCGATGGTAAACGGCGGCGTCTCCGAACTATTCAGAACGGTAAGGGCAGAAACGGCAATTTCCACCTCGCCGGTAAGTATATTTTTATTCTTACTGCTCCGCTCACGAACGGTTCCGCCGGCCTGAATCACATACTCGCGGCCAAGCTGGTTTCCCAATGCGGCAACAGCCTGATCGGTCGTTTCGTCGAAAACCAGTTGGGTAATGCCGTAACGGTCGCGCAGATCGATAAAAGTCATTCCCCCAAGGTTACGCACACGCTGAACCCAGCCGGCAAGGGTTACCTGCGAACCCTGATGATTGATACGGATTTCGCCGCATGTATGTGTTCTGTACATAGTTGTTTCTGTTATATTCCCTGCAAAAATAAACAGATTTTACAATTTCTACGGGGTAAATGTCAGTTTCAGGTTTAAAGTTTAATGTTTAAGTGAATAGAACATGCGATTTCAGTTCAAATCCGCAATTAGTTATCCGTATTGGAAGCTTAAGTTAAATCAGGGATTGAAAGGGGATCGGAAGGGTATCCCTTGGGTATTCCTTCTCTATATCTGTACTATGATTGATCTATAACTGTAATAAAATCCGTATCTTTGTATAGATAGAAATCAATCATAGTTTAAGTGATGAAAAGGGATACCCAAGGGATACCCTTTCTGTTATAAGGAAAATACGAATGAACACGCAGTAAACAGAATTACACGATTTGGAAAAAGGAAAAAGGAATGAGGAACGCGGGGATAAAGGAGTTCTGTAGAACCTTATCTTTCTTTCATCGAATAATTCAGATTGCCGGGTGAAAACTTATATTTTGGATGGGTCGGATTTTCAGTGTTTAGCATTAATTTCCCCTTCTTCTTCAGTTCATGTTTAATCTCGCAGCTGGCACATCCGCCGCAGATGCTTTTGTCTTTAACCGTTACAGACTTATAAACGGAATACAGGGTTATTACAGCAGCTATTCCTACAATTATCAGGGCTATACTATTTTGAATCATGATCGGGATTTGAAATTAGATGAATAAACTTCCGATTTGGAAAATGGCAAAGGCGGCGACCCAGGCAATGGCGGTTGTATACACCGAGGTGAACAAGGCCCATCGCCAGTTGGCTTCCTTTTTGATGGCCGCAACGACGGCAACACACGGGAAATAAATCAACACAAATATCATCAAGGCAAAGGCCACCAGGGGCGAAAATACTTTTTGACCCACTTTCGGACCCATAGAGAAGGATTGTTCCTGAAGTTTATCCTTCAGCGATTGTGATTTCTCGTTGGCATTTAAACTGGCATGATAAAGCACTCCCATCGAACTCACCACGATTTCCTTGGCAGCCATGCCGGTGATGATGCTCATCCCGATTTTCCAGTCAAACCCGAGCGGACGGATAGCTGGTTCGATGAAGTGGCCTGTCATTCCGATGTAGGATTTTTCCTGACGTTCTTCTTCCTGCGACAGTTGAATCTGCTCAACCTTGGCTGCCTTCTGGTCTTTAGTCAGGCTAAGATCTGCTGCAGTTTGAGTCAGCATCGCCGGATAATCCTTCGAATACTGCACATTGCGCGGATAATAACCCATCGCCCAGATCAGTATGGAGGCCAGCAGGATAACCGTTCCCATTTTATTCAGGTATTGCGATCCTTTATGCCACATGTGAATGGTTGAATTTTTCAGGGTAGGCATGCGGTAAGGCGGCAGTTCCATCACAAACGGAACATCCCTTTTGGCGAAGAGTGTTTTCTTGAAAAACAGTCCCATCCCTACGGCCAGCAGAATGCCGATGCAATAAATCAGGAACAAAATGGCGCCTTGGTAACTCACAAAGAAGGCTGAAATCAGCAGGACATACACGGGCAGGCGGGCGCTGCACGACATAAAAGGTATGATGAGCATGGTGAGCAAACGGTCGTTGCGGTTGTCGAGTGTGCGGGTGGCCATGACTGCCGGTACGTTGCATCCGAAGCCCATGATGAGCGGAATAAACGATTTGCCGTGGAGGCCCATTTTATGCATCAGCTTGTCCATGATGAAGGCGGCACGGGCCATATAGCCCGAATCTTCCATCAGGGAGATGAAAAAGAAAAGGATCAGGATGTTGGGGAGGAAAACAATGACGCCGCCTACCCCGCCTATGACACCATCGATCAGCAGATCCCTCAGGGCGCCCGGAGACATCAGCGAGCTGAGCATTTGACTGAACCAGCCGATCCCTGCGCTGAGCCATTGCATCGGGTAAGCCCCAACGCTAAAGGTGGCCTGGAAAGTCACCCAGATGAAAAAGATGAAGACAGGGAAGCCCCAGATCCGGTGGGTCAGGATCTTGTCGATTTCACGACTTTGGTCGCGGCGTACCTGGGGTCCGTTGCGGTAAGTTTCTTTCAAAGCCCCTTCAATAAACCCGTATTTAGCATCGGCAATCAGTGTTTCCGATTGATCATCGTATAGTTTCTCTAAACGGGCTGTCTCTTGGTTGGCCGTCAGCCTGATGGTTTCAAAGACCGGGCTTTCCTTCAATAATTTCAGTGTATGATTATCGGTTTCCAGTAATTTGATGGCTAAAAACCGGGTCGAATATTTGTGTCTGACCGAATCATCTTTCTTCAGTTCCTTCTGAATATCCCGGATCGATTGTTCGATTTCCTTGCCATAGTTGATGTGAATGTGCCTCACAATGGGGTCGCGCTCTTCGTATACTTCGATAATCCGCTCGAAAAGCTCTTTCAACCCTTTCCCTTTTGAGGCCACGGTCGGAACAATGGGGATTCCCATCATTTCGCCCAGGTGAGTATAGTTTAGCTTTGCAGATTTTTGCTCCAGTTCGTCATACATGTTCAGGGCGATCACTACCTTGATGTTCATGTCGATCAGCTGGGTCGTAAGAAACAGGTTACGCTCCAGGTTGGAAGCATCAACTACATTGACAACGACATCGGGACGCTTTTCGGCAATCTGGTTCCTGACGAACAACTCTTCGGGTGAATATTCGGTAATGGAATAGGTTCCGGGAAGATCGGAAATGACAAAGGTATAGTCATCCTGTTTGAATTTGGCTTCCTTGGCATCAATGGTTACGCCGGCATAGTTTCCTACCCGCTCTTTCGATCCCGAAGCATGATTAAACAGGGTGGTTTTGCCGCAGTTGGGGTTTCCAACCAGGGCAACGGTAATGGTTTTTCCCTTTTTTACTCCGGATAATTTCTGACGGTGCTCATCGATGGTCCCTTCGTAATGAGAGACCAGTTCCTTGGCCTGCGATGGGGATACAACTTCAATGAGGTCGGCTTCGCTGCGGCGCAGGGATACCTTGTAACCCATGATTTCGTACTCAACGGGGTCTTTCATCGGTGCGTTCTTGATCACCTTCACCATTTGCCCCTTGACAAAACCCATTTCAGAAATACGCTTTCGGAAAGCGCCCTGCCCCAATACGTGAACAATCACCCCCCTGCTTCCGGTTGACAAATCAGCCAAACGATTGCTCTTTATATCAGGTTCATTATCGTGTAAAAACATACTTTTCAGTCATTAAAACGGTCATTGCGCAGACATCTATGAAATTCTCCCAGTGATTCAATGCTTTCTGATAAATGCTGACATTTGACGCTGTAAATCTAACTCAATCAAAAAAAGGAGTCAATCCCCATTAATAGGGATATTTCATCATAGCGACCATTACTAAAAGTCCAAAATAAAAACTGCCACCAATACGCCAAGACACCAAATTACACCAAGGCATGATACATAAGGAGCAGTGTTTGGTGAAATTTAGTGTCTTCGTGTTTTGGTGGCAGGAAGAAGTATATTAATTCAAGGTCTTTTGTTAAGATTTTTTTGTTTAACCTCTGTCGGGGTTTTCAACCACCGACAGGGTTTTCGATTGCCCCGACAGTGGTTAACAACCCTGTCGGCGGCTTAACTAAAAGACAAAGTATATGAATTCCTGAAATTTTTACTGTATTTTTAGGGTCTTGAACCGAACACTAAGCCCTAAACCCATGAAGCTCATCACTTGTACCCTGATTCTATTCATCGTATCCTATTTTTCAAGTTATGTACCGGCACAGACCTCTGTTTCGGCTAAGGATATTACCAACAAACAACATCCCCGGATTTTACTCATGAAGGGTGAAGAACGTCTGATTCAACAATCAGTTGCCGCCAACCCGGTATGGAAGAAAATGCATGAAGCCATCCTGAAAGAAAGCGATCACATCGTGGCACTTCCGCCAATAGAGCGCATACAGATCGGGAGACGATTACTGAATAAATCACGCGAAGCCCTTCGACGCATCTTCTACTTGTCGTATGCCTCACGAATGACAGGGCAGGACAAATATCTGAAGCGTTGCGAGCAGGAGATGCTGGCCATTTCAGGATTCAGTGACTGGAACCCATCACATTTCCTGGATGTGGCAGAAATGACCATGGCTGTTTCTATTGGTTACGACTGGCTCTATGAAAAATTACCGACTGATTCCAGAAAAACAATTGGGGAGGCTATTGTCTCCAAAGGAATTAATCCTTCGCTTGACCCGAAAAATAACGGATGGCTGACTGTAGTGAACAACTGGAACCAGGTCTGCAACGGCGGGATGACCTACGGCGCACTGGCCGTGGCCGATGAGTACCCCGAACTGTCGGCAAACATCATCAACCGGGCCATACAGTCGATCAAACTTCCCATGGGAGAATACAAACCCGATGGCGCTTATCCTGAAGGATATAGTTACTGGGATTATGGCACCTCGTTTAATGTCATGTTTCTTAGTGCCATCGAAAAAGTCTTTTCAACAGACTTCGGATTAACCGAAGCACAGGGATTCTTACAAACACCGGGATTCCTGCAAAACATGACCGGAGTAACAGGTCTTCCCTATAACTGGGGCGATTGCGGGCCAAGAGGCAATCTGAGCCCGGCGATGTTCTGGTTCGCTCAAAAGACGAATGATCCCTCGTTGTTATGGGTGGAAAAAACATACCTGCAAAAGGACAATTTCTCAGGACTTACTCATGACCGCCTGCTTCCGGCGATTATGATCTGGGGTAAGGACATTCCATTTGATCGGATAATAGAACCTAAGACCAAGGCATGGAAGGGTCAGGGAGACAATCCTGTCAGCCTTATGCGCACTTCCTGGACTGATCCAAATGCTGTCTTCCTCGGATTCAAGGCAGGTTCACCTTCCGTGAATCACGGTCACATGGATATTGGGTCGTTCATCATGGAGGCTGACGGTGTGCGTTGGGCTTCAGACTTTGGCATGCAGGAATATGAATCGCTTGAGTCGAAAGGCATCAACCTGTGGTCAATGGGGCAAAACGCTCAGCGATGGACCATCTTCAGGCTGAATAACAAGGCACACAATACACTGACCATCAACGACCAGCTACAACAGGTCAAAGGATATGCCAGGATTGATAAGTTTTCGGACAAGCCTGAACTGATGTATGCGATATCCGATTTGTCAACTGTATATGAGGGTCAGCTTGCTGCGACGAAGCGGGGTGTTGCTATTGTGGATCAGAAATACGTTGCCGTAAGGGACGAACTGCAGGCTGGCAGTCAACAGGCAATAGTTCGCTGGCAAATGATGACAACGGCTACTCCTGAATTGGGTAAAAACAGCATTACCTTAACCAAAGACGGCAAAAAGCTTATTCTTCAGGTTAAAACCTCTTCGGAAATAGTGATGAAAACCTGGGCCACAGAACCCACCACCAGTTACGATGCCCCAAATCCGGGGACCATACTGGTAGGTTTCGAACTAAGCTTAAAGCCGAATCAAAAAGAGGCTATTCAGGTAAACCTTATTCCTTCGGAGGTATCCAGCGAGAGTATAAAATTTGATAAGGGTCTGGAGAATTGGTAGAGGGTTACAGATCGACATATTCAAATCTTCTGAATAATAACACAGACCACAAAAGCTTTCGAGGAAAGTCTTCATGTCAAATGCTAAAACGAGAGATTCCATCCTTTGAAAGAAGGATGGAATCTTTGTTTATTAATCTCACGTTTGCATACCATTGCTCATAGCTTTCCCCCTTGGGGGAACAGGAATGGGGCTATATCTCTGCGAAATACTTATAGAACAAGGGTATAGTCCTTATTCCATTATAGAATTGTTCCAAGGCGAAGTTTTCGTTTGGAGAGTGGATGGCATCCGATTCGAGGCCAAAGCCCATCAGAATAGATTTAATGCTCAACACTTGTTCGAAGGTAGAAATAATAGGAATACTTCCGCCACTTCGAACCGGGACAGGGCGTTTCCCGTAAGTATCAAAGTACGCTTTCTCCGCAGCACGGTAAGCCGGTAGATCAATCGGACAACCATAGCCTTGACCGCCATGCAGGGAAGTAACTTCTACCTTTACCGTTTTAGGAGCAATGCTTTCGAAATGTTCCTTAAACAGAATGGCTATTTGTTCGTGTTTCTGATTCGGCACCAAACGACAGGATATCTTGGCAAAAGCTTTGGATGGCATGACTGTTTTGGCACCTTCACCCATATAGCCACCCCAGATTCCGCAGACATCAAACGATGGACGTATACCTGTACGTTCAGTAGTGGTATAACCTTCCTCACCGGCAACTTCATCAATGTCGAGTGACTTCTTGTAATTATCCAGATTAAAAGGAGCCTGTGCCAGCAATTCGCGTTCTTCAGAAGATATCTCTATTACATCATCATAAAATCCGGGGATTGTAATCTTACCTTGTTCGTCAGTCATCTGAGCGATCATTTTGGCCAGCACATTAATTGGATTCGCCACAGCTCCTCCAAATAGACCGGAGTGCAGATCACGGCTGGCACCGGTAACCTCAACCTGCCAGTAGGCCAGTCCCCGCAATCCGGTAGTGATAGAGGGCATATCCGGGGCAATCATCGAAGTGTCAGAAACAAGGATAATGTCGGCTTTCAGTAATTCGCGGTGTTGCTCACACCACAAGCCAAGATTAGGAGAGCCTACTTCTTCTTCACCTTCAACCATGAACTTCACGTTGCAGGGAAGTGTATTGGTTCGTACCATAAGTTCAAAAGCCTTGGCATGCATAAAACTCTGCCCTTTGTTGTCTTCGGCTCCTCGGGCCCATATCTTTCCGTCCCTGATTTCAGGTTCAAAGGGTGGCGAGGTCCATAGATTCAGCGGATCGACAGGCATCACATCCATGTGTCCATATATCAGCACCGTTGGTTTGGACGGATCAATGATCTTCTCCCCATAGACAACCGGATTACCTTCTGTTTCGAAGATTTCAGCCTTATCGGCACCTGCATTCAGCAACAACTGCTTCCAGTATTCTGCAGCAACGTACATATCAGGTTTATTGGCAGTCTGTGAACTAATGGATGGAATACGCAGCAACCCAAACAATTCTTCCAGAAAGCGCTCTTTGTTTTCTTCTATGTATTTCTCAATGTGTTCCATAAGAATATTTTGAATGTTGATTCTTGTAATTAGACAGGTAAATATAGAATAATTACAGTTTGTGATTGATGAGTTTATACAGGCTTGAGTATTCAATATTAATTTGAGTATCTTTTTGAATGAATGTTCAGCATAATCTATCCTGAAACTGCTACTTTTGGCAATGATATTTTATTCAAGTAAGACTGATAACCTGAAAATAAATCATCACTATGACTAACGAACAATGGAATACACTGGTTGATGTAATTAACCGTAAACATGAGGGGCCGGCACCTGTTGGTTTTATCATCGATAGTCCCTGGCTTCCAGGCTGGGCAGGTATATCAACCCTGGATTATTATGCCAGTGGGAAAGTATGGTTTGAAACTAACCGAAAGGCGATAAACACCTTTCCGGGAACCATTTTCCTGCCGGGATTCTGGTCTGAATATGGTATGTGCAGTGAGCCATCAGCTTTCGGAGCTAAACAGGTCTGGTATGAAAGTAATTTACCCCATGCCGATAAAACAATACATTCCATTGAAGACATTGCCGGTATTAAAAAGCCCAATCCCAGACTGGATGGCTTACTGCCATTCATCATTCAACGACTGAAGGAATTCGAGCCCAATATACAGGAAATGGGGCATGAAATAAAGTTTGCCATTGCGCGTGGGCCACTCAATATCGCCACCTTCCTGATGGGAACCACCGAATTTATGATGGCACTGATGATGAACCCGGAAGAAGCACATCATCTGTTGAAAGTTATCTCTGACTTTACTATCGATTGGCTAAGGTACCAGAAAGAACAATTTCCTTCCATTGAAGGAATCCTTGTACTGGATGACATTGTCGGTTTTGTGGGAGAAGACGAGTGCCGCGAATTTGTGGTACCTTACCTGAAGCCTATTTTTGCAGCCTTCGAGAGCAAAGTACGTTTCTTTCACAACGATGCACAGGGTATAATCAGCACAGCTTTTCTGAAAGAAATAGGGATCAACCTATTCAATTTCAGCTTTGAACATTCCATCAATGAGATCCGTGAACTGGCTGGTCCTGAAGTTGCCCTGCTGGGTAACTTACCTCCACGGGATGTTTTGGCTGCTGCCACTCCTGAAGAGGTGAAGATACAGACGGAAAAGATGTGGAACGAAGTTCAGGATAAAAAGGGCATCATCTGGTCGTGTGGTGGTGGAGTTCCCCAGAATGTTCCGACCGAAAACATGAAGACTTTTATAGAAACGATACAAAGATTGGAGATTCAATAACTATGAGCAATGCAAATTTTGATTTGAATGGGAAGATAGCTGTAGTTACCGGAGGAGGAGGAGTTTTGGGCGGAAGTATATCAAAAAGTTTGCTCGAAGCCGGAGTTACTGTAATTATTTTGGATATCAGGGAAGAAGCAATTGAACGAAGATTGGCCGAACTCAACGAATTGGGTGAAGTACATGGCCTGGTATGCGATATCCTGAACATGGATAGCCTGAAAACGGTATCCGCCAAAGTTATTGAATTGTATGGTCAGATTGACATTCTGGTGAATGCTGCCGGTGGAAATATCCCGGGAGCAACGCTTTCTGAAGACCAAACGATATTCGACATGAAAATGACTGATTTCAACAAGGTAACTGATCTTAACCTCAACGGAACGGTGATGCCCTGTATGGTCTTTGGTGAAGTAATGGCGAACAATGGCAAAGGCAGTATCATCAATATTTCGTCAATGGCCACTTATTCAGCCATAACACGGGTTCCCGGTTATTCGGTAGCTAAAAACGGTATAAATATCTTTACCCAATGGCTGGCTACCGAACTGGCCATGAAGTTCGGCGAAAAGGTTCGGGTGAATGCCATTGCTCCGGGCTTCTTTATCGGTGACCAGAATCGCGCGGTACTGGTCAATCCTGACGGATCATATACCGACCGGAGCGTTAAAGTATTGGCAAAAACCCCTATGAAACGGTTTGGCGATATCACTGAATTAAACGGTTTGGTGCAATTTCTTTGCTCCGACGCAGCAAGTTTCATTACCGGGGCAATTATCCCTGTAGATGGGGGATTTAGCGCCTATTCGGGGGTGTAAATGAGTTTCAGGGTTCAAGTTCAAAGTTTCAAGTTTCAAGTTTCAAGTTTCAGGAGTGGAAACTTAGAGCGTATTCTGTTGTTAACATGTAATTGAGAATTTGAACCTTTGACCCGTAATCATCAATAATAAATCATCAATCATTTATGGCACTTGAGAAAACATTTCGTTGGTTTGGCTTTAGCGATCCTGTTCAGTTATCAGATCTGAAGATGATGGGCATTGAAGGGGTGGTTACCGCACTGCATCACATTCCAAATGGAGAGGTTTGGCCGGTTGATGAAATCATGAAAGTCAAATCAGCCATTGAAGCACAGGGAATGCGTTGGTCGGTAGTCGAAAGCTTGCCTGTTTCGGAAGGTATCAAAACCCGGAATAGCGACTGCGAAAGGCTGATCACCAACTATAAACAGTCTATCCATAACCTTGGGGCATGTGGCATTGATACTGTTTGCTATAATTTCATGCCTGTACTCGACTGGATTCGTACAAACCTACATTATCCTTTGCCCCACGGCGGCGAAGTAATGTATTTCGACTTTGCCACTTTTGTAGCCTTCGATGTTTTTATCCTGAAACGCCCCCATGCGAATAGAGATTATGAAGTGGCTATTCTGGAGAAAGCGGCAAAGATCGTAGCCGAAATGCCCGAAGAAGAGCGGGAACAACTGGCCCATAACATCATTGTGGTATCCCAGGGATTTATCGATGGAACAATTGACGGCTCGGTTGTTGATTATAAAAAAGAATTCCTGTCATTTCTGGATACCTACAGAGATATCGATACTGCAAAACTACGCCAACATTTATCACTATTCCTGAAAGAAGTGGTTCCAGCAGCTGAAGATGGAGGAGTTAAGCTGTGTATTCATCCTGACGATCCGCCATTTCCTGTCCTTGGATTACCTCGTATAGTCTCCACTCAGGACGATCTGGAATGGATCTGCGCACAGGTTGATTCAAATGCTAACGGTATTACCTTTTGTACCGGCTCTCTGTCAGTAAACCGGCAGAATAATCTTGAAGAGATCGTAAAGAAGCTGGGCCATCGGATACATTTTACTCACCTGCGAAACAATGTGTTTTTTAAAGACAATGCTTTTCATGAATACGGCCACATTGAGGGGGATATTGATATGTATCCCATCGTAAAAGCACTGCTTCAGGAACAAATTCGAAGAAAAGAAACAGGGAGGAATGACTTCCGCATTCCATTCCGGCCCGATCATGGAGTAAAAATGCTTGATGATTTTAACCGTTCTGCCAATCCAGGCTATCCTCTGATTGGCCGGTTGAAAGGTCTTGCTGAACTTTCAGGAATGCAATTGGCCATTGAACGGGAGCTAAAAGGAATGTAGGTAATCTTCAAAATCAGATTTAAAGCAAGCGGCAGTCAATAATACAACCTTTAACGCATCATCCTGCATATTCTTCAACAGAATACCTTATTTTTGCTGACATTAAATCAGACCAATCTAACATCCAACCCATGAATAAAAAACTTATGTCCATCGTTGCTCTTGCCACGCTCTTATCAGGCTGTTCCGGCGGAGGTCAGAAAACAGCAGAGAAAGAAAAACCCACTTCCAAATTTACCGGTACAGCAGGCGAGGTAAAGCTGATGACCCTTGACCCGGGTCACTTTCATGCCGCCCTGATTCAAAAGTCAATGTACGAACAGATTGATCCTACGGTTTATGTTTTTGCTCCCGAAGGATCAGACGTTACCGATCATCTGTCCCTTATCGAAGGATACAATAAACGTGCAGACAATCCGACAGCCTGGACTGAGAAAGTATATACCGGCCCGGATTACCTTGAAAAGATGCTCTCCGAAAAGCCAGGCAATGTGATGATGGTGGCAGGGAATAATGCCAAAAAAACGGAATACATACAGAAAGCTATTGAATCAGGCATCAACGTCTTTGCAGATAAGCCGATGGTTATCACTCCTGAAGCTTTCCCGGTGCTCGAACAGGCATTCAGGACTGCAGAAGAAAAGGGCATTTTGTTGTATGATATCATGACTGAACGTCACGAGATTACTGCCATTATTCAACGCGAACTGACTAAGATCCATGAAGTGTTTGGAGGTTTGACCGAAGGGACTCCTGAACAACCTGCCATCGTACAGGAAAGCGTTCATTACTTTTCAAAGGTGGTTTCAGGGAATGCATTGAAACGTCCGGCATGGTTCTTCGACACTGCTCAGCAGGGTGAAGGGATTGTTGATGTAACCACTCATTTGGTCGATTTGGCACAATGGGAAGGTTTCCCTAAGATCATTCTGAACAAGTCTGATGTGCAACTGATTTCAGCTAAACGCTGGTCGACTGATCTGACGCAGAAACAGTTCGAAGAAGTTACCAAGCTGAATGAATTCCCTGAATTTCTTAAGAAAGACCTTGCAGGTAATCTGCTTAAAGTCTTTTCGAACGGTGAGATCGTTTATAAGCTGAAGGGCAAAACAGTCAAAGTGGATGTTATCTGGAACTTTGAAGATCCGGCAGGTACAGGCGACACACATTACAGCATCATGCGGGGAAAACTGTGTAATGTAGTCATCAAACAAGGAAAGGAAGAGAGCTTCAAACCAACTATTTACATTGAAGCCAATATTACTGAGGGATTACCTGCCTTCGAAGGTGGGCTGAAGAAGGCTGTTGAGCAGGACATCGCTACCAAATATCCCGGTCTGAAACTGTTAAAGCTGAATGACAAACTCTGGACTGTTGCAATCCCCGACAAATACAAACTGGGACATGAAGCTCATTTCGGAGAAGTAACCGAAGAATACCTAAGCTACCTGAAACTAGGCAAATTACCTGAGTGGGAAGTTCCCGGAATGATTACCAAATACTACACGACTACTGAAGCCATGAAGATGGCTAAAAAACAATAGGAAAAAAGAAATAAGGAATAAGGAACGAGCGAATGAAGGGACGAGGGGGAGAGGGGGAGAAAATGAGAGTTTGTGATTCAGATAGCCTTTCGTATTTTTGAATAGAATTATACCTTCAAAATGAGAACACGCATCCAATTAGTGCAAGGCGATATCACCAAGCTCAAAGTCGACGCCATTGTCAATGCGGCCAACTCTTCGCTTATGGGAGGCGGTGGTGTGGATGGGGCCATTCATCGGGCGGGTGGTCCTGCCATCCTGGAAGAATGCCGTCAGATCATTACCTGGCAGGGACGATGCGAAACAGGTGAAGCGGTAATCACCACCGGAGGTAATCTTTCCGCCCGTTTTGTAATTCATACCGTTGGTCCGGTTTGGCATGGTGGCTCAAACAATGAACCGATATTGCTTGAAAATGCCTACCAGAATTCCTTAAAACTGGCCCTTGAAAATGAAGTGGAAACCATAGCCTTTCCCAACATCAGCACCGGAGTGTATGGATTTCCAAAGGATAAGGCTGCACGGATTGCCATTAAGACGGTTATTGATTTCCTAAACGTCCATGATCAAATGAGAATGGTTTACTTCGTTTGTTTCGATCATGAAAACTACGAACTGTACGACCACCTCCTTAAATAACACATACGAAGAACATTACTGAAATCGCTCAGGGATCCAAAATACTCATTTACAAAGAAGTTTACCATATGGGACGGTCAATAAAGTCTCCTTCCAGAGCTTAATTGACCACTACCTTATTGGTATATTGGAGATCTTTCCCCGTGATTTTCAGGATATAAAATCCCTTTGGATAGTTCGACACATCCAGTTGCATCTTTGGTCCCTGAGAGTTAATCTGAAAAAGGGTTTCTCCTGATGAATTAATCAACTCAATTCTACAACCCTCCTGCCTCAACTGATCTGAGTTGATTCTCAGGATTTCTTTAACAGGATTCGGATATACATTTATCCCGCTTTGTGACAGGACCTTCGCAGTACCATCTGTTTGAAACGGCAAAGGTATGTCCTGATTCAATATCCATCGGATACCATCCCGAAAAGTAATCTCCTTATTGCCGGTATGATCTTTCCCCTGATTGACCAGGGCATAATAATTGAAATACTCATAGCTGTGGAATTCAAGAACCTGCTGCATCCGATCCATATCAGTGACCATTGAGCCTTCCAGTGAACCTACTGTCATATAAAGATTTACCGGAAGTATGTGGGTCTGGGAATACAATGAGCTTTCCAGATTAAAGGCCAGCTGACCATCGGGCCACCATATACTCGGACTGACAGCGATCAGGTTATGAAAAAGAATATCTTCAAAGTCAGTGTATTGAAATAGGATCATCAGGGCAAAAATCCCACCATACGAATGCCCGAATAAGGTTCTCTTCTGAGGATCAGTATTATAATCCTCCTCTATCCGGGGAATCAGTTCGTCTTTTAAGAAATGATAAAAGTTAATGTATCCGTAAGTGTAATCCCGGTTACGCTGTGAGGCTCCCGGATAACCAATACCAATGGTAATCACTTCAGGGATAACCCCTTGATTCATGTATTCAGCAATGATGGTATGAAACGATCCGCCGTCGCCGTCGAGGAAATAGACTACCGGGTATTTTTCTGTCCGCAGATAATCATAGTTTTCGGGAAAGCTGATGTAGAGCTTAAAATAGTCATTGACAATAGCTGACCAGACCGTTAATTCAGTGATTACCGGTGTAACCGTTGTACCCTGAAGGTCCGAACGGTTATTGGTATCTGCAACATATGTTTCCTGCGCTCTAAGCGTGGAAAGCAGTACTATCAGGAAACCTGTAAGGAATAGCGCCCGTTTCATTGATCTCATAATTAGGGTTTGACAATCCGAATGTCACATCTACCTATATGACTGTTCAGAAGAGATTTACCCTATGAGAAAATGACTATTATTGGGATCTTTTAATTCGATGGTCAAATCTTTTTTATTTCCATGTTTTAATCTTTTTGCATAACTCCTGATGAGAGGCAACCCGGACTGCATCACTATCCCGCTTGGCCTGGTTAATCATTTCATCTGTTTATAATTTAAACCAATCCGATTAATTCAACGACTTGAGGTTTTCCAGAGCTTCGGGTACAAACTTATGCAAATCAACTGTCAGGGCGCAATCCTCCAGCTTTTCGCAATCGGCACAAGTATCAAAGCCTTTCGACTGTACACAATTTCGTATTTCACACTCCGCACAATGCGAAAATTTCACTCCCTCTTCCCGGCAACCTGTACAATTGATCATTTCAGGCAAAATGCCCACAGCTCCATGCTGGGCTTTCCATTTCTCAGCCGTCTGGGCACGCAAAACATCATCATCAGCTATAGTGGCTATTCGTGCATCGCAGGTCGAACAGTCTAATCCGCAACAGGCAATAAGTTTTTCCATATTCTTAGGATTTAAAAGGGGTTAATATGGAGTAAATATATGAATTTGAACTCTTATTTTCAAATTCCTGAGCCCTTTAGTTCATGCCAATTTCAACGATTGAATTGTAAAGGTATTGCAATTATACTGGTTGTTATCCCAGTCATACCACTGTCGAACCATTGTCGTACCTCTGTCGTACTTCTGTCGTATCACTGTCGTAACA
>DIZL01000015.1:0-22197 GCA_002429385.1 Prolixibacteraceae bacterium UBA6029 | reverse complement strand
AATTTGTTACGACAGTGATACGATAATGGTACGACAGTGGTATGACAGTGGTACGAATCCTTCTTAAAGGGATAGCCTTGGGATAAGGGCAGGGTACCAGAATAGACAGATGACAGCCCGGGATCGAATCCCGGGTGAAGATTACCATTTAGACCTGCAAAGATGGTTTTTCCAAGCGCTATTTCGATTTAATTCTGACCCAGCGTTCGTCGATGAAGACTTTCATCAAGAGCGCAGGATTCTCTTTAATCGGTGAGAGATAGTTCCCATAGAGATGAAGTGTATCGCTTTTGATCCTGAAAAAATAGGTATTGGCGATTGTTGACAACTTACCTTTCAAATCCCGATGATAAGTGATCAGTGTGGTGTCATTGGGACGCACATAGATTCCGCCATTGATTTGCACGAGCCCATTGGGAGTATTAAGCTGACTTGCGAAGGTTTTATCCTTGCTGAATACCTGACGTCGATCGGAGAGTTCCTGAGGCGACGAAACCCCATCAGTTTTTGCACTCACCATTTTCCAGGTTCCAATGAGCCGGTTTTCACTAAATGTGGATCCACAAGATATTACCAATAAAAGGATGATAATTGGGATGAGATTTTTAAAGATCAGTTTCATAGATGAAGATTTTTGGTTCGATAAAGCTACGATTTAACTAGCATATAAATTTTATGTTGTTCGGCAGATGTGGTCCAAACTTCATTCAGGGAGGAGAAATAAATGCTCCAGGTGCAGTACTTTCCAAAGCAGGTTCAACTTTCATCATTTCTTTCTACTTTTGAATTTCACATTTGACCCTATCCGATGGAAATTTTCAACGACGAATATTATATGCGGCGTGCACTTCAGGAGGCCGAACTGGCTTATCATGAAGGGGAAGTGCCTATTGGGGCAGTGGTGGTTTCACAATTCCGCATCATCGCCCGGGCCCATAACCTCACCGAGACGCTTACCGATGTGACCGCTCATGCCGAGATGCAGGCCATAACCGCTGCGGCAAACCTTCTGGGTGGAAAGTATCTGAATGAATGTGTCCTTTACGTGACCGTTGAGCCCTGTGTGATGTGTGCCGGGGCGCTTGGCTGGGCTCAAATCGGCAAGGTGGTTTACGGGGCATCTGACGAAAAAAGAGGATTCCGCAACTATGCCCCCGGAGCCTTGCACCCCAAAACAGAGGTGGTTTCCAGCGTTCTTGAAAACGAATGTTCGGAATTGATGAAGACATTCTTTCAGAATAAAAGATAAAACTGAGTCTATTCTACTGATTATTAAATCACGACGACAATCAACATTCGTTCAAATGATCCACAGGAATATTCCCTTTGCAATTACATTCATAGATCGGTTAAGGTATTTTCAATTTAATTTAGTATTTTTACTACATGAGTAAATATGATCAAATAATACAACGGATTGTCAGCATGGCCAATAGAACCGTCCCTGATGCTGAGGTTTATTTGTATGGCTCCCGTGCAAGAGGAACGGCGCACAAACTGTCGGACTGGGATGTTTTAGTTTTACTGAACTCAGTGAATATCTCCTTCGAATTTGAGATCAAATTAATGGATGAGTTTTATGAAATTGCATTGGAAACCGGAGAAGTCATATCACCGATGATCTATTCCCGGCAAGAATGGAATGAAAAGTATTCCATTACGCCTCTATTTGAAAACATCCAAAAAGAAGGAATACGCATCAAATGAAAGGCTCCAAAGAAGATCTGATTAAATACAGGCTACAACGTGCAAAAGACACCTATGAAGACGCACAAATACTTGCAGAACGGCAAAAGTGGAATTCTACCGTAAACCGGCTTTATTATTCCGCCTTTTATGCTGTTATGGCATTATTACTACATTCAGATTTATCACCTACTACTCACAACGGAACCCAATCAAATTTCAGTGAACACTTCATCAAAACAGGAAGAATACCAATAAAATTTGGGAAATCTTATTCTCAACTATTTGCCTGGAGACTAAAGGGCGATTATGATGATCTTTTCGATTTTGAAGAAGAAAAAGTATTGCCCTATTTTGAACCGGTAAAACAATTGATTGGACTAATTGAGGAAATGGTTACCGTTTAAACGACCTCCTCAACCTTAAACCCCACCCTTTTCAAGTCATCCCAATAGTCAGGATATGATTTGGTCACGACCATTGGATCAAGAATTACAATAGGCCCAAAGGTCTGGCAAACAGGAGCAAAGGCCATGGCCATGCGGTGATCGTGATACGTTTCGATTTCGGGCAATGCCAGTTTTTCGAACGGGAACGATCCGTCCCATTTCAGTTCTCCGGGAGCCGGCTCGGTAAGCTGTGCTCCGAATTTGGCCAGTTCGTCCTGAAGTGCGGCAATACGGTTGGTCTCCTTAATCTTCAGGGTTTCGAGACCTGAGAAATGAAACGGGATATGCTTCATCACACACAGGACTGCAAAAGTCTGCGCCACATCAGGATTTTCAATAAAATTAAGCCGAAGGGATTTGGGTAGTGTCAGACCGTTTTTAGTCAGGCAGGATCCGTTTTCAGTAGAGATGGTTTTAATGCCCAGCTGTTCGAACCATTGGGCGATAATGGAATCGCCCTGCAGGCTTTCAGTTCTCAAACCGATCAGTTCAAGATCAACTTCATTGGCCAATACAGCCATCTGATACCAATAGGATGCTCCTGACCAGTCGGCCTCGACGGAGTAAGGACGGGGCTTGTAAGCTTTTTCAGCAATCCTGATTTCATTTCCTTTCCAGACATGCTGAACGCCGAACTGCTCCATTAACTGGAGGGTCATCTGTATGTATGAACGCGACATGATCTTATTCTTCAGCCGAAGGGTCAGACCGCCCTCAATGGTCGGAGCGATCATCAGCAGCGCTGAAATGTACTGGCTGCTTATACTTCCATCAAGCTCGAGCACACATCCTTTCAGGTGCGAACCATATATCTTTAACGGAGGGAACCCTTCATTTTCGAGGTATTCGATCCTGGCCCCCAGCTTGGTTAGCGCATCGACCAGTATCCCGATGGGACGTTGTTTCATGCGGTCAGAACCGGTGATCGTCCATCCTCCCACTATTTGCGAAAGGAAAGCAGTGAGAAAGCGCATGGCTGTTCCTGCATGACCTATATCGAACTGAGTATCGTTGGAATTCAGAACCTGACTCATCACACGTGTATCGTCGCTATCCGAAAGGTTCCCGATCGGCCAGGGACTAACACTCAGGGCATGGATAAGAAGCGCCCTGTTGGCTATGCTCTTTGACGAAGGGAGAACGATGCTTCCCTTAAGAGAGGAATCGGATTTAGAAACGAGGTATTTCATTATAAGTTAATGCAAAATATTTTAGACTTATTTCAAGTTCCAGGTTCCAGGTTTCAAGTTGAGCTACCTGGAACTTGAAACCTGAAACTTTAAACTATTTTAAACTAATATAGTATTCCAGCGCTTCAAAGATCAGTTCCTTCGAACAATCGACATTGATTTCCACTTTCCCGATTTCAGGAATGAGCGTAAAGTTGATGCGATTGCCTTCGTTCTTTTTGTCATGGGTCATCAGCTGGTAGAGGGCCTCAAAGTCAGTGGTTTTGATTTCGAACTTTCCGTAGCATTCAACCAGCCAGTCTGAAATGACTTTCAGTTCGTCCATTCCAAGGCCACACTGCTTTACCGACAGATAAAGTTCGGCAATCATGCCGTAAACAACCGCATATCCATGTAAAATGGGATTGCCTGTTTTCATGGCATAGCTTTCGAAGGCATGGCCAATGGTATGTCCAAAGTTCAGGGCTTTACGGATGTTTTGTTCGGTCAGATCATTGATAACGTGCCATTCCTTGATTGCCACCGAATGGGCTATGATCGTCTGAAGCGCTTCGTAATCAATATTTTTAAAACTGAAGGACAGTAATTCATTCCAATGTTCACGGCTACGGATCAGTCCATGCTTCAACATCTCGGCATAACCTGAAAGGAAATTCTCCCGGTCAATGGTTTTTAGAAAATTGGTATTGATCAGGACAGCATTGGGTTCCATAAATACACCGATTTCGTTTTTCAGGCCGTTAAAGTTAAAGCCTGTTTTGCCACCAAGCGAAGCATCAACCTGTGCAAGCAACGTAGTGGGGATATTCAAAAAGTCCAGCCCGCGCTTGAATGTCGAGGCAGCGAAACCACCCAGATCGGTCAACATCCCGCCACCAAGATTGATGAGCAGGGATTTACGGTCGGCTCCGTTGTTACTAAGGAAATCCCATGCCAATTGAACGGAATGGATATTTTTGTTTCCTTCGCCGGAAGGAATAGCCAGATATTTGATGGCGAATTCGTCCAGAACAGGCTGAATGAAAGGGAGACAAAAGCCCCCTGCAGTCTTATCGGTAAGCAGAAAAACCTTCCCTTCAGGATAATTTTGAATTAATATCCGAAGTTCATCGTCAATGTGCTGTGAAAAGACAATATTTGAATGTACTTTTGAATGAGTCATAAGCGTTACTATTATACTTAGGGCAAAGTTAAGTTATTTTACCAAAGGTTATAATCTGTCATTCAAAAGACCGAATAATATACAATCATATCAGGAATCATGGAAGTTTCGAACCAAAAAAGAAGTAAGCGAATCAAAAAGTCGTTTAACCTTGCAGGAATAGTTATTGTGCTTGTAGGGCTTATCTTTCTTTGGCTGAAACAGGATACGCTGGTATTGATCACTGCCGGGGTATTTGCAGTTTACGTTGGAATATCGCAGTTTGCCAATCTGTGTTACGTGAACCTGAATACCAACAATGGAAAGATATCCATAAGGTATTACCCTATTATTTCCATCCTGAAGAAAGAATACGAATCCATTGAATTTGCCCATCAGTCCTTACTCAACTTCAAAATAGAAAAAGCCATGGGGTTCTCTGATCTCCAGATAGCAATCAAGACCAAGCGTGGAATTGCAGAATTTCCAACCATCAGCCTCTCTGCACTCAGCAAAGATGAAATAGAACAGATCAGATTTGCATTAAAAGAAATTTTGAAGAATAACCGATAGCTCTATCGGCATTTACATATGGATTGCTTAATTTTAAGGTGAGTTCTTGGTTTTGCCAAGAAAGTGCTATGATTTTAACTTATCCCACTTTATCATGGAAATTTCTGATCAGCTTGCCTATAAGATAGCCCTTTCCTTGATTCCGGGGATCGGCGGAGTTACTGCCCGTAACCTTATTGCCTATGTAGGTAGTGTTGAGGGGATCTTTCAGGAGAAAGAAAAAACACTGATGAAAATACCCGGTGTCGGGGAGGTGAATGCACATCGTGTCGTTCGTCAAAATGTACTGGAGCGTGCCCGAAGGGAAGTCGGGTTCATCCAAAGAAACCAGATTAAGACATATTTCTATCTCGACGAAGACTACCCTGTCCGGCTTAAAAACTGCAGCGATGCACCGATAATCCTGTATTTCAGAGGCAACGCCAACCTGAACGAACGGCGCATCATTTCAGTGGTGGGTACACGCAATGCGACTAACTACGGAAAGGAAATCTGCGATGAACTGATCCGTAACTTCTCGGAATGCAGCTATCAGATATTGGTCATATCCGGGCTGGCATATGGAATTGACGTAGCGGCCCACAAGGCATGCCTGAAATATGATGTGCCAACGGTTGGGGTTTTTGCTCACGGGTTGGATAAGATCTACCCGGCACTCCATGCACCCATTGCAGTAAAGATGCTTGACAAAGGAGGATTGATCACTGATTTCCCAAGCGAAACCATCATCGACCGGCAAAATTTCCTGCGCCGCAACCGCATCATTGCCGGTTTGTCCGACGCTACAGTCATTGTTGAATCAGCAGAGAAGGGAGGCGCCCTGGTGACTGCCGACATTGCCAATTCATATAACCGTGACGTGTTCGCGTTCCCGGGACGCTGCAATGATCCCTATTCGAGAGGCTGTAACAAGCTGATTAAATTTAACGAAGCTGTTTTAATTGAAACTCTCTCAGACATTGAAAAGGCCATGAACTGGGATGTAAAGACTCCATTGGTAAAGACTTTCCAGCCTTCACTGTTTGATAAACTTACCCCGGATGAAGAGAAACTCATTGATCTTTTGAAAGGAGGCGATCGGTTTGTGGATGAAATCACCATTGAAACTCAGTTACCCATGAGCCGTGTTTCATCGTTACTGCTTGAATTGGAATTTAAAGGGATGGTGACTAGTCTGCCGGGGAAAATGTATAGGTTGAGGTGAAAAAGGTTTGAAATGTTGGAAATGTTTCTGTGGTTTGAAGGGTTAATTGCGGTGAGATGCAAATTAGCACTTCCCAATTTGATAGGTCGGCAATCGATTTAATACATTTGCACAATCAATAGGATTGCACATTATTCTCAATGCCCAGATAGAATATTTGGTGATACTTAGTGACTTGGTGTCTTGGTGGCAAGAAATACAATTTTAAATACCATGGATATAAGACCAATAAAAACAGAAGGTGATTATAACGATTCAGTAAGGAGGATTGAAGATCTTTGGGGAGCAAAGAGAGATACGCCTGAAGGAGATGAATTTGATTTGTTATGCACCCTGGTTGAGTCCTACGAAATGGCTCATTACCCAATTGCACCACCTGATCCTATTGATGCAATATTATTTAGAATGGAACAAATGGACATGACAAAAACAGATATGGCAAAATATCTGGGAAGTCAGAGTAGGGTAAGCGAAGTGCTTGGAAGGAAAAGAAAACTGACCTTAAAGATGGTAAAATCACTTTATAAAGGATTAAAAATTCCGGCAGAGATACTTCTTACCTAAGAATTAGCCTGTAGGTTCAACTATTCCACCTGTTTAGGAAATCGAAAATAAGCGTCTATCTTTGCGGTATGTCAACATTCGAAGATTTAAAGATAAGCAAGTCGGTTTTAAAAGCGATTGAGGAATTGGGCTTTACAGAGCCAACACCCATCCAGGAGAAGGCTATTCCAATGATTCGTTCAGGAGTGGATGTGTTGGGAATTGCACAAACCGGCACCGGGAAAACGGCCGCTTACTTCATTCCTCTGATCATGAAACTGATCAAGGCAGAAGGCAAAGATCCACGGGCCATTGTGCTGGTACCCACACGGGAACTGGCCATACAGGTGGGAGAAGATCTCGAAGACCTGACTAAATTCACTAATCTGCGCCGCGCTACAGTCTATGGAGGGGTGGGCTGGACCAAACATGCCGAACTGATCAAACCCGGAGTTGATATCATTGTAGCCACACCAGGCCGTCTGTGGGATTTGTACCGTGCTGAGGCTGTTTCCTTTAAAAAAATAAAAACCCTTGTAATAGACGAAGCGGACCGTATGCTCGACATGGGTTTTATGCCGCAGATACGTAATTTCCTTGAAGTACTTCCGCTGAAACGCCAAAACCTGTTGTTCTCGGCTACATTCAACGAGAAGGTTGAAGAAATGAGCCATGAGTTCCTTGATTTTCCTGAGCGTGTTGAAATAGCTCCTTCAGCCACACCTGCAGAACTGATTAATCAGGTGTATTATGAGGTGCCTAATTTTCAGACTAAATTAAACCTGATCAACTATTTGCTCCGTGACGAGGAAACGTTTTCACGGGTAATTATTTTCGTAGGGACCAAAGAGAATGCCGAGCAGGTTTTTAAGATCATTAAACGACGCTCTGAGGGTGAAAAGCGCATCATGCATTCGAATAAAGGACAGAGCACAAGGATGAACGCCATCAATGCCTTTAAAAGCGGAATCGTCCGCATCCTGATTACCACCGATATATCCTCTCGTGGGATTGATGTAGATATGATCAGCCATGTGATCAATTTCGATATCCCCAACAATCATGAAGATTACGTTCACCGTATCGGACGAACGGCAAGGGCAAACAATACAGGCACTGCAATCACGCTGGTCAATCCTGCTGAAGAATACAATCTGCACAAGATTGAAGACCTGATTCGTATGAAAATTCCCAAACTTGAACTTCCTGCAGATCTGGATATCATAGCCTCCAAGAAAGAAGAAAGCCAGGATCAGTTGCGTGAGATTGATCGCCAGAAAAGAGTGGCTGACCCGACCTTCAAAGGGGCTTTTCACGAGAAAAAAAGTTTTATTGGAAGAGCTAAAAAGAAAGAAAAAGCTAATTTACCTAAAGATAAGGCGAAGGAAAAACGGTTCAGGGAAAGGAAAGGTTAACTTCCCCAAAGGAGGAAACTACTGCTTCAGAATAATAGTCGTGTAAGTTTTGTAAATATATTATTTGCCGATTTCATACAAGAATTCAGGAGCAAAGTCAGCTCCATTTTCCCATTCTATGGTATTAAACCGGATTTTAAAACTCTTGAAGTAATCCAGGGTTCTTAAAGGTTCAAAAACCTTTCCGTTAAGTTGATTCCACAAATCAACCGTTTTAGATTCTCCATTATTAAAAAGCAAGCGAATCTTATAATTATCAATATATCTTGCGTCAGAAACCTCCAAAAACATATCCATAACTTTCTATTTTAATGGCTCAATCCTATTTAATGGCTCTCCCTTTTGTGCTAATTCCCAATCGTTCAATAACTCTTCGGAGTGTAGCTCTAACCAATCAAAAATCATATTGATAGCTCTTTTAGGCATTTCTCCTTTTATAACTCCGTCTTTAATTGTTACCATTGCCTTATATTCTCCATACCACACATGAAAATGCGGTGGTGCGTGATCTTTAAAGTTCATCAGGATAATTAACCCATAAAAGCTACTTATTTCAGGCATTTTTATTTCAAAATTACAAAATATTCTTCATATAAGGGGGATTCCCTAAATTTAGAAGATTGAACTCCAGTAGACCTCTATTTTATTGGAAGAGCAAAGAAGCCAGTCAGGGACTCCATCTCTTTAAAAAAAATGGAATCATTTTAAAAGAACCTGAAGTGTTATCATTTTCCTTATTCAAACACAGTCATTCGAAAATCATCCACCCATACCGAATCGGAAGCCGGGCTCCAAAGATAGAACTGAATATTTGGGTCAGGATAATTTGTGGGTAGGCTCACATTCAGTTCGCTTCTAGTCCATTCACCCGGAGTATTAACACCTTGGGTCGATGCTTTGTAAAAGATTTCACTTTTGACAGCCGAAGCAATAGCAAGAGCTTGTTTTTGATCCGAACTCCGTTGCCAGAACTCAACCTTGAAACGTTTACCATTGGAGACAGGGATTGAAAAATTAAGCCCGAATTGGTTAGAGGAGGTGAGCAAGAGTGACGACTTTCCACTTCGGGCATAACGGTTGGAAAGAAGCTCCCCGCCCCTCAATATGAATTCTTCTTTATTCGTCCTGATATTTTCCTTATTGGCGGTAAGTTCTTCCATTGAAGTTTCAATGACCAGCCGGGGGTAATTGTCCTTTTTAATCTGCGCTGTATCAATCCCTGCAAGGGCAATTGCTTCACCCGTCTTTTCATTCTGATACACCTTTTTCAGGTTCACGAATTTCGACATCCCTGCCTGATCAATCATTTCTGCAATTTTCGACATGGAAACCTCACAATTCCCAGTATTCGCATAAATGTAGATCTGGTTATTTGCTGAAAATACATCCGACGAAAGATAGGCGCATGTCCAGTCAGTTAATCCATCCCGCGTATTCCAGAGGTAATTGCCGGGATAAGCCGATGCGAGTATAGCTGTATAACGCTTTTTCATGCTGTTGCCGGAATAGCCTAAGCCAAATCGGATTGCAGGCTCAATAAATGCTGCACCATTGTTGTAATCGCTGAGAATAATGTATTTTCCTTTCCATTCTGATTTTACGGCCTGAGCAGTTTGCTCAATAGGATTGGTGATGCCTTTTTCGAACCTGTTCAGTACGATTAAGCGTGTAAAAACTCCCAAAACCAGTACCGTCATAATCAGCGAAACGATTCGGGGAGAAATGGCGCTGATCTTCTCACTGAATAGTTTTATCCAGAAGTATCCGTGAAGTGGCATAAATAGCGCAAATACAGGCATCAGGTAATGAAAACCGTAATGCCGTGCCACTGCAAGTACCTGGAAGACAGTAGCCAATGTGATCGCAACATGTAAGCGCCGGAGTGATCCTGTGATATTTCGTCTGCTGATCACAACCCAACCAACCGGCAACAACAGAAGATGCAAGGTAAAGGGGAACTCCTGCAACAACATTTGCTTAATAGACTGAAAAAAGATATTCCCATTGAACAACTCAGCCTCTCCGGAGCCATACTTCCCCGTATGCGTAGCAAGCTTCCCTATAAATCCCGTAAAGTTTCCCAATTTACTGATAACCGGAGAAATGAAAAGCAGAATAAACAGCAATGAAAGCACCAGATAAATAGTTCTTGACTTTATCTTTTCAAAAAAGAAGAAAGGAACAATGAGGATGGATAGAGAAGAAATCTTGGTGGCAACCGAAAGCGCCGATAATAATGCGATTACTATCAACAGCCTAAAAGATCCTTTCTCCCGGGCATCATAAAGAATAATACAGGCAGCAATTGCAAGGGATGAAAGCGTAAGAACCGACTCACAGGCAACTACAGGTAAAAAATTAATCAACTGAAACGACAATAGCGGAAGAAGTTGCATCGCAACAGCCAAGCTTCTGTTCTTCAGATTTTTATAAGCAAAAAGGCCGAACAGCCAAAGCAAGGCACAGTTAATCAAAACTAGTACAATGGAAACAATCCGAAGATAACTTTCAGGATGCGTCAGTACATCGGCAGCCAGATCGTTTGATCCTCGAATCCAGCCGATAATTGTAATGAGCAGCGCGATGAAGAGTTGCAAAGGGGTCCCTGGGTGATCGGTGTGTCCAATGTCGTTAGATCCTAAGGCAAACGTCAGCCCATTCATCAGATATGCATAAACAGGATCATACCATCCCTGGTAAAAAAAGTGTATTTCAGCAATCCTGAAAAGCATAAAGCAAATAAGAAACAGGGGCACAACTGCGAAGATAAGATTAGCTCTATCCTGTGCAAATTGCCCTAACCTCAAATGAATTCCTCTTCTGTTTATCTCATTCATTGTTGAATTGCTGTTTTTCCTTTACCTAACAGATAATGCATAATTGAATTCAATAAAGCATTTCCCCACAAAGATAATAGATAAAATATGGATAAAGAATGGATAATTGAATAATTTGGAATATCTTTGAATGGATAAACTATAGATAAAGAATGGATAGCTTTCAAGACAAATTAAGCTTTGATTTCAAAACGAATCAACAGATCATCAATTTGATTAGCTACATTGATTCCTTTAAAGGCAAATGGAATATCGTTGAACAGAAGGAGAATAATTATCTGAAAGAACTCCGAAAAATAGCAACCATTGAATCAATAGGTTCATCAACGCGAATAGAAGGCGCTCAACTTACAAATAATGAGATAAAGGAACTGCTTGAAAACATGAAAATAACCAAGCTGACAACCAGGGATCAGCAAGAAGTAGCAGGTTATTACGATGTTCTTGAAATAATCTTTGAAAGCCATACGGATATTAAAATCTCAAAAAACTACGTCCAGCAATTACATCAACGATTGTTAAAATACAGTGTCAAAGACGACAGGCATAGAGGTAATTATAAAAACCTTTCGAATAAAGTGGTCGCCAATTACCCCGATGGCACGCAAAAAATAATATTCAACACAACAGAACCTCATCTGGTTGAAAGTGAAATGAACCAATTGATTGACTGGACAAATCAGCAACTTGAAATAAAAGAAATCCACCCATTAGTAGTCATTGCAATGTTTATCTACGAATTTCTATCCATCCATCCTTTTCAGGATGGCAATGGCCGATTATCCCGTTTATTGACTAATTTGCTGCTATTAAAATCTGACTATCTATTCATACAGTATGTTTCGTTTGAGAACATTATAGAACAAAAGAAAAAAACATACTATGAAGCCTTAATGGATGGACAAAAGGACAGATATTCAGATTCTGAAAGAATTAATGCCTGGGTCCTGTTTTTTTTAGACTCAATCTTTAAATTAACACAACGGCTTGAGCAAAAATATGAGGTATTCAAAACCAAAGGCGGCTACCTCAATGACAGGCAGAAGCGAATCAAGGAATTTATCGAAAAGAATCAACCCATCAAATTAAATGACCTGGTTCAGGCAATGTCAGACATTACGATTTATACCCTGAAAAAAGATCTTCAGTATATGAAAGCTGAACAGATCATTGCATCAATTGGAAAAAACAGGGGGACAATTTACAGTATCAGCTAATGTAACTGCCACGAAAAGTCAGCTCGCTGATTTGTCGTAGCAGTTCATTAGTAATCACTTAGAGTATCGTTGTGATATTATCGAAGTACATCTTTAGCCGCCAGCACTAAAAACATAAAATTAGACGATCCTCCCCCCAAAACATATTCGGTTTGCTGCCAGAAATAGGGCCATTCCTTCAACTCGGGAAAGTCAGGGCGAATAATTCCTGTTCCTGAAACTGAACCTCCGGGGATAAACGAACGGTCGGCACGGTTAGCCCCGTATGCCTGGGTAACTGATCGCGAACCGACTCCTGAAACAAACGATGAAGTGTTTTCTCCGGGATGATTTCCCAGCACAAAGTTAAGCGCGCTCAGCATATATCCGGCATCATAAATCTCTGGAAATCCCTTTTGAAGGAAATACTGATTGACGCCAAAGCCCTGAATCGTCCAGCCATCTCCCCATATTTGCGGATGATAAGGTACCCCAAATGGATTCTCAGTCTGTACTTTATCGACTTGGGCTTTGTAATTTTTAGCAGCTGTTTCAACCATTGCAGTAAGCTTTGCATCGTTGATTCGTTTCAGAACCCGTCCCAGTGAACCTATGATTTCAGGTCTTTTCAAGACTTCAGGCTGGGTATATTTCAGAATATCGGCCTGATATTTCGAGTTGCCCGTAGTGATCAGCAACTCAATTGCAGCCGTGATTTTCGACCCTGTCAGCCGTTGATTCTTTGCATCCACTCCGGCATACAAAGCTTCAGCAGTATTTATTGACTGTATGGCCAGGGTATCGTTAAATCCTTTCAGCACCCGTGCTCCTGTTGCAAGTCCTTTAGCCACGTCAAGTTCACGTCCGGGATTTTCTTCTGTAAACACCAAACGGTCATCCAATACGCCTGACTCATGGGCATTCACTTCATCTTTCTTCAAAGCTGGATTGTATTTCCTTCCATCGGTGATGGTCTGGGCATCCCCCAAATGCACATACTGGCGCAGGCTGTTTTCGATGATTCCACGGTACAGTCGTCCCAGGCTTTGATATCCTGCCAGAATACTGATCGTTCCATGCTCAACCTGCTGAAGCAGGTCGTTTTTGCCGTCAGGACGATGAATCTCAACCAGATGTTCTTTCTGATCAATAGTAGTTTCATCCCAATCCGGGTGAAACAATTCGTAGGCCTGTGATAGAATCCAAACTTCACCAGACTGTGACTCCACGCGTAAATCGTAATCACCGGCATCGTGCCAGCCACCCCTATTCAGCCCTGGAACCTGTTCCAACGGTTTATATTTGGTAAGGGTCGAATGCCCTTGCTTGTAACCATCAAAATGATTGGAATCAATCGGAGCCATCAGTGCATCGTCCATATGGCAAAGGCCGTGCCAAACGCGGTAGCCTTCGTTAATGCGCATGTGGCACATCTGCACCGGAAGGAAATATTCGACAACCGGCTGCCAGACATTGCGGTCATAAATCGTGGCGCTTATGCGGAATGGTTCTGTTGTATTGCCTGCATATTTGATCTGGTAGATTCCTGGGACTTTTACATCCGAGAAATCAAACTGGTAATAGTTAAAACGTAGAAACTTACCCCATTCCTTAGGGACAACAGTCCTGATTTCTTTTAATCCCCCATCTTCCGAAATGCGGTAGAGACTTACCTTCTCCACTGTCGGGGTATTTTTATCAACTTCAATCTCAGCAATTTTCTGCTGGTCGGGATGATAACCTATCTGGCTGACATGCACTATTGGTTTGGACTGAAAATCAGGCAACACATTGCAATCCACCACCCACTCTATGGCCCCGGTGGTTTTCCCCGGAGTAACAAGCGAACGAACTACAAACCAGCCATTGTTGTGATAAAAACGACCATCGAGCAATTGTAGCGGCTGGCCTTTACTTTCGATGATAATGGTTTGTGCAGCAGTTTCAGGAGCCAGTGTAAGTTTTTGGCCTTTAGCCATAGGAAAGGCTTGCCAATTTCCATCCGCATCTTTCTCCATCGGACCATTGGCCTGTAGCGGAAATATCCCCGATTGCTGATCCAGATACCAGCTCTTACCAAATAACAACCCAGGGAATAATTCGAAATTGAATCCTACTTTCTTTTCCCATCCTGCCGGAAGCGGCTTGTCGAGATCAACCAGTATGCGGAATTTATTTCCTTCACCCACCACACGTACATGATAGGTAAAGTATAAATCGGGATATTCTACAGGATTAAAACCTTTACGGTTAATGCTTGAATCGGGGAAGGTACATTTTACGCTGATCTCATTTTTAGTGCGGTCAACCGTCCGTTTGCCAACCTTCGGGATGGGCTGCCATTGTCCGGGAGTAGGCTCCAGACGCAAATCACCGTTTGTCCCTACCCTGGTTCCGTTCTGAATTATGCCGACGGCTCCCTGGTGTCCTTCGGGATAAATATCAAAGAAGACCATCACATTGAGTCCCGGTTTCTCGAAATACTCATTGTCATTGATCTTAAGGGATTGCGCGTTCAGCCTTAATGCAGTACTAAGAAATAAAACGAATGCAGCGCATAGTAATGTATTGATTTTCATCATGAATTTGGTTTAGAGTTCAGTGTAAAAATATGCCTTTTCTCATTGTAATAACGACAACTAAGAAGGTTTAAAGATATGGAATTTGTTATTCGATCATGAAAACTTTCCTATTTCTTCGGAAAAATCATATTTTAAAAAGGTGAATGATTTGCTGATTGAATAGTTATGCCTATTTGCCCCTTCAAAATGCTCGTTTGCGAAAAGGCCATCCTGCAAAGAGCCTAACTTGAGGAAGGTCTTCGCTGTCCGGGTAAGGATGAAGTAGGGTTCGGGATGGGATCTCCTCTTATTATCTGACTTCTATCTGTGTTCTATCTGTGTTGTAGAATGCATTTCAATACAGATAGAAGTTAATTAAAATTCAAATTATATGACGCATACACGACGCAAACCCTTTTCGGATACATTCCGTGCAGGTCGAAAGCAGTTCAATTGTTTCCCTGAAGAATTTCTGAATGGATAGAATATTGGAGGCCGGAGTCAAGAAGTTCATTGCTGAATCATTACGTCGGACTTTGGCATGAATTTATTTGAAGGCTAAAGATAAAATAATTGTGGCAAAAAAACACACTTGAAGCTGATAATCCGCTGATAAAAGGGCATTTTTTTATACCTTTACCCGAAATATCAAAGAAGATGACGACAATAATTATAAATGAAAGAACTAAAAAGGGACGTATAATCGTTGATCTTATTCGGGAGATGGGAATTGGGAAAATCGTAGAGGATAAAAAGGAATCTTTTAGTATTCCTAACAATGAAACAATAAAAGCAATTCAGGAAGCAGGTGAAGGGAAAACTATTAAATGTATAGATTTTGATGATTATCTCCAAAAAGCAATGTAGCTGTGTATTCATAAGAATATTGATCCGCACCGGCACTCATTCAGACTTGTTTTGATTGCAATCATCTGAATTTTATGATCTCTGTCAAAACATCTTAATTTAGCCCAATCACCCAAAGAAAGACTATTCAAAATGAGGGGATAATCTTCAAATTTATGAAATCGTTTATCGGTTACAATAGGGATAGTTTTTCCCGAATGATTACTTTAGCAAATTATTCTGCAGGACTGAATGGCAACAAAATACATTGAAATAGAAGGAGTCGGACAGGTTTCGTTCACGACTAACGAACGGTCCAGAAGGATTCGCCTGAGCGTGAAATCTGATGGAGAAATCGTGGTTTCAATTCCTCCTTCCATACTCTATCGGGATGCCATCCGTTTTGTGGAATCAAAGACGGATTGGATACTAAAGCAGCATGCCAAGGTAAAGTCGAGCTTAACTTTGTTTGCTCCTGAGAGTTGTTTTAAGACCCGCTTTCACCAGTTAGCGATCACGAAGGGCAATACCGACAAGGTTTACAACAGGGTAGGCAATGGTGTGATCCAGATCTTTATCCCTGAGAAAGTGAATCACGAGCAGCCCAAGGTTCAGGAATTCATCAAAAAGACGCTGATCGATGTGATGCGTTGGGAAGCTAAAATATACCTCCCCAAACGCATGAAAGAACTCGCCGAAATCCATGGATTTAAATACGAGAATATCAGCATTAAAAATACACGGACCCGCTGGGGAAGTTGTTCTTCGGGCAACAACATCAACCTGAACCTTCACCTGATGCGGGTTCCCGAACACCTGATCGATTACGTGCTTCTGCACGAGTTGGCCCATACGGTAGTCAAAAATCATGGCGAAAAGTTCTGGCTGCTGCTCAATCAGGTATATCCCAATGCTCGAAAAGCCGACAAGGAGATGAACAACTACCGCACGCAAACTTTTTAGGAAATCTGGGAACTCATTTTTTGAGGTTAACTTATGATTTTATAACTTCGTCCAAAATATAAATCTATGACAACTGTTATTATTAATGAAAAAACGAAGGAAGGGGAATTGCTCCTCGAGTTCTTACGTACCCAAAACTACATAACGATTGATGAAAAAATACCTTCACCTTCTTTGAACAGGTCAATGAACGAAGCTAAAAACGGGAAAGTAATAAGGGGGAAAAATGTTCATGACCTTTTATCGAAGCTCAAGGAATAAGGCATGTATGAGATAATCTCAACAAATCAATTCTCGAAGAATTATAAACGTTGCATCAAAAGATCTTACAATATAATTCTTTTAGACGAACTCATCATTCTGCTTTCCGAAACTGGTACTGTTCCTTATAAATACAATCCACATATCCTGTCAGGGAATTTAAAAGGACATTTTGAGTGTCACATTAAACCGGATTGGTTGTTGATCTGGATAAAAGATGACATTGAAGAAACTATTACCCTCATTGGAACCGGTACTCATTCAGATCTGTTCAGATAAAAGAGACTACAACATTACGATTATAAATAATACTTTACAGCTATTGCATTTGAATATTCAAATCCCGGATTGTCACTATTTTAAAGAAACAAATCCCAAATGAACTGGAATCAGATCATATCCACTACCCGCCTGGGGCAGGAAGAGCTAGTATCAAACGACAATAAACACAGCCGTACGCAGTTTCAGCGCGATTACGACCGTATAATCTTTTCATCGCCTTTCCGCAGAATGCAGAATAAAACGCAGGTGTTTCCCCTGCCAGGGAGTGTTTTTGTACACAACCGTTTAACTCATAGCCTGGAAGTAGCCAGCGTAGGCCGCTCGCTTGGAAGTATGTTCTTCGAAAAAGCAGAAAGCGAAAATATGGTTATTGAGAATCCCTTATTCCAGGAAATTGGTTCAGTCGTTTCGGCTGCCTGCCTGGCTCATGATATGGGGAATCCACCTTTCGGACACTCAGGAGAAGACGCCATTGCACAGTTTTTCAAGAAAAGTACTGAACCCCGGCTTAGGAATGAACTCTCGGATGCTGAATGGAAAGACTTCACCCAGTTCGATGGAAATGCCAATGCCTTTCGTTTGCTAAGCCATCAGTTTAATGGCCGTCGTGAAGGGGGCTTCGCACTGACCTATTCCACCCTTGCCTCCATCGTCAAATATCCATACGAGTCAATGCTGACCGAGAAGGCCAAGTTCGGCTTTTTCCAGTCGGAGAAGAACCTTTATGCCCGTATCGCTACCGAACTTGGACTTACACCCGTAAGTGATAATCCTGTCCGGTACAGCCGTCATCCCCTGGTATTTCTGGTCGAAGCCGCCGATGATATCTGTTACCAGTTGATGGATCTGGAAGATGCACACAAGCTTAAGATTCACAATTTCGAGAAAACCCGCTCTCTGTTGATGGGATTTTTCGATCAGCAGACTGAAAACAAACAGATTAACCGCCTGAATGAGACCCTGAACCTGGTCTCTGATCCCAACGAGCAGATTGCCTATTTACGTGCCAGTGTAATCGGCAAACTGGTGAAACAATGCGTGGATGTATTCTGGGATAAACAATCGGAGATCTTGTCTGGAAGCTTTCAGAAGCCATTGATTGATCACATCCAGCCCGTTTCTCTGGAAGCAATCAAAATAATTAAGAAGGTCAGTGTAAAGAATATTTACAATGATCGTTCGGTAGTTGAAATAGAGATCTCGGGCTACCAGATCATCGGAACCCTGCTGGAAGTCTTTATTGAAGCCATGCTAAACCCGAAAGAAGGAATTTCGAGAAAGATGCTTATGCTCATACCCGATCAGTACATGGGGGAACATACTACAATCTACGAAAAAGTACAGGCAGTGGTTGATTTTGTCTCAGGAATGACCGACCTTTATGCACTCGATCTGTACCGCAAAATAAAGGGTATCAATATTCCTGGAGTGTAGATGAGACAGTAGATATTGTTGGTTGTGATGGTTATAGTGGTTGTAGTGGTTGTAATTGATCATTTCCCGGCAACTGAATGACTATTTAATGACAATCAATTACAACAAAGACAACAATTATAACAATTACAACTTATTACAACCATCAAAACCATCAAAACAATTACAACAATTACAAACACTGACATCCATGAAAAACAATCTCGACGAATACGAAAACGACCGGATGAGAACTGATCCTTCCAACTATCGGTTGGGAATCTTCTATTTTAATCCAAAAGACAAGCGGATTCTGGTTCCAAAGTACAATAAGATGATGGGATGGACCCTGAATTTTGCAAGTATATACTCATATCTGATTATTTTGGGAATAATTGCAGCGATTTGGATGGCAAAAAGCTTAAGTTAAGCATAGGCTGTATCCTGCCACCTATATAGGGTTACGATATATTATATCTCAAATCTCTGAGCCTCAATCCTTAAAATTCCTTAATCAAAGTTAAAATCAGTTCGACAATTACTGATTTGAATGAACATTTTTACGACCTTTACCATTCTATATCGGAAACTTACAAGATAGAGGTGCTATGATCGCGATATTAAAAATTATCCAGGTATTTTTGTTGGCTACAGTAAAATATGTTATTACCTTTCCCTATGCATTGATCATAGGATTAAATTTCGAACAAACTTTAATTTCAGTTACCTTAGGCGGACTCGTAGGGTTCTTCTTTTTCTACCATTTTAGCGGTTACGCCATTAAACGGTTTCATCATGTTCAAACCTTTTTGCGCAGACATACTCCCCTGCCCATCCGTTTGAAATACCGTCAATTGATGGCCTGGCGCAAAAGCGTCACCGGCGAAAGGATCTTTTCAAGACGTAACAGGTTTATTGTACGTTTTCGTTCTAAATTTGGCTTGCCCGGGATTGTAGTACTCTCACCCATCCTGCTAAGTATTCCAATCGGCGCCTTTTTGCTGAACAAATACTACTCAAAACACAAATTCGCAATGCCTTACATGGTATTGTCCATACTGAGCTGGACGGCTGTATTTGTAGCTTTTGCACTCATATTTCCCCATCTGGTGAGATAAATCAGTGGGAACATGGATCACATGACATTATTGTGGGGAAGTGTTTTCAAATCCAATATTCAGGTATGTCTTTTCTGAAAAAATCTTACTTTATTGAAAGAATCTTAGTAACTTGGATCAACCCTTGCAACCTTAATCTTATGTATCTTATGAAATTAAAATCAATAATCTTTACACCCATTTTGTTTTCATCACTCATTTAAGACAACCAGTAATTATAAGATGGATAAGATTAGGATCTGGGGACACTGCCTGGTTACTAATATTTTATAAAAAAGTAAGATTTTAAAAACTTACCATTGACTTTGCTTTCCCCATAACAATATCATGTGATCCGGATACATCCAAAACGGATTTCAGGTTATATACTTCTATGTTACTTCGTTGTTGTCAATTGTTGTAATTGTTGTCAGTGGTTGTGTACTGACTATCGAATGACCTTTGGTAAAAATACGTTTACTCATTTTCAGGAATCGGACTATCAATCACCTTTAAGTATCAGAAGCCAGATGCTTTTTTCGTTTCTGACAATCAGTTCGCGGTCGGCACCCGACCAGTCTATCCTTTCCCATATATCGAACCCAAACCATTGTTGTGCAATATGCTCCGTCAATATGATTTCTCCTGAGCTGATCCTGCAAACAAAGGGAATCAACCTGATCTGTTTGTGGCCGTAGTCAAACTCCACTGAAGTAATTGATTGGTAGATTTCAATCCTGACCTTCAGTTCCTCTTCAATCTCCCTGATAATGCATTGCTCAGCCGATTCGCCCGGTTGAATTTTACCCCCGGGGAATTCCCACAGCCACGGATGACTGCTCTCTGATCCGCGCTGAACGGCCAGTAGCTTAGAATCTTTCACGATCAGGGCACAACAAACATTAATCATCTGACTTGTTCTTATCCGAATTTATCCTGTAATGAAGTAAAAAAGATGCTTTCCAGCAAATCCAGGGCGTTGATTGTTTCAGAAATGTCAATTTGAGTTATCTTTACTTTGATTAAATGCAATATCTGGTGCTTTCGTTAATTTATTCCCATGACCGAAAATGAATTGTTTGACCTGCTCCAATCAGGAGAAAATATTCCACTGATCACCAGTCATCTCACCATTCATCCTGAAGGAATCGAAACCCTGATGAACATTGCCCTGACTGATGGTCCCAACTCCACATGGCGTGCGGCCTGGATCGCCGATAAGATCCACGAGCTACATTCCGATCTGATCGCTCCCTATCTTCCAGTCGTAATCAATTTTGTCCTTAAAACGGCCAATACAGGCAAGAAACGACACCTCTTGAAGCTGATCAGCCTTCACGACATTCCCGAAGACCAAATAGTCCTGTTAATGAATTATTGCGGCAAAGTGTTTTCAAATGCCGCCGAACCTGTGGCCGTGCGTGTTCATGCCATGCAGATCTTATTCAATATCGCGCAAAAAGAACCCGACTTTAAAGGTGAACTGATTGACTGGATTGAACATGAAATTGAATATCATGGTTCGGCAGGAATCGCCTCCAGGGGCCGTAAATTGCTAAAAAAGCTATATCAGTCCTGAAAGCCGGGTGCAAAGTTGAACCGGAATGAGATGGCAAATTCCAACAACGAGTAAAGAAACATTGCGTCTGGTTAACCTTTGCCCAAGGTTAAATTTCAGGATATGGAGTCAAAATCCTTCCTTTCAAAACTTCTTCACTTAACAAGTCGCTGAATAGCAAAGCACAAGAGGATTGAATCCTCTTCTTATTCCTGAAGATCAAATAAACATTATCCCAAAGGAGAAAAATTACCAGTAAAACAGGGTCTGAAAAAATAATTTTTATATTTTTGCACCGTCTTTAAAGAAAAGACATCTAAGGATTGACCTGTGGTGTAATTGGCAACACAACTGATTTTGGTTCAGTAGAGTCCAAGTTCGAGCCTTGGCAGGTCAACAAACAATTCGGTTAAGCTTCGGCCAAATCCAATTGATTCGACCAATAAAAATTGTCCTGTGGTGTAATTGGCAACACGTCTGATTCTGGATCAGAAGAGTTCAGGTTCGAAACCTGACAGGACAACATTAAATCAATCACTTACGATTCATTTTGTAGGTGATTTTTTTAGGACTCTTGCCAACTACTGAAGAATTCAGATTATCCTAAAGATTGACGGGTATTCCCGCGCACTTCATATTCTTGTGGAGATGTGTTTTCAATCATTTAACAGGACATATTTTGTTTTTTTTTAGAAAACCTTACATTTTGTCCTGAAACCTTAGTAACTTAGTTCAACCCATCGACCCTCAACCTTATTTACCTTATCATTATGAAAATAGAATTATCAGATAAAGTCCAGATAAGGTAAATAAGGTTGGGTTTAGGGGGTGCTTGGCCAGTTACTAAGGTTTAAGAAGTTGAATGTAAGGTTTTTAAGAACATACTTTTGACGTGTTTACCCTGATTCCCCACAACAATGTCATGTGATCCGTTTTTTTCCACCCCACATCATCGGGATCACTTCATATTCTTGTGGAGATG
>DIZL01000028.1:466-15999 GCA_002429385.1 Prolixibacteraceae bacterium UBA6029 | reverse complement strand
TTGTTGCGTAAGGTGAGTTATTCAAATACAATTATTGTATTCCAATAATTGTATTTGAATAATGCGAAAAGAATAAATATAAAGTATATGACCGCTTCTTCGGATTATGGCTGACCAATCTCTATGGTACGGGCTGGAAATGGTAAGGGTCGGGAATACTTTTCCAGGTTATATGAGTTCGCTATAATCTTCCGCAACTTCCGCAATTCCATAAACTGAGGAAGTTGAGGAAAGGTTACTTCAGCAAAAACCCAAAATCGTCAGCTGAACTTAGCTCAATTGGAGTGGCACCTTTTTTAAATATCCTGGCAGTGCGGTTACCAATCAGGTGCATTTGCTGATCTTCCACCCTGAGCATGGTTCCTTCTCTCAATCCAACGACATAAACTTCAGGATTCAGTGTAATAAACTCCTCAATACGCTGTTCGCGGGTTTCGCCTCCATGGCCTTCGGGATTGACATCCAGATAATGCGGATTAATCTGGAAAGACACCAATCCGATGGTATCAAACCCTTTGGGATCGACAACCGGCATATCATTAGTGGTTCGTAAAGTCGGACAGGCTACGTTTGCACCGGCGCTCCAGCCAATATATGGAGTTCCGCCAAGCACTTTTTCCCGAATGGCATCCATTAGTTTGTTCTCATTCATCATGCGGACCAGTTGCCAGGTATTTCCTCCTCCAACCACAATGACTTCCGCTTCATGAACAGCCTGAACCGGATCTTTAAAATGGTGTATACTTCTGACCACATAGCCTAATTCGGCAAAGCGTTCTGCGACTTTCTGCTCATACTCGTCGAACGAGAAAGTCACTGCGGCATAAGGAATGAACAGGACAGTAAGCGTTTTATCACCTAAAAACTTTTTGATTTCATGTTTCGGATAGTCAAGATAAGCTTCACCGGGCATGGTCGAATTACTGATTAGCAGAAGTTTCATGGATATTGGTTTTTTTATACGATTAGAATGAAATTAGTCTTATCCCGACTGAAAAAGGATAAAGTACAGGTCCCCTGCGGTCTTCAAACAATGGCACCAGGTCATAGGTCCCAAACAGATTAACCGCACGGTAGCCGATCCTGATTGTACCTGCGACCTTATAGTCGAGCATTGAATAATTGCCCGGTGACTTAAGCTTTTCCTTTTTATTCTCTTTCTTGTATTTCACCTTGGTATGCGTCTCAAGCCTTTTAGCCCCGGTAATCCCGGCGGACAGATATAACCGGTTTGCTTTATTCCTGATTGGAATTTGAAATTCGACCAGCAAAGGGACTTCCAGGTAAACGGATGAAAGCTTGGATTTTTGATTTGAATCAAAATTCAGGTATTCTGGATGCACATTACGGGATTCATCCAGGAGAATCGAAATGTGATTATCCAGACGATAACTTTGAATGCTCAATCCAAGGCCAGTCACCAAACCAATTGTGTTCCGGTTTTGCTGAAATCCGATGGAGTATTGCAGCACATTAAGATTTAATACATTCGAAAGCAATAGTTTATTCCGCAGAAAACCATACTCATTTGATGCATACATACTGTAGTTTGGATGAGCGAAACCGTTGATCCCGAATTCGATCCCTGACCAATGCCCCTTAAATTCCTTTTCCCAGAAATTGTTCCCCTCATTCACCAGATCCTGGATATCAATCAATCCGGACAACCGGCCTGCCTTACTTTGAAGCACAATTATTGAATCGTTTTCCTGGGCAGTTGCCTGAAAAGAGACAAATGAGACCAGAAGAACCAGAAGGAGTTGTTTCATCAGGATATTTGAATACGTTCGATGCATATACAAAAGTAAGCAATCAAAACCAAAAAGGAGTTTATCACGACAGATAAACTCCTTTTAGATGATATTATGTTGTCGCTGATTAATTCAAAAAGCTTATTCCGATAGTAAAAGGTGTAAGATCAGGGCCCATACCTGTTTTAAAGAATGGCGTTAAGCTGTAATTGACAAATAACCCCATGTCTTTATAGCCAATCCGTGCAGTTGCTGCATAATTAAATGAATTGATATTAAATCCGTTGTGATCTTTATCTTTCGTGTCACCATGTTTTACTTTGGTATGCGACCCAATTTTGACTCCACCTATTACACCGCCATTGAGATATACTCTTCCTTCGTTATGGTTCACCGGAATCTGAAATTCAAGCAACAATGGAACTCTAAGATAGGATACGGCAAGTTTGGTTTTTGAAAGATTATCATATCCGATTAAGACCGGTTCTGTAATTTCAGGTCCTCTCTTCAGGGTATAGGGATTATCAAACCGGTAATCATTAAAGCTTAAACCCATACCCGAAACCAATCCCACATAAGATTTGGCAAGGCTGATATTTAACTCGTAAAAGTTAAAGTCAATCTCCATCGATTTACCCTGGTTGAGCGACATAAAATTTTTGTCTACCGGGTTATACATGCTGTAATCTGTCTTGTCAAAGGCATTAAATCCAAATTCGAACCCTTCCCAGTGACCTTTAAATCGATTGGGATTGTCATGTTTATCATGATGCTTACCCCAGGTGATTTTTGTTCTTCCTTCATTATCAATAACTTCAAGCTCTTTTTTACCGATGTGCATCACCGCAGTATCTTTTGTGGATGTTTGCTTAATCGTATCTTTAGAAAAAGCTGATAATGAAATCGTAATTGAGGGTTTTGCATCTGCCGATACCTCCTGTGCCTTCAAATTCAGGCTAAAAAATGTGAGTACGAGCAATGGGAAAATAAATTGTTTCATGGCTGTAATTTTTTAATTTGCCTGTATGACGGCAAGGTATTCTGAAATGTTACAGCCGCTCTATCTTTTTCCCAGAGGAATCGAAAAGGCCAGCAATCTGCTTTCAAAGTCAAGGCTGGTGATTCTGCCGTTTACCTCCTTATATCCAATACGACTGCCCGACAGTTCGGATGCAACACCAAGTCCCAAACGTGCAATCCGTTCGGCTGACAATAGACTTTCATTGCCAACTTTCTTAGCTCTGCTTGCCAGAAACTCTTCTACTGTCATAACCTTCCGCTGATCATTGATTTTCATATCCAGAACAGGGACAGCAACTGCAAGGTGATTTTCGATGGGCTCCAGTTGAAGGTATACCGTTTTCGGGGTAATTGATGCAATTGCAGATAGATCCCGAACTACAGGACTGGTATCCAAAGGTTTGCTTTCTTCCGGCCTTTCTTTCGATTGTTTATGAGAACTCCTGGAGCTAATTGATTGTGATGCCTTTAACGGCTTAGGTTCCTCAAGTATTAATTTCTCCTTTGCAATTTTCGTAACTGGTGGTACAACTCTTTTTGGAGTCGCTACGGCACCCTGCAGGGCCATTTTTTGCCCTTCAGGTTGATTGTTGTCCTGATAAAGGACATTGATGCCCCATAACAGAATAACCACCGCTGCGGCCCTTAAAACCCAGTTCATGGCAATAACAGAGCCCGACTTTCTGTATAATTTATGCTTATCCGTCATCCGTATTCCGGATTCCGGAATCAAACGTGTCCTGGCAAACAGATTGTATTCCTTTTGTAATTCCTGATGGCTGGCCAGATAGGCTTCAAAGCGGATTCGTTCTTCCTTTTCCAGATCACCTTCGAGGTAAGCGATAAGCTTGTTCTCAGGAATAACCTTTTGTTCAGAATCACTTTTATATAATTTTCCCTTATCTGTAAAAAGAATTTGTTCTTCGGGCAGATGGACACTTTCGAACTGATGCAGTTCATCTTTAAGATCCTGGTTTTGTTCGAGAAAATCCAGAAACTCATCAATCTGATTCTCTTTCAGCTTTCCTTCCAGAAAATCCAAAAAGAACGATTCGTAATTATCTCTGTTAATCTTCATACGACCATATCCATTTTACCAATGTAACTTTTCAGGAAGACCCTGGCCCGGTATATGTATACCTTTACCTGGGCTTCGCTTAATGTTGTGATATCTCCAATTTCCCTGTAGGAATATCCTTCGTAGTCGCGCAGTAAAATGACTGTCCGCTGTATTTCGGGCAATTGATTCACTGCTGTTTTCAGAATTTCTGCCAGATCGGTATATTGATCGTTATGTGTGTCTTCCGGGATCTGGTAATCTTCCAGATAAGTCTGACGCTTATCCTTCCTCAACACATCAATCATGGTGTGGTATGCGGTTGTAAACAAATAAGACTTTACCTTTTCAAAATTCACATTTTCAGCATTGCGCCACAACTTTTCGAAGCTATCCTGAACAATGTCACGTGCCCGTTCTTCATCCCTGATATTTTTCAGGATAAAGCGAAAAACATTATCTGAATACAAATCAACCGATTGGTTGTATTCCCGTACATTCATTCTGTTTGGCTTACTGAATATCCCCTATGACGATCAAGCCGGTTATTTAGTTACAGCGCTGGTTAATTTTTGTTGGATGGGAATCCTGCTTTTTTCGATAGCCTGTAGCAGAGTCTTATCAATATTTTTTATGATCGGGTAAAAACCTCCTTCTCCGATGATGTTTCGGGCAATGTATGCCTTCACCTGATTTTCAATGATCCTTGACGAAGTTTTAATGTCAGCGCTATTTGCCTTTACCCCTTTCTTTTCGGCAAACGCCACCATTAATTGCAGGATATCGGTCTTCTGAAAATAATGCTCGAAATCATCGGTTGTGCTCAGTTTTGAAAGATCCTTACGATTCAAGTCCGCATAATCGAGCGCAAACTGATAGACCAATCCCTTTTGGGTAATTTTTGAATAATATTTGGAGTACCCCAGCGTATCGGCAGGAACAAAGAAATCGGGCATAATTCCGCCACCACCATAAACTGTTCGTCCGGACAGAGTTTTGAACTTCTCTTTTCCGGTAAATTTAATACTATCTTCCTTCTGGAATTCTCCATGAATAGCACGATCCATAATATCTTTATAATAGACATCATTTCCCTTGTTGTAAGGCTTCTGGATGCACCTGCCGCTTGGTGTATAATAACGGGCGATGGTGAGTCTTACTGCGCTGCCATCGTTAAAAGGTATTTGTTCCTGAACAAGTCCTTTTCCAAATGACCTGCGTCCAACAATCCATCCTCGGTCATTATCCTGTATGGCACCTGCAAATATCTCACTGGCAGATGCTGAAAAATCATCAATTAGGACCACGATGCCCTTATCACGATATAATCCCCGACTGTCGGCCTGATATGTTTTCTTTGCCTGCGAATTTCCCTTGGTATAAACGATCAGTTCGCCTTTATCCAGAAATTCATTGACCATGTGTATAACAGCGGTCAGATAACCTCCCGGATTTCCGCGTAGGTCAATAATAATATTCTTCATGCCCAGATGATCAAGCTTTTTCATACCCTCCATGAATTCTTCATAGGTCTTCTCCCCAAACCGGCTTACTTTGATATACCCGGTTGTCTGATCAATCATGTAACTGACATCGACACTATAAATGGGTATTTCGCCACGCGTTATTTCGAAAGGAATCAGCTCCTTAAATCCGTGACGCTTGATCCCTACATTAACTTTCGTTCCTATTTTACCCCTAAGCTTTTTTAATACTTTTTCGTTTTTCAGGTCTTTACCAACCAGCAAGGTATCATTCGCCTTGACGATACGGTCACCGGGTATAATACCAAGTTTGGATGATGGGCCGCCCGAGATTACATCGACCACCATAACCGTGTCGTTCTGAATGGAAAACTGCACGCCAATTCCGCCAAAGTCTCCACGCATTTCTTCCTCCACTCCAACCAATTCCTTTGCAGGGATATAGGTCGTATGAGGATCAAGATTCTTAAGCATTTGGGGAATTGTCTTTTCAATCAGCGTATCTGTGGATATGGAATCGACATAGGAATTCTGGATTAATTCGACTATCGCATCCAGCTTACTGACTTTCGACATCGATGAATGTGAATTCACTGAGTTTCTTGTAAGCCTGTTGCCGATCAATATACCCACTACCAAAGCAATAGCCAGTAAAACCGGAATATATACTGATAATTTAATGTTCTTCATGTTCTGTTTCTCTAATTGTTTAGTTCAACCTGTACAATTGTAATATTCGCCTCCTTTAACAATTTAATCCCATCATCCTTGTGATAATTATCGTAAAAAACGACCCTTGCAATACCGGCTTGTATGATTAATTTAGAACACTCCAGACAAGGCGAGGATGTTACGTACAAGGTTGCGCCATCGCTGCTGTTGTTCGACTTGGCGACTTTGGTGATAGCATTTGCTTCGGCATGTAAAACATACGGAAAGGTAAGGTTGTTTTCATCTTCGCAGTTATTTTCAAATCCTGAAGGGGTACCGTTGTATCCGTCGGAAATAATCATTTTGTCTTTTACCAGTAAAGCGCCAACCTGACGACGCTTACAATACGAATTCTGTGCCCAGATGGAGGCCATCTTTAAATACCTCTGATCAAGAAGAAATTGTTTATTCTCATTGGAATTCTGTTCCATCGTGCAGGATTTATTTCTTATTTGGATTATTTAAAGCATTATATACCTTATTCTAACCTGACAAAAGTAATGATAGATGAGTAATTAATTTACATCCTGCCCTACAAAAAAAAAGTCCATCTAAAATTGATGGACGTTTATTCCCGAAGCAGATCGTTACAGGGTTAAAAATTTACCGACCACAAATAACAGGTCTTTTGATTTGATTGGTTTGGCCAGATAATCATCGCAGCCTGAATCCATGGCTTTTTCACGGTCGTCTGACATGGCAAAAGCCGTTTGTGCAACCACAGGAAGTTTAGGATATTTCTTTTTTAAAATCCTGGTAGCTTCATAACCATTCATTTCAGGCATCTGCAAATCCATCAGCACTAAATCCATTGTTGGCTCAGCATTACAGATTTCAACTGCCTCCAATCCGTTTTTAGCCCAGAAAATAGTTGCATTTAATTTGCTCAATACGGCTTTTATGTATAGGAAATTTGACTCTACATCTTCAGCAATAAGTATCTTTGGAAAAGTATTTTCACTCATCTTTTAACAATGGTTGATGTTACGATTGAAGCAACCAAATATAATGAAACATTCTTTGATTAGCTATTCTTTGAGAGAAAAATTCAGATTACTGTTGCGACAACATATACGAAGGCCTTTTACTTCCTGTTTTTGACACTCCTACACTATAAACCGATGTCTTTTTATTGGGATAGCTTCCCGAATGAAGGGATAAGCAGACCTGCTTTGACATTACCTCCAATCGTTCCGGTCACTGTTGAATGTTCGAAACTTTCACTGATTTTCTCCCGGAACCCGGGGCAAAATAGGTATTTCCCCTCATCACTTCATGAATCGCGTTCTCGAGTATTGAGATTACGATTGATTTAATGATAAATCCCTCGACTCCAAGAGCAATCATACACGCCTAATGCTCTGATCTGTAATCACTGATTTTAAGCTCTCCCTGAAAAGCAGGTGATCTTAAAGGTGCATTTTAACCTCGACAAAAGGTGTAGACCCTATATTAACAAATGTTTGTATCGGTTATCATTATAATCCAAAGAAATTGCAACATCTCCATTACAGGGAATAAGCGGAGTTAAATATTTACAAGTTTATTTTTTAAGGCATAGAGAATCAACTTGGTTGAATTGCTACTATTTGTTTTCACCAATAAGTTCGACCGGTGACTCTTAACCGTCTTGGGACTGATAAACAGCTTATCAGCAATTTCATCGTTATTTAAACCCTGGCAGATTTGTACCAAAACATCCATCTCCCGGGAAGTCAATCCAATACTATCAATTTTTTTATCCGCATCTCTGCGGCCTAAATTATTAATGATTTTCCTCAATATTTCATTCGAGAAGTAGCTTTCTCCTTCCATTACCTCGCTGATTGCCTTTTCAAGTTCGCTGATGCCGCTTGATTTCAGTAAAAATCCTTTTACACCAAGATCGATCATTTTATAATAATAATCCTCATCTCCGAACATGGTAAAGGCTATAATCTTTAATTCCGGATTCATCGCCAGAGACTTCCGGGTTGCTTCCATCCCGTTCATATGTGGCATATCAATATCCATTAAAACCAAATCAGGTTTCAGGTGTGACAACAGTTCAAGGTATTCTTTACCATTCGATGCTTCACCGATGACGGTGGCAATATTTTCAGTGATAAGGAGTGACCTTAAGCCTTGCCTGAAAATGACGTGGTCATCAACGATTATAATTCCGGGGTAACTCATAGTATTTGGTGTCTTATCCAAATATACTGAATTCTTTAATATTATCAAAATATATTTTAATATTTTAACTGCGATGGATAAGCTTAAGGGTTTCGAATTCAGAGAGCTACATATCTTTTCCCAGGCATCTTTCCCGCCCTTTGGCGTAAAGTCCCGGAACCAATTATATGATTGGTTTGGAGATGTAATCAGTATACCAGGCTACATTTGTATTGTCCCGATCGCCTGTTAGTGCAAAAGTTGATTGTGAAATAATAATCCCCTCAGGGTTGAATTGCCCGATTGGCCGGCAGGCTTCAGCTCCCGGGCAATGTAAAGTGAAATGTACTTCCGTGATTTACTTCACTTTTGACCCATAGTTTTCCATTATTCTTTTCGACAAACTCCTTGCAAAGCAGCAATCCCAGACCGGTACTTGGTTCGTCATCGGTGCCTTTACGACTTGTTCGCACATCGGGCCGGAACAAATTATCAATCATCGTTTGATTCATCCCGATGCCGGAGTCCCTGACAGATATTTCAACACTTTTTTTGCCTGTAACTTTTGCCGAAACACACACTTCACCTCCTTTGTGTGTAAACTTCAAGGCATTTGATACCAGGTTGCGGATGACGGTTTGAAGCATATTTATGTCTGCAGAAACTACCGTATTCTCCGGAATATCAGAGCTTATATCAATTCCTTTATTTTTGGCAGGTTCAAGTGCGCTGGCCAGACATTCATCTACCATTGGCCGCAATTGAATGACTTCAGGCGAAAAAGGAATGGACCCTTGGTGCACCTGTGACCATTGTAACAGGTTTTCGAGAAGACTATACAGATTGGTGGCTGAGTTTTTCATACTGATGGCAAGATCCTGAATCTGTGCCATGGTAAGGCTTGATAACTCTTCTGCCATTACCTGTGTCAGCCCTAAGAATCCATTGAAAGGGCTGCGCAGGTCATGGGCAATGATGGAGAAAAATTTATCCTTTTCGGCATTTGATTTTTTTAGTTCTTCGTTTTTTAGCTTAATTTCATCTTCTGCAAATTTACGTTCGGTAATATTCATAGACGTTCCGAGAATACCGTAAATCTCCCCCATTGGATTTATCAGTGGTATCTTATTCGTGAGCAGGATGATGGTGTTCCCTTCGGGCGTCGTCTGGGGTTCTTCGTTGAGTAAGATGGAATTTCCACTCTCCATGACCTGCCGGTCGCCGTTGCGATACAATTCCGCCTGATCGCGCCAGCCCATCTGGAAATCATCTTTGCCGATGAGGTCCTTCGGATCGGAAAATCCTGCATCGTTAGCAAATATTTTATTGCAGCCCAGGTAAACACTATTCCTGTCTTTCCAGAATATCCTCACTGGAATAGAGTTTATAATTCCTTCGATGAGCTGTTTCGATGCACGAAGTGCCTCCTCAGCCTGCTTGCGCTCCGTGATATCTTCATGGACATCAATCATAACTTTACCAAATTTCGAATGTTCGAAAACGGAAACTTTTGCATAACTCCAAAAAGGTGTGCCATCTTTTCTGATGTTAAGGACTTCACCATTCCAAAAACCATTTTGTTTCAAATTGTTCAAGATTTCCCGGGCAGTTTCTTCAGGATCTTTCTCCCCGTACGCATTCACAATTGAAACATGTTTCCCAAGCATTTCACCCGGTCCGTAGCCAAACATTTTTTCGAATTGTGAATTTGAATAAACGATCTCACCGTCATCCATCCTGATCAGGTAAATCGCTTCCGAGATATTTTTTATGATTTCAGCTTGAAAGTGCAGGACTGACTCAGCCTTCTTGCGCTCCGTGATATCACGGACAATCAATTGAGTTGCAGATTTATGCCCGAATTTAACAGGAAATGCTTTAACTTCAACATCAACGGTTGAACCATCGAACCTCATAAATTTTTCTTCTACAAGAGGCAAAATCGTTCCTCCGCTTGCCGCTGCTCTCATTCTTTCGAAAACAAATTCACGATAATCAGGATGGACAAAATGAATAACTGATTTCCCGATTAATTCTTCTGTGCCCGAAGCGGCCATCAGGCGGGAGCATTCATTATTTGCATATACAATTATCCCATCCGAATAAATTACAATGGCATCAGGTGAGTTTTCAACCAACTCACGGTATTTCAATTCACTCTCCAGCAGTGCCTCCTTCATTTGCTTGCTTTCGGTGATATCGCGAAAGATACCGTACGTTCCCAAAAACATTCCTCCTTTATCATTCTGAGGAACAGCGGTGACACTAATGGTACGCTTTTCGCCGTTTGGTCGTAAGATATCAAGTTCATAAACACTTCGGATTCCTTGTTCCCTGATCTCCGTCTCTTTCTGAACCACATGAAATTGCTCTTTCGAGACAAACTGAACCAGATTCTTACCAACCAGGCAACCAGGTTCAACGCCAAAGATTATTTCAGCAGTTTTATTGGCGAGTAAAAATTGCTCTTCCGGGTTTACAAAACCAAATCCCTCGCCTATGTTCTCAACAATAAGCCGGTATTTCTCTTCCGATTCTTTAAACGTATCAACAGCATCCTGTGCCGCGGATATTGCATCCTGAAGTTCGAGGTTTTGTAATTCCAGCTCGATCTGGTGTACCTCAAATTCGTGGATCATACGCAATGTTTCAGCATCAGAAAGATGCGACCCTGCCTTTGTTGTTTTCTTTTTCAGCAAAAGCTCTGCCTTCTGTCGAAGAAGGACAAAATCGGTTGCCAGAGTTGCTGGCTCAGACATATGGAAATTTTTTTTCTTCATATCTTAAATTAACTATGCGATAAAACCGATATTTACTCCATAATGCACAGGCTGTTTGCTCAATACTAACCCCCTCAGGGTTGAGTTTCCTGATTTGCAGGCAGGCTTCAGCTCCCGGGCAATGTAAAGTGAAATGTACTTCCGTGATTTACTTCACTTTTGACCCATAGTTTTCCATTATTCTTTTCGACAAACTCCTTACAAAGCAATAATCCCAGCCCCGTGCTGGGTTCGTCATCGGTGCCTTTACGATTGGTTCGCACATCGGGCCGGAACAAATTATCAATCATCGTTTGATTCATCCCGATGCCGGAGTCCCTGACAGATATTTCAACACTTTTGTCGCCTGCAACTTTTGCCGAAACACTTACCTCACCTCCTTTGGGTGTAAACTTCAGGGCATTCGAAACCAGGTTGCGTATGACCGTTTGAAGCATATTACTGTCGGCAAAAACCTCAACGCCTTCGTGAATCGTACAATTTATTTCGATCCCTTTATTTTGGGCTGTGGCAAAGGCAACAGCGATACTTTCATCTATCACTGGTTTTAATTGGATGGCTTCAGGTGAAAAAGGAATAGTCCCTTTCTGTATCTGTGACCATTTCAGCAGGTTTTCCAGAAGGCTGTAAAGATTGGAAGCCGAGTTTTTCATACTTACGGCAAGCTCCTGTATCTCAGCCATGGTGAGGCTTGGCAACTCTTCGGCCATAACTTGGGTCAGCCCCAAAAAGCCACTGAAAGGACCACGAAGGTCATGGGCAATGATGGAAAAGAACTTGTCCTTTTCGGCAATTGCCTGTAAAAGTCGTTGGATCGTTTCTTTTATTTCTTGTTCAGTTTGTTTTCGTCCGGTTATATCGTGCTGCACTCCGAGAAATCCGATAATGTCGCCGTTTGTGTTAAGAATCGGAGTTGCAGAACCTTCAATGTCAATAAGTTTACCATCCTTGCATTTATTAACATATTCTGATGAAGGAACGATTTGCTTATTAAGCAATGCATCCCATAACAATTTAGAAACTTCTTTTGGGTATAAGCCGCTGTTAAGAATTCGTGGAGTCGCCTTTCCAACAACTTCTTCGGCAATATATCCGTGCATGTTGGTGAATTCAGGATTAATATAGCTTATAACACCTTCTGTATCCGTTATAAAAACTACTTCCTTCGAATTATGAATAGCCAGATTTAGTTTCTGTAAGCTTTCCTCTGCAAGTTTTCGTTCGGTAATGTCCCTGAACGACCACACTCTCCCGACCGAGGAATCGCCCATGACCATTGGCGCTGAAAACCTTTCAAATGTGCGGCCATCCTTGAAATGCAGATAGTCCAGATCTTCATCTGTTGAACGGTAGAGCTTTTCTACTTTGGATATAAACTCCTCCGGATTGATCAGTTGTTCAAGTACAAAACTGATTAAGGTATCATCTTCACCTGAATCAATCAAAGCTTGTGGAATATTCCACAGTTCGGCAAACCGCCTGTTGGTTTTGATCACTTTACCAACACCATCTACGGCCAATATACCATCTGCAGTAGACTGAAGGATAACGTTCAGCTTAATTTCACTCTCCCGAAGGTCTTCTTCGGCTTGCCTGCGGGCAGTAATATCCCGTCCAATACCAACAAGGCCGGTGATCGTACCAAATTCATCTTTTATCGGAAGCTTCGAGGTAAGCAACCAATGTTTTTCCCCACTGCTGTCAATTATAAATTCTTCCCTGTTGATCACCGGCAGGCCTTTTTGTATGACCAATTGATCGTCGGCCTGGAACCCTTCTGCCAGTTCACTGGGATAAAGGTCAAAGTCTGTCTTCCCTATAATATCAGCTTCCGAATTTGCCCCCGAATAACTTAATTCAGTATTGTTGGCCAGTGTTTTCCGTAACGCGCTGTCTTTGCAATAAATCGAATCGGGAATATTATCAATTACTGTTCGCAACAATAAGTGTGCATTTCGTAAATCTTCCTCCGCATGCCTGCGATCCGAAATGTCAATACCCATTCCAGCCATACATTGCTTATTCTCAAACTGAAATCGCTTACCCGTAAAGAAAATTGAAGTTTTTGTTCTATCTTTTGAAACCAAATCAGCTTCAACTGAGGCTTCTCCAATTTGAAAAACCTGTTGAATTTTTTCCTCTATTGATGTTTTGTCAGGTTCGTCGAATAGATCAAGTGGAGAGAGGTGTTCGATTTCTTCCGCAGAATACCCGGTTGTAATTTCGAAATTCTTGTTCCAGCGCAGAAACTTTCCCTGATCGTCAAAGAGATAGAACAATCCCGGTAAACTATTAAGCGATCTTTGGGAGAAGTCCATCTCCCTTTTGACAGCTTCATCTATCTGCTTACGTTCAACGGCCAAAGCAATCTGGCTCCCTACAGAATCCAGAAACTGAACATCACGTTCGGTATAGACATTTTCTTTTTCATAGTGCTGAAGGACTAAAATGCCCAGGGTTCTGGCGGGCGTCTGTAGCGGTATGCCTATCCAGGAAGGGGAAGGCGTTCCAACCAATTCCACTTCGTGTTGTTCTTTGAGTTGCTGAAATACCTCAGGGGTAATGAGTAAAGGCTTTCCTGTCCTGAATATATAAGCGGAACAACTTTTATCCATTTTAGCAGGTTCCGGGGTCGTATCGAACTGATCGACATAATATGGAAAGCTAAAGAGTTCCTTATCCTGATCATAAAGCGCTATGAAAATATTTTCTGCATAGAGCGCTTTCCCAAGCGAATGATGGATCAGCCCCAGCAATTCGTTAAGGTTACCCGTGGTCGAAACGCCTTCTGTAATCTCGTATATCACCTGGCGTTCCAGTTCCGACTTCTTCAGTTCGGATATATCTTCAACGGTTCCGTCGTAATACAAAGTCTTGTAGTTCAGATCACGAATGGCCCTGACGCTCTCACGAATAAATACAGGTGTCCCGTCTTTTTTTGTCCAATGAGCTTCCAGACCAATGATTTCACCATTCGTTTCGATCTGTTCGACAAATTGTTTACGGTCATAATTTGACTCATAATCCTCTTTATTGAGATCTATTGCACAAAGATCTTCAAACGAGGAATATCCAAGCATCCTGATTAACGTGTCATTCGCTAAAATAATCTTTCCTTCCGGGGTAGTTCTGTAAATACCCATTGCCGAATTCTCGTATAGCGAACGAAAGCGTTCTTCGCTATCGCGCAAGGCTTCAGCCGAAATAATCCTTGCCTTATACAATATAGCCCGTTGATTCTTCCATAGAAATGCCAGGCCCAAACCGCCCAGTAAAAACATTACGATCCCGAATATCACCGTCTGCAGGAGATCATCCCGGATCAGTGCATAAACCTCACTTTTATCTGACTTCGCAACCACGTACCAGGGCGAATTTGGAACTTTATCAACATATGCAACCACCGCTTTTCCGCGATAGTCAATACCTTCCACGAACCCAATAGATCCAAGTATTGCCTTAACTCCAGGTAAGTTTGTGTTCTCAAGTGGTATCCTTAAATTCAGTATTGCATTTTTTTGAAACTTCAGTTCGCTTAAATAAACTGCATGGTTGCCCTCGCGCCGTAAAATAAACAGCTCGGAACTTTCGCCTGGCGTGGCCCAATGGGCGAGTATGGAATAAAGATAAGTCTGAGGGTCAATCCTCAACTCAACAATACCGATCAACTGATGCAAATCAAGAATTGGAAGGAGTATTTTTAAAAATACTTTTTGCTTTGATGTACTTTTGTAAAAGTCCGTATACACCAATTCACCCGATTTGAGCAGACCAATATCGTTGGCTGAAATTTTTGCAGAAGGCGGTTCTGCTTCCTTAGAAATTATTATTCTCCGAATCAGTTGCAGGTCGGTCAGTATTACCGCGTTATAATCAAATCCGGTCTGAAATTCCTTCATCCATACTTTAATTTCCCTTTTTACCAGACTGTCGCCTGGATTTTTGAAATAACGTTTGATATATTTTGAAAATACTTCGTTGCCCAATATGGTCTTCGCATCATCCTTCCGCTCTTCCCTCCAATGATTAAGCTCGTCCACCTTTGAACGGGCAATTAAGCTGAGCTGATTCTCAACATTGTCCTTGAAATGTTTTTCAAAGTTTTTATGATATGGATATCCAACAAGCACAATGCTGCATCCGATAGATACCAATATCAACAGGTAAGAAAAGAATATGCGCTTTTCCCTTTTATCGTAGGCTTTCATGAATTTACCCCTCCGGTTTTAATCAAACTTACGGGATAAAAATAATTAAATTATATGCAAGAAACTAAGATTCTCCTGATTTGAATTGATCGTTTAAAAATTTTTTTCCCTGAAGTTCATCTGCCTGGATTATTAGTGTTTCAAAATTCACTCTCAGCTCCCCTCCGGGTGACTATGGGGCAATACCAAAGCTTCACCTTGTGTATACCTGGTGTGTACCATGTGTGTTCAGAAATAAATAAGGTACACCTATGGTAATCTCATTGTATACGTAGGGTCTGCTGAAAAACTCATAATATTCAGTGCTTCAATAAAATGACCGCATTAAACTTAAAATAAGTGCAAGGAAATTTGAATTGAAACTGCAA
>DIZL01000028.1:0-216 GCA_002429385.1 Prolixibacteraceae bacterium UBA6029 | reverse complement strand
CTGCAATATCCATGCACCGAACTCGTGTCGTGTGCTATTCCAAAATACTTCTTCCCCAAAATGCAATGCGCTTCTGCCCTGTTGTGTCGCTTTCATTAAGCCTTCAACCCTTTAAATTATTCGAAGATTATTCGAAGGTTATTCGAAGGTTATTCGAAGGTCGTTCAATTATATTCTAACAATCATCGAATATGTTTCTAATAACTAATGAATAAG
>DIZL01000077.1:33803-41442 GCA_002429385.1 Prolixibacteraceae bacterium UBA6029 | reverse complement strand
CGACTTTGCAATCTGCACCTCTTAACTTCGGATCTGTGATCCGTTTTAATTGATACTCCAATTACTAATTTCCTGTCAACGAAGCACCGAAACCCGACTTGTGGGTATTTTGCTGTTGGTAGCTGGCATTCTCATTTCTGGCTTAGTAACCATTTAATCAATTCATTATTGTCCACAATACTCCATGAATGAGGATGTCTCCTATTGTCAGGTTTTCTAAATCCCTTGTTTTGTGTTGTAATTAAAAAAGCGTTCTTGTTTCCTAAACGATTTAATTCATTAATCATACAAGAACCGTCAAGCGCATTCATACCGGAAAAGTCTCCACCACGTTCTTTTAACCACCAGTTTATGTCAGGTTCGGTGTAAAAACGTATCGGTGTATTTATCAAGTATTTAATTGCTGTTTGTTTTGTGTCTGAAAACGAATAAGGAGAATATTTGTAATAGTTCTGAATAGCAGTCTCAGGTGTCCCATTCATTTCCTTTTCAATTCTATCAACCATATAAACCGCTTCCTGGCTTGGTTGAGAATTAACCGAAAGTCGCATTGTACGTTTATTTGATTTATAGAATCTCTCAAAGTCAAGAGGTGGGTCAATAACAAAAACTGCATTTGGTTTATATTTGAAATTATCTTTAACCGCTAATTCGGCGAATCTTACAGCACAACTTCCACCAATTGAAAATCCACCGATATAGAATTTTGTGTCGACCAATTTGTTTTTACTTGCAATGTCTTCAATCATCTCTCTAAATGATTGCTGTGTTAAATTGTCAATACCAAGTGTCTTTACACCCGTTTTAAAAGTTGGTATAATTGTCAAGATTCCTTGCTCTGCGGCCAATTTCGCTAAGTCTGTTTGCATTTGTACACCTTCGGGAGTTTCTCCAAAACTTGGAATAAGAAACATGAATTCTCTCAATGGAAGAGTACTCGGATATATTGCCAAATAACAGTTTGAAGTATTATCATTTTTGTCCAGATAAACTTTCTCTATTTTCTGTCCAAATAATTGACTCAGAGTCAAAAATGTAAAAATAATTAAACCAGATATTCTCATAGTGTCGATTTTTTTATGCTTGCTGCCAACACCTGTATATCCATAGAATTGTGTATATATCGGCATTAGTTAGATTGAGTTAGATTTATTAAAACGCAGAACATGCGTAGTATATCGTCTTATCATTATACTCAATCATTCCCCGAAATTAAGTTAATTAAATAAGATAACCTACCTGTTAAGCAGATATTTCATTTCAAAGAAGAAATACATCTATGCTGCTATACCACGATCAGCGTGTATTAAGGATTCCATCTCTTTTTGAAAGATGGAATCCCTTTACAATACAGAGGATATGTTTTGCGTAGTAGTGAGTAATCCAAATGCAGCTATTTTTGTTTTCTCCTTACATCAATCCTGGCTTGTGACATTCGTTCCCGCAATCCACCTTCCAATAGAAATTCTTTTTCCAATGTTTTCAGTTGTTTGGCTAGCAGAAAGGAAGTTATATTGATCAAGCCAATCATAACATTGGCAGATACTTCCGGATTGGGGTTTTCAATTCCTTTCCGGTAGGTTTCATAAGTAGCATCCTGAGTTGTGAGCAGTTTGGTAAGGTGGGGATAATAACTATGATTCTTGTCCCAGATTTTTAATTTGCGGGTTCGTAAAAAGTCCTTGTAATCGGTTAAAAGTTCTTCAAGCGAAGCTCTTGCAACGTTGGTGAGTTTAATTTCTGTTTCTTTTGAAGTACCCGAAGCCATGCTTCCTTCAACAATGTTTTGTTTGCCGGAACGTGCGGCTTGTATCATTTGGTCAATAGTGCGGTCGTATGGGTGGAAATATTTTTTGCAGAAATAGTAGGTGCCATCGTAAATGACTTCAGACTTTCGGTAGGTGATCAAACGTTCATAACCTCCATGTTTGGGGATAAAACCATCGGGGTTGTATTGTTTGTCCATAGCTAACTCCTTTATTTAAATTTCGTTGGACAGTCCCGACAATCTTGACATTTTAATCGTACACGAGGTCAGAATTGTCCAACGAAAGTTACTACTTATTTACCTGTTTCCCAAGAAATACATCCCTGCCGCTACAATACAATCAGACTGCAAACAAACTGGCTATCTGAAATCAATGTCTGGTTAGCATTCCGGAAAGAGATATAGCAAAGCACTTCATCCCCCGAAAAGCTTGCCGGAAGGGTTACGCTCTGGCTGCAACCCAAACGGGTGTTGTTTCCTGTAAACGAAAGGGCGCTTTGCCTTGCCGGGTTATAAATCACCACTATCGCACGATCATCGGCCATGGCATCAATTGCCGATGAATTGTTATCCCACGTAAAGCTGATCGTGGCTGCCGGACCTGCAAAGGCCGCAGGGTTTAAAACTCCGGGAAGCTTGCCCTGACTGATCCTTGCCCTGGAATAATCAATACGGTAATCGGGGAAGGACCCCGCAAGCGCATGCTCCAGATTATACGAAGTGGCTGCATTAAAGGCCGACAGTTTTGATGCACGGTTTTTGAAGCCAATACGCAGGAATTCCTTTAGCGGTCTCAGAAATTGCACCACGGTTGTGAGTCTGGCCCTCTGATCGAGCTGAGCCGTTGATTTTGCATCTTTCCTGCCGGATTCATTGGAACGCATATAGTCGATGCCATTCCAGTTTTCGCCGGTCACTGTTCCGACCTTGCCGGAAAATCCACCCGAAATACCTTGATTAATCCTTGCCATGAGTATTGGTTTTTGAATTGATTTAACTTAAATTGCCTGAACGATAAAAGAGGGAAAACCCGCTTCTTCATCCAATCAGAACTAAAGGTAGTCATCATAAAACAATTTTCCTACAAAACGGTGAATTTTGCGTCGATATGCACTATTTTGCGTTATCTAATTTGTTTTCAGGTTAATTGAACAGGTCAGGAGCAGGCCTCCCGGGTTGTTCGAACGTAATTTTTAATGCCGTATCTTTTGTATTCAGACCTGATCCCCTAACAATCCCGAAAGGAATGCCTCTATCCACTATCATACCATTGTCATACCACTGTCATACCACTTTCAGTACAAATTCGAAACAAATTCGAAACAAATACGTAACAAATACGTAACAAATTCGAACGTATACGAATTTGTGTCGAATTTGTTACGTATTTGTTTCGAATTTGTACTGAAAGTGGTATGACAATGGTATGACAATGGTACGACAGAGGTACGACAGTGGTATAACTGAAATACAGTCAGTTTCTTGACGGATCATCAGGGGAAGGGGAGCAGAAAGCAGAAGAACAACCCTGAAGACTAGCGCTTAAGTATTGATATCCAAACAGTTTATTGGATGAGATTTTATATCCGCCCGCCGGTAATAATTATTGTGAGAAGTCAACAAGGAAGTAATTTATTGGATATCAATCCAATTCTCAATTTTGATATTTTCCATTCTCTCGAATTCTCTAACATTTCGGGTTACGAGAATCATATCATTTACAATTATAGTGGCACCTATAATCTTCAGTATTAATCCGATCAGAATAAATTTCATCAATTATCTCATCTGCACTCCTTTCGTCTTCCCACGCACCAAAGCATAACGAGAAATCAGACCCATTCTTTGACTTATCATCAATTGATGCAGTAAGTCTGATTATAAGGTCTTTTTTTGTTTCATTATCCCAGTTTTTCATAAACCTGAGATAACTATTGGCTATTTTCTTTTCCTTTACTATGCTCATCACCATATTCTTTAAATCAAAAATACAACTTTTATTTGAGGATTATTTTCGGCAATGAAGCTTCTTTGCATTTTCTTTAATCCATCATGTATCTGATCTGCTTAGAATCCTTTTTCCGTAATCCTCAGTAAATATAATAATCCTGCTTGTGTCGAGAAGGTAAAGACTCTTTCCCATTTCCTTTTTCCTTATTCCTTTTTCCCCTTTCCTAATGCCTCTTATGACTCTTTTCTGTCATGGACTATCTTTTTAGTCAATTTTAACTAAAAATATTTGCATGACTAGTTTTATAGTCATATATTTGTCCTGAAGGATTGACAAATTTAAAACTAAGGATATGCAACTGACAAAAGCTGAGGAACAGGTAATGCAACATTTATGGGAAATGGGCGAAGGATTGGTTAAAGACATCCGTGACCGGTTCGACGAACCCAAGCCTGTGCGCAACACGGTCTCTACCGTACTGCGTATCCTGGAAAAGAAGGAATTTGTTTCGCATAAGACCTACGGAAACGTGCATGTTTATTATCCTTTGGTATCGAAGGACGAATATTCAAAGACCCAGCTTTTCGGATTGATGAAGAGCTATTTCAACAACTCGTTTCCGGCCATGGCATCATTCTTTGCCCGCGAGAAAGACCTGACTATTCAGGATTTGGAACAATTAATGGAAGAAACCAGAAAAGAACTGTCGAAAGACTAAACCCGTAACCCATGGAAGCACTTGCACTCTATTTGTTCAGATCGTCGGTTTGGCTGACGGGATTTGCATTGGTCTATGCTTTGTTTCTCAGAAACGAGCGGTTCTTTACCCTAAACCGGATTTATCTGGTTTCAGGAATTCTGGTCTCCATCATCTTTCCGCTTTTCACCTGGCACTATACGGTTTTGTTGCCGTTTATTCCCAGCATTGAAGTATCTGAACCTCAGATGCAGGGAATCGTGGTACCTGAGCAATCATTCAATCCGGAAAGTCTATTATTATATGGCTATCTGGCAGGTATTCTTTTCCTGGTATTCCGTATTTTGAGGCAAACGCTTCCCGTTTTCAGCATCATTAAGAAATCAGAAACACATCCTTATCGTTCAGTCCGATTAATCCGTACCGATGCCTATCCGGCTTCGTTTTCATTCTTCTCGTTCGTATTTGTCAATCCTTCAATCGACGAAATCGAAACGAACGAAATAGTGAATCACGAACTGGAGCACATCAGGCAACAGCACTGGATTGACTTGCTGCTTTTTGAAATCCTTCGCACGATGCAATGGTTTAACCCGGTGAGCTGGCTCTATGGCCACCTGATCAGGCAGAACCACGAATACCAGGCCGACGAGCATGCGCTGCAGCACAGCTCCAACCCTGCTATTTACCGTGCGGCTTTACTGAACCAGATGTTTGGCGGACCTGTGATTTCACTGGCCAATTCGTTCAATTATTCACTCAACAAAAAAAGATTCAACATGATGAAACATACAATTAAATCACCATTACGGAAACTAAAACTTCTACTGGTATTGCCGCTCATGGCAGGAGTCTTTTATGCCTTTGCCACTCCGGAATACAAGTTTCAACAGGCAAAGGAAAATTCAAGACAGGATGATGTTCTTACTATTCAGGATGCAAAAACACTTAGTAATGGAAAGAATAAAGATCAAGCATCCTTGAAGGATTCTGTCACGACCTTAAAAGGCAATTTTGTCTCTCTTTCCTCAAAAGATTCAGCCTCAGGATCAGGACTTAAATTTAATGCAAAAAACGTTCAAATAAGTGATAAGAATGGGTCTACTGTTATAAAAGCTGATACCATTTCGGTGGATTTTGCAAAATCTAAAAGTCTCTTTCTCATCGATGGCAAAGAAGCTACTAAAGCTGAAGTTGATCAGTTAAATCCAGATAAAATAGAATCTGTAAATGTTTTAAATGGAGAATCTGCCACAACTAAATATGGTGAAAAAGGAAAAAATGGAGTGGTGTTTATTAAGATGGGTAAAGTTGTAGTCATAGAGGAAGACTCAAAATCGAAACTACCTCCTACTATTCATCTCCAAACGAACTCACCATTGAAATTCGGCACTTCAGATGATTCAGGAAAGCAACCACTAATTGTCAAAGATGGTGTTATTGTTGAAGGCATGAATGTAAATAATATTCCACCTGAAACCATAGAATCTATTAATGTTTTGAAGGGAGAACAGGCCACTAAAATTTATGGCAATAAAGGAATAAACGGTGTAATATTAATTACCACTAAAAAGGGTAATGTTAAAGATCTAAAAACAACATCAGAGCCTATTCCTGTTAATTTTAAAGGATCTGATCAGACAAAGAATGCATCAGATCAGACAAATTCAGCAACTTCAGTATTTGAGAAAAACTCTTTATTAGTAATCGATGGAGTCATCTCTGAAATGCATTCACCAAATAAAACTCCAAATGATAGTATTGCTTCTATTTCTATATTGAAAGGAGAACCAGCTATTCGCAAATACGGCGAAAAAGGGAAACATGGCGTAATGGAAATCACAACGAAGAAAGGAAAATCTAACGAAAAATTAGTGCAAATATCAAATGTAGATGCAAATAAAGTTACTAGTGAATCATTTGTCTATCATCCTAATAATGGCAATATAATGCTAAAAGACCCCAATGGGAAACCTCCATTATTTGTTGTGGATGGAAAGATTTTGAAAAGCCAGAATATAAAAGACATCCCTCCAGAAACAATTGAATCTGTTAATGTTCTAAAAGGAGAAACAGCAATTAGTAAATATGGAGACAAAGGTAAAAATGGCGTTTTGTTGATTACAAGTAAAAAGGGAACATCGAACACGCAAAATGGCACAATAGATGTTAAAGTAACCGGAGATGCAAATGATCAGAAAGCAAATACATCGAAGATTGGGAATATCACTTGGGTAAATAATACTATTTATAGTTCGGCAAAGCTGAATAAAGTCCTGGGAATGAAGAAAGGAGATGAATACTCCAAAGAGAAGTTAAATAGTCGTATTTGGTCAGATTTAGATGGAGTTTCCTCTCTCTACTTAGACAATGGATATGTATTTTCAAATATTAAAACTTCAGAAGATGCATCAAATGATGGTACTATAAATCTGACATTTACAATTTACGAAGGTAATCGTGGCAAAATAGGTAAGGTCGATATTAAAGGAAATAAGAATGTTCCCACCAAAGATATACTTAATAAAATTGAGATCAAACCAGGTGATGTATTCAGTAAAACCAAAATAGTTCAATCAGTCAGGGCAATAGGCATGATGGGTAAGTTCAATCCGGAAGAAACAAAACCAGAAATAACTCCCGGATCAAAAATCCCTAACAGTGAGTTCATTAATGTAGATTTAGTATTCAACGTAACCGAAAAATAAGAAGAAACAAATGCTAAAATAAGGCGATCATCTTTCGATGATCGCCTTATTTATTTGAATAAAAAAAGCAGACCTGTAAGCCGGGTTCTGTAGCCCGATTACTCGGGCCCCCTATCATTTATCTACCCGGGTAATCACTTACCCGATCAAGCAGCCTACCCCTCACGACTTCCGAAGAATCAAAACGGGCCGTTCTGTATTTCGGCGTACCGAAAAATCATGATATATTTGGCTTTGCAACTCGTCAGAGGTACGGCTGGCGATGTTGCCACCACCACCGGTGAGCTTTTACCTCACCTTTTCACCCGTTCCCGGTGGTGACACGTCAAAACCAGGTGGTCATTTTCTGTTACCTTACTGCAAACTTACGCCCGCCTTCCAATTAAGAAGCACGATGCCCTGTGTTGCCCGGACTTTCCTCCCCGATTGACATCGGGACGATAGAGCGTTCTGCGCGACAAAGATGATCAAAAATGTTGCGAGTTGCAAGTTCACTGATTTGGATATTGGATATT
>DIZL01000077.1:0-33665 GCA_002429385.1 Prolixibacteraceae bacterium UBA6029 | reverse complement strand
AATATCCAATATCCAAATCAGTGCAACCCACAACCCGAATCGCACTATGCATTCTTCAGTATCACCATCGTAGCGCCGTATCCGTATTCCTTAAAGCTGGCATCCTGAAAATAGTACTTTTTATATTTGGTGCTGAGTTCCTTGCGCAGCTCCTGTTTGAGTGTTCCGTTGCCTATACCGTGAATAAATACAATCCGTCGGGTGCCGTTTTCGATGGCTGTATCGAGTTCGTTGCGAAACCGTCCCAACTGCACTTCAAGCATGTCATGATTGGCCAATCCGCGTGTATCTTCCAGCAGTTCATGAATATGCAGGTCTACCTCAACCAGATCAGGCGAAACAGTACGTTTTACCATTACTTTCGGTTCTTCTTTTTCCAGGACGACCTTGGTCATCTCAGGTTCGTTAAGTTTGGCAACCTCAGCTTCCATGTCAGGATCGAGCAATGAGATAAGCATTGCATTCTGAGTAAAATATTTCGTCTTTTCATAGCTGCCCTGACGGTAAAACTTCACCGGATTCAAATGAAGGCTTTTCACTACAGGACTTTCAAGTTTTGCAGATTCTTCCCTGAAGAAAAGCATTTGAAATTGGAAATAAGGCAGTTCATTCAGATCGAACCGACTGAAACTTTCGAGATAGCGCTTGCTGTTGGGGTTCATTTTCCCGGACTCCACGCTTTTGTATATTTTGTCCTTCAGGTGACTGTAATTATACAGGATAAAATTATTGCTGTCGTTCACCAGGTAGACCTTCAGTTCACCTTCAACAGGATTCGCCTCATCTTGAGGTACAAATGCTAGGTAACAAACAGGGGTATCTTTCCCGGCCACATATTTGGGTTCCGCTTTGGGTAGCTCTTTTGCCACCGACGCTTCTTCCTTCTTCTCCTGAGCTTTCACCCTCGACGAACGTCGCTCGGGATCCATAGAGACTGAATCGTCAACGACCACCAATTCGCTGATCAGGGTCGGAACCTCAAACCCGTCATAATCTTCCACGTTAACCATGGTTTTGTTGATCACCGATTTTACAATACCGCCTCCAACGGCATTTAAAAACCTCACTTTATCTCCTGCTTTTATCATTTTCTGAATATTTTACACAAAAATACAATAAAAGAATCCATCCACAAACGATATGACTGCTGACAATGATTCAAAATACTCCGCAAAAGAGTGTTAAATGAACGAATCCCTTCGGCTTAAGAATTCCTAACCAAAGAGTCCATAAAATTAAAAGATCACTCCCTCCACGTGGCGGATTCAACGCAGTAAGTTTGGATATTCAGCTGCACTTCCCGACTCTGTTTTGGCGGGATTATTGTATTACCCGCGCTATACCAAGCCGGGTATTTAAGTATAGAATAAGTATACGTTAAGATTTGATCAAGTATACATTATGTGCTCAGAAACACATAAAGTACACACAAGGTATACACAAGGTGGCACGCGATAGTTATTCCATGAGCATTTCAACCCTGTTCGGTTGAAGAGAAAATGTTGCGACGTTATTTTGACAGTATCACCTGAAATGGTAATTTTGCCGCAATTCTACTATGCAAAACGAAAATAAATTACTACAGCAGGTAACGGGAATCCCGATCAGTGATTATGCCTACGATTTGCCTGACGAACGGATTGCCAAATATCCACTGGCGGAGAGAGATCAATCGAAACTGCTTGTTTGGAAGGACGGACAGATCCGGGATGAACAGTTCCGAAATTTATCGTCATGCCTGCCAGACCAGAGTCTGCTGATATTTAACAACACCAAAGTCATTCGTGCCAGGCTGCACTTTCAGAAAGAAACGGGCGCCAAGATCGAAATATTCTGTCTCGATCCACATGAACCATCTGATTACCAGATTGCTTTTCAAACCACTACTTCGTGCATCTGGAAGTGCATGATTGGCAACCAGAAGAAGTGGAAGGGAGAGAAGTTGCGAAAAACCATATGGATCGATGAGACTGATATTGAATTCTGTGCAGAACAATCTGATCCGGAGAAAGATAAAAGCCTGATTCGTTTTAGCTGGAATAACCCGAATTTTGAGTTTTCACGCATCATCGAACAGGCAGGATCATTGCCTATTCCGCCTTACCTGAACCGCGAAACCGAACAAAGCGACCTGGAACGTTACCAAACCGTCTACTCGAAGATCAAAGGCTCAGTCGCTGCACCAACGGCGGGGTTGCATTTTACCGAAGAGGTTTTCAACCAACTGAGCCGGGAGGGGCATGAAATGGCTGAGCTGACCCTGCATGTGGGGGCAGGGACTTTTCAGCCGGTAAAAAGCCATACGCTCTCAGGTCATGATATGCATGCCGAGCACTTAGCGATCAACCGGGATTTTCTCAACCAATTGATTCACCACCCCGGAAAGAAAATAGCCGTAGGTACTACTTCGGTAAGAACATTGGAAAGCTTGTATTGGCTGGGAGTTCAGGTAAATCGCAATCCTGAGATTGACATTTCAGACCTGATCGTCTCCCAGTGGGAAGCTTATCAGGAAAATGAATGCCGGCTTTTCGCAAATGATTCAATCCAATCGCTGATCAGCTTAATGGACCGACATCATACTGATTTTCTGTCGGCATCTACCCGGATTATCATTGCACCGGGTTATACCTTCCGAATTGTCGACGGATTGATTACCAATTTTCATCAGCCACAAAGTACGCTGCTTTTATTGATCTCAGCATACCTTGGAGACGAATGGAGAAGGATTTACGATCATGCCCTTGCGAAGGATTACCGTTTCCTGAGTTATGGCGACAGCAACCTGTATCTGAAGATTTAAAGGATCGGGGCATTCACTCAAAAAAAATGCATGTTGGTTCAGTACCAACATGCATTTTATATTTCGTGTAGGGTCTGATTAAATTCCCATTGCAGTAATACCCAGGTAGACCAATGCGGCAATGATCATACTTACAGGAATAGTCAATACCCAGGCAATAAGCAGATTATTTGCAACACCCCAGTGAACAGCTGAAAGACGTTTGGTCATTCCAACTCCCATAATAGAACCGGCAATGGTATGAGTGGTACTTACCGGTACTCCCAGTCCCTGAGAAACGGCAAACAGGGTAATTGCACCGGCTGTTTCAGCAGCAACGCCTTCTACCGGGGTAACTTTAGTTATTTTTGTTCCCATTGTTTTCACAATTCTCCATCCACCCATCATCGTTCCGAGCGAAATAGCAGTATAACAGGAAATAGGAATCCATGCAGGCACATGCAAATGCTGTTTTCCCATTGCATCAATGGTCTCGCTTACATGCGCCCATTCAGGAATAGCTATCCCTTTTGCATTCAAATTGGCAATGTAAACCATCATCGCTGCACTGATAATACCAATAACTTTCTGAGAATCACTTCCGCCATGACCTAAACTAAAGGCACCGGATGATACCAGCTGAAGCCGTCTAAACCACTTATTGGCATGATGTGGATTGGCTTTCCGGCAGGTCCAGAGGATGATAACCGATATAACGTATGCAATGAACATTCCAATTATCGGAGCCAGAAAAATAAATCCAATAGTTTTTAGTATTACAGCCTGATTGATTACAGCAAAACTTCCGGTATGAGCTACAGCAGCGCCGGCAAACCCCCCAATCAATGTATGTGATGAAGAAGAAGGAATACCAAGATACCAGGTTAACAGGTTCCAGATAATTGCGGCAATGATACCTGCAAGAATAACCTGAAGACTGATTACACTTCCGTTAACCGTACTGGCAACCGTATTGGCAACTTTGAGGTCAAATATCCAATAAGCCAGAAAATTGAAAAAAGCTGCCCAAAGGACAGCGGGGAATGGTCGAAGTACTTTTGTAGAGACAACGGTTGCAATTGAATTGGCGGCATCATGAAACCCGTTGATCAGATCAAACGCAAAAGCCAGAACAATTATTACAATCAATATGGTAAACATAGCCTGAAATAATAAGTTTAAAAACTATTAATTGAACCTGAATCAGGCATATTTTACCAGAATGGTCTTGATTACATCGGAAACATCTTCGATCTTATTGGCAATTTTCTCAATGTTCTGAATAATTTCCTTTTGCTTAATCAGTTCGATAGGATCTTTTTCGTTTTCAAAAAGGCTCGAAATGGCCATGTGGTAATATTCATCGACGCGGGATTCCAGCTTGTTGATGTCTTTACATGCTTTCAGAACCTTGTGCTTATTTTTAGTACCTTCCAAACCTTCAACTGCAACCTTAATCAAAAGGCATCCCTCGTGAATCACGACAACCATATCTTTCATAAAGGAACTGAAAACTGTACAGCGGTAAATTTCAACTTTACCGGAAACACTATAGATTAAGTCAACGACATCATCAATGGTTGAAGTTAATTCGTTAATGTCTTCCCGGTCAAAAGGAGTAATAAACGACTGGTTTAAGACGTCAAAAATCCGGTTGGTGAATTCATCGCCTTTCTTTTCAATGGCTTTGATAGTTAGTCCGATTGCCCGGCGATCATCCAGAGATGGAGTATTGAATAATTGTACAAGAGCAGTTGAAGCTTCAATTGTGTTCTCTGCCGCATGGTTAAACATGGCATAAAATTTCCTTTCTTTCGGAACAAAATACTTAAGTAAGCCTGAAAAATCCATAGGATACGTTTTAATGGGAAATCGGGTTTAAAATTTTGCACAAAGATGCAAATAAGAATTTTCCCTATGAAGAGGTTCATTCATTATATCGTTATATTTTTGTAAAATTAATAAAGTTGTCTTATCAGATAGCGTAATCCATTCAATTCAGGCCAATTATCCATGTAAATTTCCCCGGATAATTCATTGTGCGGAGCAAATCCACTATCAACTGATATATATCAACAGTTCAAAATCAGAACGTATATTTGGAATTATTACATTTGCCCCACAACAAAATCAATGAGAAAGGCGTTATTATCACATAATTTTAACGTTCAATTATTTACTTAACAATTCGACTGTGTTTTTTCTCGGACTATTATCAACACCACTGCCCTATCTGCTGCTTGCCGCATTTTATTTTTTCGGCTTCGCTATGGGTATGTTTAATAATAGCACAGGCGAAGAAACAGTAGAAACGATTTCATCGGTTACGATTCCTGTTGAAGTGAGTCAAAAAACGGCTGATCAATCCGTATTTTATTACCAGGCTTACAACGATCAGGTTCATCATCAGACCGATCAAATCCAATCAGACGATCAAATCTCCGTACTTTTCCCCGATACAGGTATTCTGAACTATGAACTCAGGAACACAGATATTCCCGAATTTCATTTTCTGGGCTTTCATTTCTCACGTCCTCCCCCATCAGGTTGCTAAAATAAAAAGTTAGCACGCTTTTCATTTTCAGGCATAATGCAATTTTCATGCTTTCAGATAAGCTGAATTGCAACTTTTATTGTGCATAAATGTTTCTCATTAGCAATCCTGACAAAGATAGTATTATGATTGGGGTGATAGGAATCAGCTATAAAACAGCGCCGGTGGAGATCCGTGAAAAATTCTCATTTTCAAAAGACGAAATAATTCCATTTTCAGAACTACTTCAAGAGGAAACTGAAATTAGTGACCTGGTACTTGTATCAACCTGTAACCGGACGGAGATTTATTTTTCTCAGGATAAACATGACAACCAGACCGCATTTGAGTTGATGTATGAAGTCATCAAGAAATTCAAGGGCGTTACCGACCATTGCTGGCATTACTTTTATCACCGGTCGAACGCAGGTGCAGTAAGACATCTTTTTGAAGTCAGTTCAGGCCTGGATTCGCTGATTATTGGTGAAGATCAGATCATAGGACAAATAAAGGAAGCCTATCTGACGTGTACCGAACTAGCACTCACGGATGCTATTCTGATGCGTTTGTTCCAAAAATCATTTGAAGCCGGCAAACGTGTACGGACAGAAACCGAAATAAAGCTTGGAATTACATCGGTAAGCAGTGCCGCAGTCGAAATGTGTAACTACCTGCTTAATGGCGTAAGCGATAAATCAGTTTTATTGATTGGGGCCGGTGAAACAGGAACCCTTGCACTTCAGAATATTCACAAAAAAGGAGTCAAACAGATTGCAGTAACCAACCGGACTACTGAAAAAGCTGAAAAAACAGCCACTAAATACGAAGGAACCACCATTCCATTCGAGTCATTTGAAAAATATTTACACGGCTATGATATTGTAATGATTGCCACCTCATCAACCAGTCCGCTTATAACGGCTGAAATGATTAAAAGAACTTTACATATCCGACCCAATCACAAACAGGTATATATTGACCTGTCTGTTCCCAGAAACATTGAAAAGGAAGTTGCCGAAATCCCAAATATTGAAGTGCTCGGAGTAGACGATCTTCAGGAAATTGTAAATCAGACCACAGAAAAAAAGAAAGACAGTGCTGAAAAGGCAAAAATCATTCTCGATGAAGTTGTCGCTGATTTTAACGAATGGCTTGCCAGCCGATCATTACGTCCGGCAATAAACACAATTACCTCTAATTTTCAGGCGATTAATCACGAAGAACTTTCTACTTACCGAAAATTAAGTACTCCGGAAATGCAGGAAATGGTTGATGATTATGCCCAACATCTTACCCAGCGGTATACCCGTTTATTGATAAAAAATCTAAAAGATTTGACTGATAACGGGAAAAATATAGATTCGCTTAAAATCATCAACGATTTATTTAAATTCGCATAAAATATATTGTAAGCAATACCACTTGGTTTGCTTTTGATTAATCACGATGAAAAGAACTATACGAATAGGCACACGTGGCAGCCAACTGGCATTATACCAGGCGAAAAAGGTTAAAGCTATACTCGAAATAATCTTTCCGGAACTTCAGGTTGAGCTAAAAATTATCAAGACAAAAGGAGATAAAATTCTGGACGTTGCCCTTTCAAAAATCGGCGATAAAGGGTTATTCACTAAAGAAATTGAAAATGCACTGCTTGATGGCACAGTTGATTTGGCTGTTCATAGCTTAAAGGACCTGCCTACTTTATTGCCTGAAGGGTTAAAACTTGGAGCAGTTTTGGAACGTGGAGAATTCAGGGATGCGCTGGTCAGTTTAAAAGGGAAAAAGATGGCTGATCTGAAGGCAGGCGATGTAATTGCAACTTCCAGTCTGCGCCGGATTGCGGGACTCCTGAAAATAAACGACGGAATAATCATAAAAGATATTCGTGGAAATGTCAATTCACGCCTCCAAAAGATGGAGGACGGCTATTGTGATGCCATGATTATGGCAGCTGCCGGACTTCAACGCCTGGGACTGGATCAATACATCACAGAAATCATTGATCCTGAGATTCTGATGCCGGCAGTCAGCCAGGGAGCCATTGCCATTGAAACCCGTTTGAAGGACCCCGGGATTGACCTTCTGATGGAGAAACTAAATCACCAGGAAACATGGAATACCATTATTGCAGAACGGGCCTTTTTGGCGCACCTTGAAGGTGGATGCCAGGTTCCGCTTGGATGTTATTCAAGGTACGAGAACGGAATTTTGAATATGAGTGGATTTGTCGCATCGGTCGACGGCAAGCAATATATCAGGGAAGACATTTCAGGAGATATCACCAAAGGAGCTGAAATAGGTGTTCAACTGGCTGAAAAAATGCTCGAAAAAGGAGCTCTTGAAATTTTGAACCAAATCAAAACAACCAATCATACTCATTAAATCCAATGGGCAAACTACTCGAAAACAAGGTATTTATTTCCACCAGGCCTACCGGTCAATCAGCGGAACTGGAAACTCTTTTATCTGAAGAATCGGCCACTCTGCTTTCAATGCCAACCATCCATGTCAGGCCTTTGCCCCTTGATGAGGATGCATGGAATCAAATGAAAAATATCGATTCATTTAACTGGATTGTTTTTACCAGTCCAAACGGAATACGATATTTTTTCGACCGTCTGTTTGATCTGCAAAACAATTATGGCCTTCCCGAGCATTTGAAAATTGCTGTTGTAGGAAAGAAAACTGCTGCATCACTCGAATGTTACGGAACATCGGCTTCGTTTATCAATCTGGGCAATACAGCTGAAGACTTTTCAGCCGATTTCTACAATCGTGTAAGTCAGGGTGAACGGGTACTATTTCCTATTGGAACCCTTGCCCGGTCTGTGATCGAAAATCATATATCAAAGAAGGCCAACTGCACCAGGGTATTATTTTATGAAACGGTGATGCCGGATACAATAAACAATGAAGCCTTTCAATTGATCCTTAAGGATCAGTATGATATGATTGTACTGACCAGTCCTTCATGCTGTAATAACCTGCTTACCCTAATCTCAGGAAAAGTAGATCCAGCAAAACTCAGGTTGGTCTGTATCGGACAAACCACTTCGGCTGAGGTCATCCGGAATGGAATGGAGCCGCTGATCACTGCCGGGACTGCCAATTCACAAGGAATCTATACGGCTATCATCAATCATTTTCAAAAGAAACAACTTTAAACATTCAAATTATGTCATTTCCAATAACAAGACTCAGAAGATTAAGGCATACGCCTGTTTTACGAAATCTGGTGCGCGAAACAATACTAACACGCGACGATTTGGTTATGCCCCTTTTTGTTTGCCCGGGCACGAAAGTGAATAATCCAATTTCATCGATGCCAGGCAATTCACAGCTATCGGTCGATTTACTGGTTGAAGAATGTCGCCGCCTATACGGAATGGGTGTTCAGGCAGTACTGCTTTTTGGTATTCCTGAACACAAAGATGAAAATGGGATGGTGGCCTGCGAACACAACGGTATTGTACAACAAGCTGTACGTGCCCTAAAAAATGCCTTACCCGATTTATATGTCATTGCCGATATTTGCAATTGCGAATATACCACTCACGGACATTGCGGCACCATCGTAAACGGTGATGTAGACAATGACCTTACGCTGGTAACCCTTGCAAAACAATGCGTTTCTCTGGCACAGGAAGGTATTGATATGGTTGCTCCCAGCGATATGATGGATGGTCGCGTTGGTGCAATCCGCAGGGCGCTTGACGACAATGGATTTTACAATCTGCCCATTATGGCTTATTCGGCCAAATATGCTTCCAGCTTTTATGGACCTTTCCGTGAAGCTGCCGAGAGTGCCCCCAAATTTGGTAACCGTGCAACCTACCAGATGGATCCGGCTAATGGTAATGAAGCATTACGTGAAGTAGCCCTCGATATCGAAGAAGGCGCCGATATTGTGATGGTAAAACCTGCATTAAGCTACCTGGATATTATTCAGCGGGTAAAGACGAACTTCAATATCCCGATTGCAGCCTATAATGTAAGTGGCGAATACTCTATGGTGAAAGCCGCTGCCGCCAATGGCTGGATCGATGAGAAAAGAATGGTTCGCGAAATTCTGACATCAATTAAACGTGCCGGCTCGGATATCATCATAACTTATCATGCACAGGATATAATCAAAGAGTTGTAAAATGAAACAATACACCCAAAGCATTGCCGCTTTTCAGGAAGCCCAGAAACATATTCCGGGTGGAGTAAATTCTCCGGTCCGTTCATTTAAAAGCGTCGATGGTGATCCATTGTTTATTGCCAGTGCCAAAGGAGCCAAAGTATTCGATATTGACGGACATGAATACATTGACTATGTTGGTTCGTGGGGACCGATGATCTTAGGACATGCTCATCCGGATGTCATCATGGCCATTCAGAAGACAGCCGCGAAGGGAACCAGCTTTGGCGCCCCTACCCTGCTCGAGACAGAAATGGCACTGCAAATCAAAAAAATGGTTCCTTCCATTGACAGCATCCGAATGGTTAATTCAGGAACTGAAGCAACCATGAGTGCATTACGACTCGCCCGCGGCTATACAGGCCGGGAAATGGTCATTAAATTTGAAGGATGTTACCACGGACACAACGACAGTTTTCTGATTAAGGCCGGATCGGGTGCATTAACACTGGGAACGCCCAATTCACCGGGTGTTACAGCCGGAACAGCAAAAGATACACTCACCGCAGGGTACAACGATCTGGATTCGGTGAAGGAATTGTTTATTCGTTATCCGGAGCAGATCGCGGCAGTTATCATAGAGCCGATAACCGGCAACATGGGTGTTGTTATTCCTGAACCTGAATTTATGCAGGGAGTCAGGAATCTTTGTACCCAATACGGAACGGTATTGATTTTTGACGAAGTCATGACTGGTTTCCGTTTGTCGAAAGGCGGAGCACAGCAGATATTGGGAATTACTCCCGATCTGACCTGTTTCGGTAAAATCATCGGAGGCGGACTACCTGTAGGCGCTTATGGCGGAAAGCAAGTCATCATGGACAAGCTGGCCCCCAAAGGTCCGGTTTACCAAGCGGGCACTCTTTCCGGTAATCCGCTGGCCATGTCTGCCGGTCTAACCACATTGAAGATTCTTGATGAGACAGATAGTTTTTATGATGCGCTTGAAGAAAAATCAGCACGGTTGGGCGATGGTATCCGAAAATGCCTGACTGATCTGAATTTTCCGGGAGTATTTAACCGGGTCGGATCTATGTTTACACTTTTCTTTACTGAAGAGGACAAGGTGAATTCATTTGCTGATGCCTGTCTGTGCAATACTGCTACCTATGCCAGGTACTTTAAAATGGCTCTTGAAAGTGGCATATACCTTGCTCCATCTCAATTTGAAGCCGGATTTATGTCAGCAGCCCATACCACGAAAAAGATTGACAGGACCATTGAAGCTACTTATGATGCGCTAAAGGTTTTGAAACGATAAATCAGGGAAAAGGGAAACCGGAAAAAGGAAAAGGAAAGAGGAAAAATGGAAATAAAATATTCGATCGATTATCCACTGGATTCACCTGAAAGAACCATGTATCATCGGGAAATCATCCTGCAAAAAAGTTTTTTACGAAAACTGTATGAACAATGGTACCAGGAATTCTCAAAAGAAATTAAAAATCTTCCCAATGAGATCTATATTGAACTTGGTTCAGGCGGCGGATTTTTAAAAGAACTGGAGCCAAAAGTGATCTGTAGTGACATCCTGGAGCTTTCAACGAATGACATGACTTTTTCGGCCCTGGAAATGCCTTTTAAGGATAATACAGTTGGTGGTATTTTCATGATCGATACGATGCATCACATTCCGGATATTGAACTGTTTTTGAACGAAGTGAACCGGGTATTGATTAAAGGCGGAAAAGTAATCATGATAGAGCCTGCAAATACCTTATGGGGAAGATTCATTTATAAAAATTTCCATCATGAACCCTTTGATGTAAACGGTGGATGGACTTTCCCGGAAAAGGGTCCTTTATCGGGAGCCAACGGGGCTCTGCCCTGGATTGTATTTGGCAGGGACCGAAAGCTGTTCGACAAGAAATTTCCAAACTTAAGCCTGGAAAAGATAAGCTATCGAAATCCATTGATGTACCTGCTCAGCGGAGGAATTTCGTTCAGGCAATTATTGCCTGATTTCATGTATCCGGTTGTAGACCAGGTGGATAAATTGCTACCCAGACTTAGCAGACAAATCTCCATGTTTCAATTAATCAAGATTACCAAAGTCTGATGCATCATCAGGCAATTGCACCTCTAATTTAAAACTCTAAAACGAAATACTTTGACAGCAAATTCGATACTTCTAAAAACACTCAAGGGAGAGAAAACTGAACGTCCGCCAGTTTGGTTTATGCGTCAGGCAGGAAGAGTGTTGCCTTCGTACATGAAGATTAAGGAGAATTACACCTTCTGGCAAATGATGCAGAATCCGGAAATAGCTGCAAAAGTCACCCTTTTACCTGTACAGGATTTGGGAGTTGATGCCGCCATTCTTTTCTCGGATATCCTCGTTATCCCTCATGCTCTTGGGATGGGCCTTGAATTCAACGACAGCGGCCCGGTGTTCGATAATCCGCTGGCATTCAGAGAAAATCCCCTTGCAGGATTATATCCTGATCCAAACAAACTCAACTATATTTATTCAGTAATAGATGAGATTAATCGCACCAAATCGCAGGATACTCCTTTGATTGGCTTTTGCGGAGCGCCATTAACTGTATTGCTGTTTATGCTCCAGGGACTTGGGCGCAAGGGCGATTTCCCGGAAGCCATTCGTTTTATCTACCAGAATAAGGAAACTACACGTAAATTGATTGACATCATTACCGAACTCTCGATCGTTTATGCACTTGGACAAATTGATCATGGAGTTGATGTCTTTCAGTTATTTGATACCCATGCCGGATTAATTCCCTTTGATCTTTACCAGGAGCTGTTTATGCCATCTATCCGGAAGATCGCAGAAGCCGTGCGTAATGAAGACATTCCATTTATTTTCTTTCCAAAAGGACTGGGTACAGGAATTGCACAAATTACGCCGGAGTATTGCGACTTTTTGAGCATCGACTGGCAAACGCCACTAAATATGGCCCGGAAGCTGGTTGACCCAAAAATAGGGTTACAGGGAAATGTCGATCCTCGTTTGTTATATTCAAGTCAGGTAGAAATTGAAAAAGCATTAATGCCTTACATTGAATTCGGGAAGAACAATCAGAACTGGATCTTCAACCTGGGCCATGGATTTATGCCCGGTATCTCGTTCGAAAGCGCCTGTTTCCTGACCGATTGGGTCAAACGAACAGATTGGAAAAGATAAATGAGTTTCAGATTTCAAGTTCCAGGTTATGTCGAACTCGAAATCTGAGGCCTATAACCTTGAATTGTAAGAATAGTATACTATCATTTAACCGGTTTGCCTTTGCAACCGGAACTTGAAACTTTGAACTTGAAACTTGAAACTTTGTAGTCATGATTAATCGCGAATTACTCGAAAAATACAATCATCCGGTTCCCCGGTACACCAGCTACCCACCCGCTAATTTCTTTACGAATGATTTTGGTCCGACAAACTATCTGGAAGCCATTGATCAATCGAATCATTGGAACCCACAAAATATTTCCATTTATATTCACATTCCGTTTTGCCTGAAATTGTGCTATTTCTGCGGATGTAATTCCTATGCACTGCGTAAAGATGAAGTGGTGGATGCCTACGTGAAAGCATTGATTCAAGAGATCAAAATGGTGACTTCAAGTCTGGATAAAAACCGTAAGGTTTCGCAGATTCATTATGGGGGTGGAACTCCAAACGCCATTCCGGTAGAGTATTTACAGGAAATCAATGGATTGCTGTTTTCAACCTTTCAGTTTATACCTGAACCAGAAATCGCCATTGAAGTGAATCCGGCTTACCTGACATACGAACAGATGACCGGATTAAAGAAGGCAGGGTTTAACCGTTTCAGTCTTGGAATACAGGATTTCGATACCAAAGTGCTCGATGCTGTTAACCGCGACAAACCGGGAATGCCCGTTGAAGATATCATTGCTTTTCTGAAGGAAGATTCACCAGCTATGGCGGTAAACCTTGATTTTATATACGGTTTGCCAAAACAAACTGCCGTTAATTTTGCCGATACCATACAGCAAGCCATCGAATTAAAACCCGATAGACTAGTTACATTCTCCTATGCTCATGTTCCATGGGTAAGTAAAATTCAGAAGAAACTGGAGAAAGAAGGACTTCCTGCTGCTGACGAAAAGATTAAAATGTATGAAGCTGCCTATTCGTTACTGACTCAAAATGGCTATGAGGCTATTGGAATGGACCATTATGCAAATGCAGGTGATGAACTTACTGTAGCACGAAATAACAAACAGTTGCACCGCAACTTTCAGGGATACTGCACCAGACGCACTACAGGCCAGGTGTATGCTTTCGGAGTTACCGGAATCAGTCAGCTTGAAGGTATTTATGCTCAAAATACCAAATCGATTGACGAATACATCGCCAAAATAAATAAGGGTGAACTGACAACGATAAAAGGTTATTCACTGACACCCCGACAAGTAGTTGTTAGGGAAGTAATTACCGAACTGATGTGCAATGAACAAATTGTATGGAGTCATTTAGGTGAAATCCTGTCAATGAAAGCTGAAGAGGTAAAAAAGCAAACCATATACAGCAACGATATTCTTCAGCAATTTGAAAGCGACGGAATCATTACCCTTTCAGACGAAAAAATACAAATCACTTCAGATGGACAATTGTTTATCCGTAATGTGGCAGCATCGTTCGATCCTTTGACTCAGGATGGACAAACCAACTTTTCAAAACCAGTATAATCATGGCCGAAACCGTTAAGACCGATATTATAATCATTGGCGCCGGATTAACCGGACTCACCATGGCCTTTTACCTGAAGAAGGCTGGAATTGATTTCAGGATCATTGAAAAATCAGGTAAGACCGGAGGGGTAATTCAGACTGTGAGTGAACAGGGCTTTGTTTATGAAACAGGCCCCAATACAGGTGTTGTATCCCATCCGGAAATGACCGAAATCTTTGAGGATCTTAATGGAAAGTGCCAGCTCGAAATAGCCGATCCCAGTGCCAAACGTCGACTGATCTGGAAGAACAGAATGTGGCATGCTTTGCCCTCAGGATTATTTTCGGCTATCGGAACACCGCTTTTTAGCTGGTACGACAAGTTCAGGATACTGGGCGAACCATGGCGTGAAAAGGGAACAAATCCTGATGAAAAACTGGCAGAAATGGTGAAACGCCGCATGGGGCAAAGCTACCTCGATTATGCTGTAGATCCTTTTATTTCAGGAATTTACGCAGGCGACCCTGCAAAATTAGTTACCCGCTATGCCATGCCTAAATTGTATAATCTGGAACAGGAATACGGTAGTTTCATTAAGGGCGCCATGAAAAAGGCTAAACTGCCAAAAACAGAACGCGATAAAAAAGCCACCCGTGAAGTATTTTCAGCCAAAGGTGGTTTAAGCCGAATGATTGAGGCATTAACTGAAGCTATCGGTCCCGAAAATATTCTTCTGAATGTTCAGAACACAATTGCGAAACCCACCAATAACGGATTTCAAATTCAGGCCACCACTGAAAAAGAGCTGATTATTCTGGAAACTACTTATCTGGTAACCACCTGCGGAGCTTATGCCCTGGGTGGCTTATTGCCATTCCTGAATGAAGAAGAAATTAAACCTTTTAATGAACTCAATTATGCCGCTGTAACGCAAGTCTTACTCGGTTTTAAACGATGGAATGGAATGTCGCTGAAAGCATTTGGCGGTCTGGTTCCCGGAAAGGAAAACAAAAACATTCTAGGTGTGTTATTTACTTCATCGTTCTTTGCAGGACGGGCCCCTGAAGGCGGAGCGTTGTTATCAGTATTTATGGGAGGAACCAAGCGACCAGATATCATCCGGATGAATGATGATGAAATACAGTCACTTCTGGACAGAGAACTTCCAAGAATGCTGGGAGATCGAAATTTAAAACCCGATATGGTTCGAATATGCAGGTACCTGAAAGCCATTCCTCAATACACCGAAAGCACAGGCAAACGCTATGAAACTATTGAAATCCTTCAAAAGAAATTTACCGGACTGATTCTGGCAGGAAATATTCGGGACGGAATCGGAATGGCTGACCGCGTAAAACAGGGCCGTTCAATTGCAGAAGAACTCATTGGGAAAATTCAAGGTCATTGAGTGTTATTGGGAGGCATTGGTTGTAATTGTTATAATTAGTTGTGATTGGTTGTCATAGTTGTTATAGTTGTCAAAATTGTCATTCAATTGCTCTTTGGAATCACTATTGACGCATAGCTTATGACAATGAATGACACGAAGTAGATGACGACAATTGTCCAGATTAAAATCAAAACAGAACATCGTGAACGTATCCAGAGCTGCCGATATTTACAGGGAAATACAACAGACCATATGCCAAACGCTTGAAGAAGCTGACGGAACTGGCAAATTTACAAAAGATGCATGGGAAAAGGAGATCGGTACAGGGCTAACTTGTGTGATGCAAAACGGGTCAATTATCGAAAAAGCAGGTGTTAATTTCTCACATGTCCATGGTGATTTCAACGATAAAATGGCGAACCTGTTAGGTGAAAATGCCCAATCGTTTGCAGCTACAGGTATTTCATCGATTATTCACTCCGGAAATCCATTCGTACCTACGATCCACATGAATGTACGGTTTTTCAGTCTCGACAATGGTTCTGCATGGTTTGGTGGTGGAATTGATCTCACACCAAGTTATATCAATCCTGAAGAGGCTGGTTGGTTTCATATGATCATGAAAACCATCTGTGACAAATACGATTCTTCCTGGTATCCTGAATGGAAAACCCAGGCGGACGATTATTTCTACCTCCCCCATCGCAAAGAAACACGTGGAATTGGCGGAATATTCTTTGACCGTATTCAGGCCTCAGAAGGAGCAGATTTCGAAAAGATGCTGAATCTAACCTCTGATCTGGCAAATGCCTTCCCCCAGATCTATAGTCGCCTGATGAAAGACAACGGGCACAAATCATTTACCACAGCACAAAAGAAATGGCAAAAGATACGCCGTGGACGTTACGTTGAATTCAACCTGATCCATGACCGTGGCACTAAATTTGGACTGGAATCTGACGGCAATATTGAATCAATCTTCGTAAGTTTACCTTCGGAAGTGGAATGGGTCTATCAATATCAACCCGAACCGGATAGCCCGGAAGCAAAAACTCAGGAATTGCTTAAAAAAGGTATTGATTGGACCAAATAAAAGAATTTCCATTCAAGTTTGCAACTCTACACCTTTGGTTTGAGTGAATTTTAATTCGGCATAAGGCATCTCAATTTTTAATTCCCATAGATAAGCATCATTTTACAGCGTCTGATTTTAATCTGAAAGGAAAAAGGGAGTTCTATTGGGTCGAATCATTTCATTAAAACAGAAGGTTTTATCCAATTGGGAACAGTGTCCGTTTGCCGATCTGTTCTTCTGTTTTCTTCTCCTGTCCCCCTGCTTAACTGATAATTAACCGACTTTAGTTTATTTATATCATTGTCGTACCATTGTCGTACCTCTGTCATACCACAGTCGTACCATTGTCGTACCTCTGTCGTACCATTGTCGTACCACTGTCATACCTCTTTCATACCTCTTTCAGTACAAATTCGAAACAAATACGTAACAAATACGTAACAAATACGTGCATATTCGAATTTGTTACGTATTTGTTTCGAATTTGTTTCGAATTTGTACTGAAAGAGGTATGAAAGAGGTATGAAAGAGGTACGAAAGAGGTACGACAAAGGTACGACTGTGAATAGTAGTATTCCCTTATGAAAAGTTTGGGCATAAGGTTTATGCTCTTAGGAGTGGGCTATAAAAAGATACATCCACGCCAATGGTCAAAGAGCCAACTTAATTCTTAGAATTCTTTTTGTTTTGGGGGTAATCTTGAACCGGTCGTCCAGACGTTTGCCGAGAATCCATACGACCTGATTGCCGCTTGCAAGAATCCATGCATTCTCCTTTTCAGGAATCGAGTATTTTTCATCGATGAAGAAATCGCTTAGCTTTTTCAGACCAACCATGCCTAATGGCTGAAAATATTCGCCTTCCTGCCAATGCCTCAGCATAAGAGGAAACACTAGCAGATCCAAATCCAGATCAACAATATATGGATGAGTTGAGAATTTAAAATTGGAATTGCGATCTAACTTATCAAACGAGAGATGAACAGGGAAACTAACTGCAGTGCAATCTTCTTCAATGTAAAAGACCTTTTCCATCTTTTCTGTAAAAGGTGAAATAAGCAAATATTCACGGTCTTTTACCAAACGATATGTAACAGAGAAGAATTTTCTCCCGGATTCCTTGTTGAGTGAATCAAGGATATCTCCGATCTGTTCAGGTTGAAATCCAAACTCCCTAACAAGCTCAAACAGTATGGTCCGAAGGGGACTTAAAGTAAGCAATTTATCGATATGAATCATCGCCCCTTGCTTATCTTCCGAATAAACAAAAGCTTTTATCTCACTCATTCGTTGATGAAAGAGCTGCCCTGTTTCATGCAGGTTTCCGATGGTCTTCAGTGCATTTCTCCGGAAGGCAGGATTGATCTGTTCGAGCAAAGGTAATATCTGCTGACGGATCAAATTTCGTTTATATATCGTATCCAGGTTGCTTGAATCAGTCCGGTATTTAATCTTCATCCGTGTACAGTAGTTAAAAATCTCGATCCGGTTAGTAAAAAGCATCGGACGGATAATTAATCCCGACTTGGGCTGTATGCCGCTCAAGCCTTTGATACCACTGCCACGGGATAGATTGATCAGAAAAGTTTCAATCACATCATCCTGATGGTGAGCCGTGGCAATGTATTCACAACCATGTTTTTCGAGTATCTCGTTGAACCAATCATACCTCAGATCCCGGGCAGCCATTTCAATCGAGATACCTTGCTGCATGGCAAACTCTTCGGTATTGAAATGTTTGATGTGACAGGCCAGGTTATGCTGATCGCAATAATCAGAGACAAACTGTTCATCTCCATCCGATTCGCTTCCCCGCAAGCCAAAATTACAATGTGCCACAGCAACCGAAAACCCGGCATTTGTGAACAAATGCAACATGAGCATCGAATCCGCTCCCCCACTCACTGCCAGCAGGATACGCTGAGAGGAATGAAACAAATTTTCGTGATGGATGTAGTTTATGAATTGCTCGACCATACATGAAAGTTCAAAGTTGCAGGTTTAAAGTGTAAAGTGTTGTCATTGGTTGTCAATAGTTGTCAAAAAATGACGCGTAGCTAATGACAACAAATGACTAACATTATATTGACAGCTTCCAATGTTCATTCCCTATAATTTTCCAGCAAGTTCTGCAATGCGGACGATCACTTCAACTGCTTTCTGCAAAGAATTCACCGGTACAAATTCGTATGGGCCGTGGAAATTATGCCCTCCGGCAAAAATATTCGGACAGGGCAGACCTTTCCATGAAAGCTGTGCTCCGTCTGTTCCTCCCCTGATAGCCCTGATTTTTGGAACCACATCAACATCGAGCATTGCCTTTTCGGCTAAATCAACAATGTATTTTACTGGTTCGACCTTTTGCTTCATGTTGTAATACTGATCTTTCATTTCAAGGCTAACAGTTCCCTGACCATACTTCAGATTAACCAGCACGCAGATTTCCTTTAGCAAATTCTTCTTTGCTTCAAACTTCACCAAGTCATGATCGCGTATGATATATTCAAGTTTAGTTAAGGATATATCGCCTTCAAATGAGGTAAGATGAAAAAAACCTTCGTATCCTTCAGTGTGTTCAGGACGCTGATCTGGCGGAAGTGACTGAATGATCTGTGTGGCCACAAGGATGGAATTGATCATCATATTTTTGGCCGAGCCGGGGTGAACACTCCTTCCTTTTACAGATATTTTAGCGCTTGCTGCATTAAAATTTTCATATTCCAGTTCACCTATTTCACTTCCGTCAAGTGTGTAGGCAAAGTCGGCGCCAAACTTATCGACATCGAAATGTTTGGTTCCTCGTCCAACTTCCTCGTCAGGAGTAAAACAGATCCTGATTTTGCCATGTTTGACTTCAGGATGCCTGATCAAATAATCCATTGCGGTTATAATTTCTGCAATTCCTGCTTTATCATCGGCTCCCAGCAAGGTTTTTCCATTGGTTGTGATAATATCCTGTCCGATGTATTTCAATAAATCAGGAAAGTCGGCCGGACCTAAAATTATATTCGACTCTGCATCCAATACCAATTCCTGTCCCTGATAATTCATTACCAGTTGAGGTTCCACATTTTCACCGGAATAATCCGGACTGGTATCCATATGCGAAATAAAACCAATAGTCGGCACCTGATGATCCAGATTAGAGGGTAAAGTAGCGGTAACATATCCAAACTGATCATGCACAACATCCTTCAATCCTATCGTGAGCAGTTCATTCGCCAGGGAATCAGCAAAAGCCAGCTGGCGATTGGTACTCGGAAATGTTTCACTTTCAGGATCGGAAGTAGTATAGATACGCGCGTATCTTAAAAAACGGTCAAGTACATTTTCCATATCAATCATTATATATCATCTGAATTAAATTTAAATCCCAGGCGTTTACCGGTCTGAATCTTGGAATGATAGATTTCAGCATGCATCTGCTCAACATTTGCAATTTTTACCTGATCGTAAGGCGGAACCAATAAATCAAAATCTATGGCATACTGAACTGCTGTCTCAATAATATCTTTCAGGTATTCTTTGGACAGTTCGTCGCTCCCAAAATCTTTAACCACTTCACTGGTCTGACGTTTCCCTTCAACAAAGAAATGATTTTCACGGTTCACAAAGATGCGCGCAATCAGGTACCCCAAATCTTCAAGACGATTGTATTTAAATGAATCAGCCAGAAAATTGTAGATGTTGAAAACACCACAATACGAATTCATCGGATTGGCCTTGATGTAATCAAGTTTCCACATGGGATGCTCACGGTTGAAAACAAAGACATTGGAATGCATGCTGAAAATCAGTAAATCTCCTCCAATTCGGAATTCAGCCTCAAAGAGTCCTTTTTCCTGATAGATAGGAAGCACATTTTCATCAACCTTATCCTTCAGCTTTTCGCGATACTCTTCAGCGAGTTCTTTTAAAACTTCTTTCAACAGGGCAAATGAACTAACCGTTTTTCGGTACACTTCCTGTTTAAGGTTGGTCTTGATGATCATCCCATCGAGCTGATTGTCATTCTTAGTGGTTGTCTCCATTATGTCGGGTTATATTATTCCATAAAAATAAGAAAAGCAGCCAACTTTGACTGCTTTTCTGGATTATGATTTTAAATTTTTAGTATGCCAGTGCAAACAAGACCCTACCCTTTGATGGTTGGCCCGAATACATACATTTTCCTTCTTCAGGTACCTGGTCAAATGGAATACAGCGGATAGTCGCTTTGGTTTCGTCTTTGATCTTCTGTTCGGTTTCAGGTGTTCCATCCCAATGGGCTGAAATAAATCCGCCTTTGTTTTGAAGCACTTCCTTAAACTCGTCATAATTATCAACCGGAGTGGTCATTTCATTGCGGAATGCGAGCGCTTTATTGTAAATGTTTTCCTGAATATCCTCAAGTAATTGCTGTACGTAAAACTCAATATTTTCCATTGGAACAACCTGCTTGGTCAAAGTATCACGCCGTGCAACTTCTATCGTTCCATTTTCAAGATCACGAGGACCTATGGCAAAACGAACAGGGACACCTTTCAATTCATATTCGGCAAATTTCCAACCTGGTTTCTTTGTATCATTGGTATCATATTTTACTGAAATACCCAATGCTTTCAGTTTTACTATGATGCTGTTTACCTTTTCAGAAATAGCAGTCAGCTGTTCTTCATGTTTATATATCGGAACAATGACTACCTGAAAAGGCGCCAGTTTGGGCGGAAGAACCAATCCATTATCGTCTGAATGAGCCATGATCAAAGCTCCCATTAAACGAGTGGATGCACCCCATGAAGTTGCCCAAACAAAATCTTCTTTTCCTTCTTTGGTAGTGAACCTTACGTCGAACGCTTTTGCGAAATTCTGCCCAAGGAAATGGGAGGTTCCTGATTGAAGGGCTTTTCCATCCTGCATTAAAGCTTCGATGGTATAGGTTTCAATTGCACCGGCGAAACGCTCGTTTGCCGATTTTGCTCCCATAATAACAGGCATAGCCATGAATTTTTCAGCAAATGTGGCATAAACATTCACCATACGTTCGGTTTCCTCCAATGCTTCCTGACTGGTTGCATGAGCAGTATGTCCTTCCTGCCACAAAAACTCAGTTGTACGAAGGAATAAGCGGGTACGCATCTCCCAGCGAACCACATTGGCCCACTGATTAATCAGAAGCGGAAGATCACGGTATGATTGAATCCAGGTCTTATATGTACTCCAAATAATTGTTTCCGAAGTAGGTCTTACGATTAATTCTTCTTCCAGTTTTGCATCCGGATCAACAATAATTCCCTTTCCGTTCGGATCGTTCATGAGCCGGTAGTGAGTTACTACGGCACACTCTTTTGCAAAACCTTCCACATGGCTTGCTTCTTTACTGAAGAATGATTTGGGTATAAATAGCGGGAAATAGGCATTTACGTGGCCTGTCTCCTTAAATGCACGGTCTAATTCGGCCTGCATTTTTTCCCAAATAGCGTATCCGTATGGTTTGATGACCATGCATCCTCTTACTGCAGAATTATCAGCAAGATCAGCCTTGATAACCAGCTCATTATACCATTGAGAATAATTTTCGCTTCGGGAAGTCAATTCTTTTGTCATTTTTTAACTTTTGGTATGGTATTTGTCTTTTTTCGTATTAGATTTATCAGTTACAAAGAAAGTAAAAATTATCATTCATTATAAAGGAGGGTGTACTATGAAAACAAAACTTCCAGTCGTCGCAATTGTTGCAATTCTGGTCAGTGCATGTACTACGGGATCTTATATGACCAAAGCTTACGATGATGACATCTATTTTTCTCCCGGAGATGTACCACCTGTCACAATGGTTGAAAAAGAAGCTCCGGCAAAAGAAAAGTCAGCACAAATGTACAATTCTGATGCCAAAGGTAAAGGAATCATTTTGAGTCAGACCGAAAAACGGAGTGATGGCTCTACTGCGGTAAATAATAACATTTATCAGCCAAACAATCAAACCCAAAACAATGACAATCAGTCCTACAGTATGAATAATCAGGATCTGGTTCAATCTGACACAACGGTTTATTACAACGACGATGATGTCAAGTATGTTATCAACAACTATTACGACGAAAACGATAATAATGGTGATTACACAAATCGGATAGGTAGATTCTATGATCCTTATTATTCAAGTGCTTTTTACAATGACTGGAATTATGGGTTCAACTCACCATGGTATAATGGAATGTATGGTATGAATTATGGATGGGGATATGATCCTTTCTATTCCTACGGATATTACGGATATTCTCCATTCGCTATTGGATTTGGAGGATATTGGGGTGGCGGATATGGATACGGCTATGGCGGCGGATACGGCGGATATTATGGTGGTGGATACGGCTATGGTGGCAACATCCGTGACCGGGATAAAACAAGATATGGCCGTAGTACCGATTTTTCAAACTACGCTGTTGGTGGTGGTAGCAATAATAATACTGCCGGAACTGGAATAAACAGATCAGTGCTGTCTCAGAAAAGTGGCTCCATGAATCAATTAAATGGAGGCACAAGAAATGGAAACATTAGAAGTCAAAATCAGACGACAATCGATACCAGAAATTCCGGGACAAGTTTTAACGGAAGAAGAAACAGTACGACCAACAACAGTCAGGTGCAGGGGAATGGTCAAACACGAACATTACAAATGGTTCGTCCGGGATCAAATACAAATGGAAGTATACGTAGAGTATATGAACCATCAACTACTGGCAGAACTTATGATCAGGGAAGAGTAGTCAGACAGATCCAGAATTATACACCAAGTTATAATAAACCAAGAATAGTCAATCAGTCGAATTACAATAGCAACAGTTATACACGACCACGTACTTCTGTAAATGGTAGTATACAACCAACCGTTAAAAGCGCCAACTCAGGCTCTTACAGTGCACCAAGAAGCTCTTCGAGTATGAGACAAATTTATCGCTCCAGTTCATCTTATTCGAGCGGTTCAAGTACATCTCCAAACAGAAGCTCTTCGAATTACAGTAGTCCTTCGAATTATAGCAGTCCATCGAACAGCTCTGGTTCCAGCTACAGTGCTCCGACAAGAAGTTCCAGTTCTGGTTCCAGCGGTTATAGCGGCGGTGGCTCAGGAGGAAGTTCAAGTGGTGGCTCAGGAGGCAGAAGCGGTAGCGGCGGAAGAAGATAGATATTAAATAGTCAAAAAATTCATAAGTAAAATCCATAGTCATGAAATACTTAATAATTATAACTCTGTTTGCAACTCTTATTTCGCATAATGCTGGCGCACAAACATTAAGTGATGCCTATCTTTTGTCAAATCAAAGAGTAAATGGAACAGCCAGGGCTGGTGCCATGGGAAATGCATTTGGAGCATTAGGTGGAGACATTACTTCACTTTCAATCAATCCCGCCGGAATTGGAATATACCGTACCGGTGAGTTTGTTTTTACTCCAACAATTACTTCGAACAACTCCACACTCTCTCTTAATGGGAATAGCTATACTGACAGCAAATTTCAAGTAAAAATAAATAACCTTGGACTGACTGGGTTGGTCAAAATCAACGATGGAAATTCAGGGATTATAAGCTTTAATTATGGATTTGGCTACAATAATATTCTCGATTACAACCAGAACTTTTATGGTAGCAATGCTAATTCCCAGACGTCTTTTTTGGATGGAATTGTGAATTATGCAAATTCAGAGGCTTTAACTAACGGTTATCTTAATCAGAATATCAAAGACGTCCAATATCGTGACTGGCCAACAAAATTAGCCTGGGATACCTACCTTTTAAATCCAGCTACAAATTCGAGCGGTAATGACATTGATGGACAATACAAATCTCTATTGTATACCAACGAAGCGGTAGATCAACGGAAAAGTTACACTCAGACAGGTGGAATCAATGAATTCACATTCACGGGTGGATTGAACATTAATCACCAGCTTTATTTAGGGGCGACTATAGGTATTCAAAATGTTGACCTAAGCCAAAGAACAGAGTATAGCGAGACTTTTAATAACAATGGGGCTGGAAATACAAATTCTTACGTCTTTGGAGAGAATACTTCATTAAAAGGAACAGGCTATAACTTTAAATTTGGAGCAATTTACAAGCCGGTTGATAATATTAGACTTGGAGCTTCGATTCATACACCGACTTATTATACCTTAAATGAAGAAAAAAACATTTGGATAAATTCACAACTGCTCGAGAATTACAGTTCAAACGGAACTAATCTGTATGACTATAATTTCTTTAGTCCATGGAAAGCAGTTTTAAGCGGAGCTTATGTATTTGGCAAAATGGGTTTAATAAGTGTTGATGCCGAATACCTTAATTATGCGAGCATGAAATATCAAAGAAGCTCAAATTCGAATGACAATCTAAATGACGTAAATACGCAAATAAGCAATGGCTTTGAAAATGCCCTAAATCTGCGAATTGGAGGAGAATTGAAAGTTACACCTCAATTTAGTCTCAGGGCTGGGTATGAAATGTATCCCAGCGCTCAAAAGAATAGTGCAACTGCTGCGATTAGCCCTCTGGCATTGGATAACAGTCAAATATATGCTCTGGGTTTAGGTTATAACTCGAACAAATTCTTTACAGATATTTCATTCAGGAATACAGTGAATAAGTATGCATTAAACGAGGTTCAACCTAATTTTGAAAATCTGAAATTAACAAACAGTAATAATAAAATACTATTTACTGTAGGGTTTAAATTTTGATTCCAGTATCATTAGGAAAAGCCGGTTAATTACTTAGCCGGCTTTTCTGTGTAATATAAATCAGCCATATAACAATAAGTTTTAATTATTACCTTTGGGTTTTGCTGCATTGATATATTTATGAAAGCTTTTTTTTCATCTCGGATTACCCTAACTTAGCTTTTCAAATAAACAGGTATGACTCTATTATTCGATGATCCTATTGGGCGGGCAGTTTCTGATTATCATTTTCATTCAATCAATACACCAATCACTGTACATTGCGATGATTTTGATGATGACGCCATTGAAACATCCTATCTTTTCAGGACCTATAAACAAATGCCTGATATAGAAAAGAAAGCGCTGAGTCTTTGCCGGGGAACCATATTGGATGTGGGAGCATGCGCCGGAACTCATTCGGTTTATCTTCATAAAAAGGGCTATGAAGTTACTGCGCTTGAAACTTCCGCTCTCTGTTGCGAAGTATTAAGAGACAAAAACATCCCGAATGTCATATATGAAGATATTTTTAAATTCAATCATCAAAAGTTTGATACCATACTTCTATTGATGAACGGAACTGGTATTGCCGGAACTCTTGCGGGCTTGGAAGTATTGCTTCATCATTTAAAAACCTTGCTCAATCCCGGAGGGCAGATCCTGATCGATTCATCAGACCTTATTTATTTGTTTGAACAGGAAGATGGATCAGCATTGATCGATATTTCATCTGACAATTACTACGGTGAACTGACTTTTCAAACTGAATATAAAGGCTGGATCAGTCAGCCATTTCCCTGGTTATATGTCGATTTAAGCAATTTGACTAATGCCATCGAAAAAAATCAATTAAAACTGGACAAAGTATTCAAAGGGCAACATTACGATTATCTTGCCCGGATAACAATATAAAAATCAATAACTTGAAAAACAATCAGGAATACCGAAAGCTTTCATCACAGGAGGTGGAAATCCTAAAGCAACAAAATTGCACAGCGATCGATTGGAATCAAATTCTGGTCAGTAATCTATTTATTCCCGGGAATATCCGTAATGTACAATTCTCCGGTGATGTGAGAATTGGCGATAACTCAGGAACAGTAGAATTTAATGGAGGGATCACCCGGAATTGTGGAATATATAACGCAAGCATTCACAATTGCTCCATTGGCAACCATGTATATATTCATCACATCTGTAACTACATTGCCAATTACGATATACATGATCATGTTATTCTGGAAAACGTTGAACTATGTTTTATCGAGAAGGAAACCAGTTTTGGGAATGGAATTAAAGTTTCAACACTCGATGAAACTGGTGGTCGTGGAGTAATGATTTACGATAAATTATCAGCTCATCTTGCCTATTTCCTGGCATGGTATAAACACCGGCATTGCCTGATTCAGGAACTTGAATCAAAAATAACAGCATATGCCGAATCTGTTAAAAGTAGCAGGGGAATAATTGGTGAGTATTCAGTTATACTTAACTGCAAGCAAATCAAGAATGTCAAATTCGGCCCTTACAGCCAGGTATTTGGCCCTACCCGACTCGAAAACGGATCAGTAAACAGCAACAAATTTGCCCCTGTAATTCTTGGTGCGGGAATTCTTGCCGAAAACTTCATAGTGTCTTCAGGATCCGAAATATCCGACGGCACCATTATTTCAAACTGTTTTATCGGTCAGGGCTGTATTTTGGGCAAACAATATTCGGCTGAAAACTCCTTGTTTTTTGCTAATTGCCAGGGATTTCACGGCGAGGCCTGTTCCATTTTCGGAGGTCCATATACGGTGACACACCATAAATCGACCCTTCTGATTGCTGGTATGTTCTCCTTTTGTAATGCAGGCAGTGGCTCGAACCAGAGTAACCACATGTACAAGTTAGGTCCGATTCATCACGGTATTGTGGAAAGAGGATCAAAAACAACTTCTGATTCGTACATTCTCTGGCCTGCAAAAATTGGTGCATTCACACTGGTAATGGGTCGGCATTATAAAAACACGGACACCTCTGAACTGCCTTTTTCGTATTTAATTGAGAATAAGGACGACAGTTGGATTGCCCCCGGTATTAATCTTCGAAGTGTGGGTACCATCCGCGACGTGTTGAAATGGCCAAAACGAGATCGCCGTAGGGATCCTGAAAAATTGGATTGTATCAACTTCAATCTGCTCAGTCCTTTTACCATTAGTAAGATGCAGAAAGGGCTTGAAATTCTGCAAAAACTAAAAGAAATCTCAGGTGAGACTACTGAAGTCTTTGCATACAGGAATACCCTGATCAGCAAAAGTGCACTCGAAAAAGGAATCGACTTATACGATAAGGCCATTTACAAATTCCTCGGGAATTCCGTTATTTCCAGGATCGATAAATGCAATGTTCAAACCTTCAAAGAACTTCTGGATTGTCTAAAACCAAGTCATAAAATTGGCCAGGGAGAATGGAGCGATCTGGCAGGTCTTATAGCACCAAAAACAGAAATCCTTAATCTGATCAAAAGCATCGAGAAAAAAGAAATAACTAATCTGGCAGAAATAGAACAGGAATTCAAAAATATTCACAACAACTATTACGAATATGAGTGGGTGTGGGCATCTGAGTTATTGGTCCAAAAAACCGGCAAGAAAATTGAGAATCTGACTGTTGCAGATATCATTGAATTGATCAAAAAATGGAAGGATAGCGTGATCGGGCTTGACCAAATGCTTTACGAAGATGCAAAGAAAGAATTCAGGTTAGATTCAATGACAGGCTTCGGTATGGATGGGAATAAAACCACTCAGAAGCTCGATTTCGAACAAGTAAGAGGCAACTTTGAAAGCAACGATTTTGTAAAGGAAATTGTGAACCATATTGAGCGGAAAACCATATTAGGTGATCGTATACTTGAACAACTTGCACACATACAAAAATCAAAATCTATCAAAATACTATGAGACTCATCATTCAGGATAACCACGATTTGACTTCCAAGTGGGTTGCCAATTATATTGCCCGGAAAATTATCCTGGCCGCACCAACCAAAGAAAAACCATTTGTTCTGGGACTCCCAACAGGTTCTTCTCCACTTGGAACTTATAATGAATTAATTAAGCTTTACCAGGCAGGCAAGGTTTCTTTCAAAAATGTGGTAACCTTTAATATGGACGAATATGTTGGTATTCCCAAAGATCATCCGCAAAGTTATCACACCTTTATGTGGAAAAATCTATTTAGTCACATTGATATTCTTCCTGAGAATGTCAATATCCTGAACGGAAATGCACCGGATATTAAAGCAGAGTGCCAGGCTTATGAAGATAAAATCAAAGCAGACGGTGGAATTGATCTGTTCCTTGGAGGAATTGGCCCTGACGGACATCTGGCTTTTAACGAACCGGGATCATCATTAGCATCACGTACACGGGATAAGGAACTGAATTACGATACTAAAGTAGCCAATTCACGCTTCTTTGGCAACGATGTAGACAAGGTACCCAACTCCTCTTTAACTGTTGGAATTGCCACCGTAATGGATGCCAAAGAGGTTTTAATCATAGTGAATGGCTACAACAAAGCGCGTGCCCTACAACATGCTGTTGAAGAAGGAGTAAACCACATGTGGACCATCAGTGCATTGCAATTGCATCCCCGCGGGATGATTGTTTGTGACGAACCTGCTACTTACGAACTGAAAGTGGGTACCTATAAACACTTTAAGGACATTGAAAAGAACCATTTAGATCCTGATAGTTTGCTGAAATCGGATTTGGTATGGTAGAAATCCCCACCTTATTCACCATATAGCTATAAAATAACAATTGATGGATAAAAAAATAATATCATTAAACGCAATATTAGTGCCACTTGCCATCATTGCCGGATGGACTTTATCTAAGGCAACAATAGTAGGTAAGGTCGGTATCCATTTTCTGCACAGGGAATATGCGTTTTTAAATTCATGGTGGAAAGGAGCCTTATTTGTCTGGGTCGTATGGATTATTTTGGAAATCATTCAATATCGGATTTGGAAAAAATACCGCCGGAGCATCAACCAAACAGCTCAAGCCACTTTTATTTTTCTGGCCGTTTTAGGTCTCTACTACACATATTTAGATTTCAGGACATTCTCCCACGGAATATTGGGTGAGCGTTTTCATCTCGGAGGATACCTGTTTTGGATTGGATGGATCATCATCAGCATCTTCTTTATAAAAATGCGGAACAATACAATCGTAGCTAAAGAAAACCTTACTGAAATCGATAAAGACAGGGTCTCACTAAAGTAAAGCCCTGTCTCTGATTTCACTATCTCGTTTTATTTTGAACGAGCCGATTCGATGATTTTAAACAAGTCGCTGGGTTTTACGCTAAACGCATCGTTAAACAAAACGACTGACATCACTATAAAAGCAATGAAGCCCAGAACGATGAGCAACTGTACCCACGAGGTCTTTTGAATTTCATGGCGAGCGTTAACTTCACATACCTCCCCGGGGCAATATTTTGCTTTCTTGCCGTAATACCAACCATAAAACAGGCATCCAAGACAAATACCAAACGCAGATTCAAAGAGCAGGAATATCAAACAAATCAAACAGATAATGCCGGTGATCGGGCTGTACGAATTGACAAACACAACCAAAACCAGCATAATCAGCACCAAAAACAAACCAATAACCCAGGCAAACTTTTTTTGAGCAGCGCCAACATATTCCGGGACCTGTCTTCTTACAATTAATCGCCCGATAATTAAGGTTGGCGAATACTTAGGACTGATAAACAGTCGAATGATAAAATCGACCAGGAACCCAAGAATGAAATACTTCAGGAGCACAAAATTTCCTTTCATTGCGGCTAATAAAACCGACAGAAAGGCAAAAACAAAAAGTATTCCTGCTGCTGCCCGTATTTCCCGTTCATTCAAAACCGGAATTTCATATCTGTCAACATCTTCTCCAAATTTGATCACTTTTTTCATAGGTGTAAATTCTTAGTTTATTCTTGGAAAACGCTTTCGTAAATTCGTCCAAAAGATAGGAAATAAAAAGGAATAAATTTCTTATCTTTATCCATCGAAAATGCTCATACCAAAGTCTGACAATACGATTCAGAAATGAACCTATTGACTCCGGACACCAATTTCCTATCTATTCAGATATTCTTCAGAAAAGCAATAAATCTGGTTTCGATCTACACGGAATGTATCCGGGTCGGGATTGCGTCGTATTTGCTTCGGATAAATTAATCTATGATTGATTTGCAACTGTATTAATATCTCGATTTTAATACAGTTGCAGATCAATCATAGTACAGATATAGACAAGGGAACCCCTCTTCTTCCCCTCCCGATCCCTGCCCAAACCCGACTTGATTTATGGTTTCATTCCTCTGATCAGTCACTTTAACCGATAGCTTTATCACAAATAAGCATTTTGAAGGGGCATCCTACAGGTGTTTTGAGAAAAACTACTACTTTTAAACCATGTTTCCTTTTAGTAATCTAGCAAACCATCTGACATGAAAAGCCTTTTTAAACCAACAAACAAAAAGTATACTGATTTTCACCGGGGTTTCCGCCCTATGCTGCTGACAGTAATCTTCCTGTGTGCCGCATCGTACATTTCCTCTGCTCAAACAGGATCACAAAAAGTGGTTGTACCTGATTGGGCGTTGCCGGGATCTGCAACACACAAGCAAGTTCCGCCACCAATAGATTTTCACAGGACTACCGTAACAGTAAACAAAAGTGTCGGCCAGTTCAAGGGACAGAGTGATATTGGTGCTGCACTGGTACCCGGCTCCTCCAGCTACGATAAGAAAACCAAGCAATATACCATCACCTCAGCAGGGTATAACATCTGGTACACCCGCGATGAATTCCGTTATCTCTGGAAGAAAATGTCAGGCGATGTATCGCTTGCAGCCGATGTAAACTTCCCCGACAAGGAAGGCTATGACGATCGTAAAGTTGTGCTTGTTATCCGTCAAAGCCTTAACGATGATTCCAAAGAAGCCATGATAGGAATACATGGCGGGAGTCTGATTCACCTGGCATACCGGCCTGAGAATAACGCCGAGATGAAGGAAATGCGCGTTGACAAACGGGGAGCTCTTCGCCTTGGCATTGAAAAGCAAGGCGATGCCTTCACCATTTTTCTGAGCATGAATGGCGAACCGATGAAACAGTATGGCGAACCGCTTAAGTTGCACCTGAACGAACCTTTCTATGTGGGAATTGGCTTATGCTCACACATTCCTGACCAGACTACCACCGCAGTACTTTCCAATGTGGTATTGGAGAATGTTGCCGGTAAGGTGAAGTAAGAGAAACATTATTCAGGCACATTACAAAAACAGTAATGAAAGATAAAGAGATACATGCAGCAAAAAAGAAAAGCTTTTTAAAGTTGCCAAGATATTCTGGTGACAAAAAAGCATTTATAGAGTTTGTATCTTCGAATCTAATCTATCCTGAGGAGGCCTTGAAGAATGGCATTGAGGGGATAGTATATTCTGAATATGAGGTGGACCACCTGGGTAAAATATCGGATATCAAAATAAAAAAAGGCGTTGGTTACGGATGTGATGAAGAAGCCATTCGGATAATAAGCCTTATGGTTTATGAGCCCGTACGCAACCGTGGGTTACGGATAAAATCGAAGATGAAAACACGGATTCTTTTTAAACTGCCTATACCAATGATTGAAGACTCAGTGAATAGTGTAAATCTCAATTACACAATAACAAAAAAGAAGGATCAGGAAAAGGATGCAAATCAATCGTATAATTACACTATTAATTTAGGATAGTAATTTTAAATTAGAGTATATTATCTTGAGCAAATCTTTGTAAAATAGATAGAGATTGAACATAGAATTTGCTTACTTTGAATAATATTGCATAAATGGAATATTGTTTTATTCCATTATAATTGGATTAAGCGTGATATTTCTGAACCCAATCAATGAATAAAATCAAAATCATTTATTAAAAAATGGCAAATATTATTCTACCTGCGAGATTTAAAGACATGCTTGAAACGAACCAAGAACTTGATGGAATTGTAAAAATAACACTTTCAGCATTTGGTGATATCTTAGAAGAAAACAAGCTTTCCTTTTTTAGTGAATATACAAATCATGGAATAAAACATATTCAAGACCTTTTGTTTGCTTCTGATATTTTAATGACTGATAGAACATATGCCAATATACTTAGTGCTAAGGATATTGGCTATTATATCTTATCAGTAATTCTCCATGATATAGGTATGCATATTGATTTAGAAGGATTTAAATGTCTGTTAGAAGGTGATTTTAATGATATTCAAATAAAAGAATTTGACAATTATACATGGCGAGAGTTATGGGAAGATTATCTTAATGAATCAAAAAAATTTAGTGGCAAACAATTAAAATCTATTTTTGGAGATGAGAGCACTTTGGTACGAGTACCACCATTTTCAAAGCCTGGAGAGATTACAGAAAACGATAAAAAACTAATTGGAGAGTTTATAAGAAGGAATCATCCAAGACTTGCTCATGAAATTGCAATAAAAGGATTTCCAGCGAAACCAAAATATTTAGAGTTTGCAAATAGTCTGGATATAAAAAGTAAAAATACAATTGGTCTTATTGCTAGAAGCCATGGATTAGGCCTAAGGAGGTGTTTAGATTATATTGAAGCAGAATACGGAAAATTTAATCGAAGATTTCCTAATGGTATTCACGCAACCTATCTAATGGTATTATTAAGGATAGCCGATTATATTCAAATTGATAATACTAGAACTTCGACAACCTTAATAAAAACAAAAACATTTTCTAGTCCAATATCTGCAATGGAGCATAATGCCCATCTTGCAATAGATGATATTAATTATAGATGGCATGATGATCCAGAAAGAATATTTGTGAATGCTTCTCCAAAGGATAGCAATATGTATTTGAAATTACAAAAATTAATCAAGGATATACAATACGAATTTGATATTTCATGGGCCGTTCTAGGAGAACTTTATGGTAAAGGAACTGATAAGGATAAAGCGGAAATAAATTACAGGCGAATTTCTTCTAATCTAGAGGATGAGGTATTCATAAAGAAACAAAACTATATCGCTGATAATTTTGCATTTAAAGCAAATGATGAAATAATTAAATTACTGGTGGCCCCTCTTTATGGAGATGATCCTAAATATGGAGTAAGAGAATTATTGCAAAATGCTGTTGATGCATGTAAGGAAAGAGAATCCGTAGAATTAAAAAGGGGTACTATTTATATTCCGTTCATTACGTTAGAAATTGAGAAAGATATTGATGATACATCCTACTGTAATCGGTAAATAACAATGCA
>DIZL01000036.1 GCA_002429385.1 Prolixibacteraceae bacterium UBA6029 | reverse complement strand
AGTTGGTAATGCATTGACTGTTATCGTTGCTGTTTGCGTACAACCAATATTATTTGTAAAAGTTATTACACTTGTCCCCGCAGAAATTCCGGTTACCAAGCCAGTATTATCGACCATCGCTATACCTGGAGTATTCGACACCCATGGGGAAGCAGCTGCAGGCGTATCTATTGAGTTCAACGGTGTAGTTGAACTTACACATACATTTAAATTTCCAGTGATAGCAGATGCATTACAATCAGTTAGAGCAAATGAGTTTTTAGCTCCTAAGGATGTAATTCCCGTAAAGCTTGCACTGTTGTCCGTTGAAGTCGATGAAAGCATTTTCCATGAAGCGCCGTTATACAAACCAACACGATAGTTTCCTCCATCCCCCATGCTACTTGGAAATTTGAAAGTACCGTCCATACTGCCAAAGGAAACAGCACTGTTCTGAATGGTCCAGTTCGTATTTAAGGTTTTGGGGGCATTCAGCGAAGCGCTCTTTAGCAGGTTCCCTGTAGCCGAATTTACAGTAATGGTCCCGGCTTCAGTTAAATTCGTAAAACTCAGTTCAAGAGGCGTTGAATCGGTTCCATTGGAGACCGGGAAAATATAGGTCAGGTCACCACTGCCTGCTATGGCCCGTTGCAAAGATCCAATGATCGACCCCGAGGCCTGGCTGATGGCGCTGATAGCAGGATTGGTCAGATTAACCGTCTTCCCGTTCGCGTTAAGGTTTCCGCCATTCATGAGCAGTTGATGATTCACAACCAGGTCTTCCTTCAACAAGACTTGCGAATCGTTGCCCTCAATCGTAAAATTGTAGAACGGAAGTTCGCTGTTCACCACAAAAGTACTTCCCGGAGGCGTAAGTGCCGATCCCATCCTGAATGTTCCACCCGTAATGGTTTTGTTTCCTGCGCCAATGATTTTGATGTCTTCAGGATTGCTTAAAGAAGCATTGGGCCGGTAAAAAACAATGTTTCCCCCGGTGATATTCAGGTTCGCTGCATTGCTCATATCGAAACCGGCCATTGTCTCACCGGCATGTCCAAAGGTTGAAATACGGATCGTCCCTCCGGTTATCGTAGCCGTTCCATCGGTATTGACCAACCTTCCGGCAATGCCCAAAGCGCCGCCATCCATCTGGAAAAGACCTCCTGCGCCGGTTTGCAGGCTGTTGCCGTTATCCTGTCCGAGTGTAGCTATCCCACCCGGGGAGACCTGGAATAACCCGTTATTCTGAACTGAGAAATTGCCTGTCGTAAATACGCCACCATCGACATGAACCCCCCCCGAAGCTGGAATAACGATACCGACAGTATTGTAACAGGTTAAACTACCGCCGCCGTTTATTTTCAGTAAACCGTTATTTAGGATCAATTTTCCCCCGCTGACAAGGGTCGTCGGGCCATTTATTTCAAGCAGAGCGCTGCGGTCGCTCCCTTTGCTGATAACAAGACCGTTGAAATTGGTTATTGCTTTACCTGAAATGCTGGCGCTTGTGCTCCCTGTAAATTCGACGATCCCGTATGTTACGGAGTTAAAAGTTCCGTTATTGATCCAGTCGCCGCTAATCCCCAGTGTGTAAGCGCCGGTAATGTTCAGTGTCCCGTTAATGGTGATACTCTTACAGGAGGTCGGATCACTGTTTATGATCACAGTGGTTAGGGCATCAATGATCACATCATCACCTTCCCCCGGAACGACACCTCCTATCCAGGTTGTTGCATCCTTCCAGTTTCCGCTGGTACCCGTTGAAATAATGGTTGCCGCGTTAACGTTACCCGCAAAAGCGAGCAACAGCAATAACCCGGCAAAGAATGCAGGTTTACGGATGAAAGGAAACAACATGAGATTGCTTTTCCGGGAAATCTGGACAGGCTGTACCTCGCAATGATGGGTAATATTCGACAGATTGCTTCGTACCTCGCAATGACGGGCTTCTGTAATTTTAAGAAGAAAAGAAACACCCGGTTTTACCCCGGAAATCATAGGACGGACTCTTTTGGATTTGCAGTAGAAAAGAGGCTGAATGGATATATTATTGAAAAAACCAGGTGTTTCGGATACTATTGGAGAAGATGGCCCGTTTAATAGAAGAAAGCAGGCGTGAAATACCGGTGTACAGACAACCGATATGGATTTGCAAATGAGGTGCAGGCATTTCACCACGAAAGAGGTGTTATTTCCAAAGTCGGTGCAGAATTTAACCCACGCGACCGCAGAAATAACAAGGCGTATTAAACCTGCTATTCTCTTTCTGTAAAATCTCATATATCTTGCAAATCCAAAAAACTCAAAACTATTCATCAGCCAGTCACCCGGCAAGCACACAGCTTGACCACATAACAGGCAGGAGGACTATCTCTGTCCCCTGTCAATCAAAAAAAAACAATTAATCTTTCGACTTTCGCGAATGCCGTTTCACGCGGCCTTCCCATCCCTTCTTAACGAGTCGTTCTATGGTAGATTGGTGCAATACGGTATAAATCTATAAAAAATATTTTAATAATCAGGTCTTGCTTTAGTCTATTTTCATAAACGTTCGTACAATCATTCATCATAAAGATCAAGGAATTAAATAGAATGAATGCTTTTCTAAAAATAGAATATTCTTACACTTTTAATAATTTATTAATCAACTACTTACTACTTTAATGTAATTGCAAAAATAGAAAATTCCATTTTCGCCACCCTATTTAGAACCTGTATAAATAACGAACAGTAGAATAAATCTTCATTTTGGTTTAATTTAAGACATTAGTAAAGGGAGAAAGGAGAAGGGAGAAGGATTTACGGGGTGCGGGATACGGGTGTAGATGCCTAAATAACGTTGACCGGGCAGTATCTCTTTATAACGAAGAAAGACCACACAAATCATTAAATTATTCCACCCCTTTGGCGTTCGAAAAAAACTATTACTTTTAGAAAAGCAAAGAACGCCGAAGATGACGGAGTCATTTGACGCAATTATCAAGTCGAACGGGGCATCGAGCCCCTTCCGACTTGAGCAAACAACACCTCAAAATCGGGATGTAATTTATGCAATTATTGAGGAGATAAAGGAATAAAAACGGTCAACGTTATTTAGTCATCTACATGGGACACCTTTCTCCCTTCTCCCTTCTCCTTTCTCCTTTCTCCTTTTAGAAATAGTGTGGTTTGGAATATTTTCGTTTAAACAGGTTGAAATCATATCCAATCAGAATCTCATAGGTTCCCACCTGGAACTTACTAATATCCTGAAATACGGCATAGTCGGCAGCAAAACCAATCTTCAGATTATTGGCAAAGCCATACTGGCCCGATAAACAAAACGATCCGTTACTGCGAATGTTACCTCCAAACTGAAGGTTACCAGGCATATACAGGATAGCGGCAGCATCCACATAAACCTGCTTTCCAACTGTACCAACCAACAGTATGTTTGGATGCAGGCGCATTTCACCGACCAGTTTAAATACGTATCCTCCCGTCAGATAAAGGGTTTTAAGCTCCGACACCGAGTAAAACCATTCACGGTTTACCTTAAAGGTATTGCTGATAATCTGGGGAGCCGAAAGGCTCACGTATAAATTCTCGTTATATAAGACGGCTCCAAAACCAAAAGTGGTCATGAAATAATTATGAACATCCAGTAGAAACTGGGAATCTGTAATTAAATCAGGATACAATTGATAATCGGTTAAGTTGTTACTGTAATTTACAACCCCTGCCCTAAAACCAAAACGAAAATAATTATACCTGTCGAGTCGTATCTGGTACGAATAATCACCGGTGAGAAACATTTCCTTCTCCCTACCTACATTCAACTGCTGAATGTTCAGGCCGAAACCGCTTTTCTGGTCCTTAATGGCCGTAAAATAGGAGAAATGCTGCGTCACAGGGGCCCTGCTGATTCCCACATAGTTGATGCGCGTGGAAACCAGAAGCCCCGCCTTATCCCAAAGACCAACATAGGCCGGATTCACCGTCTGCATATTGGTGATATACTGAAGCGGCAAGCTCCAGATATACTCATAGCTCTGCCCAATCCCCTGCCTTACAGAATACAGCAGCAGAAACAAAATGAGTACAGCAGTATGGATGTATTTTCTAATCATCTGGTTCATTTACCTATTTATTATTCAATGTCGTTTAGTTAGTGTCGTCATTGCGAACGAAGTGAAGCAATCCGTTGATTTAAAGATTGCTTCGTTCCTACCAATG
>DIZL01000074.1 GCA_002429385.1 Prolixibacteraceae bacterium UBA6029 | reverse complement strand
CATTGGTCCGGAATAATCATCAATATTGTCATCCATTAATTCCTGGCGACTTTTTATTAATACCTTGGAGGTTCCTGTAAATGAAACCACCAGTTCGGGCAATTTAGAAACAAGGGCGATCTGTACGGCTATCGTAAATTTGAAAAATTTCTGATAGGGTTCGTCGGAGGGCGTTGTGTCTTTCAGCCAAAGCTCGGTGGCCTGTACAAAGTTTGGATGAATTACGTCTGCAATTGCCTTGAAGTAGGTAAATGCCAGGTAATTGTAGTAATGCTTCGCAAAATAGATGCTTTTCGAAAGATCAACCTTCGTAAGGTAATCACAACTATCAGTAGTCGAAAAATCACAATACAGATTATTTATCGATCTGAGGTCTTTACCCATTTTTGCATTTAATTCGTAGGGGAATTCACTCTTGAATAATGGTACCTGCCCGTTTGTTTTTACCGTATTAAAGCCAAAGATTTTTTCTACCTCTGGATGTTCAAAAGTAAGGATGTTGATGATGTGTTTTGGACTTGTCATGGCGTTAAGGTTTTTAGTTTCTACATTCCCCCTCACATATCTATCAGTACAATAATTAATTTAAAATAAATTATAATATTCGGATTTTGGAAGTCAATGATGAATTAGTTATCAACATGTTGGAGTTAATAAAAACCATTCCTTTTGATTGTATCGATAAGGTTAGCGTAGCAATACTTCATTGGTTGGCAGCGACTCTTTAAATTCGAGACGGCGGCCTTCAGGTTGTTTGAGTATGTCGGTAAGTTTAGACATAACTAAGATTTTTATTTCAGACCTAATTCATCAAGGTAATTGTATAATTCTGGAAGTAAAGATCTATCAAATTCAAATTGCGTGGCATGTTCGGGCAACATACCATCCTCAACTTTCTCAGCCTTCACCCAATATGTATGTTGAGGAAGTTCTTTTACTTTTGTTGCTCCCTTTGGTTCCAACCATGCCCATGTTTTCTTTCCCAGTTCCCTGTTGCCGATTGAACACGCTTCATAATTTTTGCGGATGTAGAGTATAAACTCATCGTTACCCATTTGAATTTTTGTTGCCATAGTTTTATATTTAGCCTTTTCGAGCTATCCAACAAGTCCCCTTACCCTCTGGTCATAAATATCATTGAACCAAAGCCTTTTAAACATCAGGTTAACTTTATCCTCAGAAAGCTTGTTGTATAGTTCAAGTTTTGTATTGATGAAATTCAATAGCTCATTGTCAATTTCTTCGTTGAATTTATCCTGAATATTGTCTTTACTGTTTCTGGGATTGAAGAAACTCATCAATTCATCGTTGGCATAAATGTTCTTTCTAACCCTTTCAAATTCAACTTTATCCTCTTCCTTTAAATCCAAACCGTAAGTATCGTTTAATACTTTGATGATTTTCTTTAACCATTCCATTTCATCTTCATCTTTTTTTCCATCACCTCCCGGAGACAACCCCTGCATGGGTGTATTATTGCTTTGAAGATCCAAATCTGTTTTAAACTGAAATTGCAGCTTGTAGCTATCCAGATCAATTTCGTCCAACACTTCAGTTGGTAAAGCATTGTTACTGGCCGGTAACTTTTTGAATAAATCCGAAAGGAAAACATAGTATTTTTCCAACTGAACATCAGTAAACGTGATGATCTGAGATAAGAACCGATACAGCCGGACAAAATCTTTAATGTTGGCCTTGAAAGCAACTTTCTGATCTTCATTTAATTCGGCGGTGAATCTTCTGACTACTTCGTTTAAAATGGGTTGTAGTTTTTCCTTGTGGTCACCTTTTGTAAAAAAGAGTCTTGCATACGCCTCCAATTCATTGGAATATATCAGATTATATGCTTCAATTTTATTCTGGACATCATATAAACTGTTTGGATCGGTCTGATCATCCAAATCCATATAAATGCCGCCGTAATACATTTGAAAATCTTCCTGAACCTTTTCCGGATCATTCACAAAATCAAGCACCATTGTTGAGTCCTTACCCGGAGCAGTCCGGTTTAACCGGCTTAATGTTTGCACCGTACTTGAACCGCCTAATTTTTTATCGACAAACATCGTATGCAGCAATGGTTCATCGAAGCCTGTCTGATACATATTGGCCACAATCAGAATCCTGTATTGAGGTAGTTTAAAGGCATCAGATATATCTATTTTTCCACCCAGATTATTCATGTTCTCTTTGGTGTAATCCTGGCCTGTTTCGGCATCGGTAACAGTACCACTGAAAGCAACCAATGCACCATAAGGTAACTTCATTTCCCTCATAACATCATCGAATTTTCGCTTAAACCGCACAGCATGAAGCCTTGAACGGGTCACCAACATGGCTCTTGCTTTGCCTTGTATTTCATTCTGAGTTTGAGAAACAAAGTGTTCGATCATTATTCTGGCCTTCTTCTCAATGGCATGATCCTGCAAATCAACAAAGGAGGAAAGTAATTTTACGGTTTTCTTTTTCTCGTATTCTTTATCTGCCAATTCATTGCGCTTTACCAGTTTGTAATAACGCTTCCAGCTCATGTAGTTTTTCAACACATCTTTGATAAAGCCTTCTTTGATGGCTTGCTCCATCGTGTAGGTATCAAAAGCCTCTTTCTGCCCGTTTCTGATAGTGCCGAAAAGCTCAATTGTTTTTTGTTTTGGTGTTGCAGTAAAGGCAAAAAATGAGATATTCTTTTGGTCACCCTTACTTTTTATTTCCTCCTCAATAACTTCATCCAGATCTTTTACTATTCCATCTTCCTTTTCGGCTTCGTCCAGTGATAATGCTTTTCTTAGGTGTCGAGCTGATTCACCTGCCTGGGAGCTGTGTGCTTCGTCAATGATTACAGCATAAGTTTTATCCTTGTTTTGCGATAGAGTGGAAGAGATAATTGGAAACCGCTGTAAAGTTGTTACAATGATTGGGGTACAATTTTCAATGGCTGCGGCCAGTTCGGAACTAGGCTTGGTTTCATCGATATAAACCACACTGCCGGGCACCTGTTGGAACTGACGAATGCTATCCTGTATCTGTTTATTCAGAATACGACGGTCGGTAACCACAATAATGCTGTTGTACAATGATTTTTCATCATCCGGATTTTGATGAAACCCAGACAACTGATGTGCCAACCATGCTATGGTGTTCGACTTACCTGAGCCAGCCGAGTGATAAATTAAGTATTTGTTGCCTAAACCATCCTGATGTATTGCTGCCAGCAAACTCTGAACAGCCCTTCGCTGATGAAAGCGCGGAAAAAGTAGGATAGGCTTTTCCTTTTCTTTTAATTCTTTTGTTTTAATGTCATAGTACTTTTCTTTATTGATTTGAATATCAATGTAATTCTGAATCAAATCAAGCATGGAATCCTTCCGTAAAACATCCTTCCACAAATAAGAAGTTGCATAGTCATTATCATCATGGTTTACCAAGTCTTTGTTGAAGGGCAGGAAGAAAGTACTTTTGCCTTTCAATTCGGTACACATACTAACCTGTTCGGTGCTTACTGCGAAATGAACCAGGCAACGTTTGAACTCCAATAAGGATTCTTTTGGATCACGATTTTCGATGTATTGCTTAATGGCATTATGAAGGTATTGGCCTGTCAACGCATTTTTAAGCTCTATGGTTGCAACAGGTATTCCATTGATAAAAAGAACAATATCGATAGAATTTTCATTCTTTTTGGAATATTTAAGCTGCCGGATAATAGTTAGCCTGTTTTTTGAATACCATTCAAAATGTTCGGGAGATTTGCTGTGTTGGGGTTTGAAGAAGATTGGCTCTAAGTGCTGGCCTGAAACTTTCAGCTTGGTCCTGAAATAACTAATAGTTTTGTGCTTCAACGATTCAACAGCCTTAGATGCATACCAGGCAATCTTTTTATCGGTATCGCTGCCTAATTGGTCAACGATGGCTTTGTATTTTTTAGGCTGGGTATCTTTGAAAAACCCAACAACATCCTCCGGTATCAGGCACAAATCCTTGTCGTAACAAGAGTTATCTTTTACGGTATATTCCGGAAATTCGGGTTGGGCAATTTTAGTCAGGTATTTTACAACATGATCTTCCAGATGTATTTCCTTGGTTCCTTCAGCCATTGCAAATTTCTTTAATTTATAGTTTGCCAATCTCTAACATCAATTTTGCCTGTGACAGCTTCCGAAATGAGGGATTGACGGTATTCTTTTAGACTTTCTATTTGAATACTAATTTGTAATGATACTTCATCCATTCTTTTACTCACAATTTTTAAGAAATCAACTATTTGGATTTGTTCTTGTTTTGGTGGATAAAATATAGGTAGATTCCCGAGATTTTCCATCGATAAATTAGGTTGAGCCGATGTAACTGCCTTAAACCATACTTGTTGAATTATCTTAGGTGACATTAACCAATAATGTACAAAATTATAATTTTCGTTTTCTTTTAATCTTATGAATGATATTGCTTGATTAGTGTTTGCTGGGGTAAATTCTCTTTGAAGAATTGCAGTTTTACCAATAGTTGCACCAGCAATTACAAAAAGTATATCGTTTTCTTTTAGTTGAGACCTCTTTAATATCTCATTAGTTTCATCATCAATATAAAATTCAGGCATTTCAGAAACTAAATTGTCTTTGATGTTTTCAGCTTTTAAATATCTAATACCAGAATCAACCATTCCTCTTCCTTCAGTTGAAGGAGTTGTACCTTTAGAAATTACTTGAGATAAGTGCTTAATTTTCTTTATTTCCCAATTCTCAGGAAAATCGCCCAACCATTCAATGCCACTATCTTTCATTTTGGCATTGGGGTTAATTCCATTGGTTACCACTTCATTGATAATGGATTGTCGTTTTTCCTTCAGTAGTTCAATCTGTTTTTCCTTTCGCTGGATGATTTCGTCAATAATGGCCGTTTGGTGGTCAAGAAAACGGGTGATTTGGGTTTGCTCGGAAAGAGGTGGAATTGAAAGATAAAAATTTTTTAAATTGGAAATACTTACCCCACCAATCATTCCAGTAATGGAATTATAAAATTGAGTTTGAAAAATATCAGATTTTAATGAGTAATAAATAAATTTAGCTGTTATTGGATTTACTGCGTTAAAACAAGCAAGTTTATTTACAAAGTAAACATCCTGATTTGTAAATGCCAGCTTTCGTCCAGCACTTCCTCCCTCTATGCATAAAACAGCAGAATTTTTCGGTGCAATTTTGAATTTCCCATAGTCTGAAGGTATTCGCATTCCATTTTCATATTGAATTTCAGAAGTATCAACATTAATATCTTTTGAAGATATATATGCTAAATGATCTTTATCGTCCGATTCAAATAGAGTTTTGTAATCGTCATTAAGACTATCTCCAGTATAAATATTCGCAATAAATTTTATCTTTTGAAGACTCCAATGCGAAGGAATCTTCTTCAGTATTCTAAAATCTGTTTTCTTATGTTCCGAATAAATTTTCATCATCCCAAAAGCTCTTTAAGAAGTTCGGTAATCCCTTTTTGTCCTATCGAGCCATATTCAAGGGCTTCAATTTCAGCTTTTATTTCTGCTGACGGCCTTAATACCTTGTATTCATAAAAGTATTTGGTAAAGCTGATTTCATAGCCAATGCGGGTTTTGTCGTAGTCAATCCAAGCATCCGGAACATTCGGGAGTACTTCGTTCTGAAAATACACTTCGATGTCTTCAGTAAGCGGAATGGTTTCTTTATCGCGTTTTTTAGAATCCGGTTTTACTCCACCCTTTTTATCTTTAACGGGTTTACCTTTTTCGTTGTATTCCGGTTGTTCAACTGTTATCTGATAGTATCCAAAATCGTCGTTGTTGTATATTTTGCAATAAGGACCTTCTTCAAAACGAGTATAGATTTCAACCAATTTTTCGATATGAAACGATTCAATTTTATTTCGTTTGTTACCCATTGCTCGCTTTTCGGGGCGGCAAAAACCTTCTTCACCATTTAATTTATCCTCGGATATATTAGCATTAATTAACTGTACTTTTCCCCGGCGTTGCTTGGATTTTTGGTTCGTGATAAACCAAATATATGTATTGATTCCTGTATTGTAAAAGAGGTCTTTAGGAAGGGCCACAATGCAATCGAGCCAGTCGTTGGTGATGATCCATTTACGAATATCACTTTCACCACTACCTGCACCTCCGGAAAACAAAGGAGAGCCATTGGTTACCACAGCGATTTTTCCTCCTTCTCGCTCCATTTTGCTTATCATGTGTTGAACGAAAAGCAATTGGCCATCGCTTGTAGCCGGTAACCCGGCATAAAACCTTCCGGCAGGATTGGCGCTTTCGTTTTTAATAAAGTCGGCATCCTTGCTCCAGGTTACCCCATAAGGCGGATTGGCAAACTGGTAATGAAAATGTTTATCGGGAAAACGGTCCTCTGTAAATGTATTTCCATGACGAATATTGTCCACGTTTTCGCCAGTAATTAGCGCTTCAGACTTGGCAATTGCGTAAGACTGTTCGTTAATTTCCTGACCGTAAGTTCTGATGGTTGGTTTATAAACACTGTCTTTGCACAAAACGTCGAGGACATAGTTTTTTGAAAGGTTAATCATACCACCGGTACCCAGGGTCGGATCATAAATAGTTCGGATAATTCCTGCCTGAATAAGGATTTCCCTTTCAGTGCTGAAAATAATTCTAATCATTAAATTAATCACATCGCGCGGGGTAAAATGCTCCCCAGCAGCCTGATTGCTCAACTCATTACTTACACGGATTAATTCTTCAAAAACATAACCCATGTCGTGGTTATCCACTTTGTCGGTATGCAAATCAACCTGACAAATGGCATCAATCATTTGATAAAGCAGCTTATTTTTGATCAGGCGGGAAATCACCTTATCGAACTGAAAATTGTCAATAATATCCCTGACTTCTTTATTAAACCCATTCAGATAATTGTGGAAGTCAATCTCGATGGTTCTAGGATTTTCCTTTAATGATTCGAGTGTGTGCTTTGAGGTATTGTAGAATTGCAACCCACCTGCAGCTTTGCGGAGAATGGGGTCGAGCTTGTCTTCATTTACCTTATCTTTAAAGGTTTCGTATGCTGTCCTGACTTTTTGATTTACCGACTCAAGGATACAATCCAAACGTCGAATAACTACAAAAGGCAGAATTACATCACCAACTTCACTTTTCAAATAGGTATTCCACAGTACTTTATCAGTAATCTGGAATATGAAACTTACATCGACTTTTGAGTTATGGTTGTTATTAATAGCCATTGTTTTCCTTTTCTTTTTGTTTGATGATACAAAGTAAATAATTAACTGTGCAGTGGAGGTGCATTCTTGTTTTTATTTTCAAACGTCGTTGATTAGGCGGTTTTTCAAAGACTTGTCAGAATTGCAATCACCTAAAATCCTGCGATTAGGTTCTTGGTGACGATTAGTTATGTACTGCTTAACTGAAATACACTTATCCTTAATTTTGTGCAAAAGGAGGGTGTCAGAATAAAAAACTGTATCACCTTCTTCCTTTTCTATTCTATTAAATACCCTTTCATATCTAAAGTCATTATCATCCCTTATTGTTATATTATCGCTTAATCTGAACATAGCAAACCCTTTATCACATGTAACACTAATATAGTTTAAAATGGCTTTTCTTTTATGAATGGTATCAGCAAAAACAAGTTCAAAAACAATAGGGTACTCCCTTAAAACCTTAATTCTACTACTTAAATCAGCTACTAATTTTTCACAACGCAGCTGAGTTCTGTCCTGATCATCAGTAATAATCAGTATATGAAAATCAGTTAATAATCCTATGGGTAATATAGCATCTATGAAATTTACAATATTTGTTTCTCCAATTATATTTCCCATCTCTTCATTCTTGAATAGCCAATCATCTGTTATTACAAGGGAATTCGAAGGTGGTAACGTGAAATCGAATAAAGATTTCCACCCTGAACCGGTCCCAACATTTAATATCATATCCTTATTTAATTCTCGATGAGCCCCACCCCTTAAAATATTATCAGAAATATCATTGCTACTTTGAACTATTATCCCATATTGCTGCTGCAATGAATCCGCATCATGTTTTGGAATATTTAAAAAATATATGCTTCTTGGTGTAAAAACAAGAGTGCTAAAATCGGCATATACATTCCGAAATTGTGCAGGATAAGCTTCAGGTATGTTTGCTCCGGGATAAGCATGAAGATAGAAAAAGATTTCGCCTTCAGACAATATATCTTCTTTTACCTCATCTTTTGTCAGATTAAGAAAAATGGTAGAATGATTTGTAAAAATACTTTTAAGATTAGGATATGAACCATTGAAAGTAATTTCATCAAAAGCTTTTTTCTCAGCGTACACTATAAAATCACTCATATTATTCTTGAGTTTTAAGTTTAAGTAATGTCATAGTACTCTTTGTTGCTTCATCAAAAAATCCCTCACCAAAATTCCTATTGAATCTGCCATTTTCTTTATATTCTAATTGATAAGGAAGCACTCCAAGCTCTTTTGCAAAATAGTAGACACAAAATGGATTTTCATTAGGAGCAATTTCAAGCTCCTTTTCAGCCACTAAAACTTGAGACCGCCTAATTATATATTCGGAATGTGTTTCGATAATTAGTTTTATTCCATATTCTTTATTAACGTAAAAAAATAAATCTGCTAACTTGCTTTGTAATGCAGGATGAAGATTTAATTCAGGTTCTTCAATAATCACCGTATAATCTTTTTTGTCTTTTTGCTTTTTGTGAATAATCGTAGCTATACGAAGGATTAAAAGCATTGCCTGGATTGACCCCATGCCTTTATCAGCTAATGGTATTTCAATACCATTTGAATTAACGACTACTTCATAGGCTTCACCTGCGTGCATTTTTATTGCAAACGATTCTCCAATTTCGAATTCTTTCTCACTCATCCATTTTTTTACGAAAAGAAATGCATCACTACCTTGTTCTTTATCAATGCCTAATTGTTTGTATTCATGTATGACCTGAGCAAGTGTGTTGTTCTTATCTCGAATAGCAAATAAAGCAGATTGTTTATATAATGTTGCCCCAAGGTAAACAGTGGTTGTTTGATCTATTTTTTCCAATATCTCTAAGACTGAAGATTCAATCTTAAATTTGTTGTCTTTAAATGCCTTCAGATTTTCAAAATTTTTCTTTTGTTTTTTACCTTTCTGAATGTCATGATATTGCATTTCATATTCTGCAGAAAATTCCAAAATTGAATCTTCAATAATGTCTTTTAAAGCATCCTTATTAAAATGGGTGTCTAAATTGAAATTGTCTTTGTTAACAATACTCTTTCTGATGCTTGCTCTAATCGTTTTTATCTTTTCTTTTAAACTCTTAAGCTCATTATTCGTAATGATATAGGTTTCACTAAACTTGTCTTCAATTACTTTAATCTGTTTTTTTAGGTCAGATTCCTTTTCTAATAATTGACTCAATAGATATTCGTATTCTGAAGGTTTATTCTCTGAAATCTGAGATTTATTTGAAATTGAAATGGAGGAATTACTTGGATATAATGTAAAAATTAATCCTCTTGATAAATCGGAAATACTATATGATTTCACATCAATGTTTGTACTATCCGATTTACCTGTAACAGTTATATCAATTTTAAAATTATCAAATTGCAATTCAAATTCGATAAAGTCATCGTCAGTTCTATTCTTACATTTGGCTCTGCCATAGGTAACAATATTAACATCTTCAACATTGTTTTTACTGAACGAAAAAGTTCTGACGTCTTCTGATTTCAGATAGTCAATAATAAGCAGCAGAGCTTTAACAAGTGTTGATTTACCAGAATTATTTCGGCCCACCAGAAAGGTTACATCCTTATATTCTATCGGTTGAAAATTCTCAAACCTTCTAAAATTTTGAAATCCTATTTTATTCATGTTGTAAAGTTTGTTGTTAGTTGTGCAACTATTCTGCACTTATTGTTTTATAATTATTGCTGATTGTATTTATTCTTTCACTAATCCTATTTCTCAATGAAAGTGGCTCAAGCACCTCAACACCTTCTCCGTATGATAGAATAATTGATTCCAATTCGTAATTTGGCACTAAATCAAGGGTAATGATTGTAAATGAGTCTCCTTGTTGTTTGAGTTTTTGCGATCCATGTATAGGTTTTGTCTGAATATAAGGCAGAAGGTTGTTGTTAACTTTCAAAACTACTTTTACTAGCTTTCCATTATTCTCAACAGTAACACCCACAATATCCTCAAAATACTCGCTGAAGTCAATTGTATCATTTGGAATGAACTTCTTTTTACTATCCTGAATTGAAATGATTCTATCTAATGCCAGATTCATTATAAATCCGCTCGCATCGTTTAATCCAAAAATATACCAGCGGTTATTGTACTGTTTTAGAAAGTAAGGATGAAAAGCAATTGTCTGAGGTAAATCCTGTTTAAAACTTCTGTACTCAATTTCAACCACCTTCTGATACAAAATTGCATTATAGCTGGGAGTTATATTTTCCAATCCACGTAAAAAACTGTTTTGTTCAAACTCAATTATTTTTCCCGTGTTATGAGATAAACCAAGGCCGGAATCCAGACGGGCAGAAATTTCATCGACCCATTCAAACTGAGGCATACCTTTAAACCTTGATATGGTTAACAAAGCTTCTTTTAATTGATTGGCTTCATTTTCATTCAAAAGTTGATTATTAATTGAGAATGATAGATCGTTGTAACGGTAATAAACCTTCTTCCCATCCTTGAAAGATTCAATTGGAGCATCAAACCCTTGTGAGTCGCGCATGAATTTGATATCATCAAAAACCTGTCGCCGTTTTATTCCAGTTGAAGACGGATCGATATCCAACAAAGAATCGTTGCAGGCTTCAATCAAATCCTCAATGTAGTATTTTCTCCCAGGATTCCTGAAACACCGGTTAAGTGTCTGATAGCGTATGGTTGCGTTTTTGTTGGTGGCCACTGATTCACTTTAGTTTAAGATGGATGTGCAATTTATGAATTTATACTTTTGAATTCATTCAAAGAATGGCTAAGTTAATAATAATGGAATAATATTTATCAATATAGGGAAGGAGATTCTTAGGAAATGTAAGATGCCTAGACATGCTCAACAACAAAAATGCAAAATGCCATAAAAGTTCGTGACTTTATAATATGTTTCCTACGCTGCCCCTTTACGCTATTATACTATTGTCTTTTGTTTATTCTTGTGTTTCAATATCATTAGCTTAAACTGATCACTATGCTTTTCTGCCCATTTGCCTTTTCCCCCATTTACTCCATTTACTCCATTTACCCTATTTCCCCTTTTTTACTTTTTTCTTCTTACTCTCTTCTTTTTTCTTCTTAGACATAGTCCCTCCCTTTATCTTTATAGATAGAGATAAACTTTTTTGCAGTGAATGATCACTTTGCAGTGAATTAAACAAGCGATTGTTGTATGAATGGTTTATTTGTTTCAGTTTTCTTTTCTTAGTTTTAAAATGATTGAATGCAAGGAAAAATTAGAGATTTGAATAAAATACCAAATAGAGTAAATAGAGTAAACGGAGTAAACGGAGTAAACGGAGTAAATGGAGGATATGAAAGCAGGATTGAATTACAAATTACAAGTTTCCCCTGCTCACTGTCTCTTATCTTTCTCACTTCCCCTCCGTAATTGTCAGATTGATGTAACTATTCTGCTGGTCCCGAAACAACAAGCCCTTTTCGGTAAATTGATAGATATATTTTTCCGCAGTCCTAACTGGAATGGATAAACTCTTGGCCAGTTCGAGATAATCTTGTCGGCTAAACTTCTCAGGCAGCTTATCCAAAAATTGCTCCTTCCGGTCTTTGGGCTTTGCAGGTTTTATATCCTCCGGCAACTCTGAATACACATGACTGGAATGTTTAACCAGGATTCTGACCATCGAAAGTGCCGTCTGGAAATCGCTGTCGGTGCAAACCTGCTTTTCCGAGAAATCACCCGTTTCAAGCAAGCGAAGGCTTGTAAAAACCATGGCGATGCGGAAGGCAATCAATCCCAGTCGCCGGATCGTTGCCATATAGTCCATGCCCTGCAGTGTCAGGTATTTTTCCTGTATCTGCGTAAAGAAGACATGAAACTGATCCTGTTGCTCATCGGTCAGGCAAAACCGTATGGCCGGGTTCTCATTCAGTGCCTTGTAAAGCGGTAAAAACTCCTGTCCCAGGCCATCGAAATACACCTCCAGTCCATCGTTGTTCGAAGCAAACACATTTTTCCAAACGGGTTTGATGTTCATGAAATAGAAGATAAACCGGCTGAACAATCCATTCTCCGCATTGGGAATGAGTGCGGCCACCTGTTTGGGTGTTCCTGACAGAACCGTTGAAAGGCAGGGAGATTCAATCTCCACATATTCACGGTCCGTACGTCGGTAATACGAAATTGTTTCATGGTGAAAGGCCTTGCGGAAACCATCCGAATAATTCCCGTAATCACTCTTAAAAGCCTGTGCCAGGGTGTCCCCCTCGGTCTCGAAGATCAGACCTTTCCCCTCGTTGTCCGACAGCAACTGGAAAACACCCGTTGTACTGTTATTGGCCGGGATGATAAGCATCTTCTCGGGTGGCTTTACAGGCTTTTCAATGCTTAAATCCTTTCCTTTCTGCAGGTTGTATTCCCTCATTTCCATCTCATATTGCTGCTTCATTTGATGGGTCAACTTTCTCAGTTCCCAATGAACTGGCTTAACCAGTTGTTTGCAATGGACCAACCGGCCTTTTCCGGCTGAGGCTTGGGCGGTAATGAACAAATAGAGATTGGGATAAACCCTTTTGCCGTCATAGACCCCATACACTTTTGGCAGGCAGGAACTAAGGGTAACCAAAGACCCCAGCAGCAAAATATCCCGCTCCTCATTGGATGTACACTGAGCCACCACCTTTTGAAGAAAATCAGGCAGAGCAACAAACACCTCATCCGGCAGCGTTGGCAAATCCACCACATCATTCGCCTCCTTTTCCGGTCTCCCGTCTCCCGTCTCCGGTCTTTGGTCTTGAGTCTCCGTTCTTCGGTCTCCCGACTCCTGTCTTCCGTCTTCCTGCACTCTCACATCAATCCCAGCCTGCTTTGCAAGGTGAAAGAACGTTTTCATGGTTATCCCATGACCTTTGGCATTCATACAACTATTGTATTGATTGTTGCAATCGGTGTCAGAATAGCCGGGATAAAGCCGGCTGATCCGATGATAGTAGTCTCGTCCTCTTTCGCCATACTCGTCCGCCAGCGCAAAGCCAATATCCCGCCAATCCTTATAACTAGCCGTAATATCCCTTTGTGCGGCTTCAATGCGCGAAATGATCAATTCAACGTCATCCCGTACAGTGTTGATTGCCCCGTCATCCCGAACTTGTTTCGGGACCCCCTCATCCGTTTTCCTTATTTCTTTTTCCTCTTTCCCTTTATCGATGTTTTCCAACCACTCCTGTGGATTAAATTTCTTCTTCATCTGTTTATATTATTATAGCATATCATGCATTTTTACTAAAACCTGTTTTAAAATTTCCCTTAGGGAAAATATGTGGGTAGAAAAAACCATTAATCCATTGAGCTTTTGTCCTGTATGGGACAAAAGGCATAATGACAATATTTATTCTACCCACATTTGGTTCCTAGCGGAACCGAAAAACCTTAATTTCAATTTATTAACCTTAGTAACTTACAGAACGCCCCTGAACCCAACCTTATCTGTTTATCCGAATAGGAATAAGGTCAATAAGGTTGGGGGTTGTGGGGTCTGATCCATGTTATGAAGGTGGGTGAAGTCTCATAGCAGTAGCCAAGGCAATAATGAAGAAATCCATCAGTAAGACCACATAGAGAAAGGTGAAAGTGAGAGCAGGTCCCCAAAGGCCCCAATTGAAGGATCGTGGTTTAAAAACCTTCTTTAACAATGCGATAAATTGTTTATTTAGATTCATGACCATTTGTATTAAAAGTTTGTGAATAAGGACAACTTAAATAAATTGGGTTAATATAGACTTCCGGATCATGAGACAGGAAGCAAGCCCGGGAAATGTCTTTCCCTGACTGGTCTATCTCTAACCCGTATTTGGTCTTTAAATACGCCTCCACAGCCAGAAACCACCTCTGATGAGCACATTGATTCACATCAATGGCAATGATCCATTTCAGCCCGTGGCCCGAAGGAGAGACAAACATCAGTTCAGTTTCGAAATACTGATCTGCGAGCAAAGTTCCCTTGAGTTCACTGACATTAATTACGTGATCAAAATCGAGCGTTAAAAGCCCTGAATGGGTTACCAAAGCTGCATCGCTGCGCTTTGAAAACACCCCTGAGAATGTCACATAATCAAAGTGTGTTCGTTTGTATTTACTTGCCGCTTCCGGTTCGTGAATGCCTCTCAGCTCAGCAGTCCTGACTTTGTACCGATTACCGCTGATGACCTTGTAAGCATCCAGGAGCGATATTTCCGCATTAGGCTGGGTATTGCTTATCGGACAGCGGTAATAACTGAAGCTGGGCAAGCTCATTACGAATTCAGGAACAAACAGTTTATTCTGATCGTTGGTATAAAACCCTTTTGGCTTTCCAATTAGCAGGTTCATCTCTTGATTTAACTTTTCCAGCAATTCCTGCCCTGTTAAACCGTAGTGAAGCGCAGCAAAATCGAAAGGATTGCCTTTGAAGTCGGGGTTTTCGCTGTCCTCGTAACAGAATACTCCAGCAAGATTGCTGATATTCAGGCTGTGCCGGTTGACGTTGAATGGATTTCGGGTGGGTTTACACTGTTTGCCCGAAAGTTCAAGAACTACCTCCTCCGGATAATACGTACGCAAAATATGAGCGTAAATATTCAATCCGTAATGGGTGATGTGCAAAATATCCGTTTCGTTAATCATCACTTTACTTTTTTTTGTTAAGGGTATAATTGCTTTCGAGCAGCGCTTCCAGGTCGGATGCCTTGTAATAGCATTTACCATTAAATTGGGAGAAGGGCAGCACACCCTTAGTGCGCAGGGTTTGCAGGGAGCGTGGACTTAGATTGAGGGCAAGAGAAACCTCCTGCCCGTCAATCCATGATTCTTTAAACTGTTCAGTCCGGCTTTTCTTCAGGTTTTGAATCAGCGCCTTGACCTCTTTCAGTTCTTCAGCAAGCTGGAGCATTGCGTTTAAGATCTCCTGCATGATCAGTCCTTTTCAGGTTGATTGATAAACAACTCGCATGAATCTGACATCGCTGTAAGGCACGCCCTGCGTTTGGACAACATCCAGCGATTCAAATCCATCCTCCGGTAATACAGCTTACCGTTATTGGGCTTGTAAGCCGGGATCTTGCTTTTGCCGGTCAGCTTATACAGGTATCCCAGGGACAAACCCAGATAAACCGACGTTTCTTTTGATGTTAAAACTTCTTTCTTGAGCAAGTTTTGCTCCTGAATGAGCTTTTTCAGCTCTTCTAATTGTGTTGAAACATTTGTGTCCATTACTTAAAAATTTGAAATAAGAAATGGACTTTACCGGTAAAGTCATCATTGATTTTCAATGACATGACAAAGTTCAGGAGAATTTTGGAGGTACTATAATATTGAGAAAAGCGGTATTATCGGAAAAGAGTTAAGAGCCACATAGTCAGATACATGTGGGGATGGGGTGGTATTAAGGGCAGTATTAACGATTTGTAAGGGTGGTAATTTATCTGCAAAAGGCAATATTATCTATCCAAGAGTACTTATGCTTGAATTGCTGAATTTTCTCCGGAGTGCATTTCCGGAATTGCTGCGAAGTGTCGGTATCATATCTGTAATCCAGATATTGCCTGTAATGACATGCTTCAAAAGGTTTTCCCTTTTTACGATTTGTTTTATGGAAATAATTCTTCTGTATCAGTATTTTGTAAAGTGCAGCAAGCATTTCCTTACGACCTCGCCTGGGCTGAAACTGGTAATCTGCGTCAATAAGTTTTGAATCGAAGAGTTCCTTCTCGAAATTTGAAAAAAGTACCACATTACTAATGTCCGTAAAGCTTACCGGGCTTTTCCCTGAACCTCTGAAATCTGATTGACGGGGTATAAATACTTGGACTTCAATTATTACAGCTTCTTTTTTTACTGCCGGAACAACAATCTCCTTTTCAGAAGCTTTTACCCTAGCCTTGTTTTCGTTTAAGAACCGGTCAATTAAATAGGCGATGCCTACCGTTTCTGTTTTTTTATATTCAAAATCAGGATCTATCTGATACAGCACTTCACCTTCGCTTAAGACTTCAAAATCAAGATATTCCTTGTAATGACGAACAAGTTCGGTATGAAGATTTAAAAGGCATAATTTCAAGGTATTAATGATGAATAAAATCGCTTTGTCGTCAAGAGTAAGTTCTGAAGTTTTGCTTAAAAGTTCATTTATTTTTTCGAACAGATGATAGAGGGTACATTTAGTCTCTACCTCATCAGCTTGCTTTAATTTCTCAAAAACAACTGACAGCGTACCAATCAATTCATTTTTGATTAGAAGGGAATAGAACTCGGTCTGTTTATTGAAAAATACTGGCAGGGATATCATTTGAAATTCATTTTCAAAATCCGGACCTGTAACAGCTTGCGATAGCAGATCAAACTCACTGAGATTTTCAGTTTCGGTTTGAAGTTGAAGATTTTCAAATGCAGTTTTAAGGTGCCTGAAAAAATCAGGGACATTGTCTTTGCTTTTTCTCAGGTGTTGGTTTAACAAATGCCGGAATTTTTCCTCCCCCTGATTGGTTGGAGTCCAAGGGCGCAAACTCCCAAATAGAATATTGTATGAGATCGACAATAGATTCTCCATTACACATGATTAATTACATTCGGAAATATAAGGAATATTTATGTGCAACCATTTAGGAAAATCATTAAAAGTATGAACAGTCCAATAACCGATCATTTCAGGGCACAAAAATCTATCCGCTAATAAAACTATAGCGTATAGCGTAAATGGGGGAAACCATATTAATTCGTCTAATTCGTACCTAATTCAAAGCAAACGCTCTCCGTATAATCCATCCCATCTGCTGAGGCAAAGAACAGGTAAACATGCGTTGCATCGGCTGGCTTTACGGGCAATGTAAATGAGCCATTTTGGGCGCTTCTCAGCAGACCTATTGGAGTCAGGGCAGAGTAATGCCCATCGGTTGCGCTTACGGCCATTAATTCATCCACCAGGCGTTTCCCCCTCATATTTGGATCATTCTTCCAACTAACGGCTATCGCAGCGCTTCCTGCTGCCTCTCGGGAGGCTTCCAGATCCATTGGCAGATGTAGTTTACCCGTGGAGATCTTCAGCATTTTGGGGTCAATAATGCTGCCATCAAGGGCATAGGCTGGCATGTTGGCTTTCATAAACCAGGCATAACCATTTGCGTGCTCAGTTGCAAGGTTCCAGATAGGCGCAACACTTGATTTTTTCAGCTGGCTCCAAAGGTAGCTGGCCTTGCTAAACCGCTGGCGGTGCAACAACTGCTGCGGAGACCAGGAATCTTTTTTACGCTCAGGGGCCGCCCTCACATAGTTAACTCCATTCCGCGTGTAAAATACCACGTTCGCGATCCGTCCTGAGACCAGATCACCGATGTTCCGTTTCATTCGTGCCATAATTCATTCGTATTAAATTAGTATTCGAGAGGGTATTCCTTTTCAATGATTAAACTATGATTGATCTCTATCTATACAAAGATACGAATTTTAGTACAGTTATAGATCAATCATAGTACAGATATAGAAAATAAATACCCAAGGAATACCCTCCCGATCCCGAACCGAACGCCAGAGAAATGGACAGGATCAGCTGCCTGTTAAGCCAGTCAGGGAGAATCATCTTTTTTACTACTGAGGCATAAGCTCAGGAGGAAATCCCGATAAGGGAAAATTGACGGTTGCGTGTCGACCAATTCATATCGCTAAGGATAATTGGTAGTTGGACAGTTAAATTCAGAAATAAATATTCAGGATAAATAGAAATCCAAGGACATTGATGGGTAAAAGCAAAAAACACCTACACAAATAAATGCGTAAGTGCTTGATTTTGAAGTGGGCCCACCTGGGCTTGAACCAGGGACCACCTGATTATGAGTCAGGTGCTCTAACCAACTGAGCTATAGGCCCTGAAATATGTTGATGGTTTTTTTATTTCAGGTTGAATGATTAACAAAATGAGAGAACGCTTTTTTCGGAGTGCAAGTTTACAGAATTTGCCGATATTTCGCAAGTAAAATAATCAATTTAAGTTAGAATCGTTTTCGTGGACTGTTGTTTGCACTTCGTCGGTGTTGATTTCATCGGTAACAGGTGTTTTTTCATGCAGATCAAGTTTATTGAACTGACGGCGATAAAACAGGATGATTGAAAAGATACCCACTGAAATGGCCGAATCGGCTACGTTGAATACAGGGCGGAAGAACTGGAAATCGCTTCCACCGGCAAAGGGCACCCAACTGGGATAAACGCCTGAAATCAGCGGGAAATAGAACATATCAACCACTCGTCCGTGAAGAAAAGAGGCATAACCTCCACCGACAGGAAACAGGGTTGAAACCTGTCCGTTGCTTTCGTTGAAAATCAGTCCGTAGAAGGCACTGTCGATGATGTTTCCGATGGCCCCTGCAAAGATCAGCGAGACGCAGGCGATGAAGCCCATGGAGATGTCCTTTTTGACCAGTTTTAGGATGTACCAGCCAATGCCGAACACGGCAAATACACGAAACAGGCTTAGAAAGATCTTGCCGTATTCGCCTCCAAACTCGAAGCCAAAGGCCATGCCGTTATTTTCAACAAAATGGATTATAAACCAGTGGCCGATCACCGGGAATTCTTCACCAAGGGTCATGTTTGTTTTAATCCATATCTTCAGGATCTGATCGACCAGCAGGACCAAAACAACTATGAGAATTGACTTTTGTAATTTTGACATCTTTAAGGATTATAAAAAAATGATTGAAGGAATCGCTCCTCCAATCATTCTTAAACGGTATTTTAAACCATTTTATTTTTGATTGTTTTTCGCATCAATACTGAGCGTTGCATGAGGCACAGCGCGCAGGCGTTCTTTCGAAATCAGCTTGCCGGTCTCGCGGCAGATGCCATAGGTCTTATTCTCAATACGAACCAGGGCTGCCTGCAAGTACTGTATAAATTTCTGCTGACGCTGAGCCAGCTTGCCGGCTTCTTCCTTTGACAAGGTTGCAGCGCCCTCTTCGAGTACCTTGAAGGTTGGTGAAGTATCCTGGGTATCGTTTCCATCGCTCTGTGTTATGGAGCTTTTGTACATCATATAGTCCTTCTGGGCTTTTTCGAGTTTGTCAAGAATTATCGCTTTGAATTCCTGAAGTTCGTCGTCCGAATATCTGTTCTTTTCACTCATAACATTAAAGCTTTAATTGCGTCCCCTGATTCGAGCAACACTTGCTTTCATCGGACGCTAAAAGTATAAAAATAATTCGATATCATATAGTCATTTAATCATTCAGATATCTTTATCGGGTTCTAATTGCGAACCACCTGAATCCGTGCTGTCACATCAGTATCAATCTCTGCCAGGTAGGAGTTCTCGTCCTCTACCTTATCCATCATAATTAATTCTGAAGCAAGTGTTTGGTTGCTGATATAGTCTTTATATTTTTCGACCGCTGCATTGTAAAAGTCATGTTTCTGAATTCTCAGCACTATACGGTCAGTGACTTCAAAATCACTTTCCTTACGGATGTTCTGAATTTTGTTAATAAACTCACGGGCAATCCCTTCCAGTTTCAGATCCCCGGTCAGATGGATGTCGAGGGCGATAGTCAGATTTCCTTCACTGGCCACCAGCCATCCGGGAATATCTTCGGTCTGTATCTCAACATCTTCAGGGCTCAACAGGATCGATTCACCGTTGATGTTCAGCTCGTAATTTCCTGTTTTCTCCAGACGGCTGATGTCCTGCTGGCTGAAACCTGCTATTTCTCCAGATATCTGTTTCATCAGTTTACCATATTTCGGCCCCAGGGTTTTAAAGTTTGCCTTTATTTTCTTGCTGATGATACCTGCTGCATCAGTCAGGTATTCCACCTCTTTCACGTTGACTTCGGAAAGTATGATGTTTTTTACCGAATCAAACTGTTGCCGAAAATCCTTATTCAGGACAGGAACCATAATCCTGGCCAGGGGCTGACGTACTTTCAGTTTTTCTTTCCGGCGAAGTCCCAGGATCATGGAGGAGGCTTTCTGAGCCAGGGCCATCTTCTCTTCCAGATCACGGTTGATGAGGGACTCGTTGCATACCGGGAAATCGGCCAGGTGAATACTTTGGTCGGCTTCTTTTCCAGTGATTTTATTCAGGTCAGTGTACAGCAAATCGGCAAAGAACGGGGCAATAGGAGCTGCAAGTTTTGCAATCGTGACCAGACAGGTATACAGCGTCTGATAGGCCGAAAGCTTATCAGCATCGTACGATCCGCCCCAATAACGTTTACGGCTGAGACGAACAAACCAGTTGCTCAGGTTCTCGGACACAAAATCAGAGATGGCACGTCCGGCACGCGTTGGCTCATAGGTCTCATAGCTTTCGCCCACTTCTTTGACCAGCGAATTCAGCAATGATATGATCCAGCGATCTATTTCAGGTCGTTCGGCTACGGGTATTTCATCTTCGGCATACATAAAACCGTCAATGTTGGCATACATCGCGAAGAAGTTGTAAGTATTGTATAATGTTCCGAAGAACTTGCGTTTCACTTCGTCGACACCCAGCATATCAAACTTAAGGTTATCCCAGGGTTGCGAGTTTGTAAGCATGTACCAGCGCAGGGGATCGGAGCCGTTCTCATCGATGGCGGCAAACGGATCCACTGCATTGCCCAGGCGTTTCGACATCTTATTCCCGTTTTTATCGAGCACCAGTCCGTTTGAAATGATGTTCTTAAAAGCGACCGATTCGTCGATCATGGTTGCAATGGCGTGCAGGGTAAAGAACCAACCACGGGTCTGATCTACTCCTTCAGCAATAAAATCGGCAGGAAAAGGAATACCACTAGCCCCATCCCCGGCCCTTCCCCTAAGGGGAAGGGAGTCCAGTATGCGATGGATTTCACCCAGAACTACATCAATTTCATTCAGAACCTGCTCATTTGTAAACCGGATAACTTTATATCCTAAACTAATAAGAATTTCTGTTCTTTGAGTATCGGAGATCTGAACCTCAGGAAGGCTATGATAACCACCATCCACTTCGATGATAAGTTGTTTTTCAAGACAAACGAAATCTGCAATAAACTGATCGATAATGTGCTGGCGTCTAAATTTGAAATTACTCAACTTTTTACCCCTCAGATTATTCCAGAGATATGTCTCAGCCTCAGTTTGATTATCCTTTTGCTTTTGAGCTAATTCCTTTAATAGAGGATAAGAAGATATTCTTGCAGTCTGATACTTCGGAGCGTGTTCTCCCCCTTGGGGGGAGTTAGAGGGGGCTTCAAACGGAAAGTGCATCTGGGCATAAGGCATTGCTCCTGCGTCGAACCAAACGTCAATCAGGTCAGTTTCCCGGAACATCTTTTTACCTGTTGAAGAAACGAGGAAGATGTCATCAACAAACGGGCGGTGAAGATCAATCTTTTCGTAGTTCTCTTTCGAGTTGTTGCCCACTTCAAACCCCTGATAGATATTCTTTTCCATTATTCCGGCAGCAACTGCCTGATCTATCTCATTCATCAGTTCTTCCGTCGAACCGATGCATTTGGTTTCCAGTCCGTCTTCAGTTCTCCAAACCGGAAGTGGTGTTCCCCAGAAACGTGAACGGCTCAGGTTCCAGTCCACCAGGTTTTCGAGCCAGTTCCCGAATCGCCCTGTTCCCGTCGACTGCGGTTTCCAGTTGATTGTATTGTTAAGGGCAATCATCTTGTCCTTGACCGCGGTGGTACGGATGAACCATGAATCGAGCGGATAATACAGGATGGGCTTGTCGGTTCTCCAGCAATGCGGGTAAGAGTGAATGTGTTTTTCAACTTTAAAGGCTTTGTTCTCCCTTTTCAGCATTACGCAGATGTCGATATCGACTGTTGCATCGTCCTCGGCAAGCGTTTCGTCGTAAGCATTTTTCACGAAGCGACCAGCAAATTCAGGATAGGTTTCCAGATTCACATATTCAGCTACAAAGGCAGGATCCATGTTTTCAACCAGGAAGAATCGTCCGTTGCGGTCGACCATAGGCTGACGTTTGCCTTCCAGATCATCGATGATCAATGGAGCGATACCGTTCTGCTTGGCCACCCTGTCGTCATCGGCACCAAAGGTTGGCGCAATATGTACGATCCCGGTTCCATCTTCCGTAGTCACAAAGTCGCCTGTAATCACACGGAAAGCATCTCCTTTTGGCTTTACCCAGTTGATCAGCTGTTCGTAATCTACTCCTTCGAGCTCAGTTCCTGCGTATTCGGCCAAAACAAGGTATGGTATCTTTTTATCGCCCAGACTGTAATCTTCCAGGGCCAGGCTTTCGTTCTTCGGGTCAAAATGTGCAGCCAGCAATTTCTTTGCCAGGATTAGTGTGACGGGTTCGCCGGTATATGGATTGAATGAACGTACTTTCACATAGGTGATTTTCGGGCCTACACATAAGGCAGTATTTGATGGCAGGGTCCATGGAGTGGTCGTCCAGGCCAGGAAGTACAAATCAGTATCCACATTCTTGTACAGGAATTCAGATTTTTCATTGCGGATAACCTTGAACTGAGCAACTGCCGTTGTATCTTTCACATCGCGGTAGCATCCGGGCTGATTGAGTTCATGCGAACTGAGCCCTGTACCCGCAGCCGGTGAGAATGGCTGAATGGAATAACCTTTATAGAGCAGGTTCTTTTCATAGAGCTGTTTCAGAAGCCACCAAACCGTTTCCATGTAGCGGCTTTCGTAGGTGATATAAGGATCATCCATGTTGACCCAGTAACCCATCTGACGGGTCAATGCTTCCCATTCACGGGTATATTTCAAGACCTCGGTGCGACAGACTGCATTGTATTCGGCAACACTGATTGTTTTACCGATGTCGTCTTTGGTAATCCCAAGCATTTTTTCAACGGCCAGTTCAACGGGAAGTCCATGGGTGTCCCATCCTGCTTTGCGGTGAACACGGAAGCCTTTCATAGTTTTATAGCGGCAGAAGGTATCCTTGATGGCACGCGCCATAACGTGGTGAATGCCGGGCATCCCGTTTGCCGATGGTGGTCCTTCGTAAAATACAAAAGTCGGATGACCTTCCCTTGTTGAAATGCTTTTGTGAAAAGTATCGTCCTCTTCCCATCTTTTCAATACATCCCTGTTTATTTGGGCAAGGTCTAATTGCTTGTATACCTGAAATTTATTGCTCATCGAAACGTCTGTTAAGCCTGTATTTTTAAAAAGGTACAAATATAGAAAAAAAAGGTATTCGTATTCCAAAAGCTTCCCCGCCTTTTATTATCCTCTGAATTGAACGAATAACTTAATATTCAGGCAAAATATCAATTGAATAAGTGGAAATAGATTATCGGTTTGTCCATCCTAAAATAAACCAGGCAAATAACCCCTAAGGAATTATTTGCCTGATCTGGAAATGGCCTGTCGAAAAAGAGAACAGGCTTTATACTTTAATCCGTTCTCTGAATTAATCTACAAATTTATAACCGATTCCCTTTAGTGTCTTGATCTGCTCGTTGCCAATCTTCTCGCGCAACTTACGGATGTGAACATCGATGGTACGGTCGCCAACCACTACATTATCGCCCCACACCGAATAGTAGATCTCTTCGCGGGTAAATACTTTCCCTGGTTTTGAAACCAATAGTGACAACAATTCGAATTCTTTCCGGGGCAGGACCATCTCGACGCCATCTTTCAGTATCAGGTAACGTTCCTTGTCGATCACCAGATTCCCGATCACGATCGTATGCCCTGTATCAACTACCGCTGCCGGTAGAAGACCGATTGCCGTTGTGCGTTTCAGTAAGGCTTTAACCCTGCTGATGAGTACTTTTGGCCGGATTGGCTTGGTGATGTAATCATCGGCGCCCGCCTCAAAACCTGCAATCTGTGAATAATCTTCACCCCTCGCGGTCAGAAAGGCGATCATGGTATGCTGTAACGACGGAATCCTTCTGATTTCCTCGCAGGCAGCTATCCCATCCATCTCGGGCATCATCACGTCCAGAATAATCAGGTCAGGCAGGGTTTTCTCGGCCACCTTTATCGCCTCGGCACCGTTCTGGGCCGTATATACTTTATATCCTTCTTTTTCTAAATTATAGCTGATAAACTCCAGGATATCAACTTCGTCATCGACAAGCAGGATTTTTGATTGACTATCGCTCATAATAGTTTTGAATTTGAAAGTATTTATTACTTTTCAGGATTGTTTAAAAAACGCTTGAAAATTAGTAATTTCATTTGATTTTATTACTGTTTACCTCTGCTTATTTGTATGCATCATTTATTTTGCCTTTTCAAGGGTAAATGTAAAGGTCGTTCCCTTGTCGATCACACTTTTCACATTGATGGTCTGATCATGTGCTTCGATGATGTGTTTCACGATCGACAACCCCAGGCCGGTGCCTCCCTGTTCGCGTGAACGGGACTTATCGACCCTGTAGAAGCGTTCAAAGATGCGGAGCAAATCGTTTTTATCCATTCCGATTCCATTGTCGCTCACTTCGATCAGGATAGTTTCGTGCAGGTCATAAAAGCCAACCTTCACATTTCCCCTCTTCTTCCCGTATTTGATGCCGTTGCCCACCAGGTTGTTCATCACTTCCATGATCCGCTTTTTATCGGCGCGAACCAGAATGGGCTTGTCAGTTTTTGTTGCAAATTGCAGCGAGATATTGCGTTCGCTGGCCAGCATCTGCGCCAGCTCAAAGACTTCTTCGGTTAAGCGGACCAGATCGAATTCAACAAAGTTCAGGGTCAGCTCACCCGATTCAAGCTTAGTGATTGATTCCAGGTCGGCCACTATGGAAATCATCCTGTCGATACTCTTTTCAGTACGCTGGAGGTATAATTTATTGATCTTCGGATCGTCGATCCCTCCTTCAAGCAAAGTCAATACATATCCCTGAATGTTAAAGATCGGCGTTTTAAGCTCATGCGACACATTGCCGACAAACTCCTTTCGGTAACGCTCCAGATCCTTTAGACGGGCAATCTCCTGGGTTTGATTTTTGGCCCATTCTTCCACCTCTTTCTGAACATCAGAAATGTTGGTCGTACTCATCATTTCAGAGAGTTTGTCTTTCTTCCCGCTGACCGGTACCTCCCTTATTGTCTTGTAAATAGGTTTGATCTTTTCGTTGATGTACCTGTTCAGGATAAAAAGAACCATGAAATAGGAGGCAATACAGAAGATGAGAATGAAGAGGATTGAAAAAAAGTGTCCGTAATTCTTATTCGATTCAATCAGAAAGAATCCGAAATTGGAAATCAAGAGTACCCCTGTAATGGATAACGATAGACGTTTAGCTGAATAAGTCTTCATAGGTAAAGCCTGATCATGTTTATGGATACAAAATTAATCGATTTTATGAAGTTCAGCCATTTTATTTTCGAATAGCTTTCTATATCCTTCCTCCTTCAGATTCATCCAATACTCCCTAAACGCATAATCCTCTCCCTGGGAACGCCTGCCTAACGCCCTTTATAATTTGCATGGTTTTTATTTAGATAAAATAAGGTTTCTATATCTCAACATACAGAAACCTTACTCAAACCTTACTCAAAACATACACAAACCAAAGCGCGTTCCTTGAGCAATACCCCTTCGTTACCCTTTCGAAATAGTTCTTTTCAGTGCTATAAAATAAAAAGTCCGGGACTGTGCAGTCCCGGACTTCAATATCAGCAGTTAAGATTAAATGCCGAAAGCATGTTTTATTTGATCCACATAGTCCAGCTTTTCCCATGTGAACAGTTCGACGTCCAATACGATCCGTCCGTTGTAAGGCGATTCGAATATTTTGGTCACTGTTTTGGGTTGACGACCCATGTGCCCGTAAGCAGCTGTTTCGCGGTAGATTGGATTGCGCAGCTTCAGGCGTTGTTCAATCGCAGCAGGACGCAGGTCAAATATTTCCTGAATTTTATCTGAAATCTGGGAGTCAGAAAAACCTGCAAGAGCCGTTCCCCTGGTTTCAACATAAATACCAACAGGTTTGGCCACTCCGATAGCATAGGATAACTGAACCAGCATCTCGTTGGCAACACCTGCCGCAACCATGTTCTTGGCAATATGGCGGGCAGCGTAAGCGGCTGAACGGTCAACCTTTGAAGGATCTTTTCCTGAAAAGGCTCCGCCACCATGAGCGCCACGGCCACCATAGGTGTCGACAATGATTTTACGGCCTGTAAGCCCTGTGTCGCCGTGAGGTCCTCCGATTACGAACTTTCCGGTTGGATTTACATGATAAATGATATCACCGGCAAACAAAACCTGAAGTCTTTTAGGTAATTGTGCTTTGACACGGGGAATCAATATCTCAATCACATCTTTTTTGATTTTGGCAAGCATCGGTTCGTCGTCGTCAAAGTCATCATGTTGTGTTGAAACTACAATGGTATGAACCCGTTTGGGCGAATGATCGTCGTTGTACTCCACAGTCACCTGTGATTTTGAGTCGGGACGAAGATAAGTCATCACCTGCTGTTCGCGGCGGATGACAGCCAGTTCGAGTAAAATACGGTGCGACAGATCGAGCGGAAGCGGCATGTAATTGTCGGTTTCTGAGTTGGCATAACCAAACATCATTCCCTGGTCGCCTGCACCCTGATCCATTTTGTCGGCTTTTTCAACACCGCGGTTGATGTCAGGACTTTGCTCATGAATGGCGCTGAAGACACCGCACGAATCGCCGTCGAAGCGATATTCAGCCTTGGTGTATCCAATCTGGTTAATAACCCGACGCGCTGTTTCCTGCACGTCAACATAAGTATTCGATTTTACCTCTCCGGCAAGAACAACCTGTCCGGTGGTAACCAAAGTTTCGATGGCAACCTTCGAGTTGGCATCAAAGGCGAGAAACTCATCAAGCAGAGCGTCCGAAATTTGATCGGATACCTTATCAGGATGGCCTTCTGAAACTGATTCACTGGTGAAATAATAACTCATAATCTGGTTAATTTAAGTACCGGATATTCATCAGTAATGTACTGAAAACATTCAGGCACTGCAAGTTATAAAATTAAAAGTTGTGGAATAAACGATTGAAAAGCAAGATGAAATAAAGATTTCGTTTTAGCATTTTTTTTCGTGGTTGCAATCATTACAAATTTATCCACATAACGGGTCAAAGATAGTAACTATTTCGAAGACAAAAAAGTCTTTATTTAAAAAAAGTGCTTAATTATTTCTGGTTACATCCTGAAACACATTCTCCAGACTTTGCTGATGTTCATTCATGGTAAGAATGACAAGCTGATTGGCAACGGCAAAACGAAAGAGGGCAGGCCTCAGATCGATGTTGTTCTCAGATTCGGTTCTGAAGGTATTCGGACTGATCTGTTCGATTTTAAGCAAACCTGAAATCTTACCAAGGGCATCCAGAACAGGGGTTTTGTCAAACTCGACCAGGACTGTTCTTTTCTGAACAAACTGATCCGACTTAAGCTGATCAATTGAACCATCGGCCACCAGGATGCCTTTGTGTATAATGATTACCCTGTTGCATATGGCTTCCACTTCCTGCATGATATGGGTCGACAGCATTACCGTTTTGTTCAGGCTAATGGTGCGGATCAATTGCCTGATTTCTTCCAGCTGATTGGGATCGAGTCCTGTGGTCGGCTCATCCAGGATCAGGACAGAAGGATCATGAATTAAAGCCTGAGCCAGTCCAACCCGCTGGCGGTAACCTTTCGAGAGTGCCCCGATCTTTTTGTGCTGCTCATCCTTCAGCCCGGTGAGTTCAACCATCTTCAGGACCTGTTCCTTTTTGTTCTGAAGCCTGTAAAACCCGGCCACCATCTCCAGGTATTCCCTGACATACAGATCGGTATACAGGGGATTGTTTTCAGGTAAGTATCCAATCTGGGAGCGGATAGCCACATTGCGGGTCTCTACAGTTTCGCCGTTAATGGTTACCGTTCCGCCGTCGGAAGAAAGAAAACCTGTGATAATTTTCATCAGGGTTGATTTTCCGGCACCGTTTGGTCCGAGGAACCCGACTAATTCACCAGTCCCGATCTCAAACGAAACCCGGTCGAGGGCCTTCTGGCTTCCATAATACTTGCTTACCTGTGCTATTCTGATGGTCATTTTAATCTTAGTTTTGCCTGACAAAAGTAAAGAATTCCACTGATTACCACATTCATATTTTCAGGATAAATCATACTGAAAAGCCTGATCAGTTCCAAGTTTCGTTTCATCTGTAAATATGGTGCGTTTGCCTTTCGTTTTTATTAACTTTAAATTAACTTTGTCCCCCATCAATACAGGGTGAAATGAAGGATCAGAACTTTAACTACATTGAGGACTTGACCAGGTATCAACGGCAGAAAACATCGTTGGTACGTATCGGTGATTTACTGCTGGGCGATGGGAATCCGATACGAATTCAGTCGATGACAGATACCGATACCAGTGATACAGAGGCTACTGTCGAACAGATTATCCGTATCATCAAGGCTGGCGCCGACTTTGTTCGGGTAACGGTCAGAGGCGTTCCTGATGCAGAAAACCTTCAGAATATAAAACGCGAACTGCTTGCCCGCGGCTATGAAAATCCCCTTGTTGCCGACATTCATTTCAATCCTCACTTAGCAGAAATAGCGTCGAAATATGTATCCAAGATAAGAATCAACCCGGGGAACTTTTACGACAGACGTGCTAAATTTGAACACCAGCTCTATACGAACGAAGATTATAAGGCAGAACTTCAGAAAATTGAAGAACAATTTGTACCATTTCTGAATCTTTTAAAAGAGAATAATACAGCACTTCGGATAGGAGCCAATCAGGGTTCATTGTCCGATCGCATCATGAGCCGGTATGGAGACACTCCGGCCGGTATTGTAGAATCGGTGATGGAATTTCTGCGCATCTGCCAAAGACAGGATTTTGACCATGTGGTTGTATCCATCAAATCGAGTAATACACGCACGATGGTTTACACGGTGCGGTTACTGAATTTTAAGATGCGCCTGGAAGAGATGAGCTATCCGCTCCATCTGGGAGTAACTGAAGCCGGCGAAGGTGAAGATGGCCGGATCAAATCAGCCGTTGGTATTGGCGCCTTGCTGGCTGACGGGATCGGCGACACCATTCGTGTTTCGCTGACCGAAGCTCCTGAAAATGAAATATCCGTTGCCCGTAAGTTGGTCAATCATATTGATACCTATAGAGGTCACAAACCGATTAAAGCACCGCTCTTTGCACAGATTAATCCCTTCGAGTATGAACGGCGGTCGGTGCGTCCGGTACTGAGGATGGGTGATGAATTTTTAACGGTTGTAATGGCCGATTTACGAGGAAGGACACTATCAGAGATTCTTCCTCTACGCGGGAAGCAAATTCCCGAGTACTTCTTCAATAACCATGAAGTGCTCGATCTGGAAGGGAATTCCTTTCCGGTGCTGACATTGGAAGAATACCTGTTTGGAGGATCGCACTGGGGACAAACCAAGTTCATTCGCACCAACAAGGAGGAATTTGACCACTTCATGAATGAGAACCCGGAGATCATTACCAAGCTGAAACAAACCCGCAAAACCATCCTCATTCTGGAAAGTCTGAACAAGAACCCGTTTGCGGAACTGCGTGCATTTTTCATGACCCTTGAATCACATATCTGGAAAGTTCCTGTGGTGATCTTTAGAAAATACAATGAACGATATCTCGAAAACCTTCAGATCAAAGCTTCAGCCGATCTTGGAGGATTGCTCATTGATGGTTACGGCGATGGTTTGTGCATTACCAATGAATCAGAACAGATCACTTTTACTGATCTGAAAGACCTTAGTTTCTCCATCCTTCAGGCCAGCCGTATGCGGTTGACCAAAACTGAATTCATTTCGTGTCCCGGATGTGGCCGTACCTTGTTCGACCTTCATGAAACCACCATAAAGATTAAGGCTCATTTTAATCATCTCGATCACCTGAAAATTGGAGTCATGGGCTGTGTTGTAAACGGACCGGGCGAGATGGGCGATGTAGATTACGGATTTGTTGGCGCAGGTCCAGGGAATGTCAATCTGTATAAAGGACAGAAGCTGATCAAAAGACACATCCCGTTCGAACAGGCTGTTGAGGAACTTGAAGCCCTTATCCGCGAAAACGGTGACTGGAAAGACCGCGACGCCTAATCGGTCAGTCGCGGTATCCGGTCAGTTCTCCCTAATCAGGGTAGAAATGGCATAAAGCGGAATTATATCTATATTTCCATCTCTGCCATAATTCTCGAGGGAGGAACGAATCCCTCTTTTCAGGTTCTTTTCACGCATAAATAAGCGCATGCTCTGCATCTTTCCACTATACCCTGCCTTAATTTCAACGGGTACAATGTCATCGCCCTGACGGATTACATAATCAACTTCAGCATTGCTTCCCCTTTCCAAACGATGCCAGTAAAACAACTGAGGCTTATCTGAAACAGAAGAGGCCTTGATCAGTTCCAGCCCGGCAAAGATTTCAGCCTGACTTCCCTTATTCACTAAACCCTCATCCTCCTGAACCATGTATTGACGGATATTTAATCCCAGAATATGTTGAAAAATACCGGTATCGTATATCAGAACCTTGAACTTCTTTGTATCCATCTGTGCGCCAAGGGGAAACCCATTAGCCGAGGTATGGTAAACCGGAAATGCCAGCCCGGCCATGATCAGCAGTTCCAGGGCTTCCTTGATCTGTGGCTGACTAGCCTTGGCTACCACATTCGAGTATACAAACTTGGCCCCAGCCTGCTCAACAACACTGGCAAACACTTCACGGATACGACTCTCTGGTATACGCTTATGGTACTTAGAAAAATCGTCTCGAATCGACAGGGTCAGATCGGCCAGAACATTCAACCCCTCATACACGCTCTTCTTTTCAACGACCTGCCGAACCACCTCCGGCATTCCACCCGTTATAAGAAACCGTCGGAAATAGTCAATTAACGTTTCATGAAAGACAGGGTTCAACGGGTGATCCGGCGATGCATTATTGATCAGTTCAACATACTGATCCATCTTGTACACCAGCAGGAATTCCTGAAAGGACATCGGGTACATGAACATCGAACGCATCCGGCCAACTCCAAATGAAGGGAGTTCAGCAAGAGCAAATTCGAGCAACGATCCAGCCCCGATCACATGCAATCCGGGCATGTCTTCATAAAAGAAACGCAATGACTGGATAGCCCTGGGGCAGGCCTGAATTTCATCGAAAAAGAGCAGGGTCGTATTTTCATGGATCGAGACTCCATAATAAGTCGATAACTCTGAGCATATCCTGGTAGGGTCAAGATTTTGATTGAAAAACCTGGCTACGTTGGAGTCCTTTTCAAAGTTAACCTCGATGAAGGTTTGAAACGTCTTCCCCAGTTCACGAACGATAAAAGTCTTACCGACCTGACGGGCACCACGCAAAAGAAGTACCTTTCTTTGCGGTGTTTCCTTCCAGTTAAGAAGCTGGTTGAATATATTCCGCCTCATGATTCTGTAAATTAATTGATTAACTGCAATTGTAACAAAATATCAAGGCAAATATACGTACAAAATATCAAAATATCAAGGCAAGTTTATACTATTTTTACCAAAAAGTCAAGGCAAGTTTGAGTCATTTTCACCAAAAAGTCAAGGCAAGTTTTTTGGATTACATAAAATTATGAAGTATTTCTTCTACCTTTTGTCCCGGCTCAAGCCAGAAGCCTTTTAATCCTGAAGCAACAGCAGCCTCCACATTTTGAAGCGAGTCGTCAATAAATAATGACTCCTCCGGGTTAATTCCTGAAAGCCTTACAATTTCCTGAAATGATTCCGGCATAGGCTTACGGTAACCAATTTCATTCGAATAGAAGTCTTTTTCGAAGAGTGATGAGACTTCAAAACCATGTTGTTTTCTGAAATTGGAATGATATTTTTCGACATGAATAGCGTTAGTATTACTAAAGAGATAGATTTTATAATCCTTCCGAAGATTCTTCACCAAATCAACCCTTATTGCCGGAAAATCAAGCAACATGGCCGTCCAAGCTGCATCAATCTCATCATAAGTGACTTTGGCCGGAAGCAGTTGAAGAACGCCATTTCTGAATTCATCCGAAGTAATCTGTCCCTGCTCCATCCGATAGAAAATGTCATGGTCGTATGATAGACCTTTATCGCCAATAAGTGTTTGCATGCCAAGCTTGCCGAATGCTTCAATCGTTTGCCGGGGATCGATATTCAGTAACACACCACCCAGATCAAAAATAATATTTCTAATTCCCTTCAGGATTTCCATTGGATTAAATTTTCAAGAGTACAAAAGTCAGAAAAATATTGGATAAATTGGGTGTGTTTGAAAGTTGGTACGGTAATCAGATTTTCGGGGGCAAAAGATCCTATTTTGCTTATCTTTGGGTGCAATAAAAATGAATATCTATGCGAAATCCGCAGACTATATGGTTTAATTGGGAAAAGAACCTTGTTGAGACCATCGATCAGCGATACCTGCCGTTTCAGAACCTGATTGTTGAAATCAGAACAATTGATGAGGCGCGATTTGCAATCACTGAAATGATTGTGAGGGGTGCCCCCTTGATTGGTGTAACTGCAGCTTACGGAATGTACCTGGCAGCCTTGAATTATTCAGGAGACGACTTTCAGGGTGCAATGAAATATGCTGCCAATTGGCTCAAGTCATCCCGTCCAACGGCAGTCAATCTGGCTTTTGCTGTGGATGAGGCTCTTTCTTTTGTCTCCGAAGAGCACACAGTTTCTGAAAACATCCACCATCTGTTTGAATATGCCGAATCGCTTAAGCAACGGGAAATTGACTTCAGTAAAAAGATTGGGATGCATGGACTTGAACTGATCCGGTCAATCAGCAATATTAAAAATGGAGAACCGGTTCAGATTCTGACTCACTGCAATGCCGGACGTTTGGCCTGTGTGGAACTTGGAACAGCAACTGCACCTATCTATCTTGCCCATGAAGCCGGAATTCCTATTCATATATGGGTGGACGAAACACGACCCCGCAACCAGGGAGCAAGACTTACTGCATGGGAGTTGGGTGAAGCAGACATTCCGCATACGGTTATACCCGACAATACTGGCGGACATTTGATGCAGCACCAGATGGTCGATCTGGTGATTGTTGGAAGCGATAGGACCACCTTGAACGGTGATGTCGCCAACAAAATAGGAACTTACCTGAAAGCGCTTGCAGCAGCCGATAATGGAATACCGTTTTATGTAGCTTTACCCTCAACAACCATTGATTGGAGCCTAAAAGACGGGATAACCGAAATTCCCATTGAACAACGTGACGGCAGTGAAGTTACACAAATGGAAGGATTGCTTGATGATGTGGTTCACAAATTCAGAATATTACCTGAGATAAGCCCGGTTGCCAATTACGGGTTCGATGTTACCCCTGCCCGACTTGTTACGGGCCTGATTACCGAACGGGGAGTATGTAGGGCAAGCAGGGAAGGTATTTTAAAACTGTTTCCTGAAAAAATTATTGAGAAATGACTGAAGGATACATCAAATTTAACTGTAGCTGGGAGCAAAAAGACATTCTGATTCCAGAGGAGTTGTATGAAACACTCGAAAAGGAACGCACACGTCTTTATGAATTGGGTTTGATAGGCGTCTATCCCGATGGAATTGGATTTGGAAATATTTCTGTACGAGTTGGTGAAGATGCATCTTTTATCATTTCAGGCAGCGCTACCGGCCAGTATAGACAGCTCAAACAATCACATTATGCATTGGTTAGCAGATTCAGCCTTGCAGAGAACTCCATTTCCTATAGCGGCCAGATCAAGGCATCATCCGAGAGTTTGACTCATGCGGCAGTTTATGATGCACTTCCTGAGGTTGGTGCAGTGGTGCATATTCATTGCCTTTGGTTATGGAGAATACTGTTAAAAATATGTCCGTCTACTCCTGCTGAAATTGAATATGGAACTCCTGAAATGGCTCTTGCCATTCAGAAACTAGCTTCAGGAATCAAACCGGAAGATGAAAATATCATCGTCATGAGTGGCCACCGGGAAGGAATTCTGGCATTTGGCAGCAACCTTCATGAAGCAACAACTCAAATTATAAACATCTATAACCGTTACAAGCATGACTAAAATTGCCATCATTGGTGGTTCGGGACTTGAAAATCCTTCAATCCTTAAAAATGCCACAGAGTTAAAAATAGATACTCCCTACGGACCAACAACATCTGATTTTAAGTGTGGAACTATCAGTGGATGCGAAGTTGCTATACTATCACGACATGGACGACAGCATACCATTCCCCCGACACAGGTTAATAACAGGGCCAATATCTGGGCGATTCGTGAAATCGGATGTACTCATATTCTGGCAACGACTGCCTGTGGAAGTTTGCGCCAGGAAATAGGCCGCGGCGATTTTGTTGTCCTTGATCAGTTTATCGATTTCACGAGGCATCGTCCGGTAACGTTCTTCGAATCTTTCGAACCGCGCGAAATGAAACATACTCCGATGGCCGATCCGTTTGACAGCTTCCTTCGATCTAAAATCATTGAAACGGCAAAGGAATTAAAGCTCAGTATTTTTGAGAAGGGAACCGTGGTAACCATTGAAGGTCCTCGTTTTTCTACCAGGGCTGAGTCAAATATGTTCAGATTATGGGGCGCTGATGTGATCAATATGTCAACTGCTCCGGAGGCCATTCTGGCCAATGAATTGGGAATACCTTATGCAGCCATTGCCATGAGCACAGATTACGATTGCTGGAAAACAGATGAGGCGCCGGTTACCTGGGGTGATGTCTTAAAAGTCTTCAATCAAAATGTTAATCATGTTATTGATTTACTTGTACATACAATCGGGAAGATCCAGTCCTGACACCCTGTATTAAAGATTATTTCTTTCTAAGGAACTATTGTCTACTCATTAAAGGGTTTTTGGCACATGTTTTGTAAAAGACAAGACTCATAAGTTGTCTCAAAGCCATGAACAATTTTTGAACGGTTCATTTAGATTGTCAAGAGAGAAAGGGTTTAAATGAAATTTCAGAATTAGAATCATTAATGATCAAAGCCATCCCGGTAGTTTAAGGGATGGCTTTTTTTCTTTCCTCTTATTGTTTAAATTCTGAGATGAAATAAAAAAAGCCCCTTCTGGAGCTTTTAAATTTTATTCGTTAATGGAAATCCAGACATCTGATTGAGGCGATTTATAACGTAGGGAATTAAGTTCCTTTTGCGCTTCTTCCATGGTTGAATAGCCTTTCATTGCAATACGATGCAGCCCGTTGAAGATTCCGAGATCCTTTCCCGTATAGCCTTGTTTATTCAATTGATGAATGTAATTAATGGCATTCTCTTCGCTTTTAAAACTCCCCCCGATAATAAAGTATTTGAATTGCTCAGCAGGGGAAACCGTAATAATTGCAGTAGGTTCCGCTACTTTCACCTCTAGTGTTGCCACAGGGGTAGCAATTGTGCTTGTAGACAGCGCTTCCCAAATGCCCATATCTGATTTTGACAGATATTCCTTGTTGTGTTTCATGGGGATGAGCGCCAGGGCAAGCAATAAAGGCAAGGTTACAGCCAGTTTTCTCAGTTTGCGTTTCTGAAAGATAACCGGAACTGCTTCCCGGTGTTCAGCTTTAAATGCAGGTTTGGGTATTTGTCTTTGATAGAGCTTCTCGTAAGAGAAATTTTGTAGTCCGTAGGATTCAACCAGTAGATTTTGCTTCAGCTGAGGCTCGAAAAGAAGATTTTCTCTCGAATCGTAATGTAAATACCCTACACCCTCAAAATAGACGTTGCGGTTCCGTTCAAGTTGTGCTAAAGTTTCTTCGACAAAGCTTTCCAGTTTTTGTTTCGCACTGAAGTAATTGGATCCTTCGCTGTCAGCGATATAATTAATAAGTAATCCATCATTGGAAATCAGCTTGTTGTTGAAGGCAATTTCCTTGTTGGGTGGAAAAAACTGATTCTTTTCGATAGCTGCCGGTTGGTAATTGGCAACAAATCCACCAAATTCAGGAATGATTACACAATCATTCAGCAATAAAAGCTCTTTTATGTATTGATTAATTTCCACGTTCTATTTGTTTGAACCATCAAAAGTAAAAAAATTTCGCATTGCTTCAAGGCAAAGTTTTCAACAATCTGGTAATTTTTATTGTAAAGCAAACTTAATATGTATCTTAGATAAAAGTAAACCAGATAATTCCTAAATTTGTGCTTCAACAGACATACCAATCATTACATGAAACAGATTTTGGTTACCGGAGGTACCGGATACATAGGTTCGCATACAACTGTCGAACTTCAAAATGCAGGATATGAAGTAATTATTGTTGATAACCTTTCAAATTCAAGCATCGAAGTGCTGGACGGTATTGAAAAGATTACAGGTATCCGTCCTGTCTTCGAACAATTTGATTTGATTGAAAAGGATAAGGTGAATGCATTTTTTACAAAATATCCTAAAATTATGGCCATCATCCATTTTGCTGCATCAAAGGCGGTGGGTGAGTCAGTTGAAAAACCATTGTTGTATTACCGCAATAACCTGTTGTCACTGATCAATATTCTTGAAGGTCAGATCAAATACGGAGTCCCGAACATCGTATTTTCTTCTTCCTGCACAGTTTATGGTCAGCCGGACATTCTTCCGGTTACTGAAAAAACGCCCCGGAAAGATGCCGAATCGCCTTATGGAAACACCAAACGGGTGAATGAAGATATTTTACACGACACCATTGCAGCCAATCCACAGATTAAGGGAATTGCTCTCCGATACTTCAATCCCGTGGGAGCCCATCCGTCAGCTCTGATCGGTGAACTTCCGTTAGGCATACCGGCAAACCTGATTCCATTTGTTACCCAGACCGCAGCAGGGCTTCGTTCTGAGTTAAAGGTATTCGGTGATGATTACGATACGATCGATGGATCTGCAGTGCGCGATTACATCAATGTGGTTGACCTTGCAAAAGCTCATGTGGTGGCTGTAAACCGCTTAATCGGGAATAAAAACAAGGCAGCTTATGAAATATTCAATCTCGGCACCGGTAATGGTGTATCAGTGCTCGAAATAGTGAATACATTTGAGAAGGTTACCGGTATTAAACTGAACTACAAGATTGTGCCCCGCCGTGCAGGTGACATCGAAAAAATATGGGCCGATACTACCTTAGCCAATGAAGACCTTGGCTGGAAAGCAGAAACCGGTTTGGAAGAAACCCTTCTATCTGCCTGGCTTTGGGAAAAGAAATTAAGAGGAATCAATTAACTAAATAATTATAGCATGAAGACAATTCTGATTACCGGTGGCGCCGGATTTATTGGTTCGCACCTGGTACGACTTTTCGTAAACAAGTATCCTGAATATAAAATTGTCAACCTCGACAAACTCACCTATGCCGGAAACCTGGCTAATCTGACTGATGTAGAGTATAAACCCAACTATGAATTTGTGAAAGGAGACATTGTTGACGCAGAGTTTATACTGAAGCTCTTTATTGAGCGACAATTCGACGGAGTGATCCATCTGGCAGCAGAATCCCATGTCGATCGTTCGATTACCAATCCGACCGAATTCGTTTTTACCAATGTGATTGGAACTGTTAACCTGTTGAATGCTGTTCGTCATATCTGGAAAGACAATTCGGAAGGCAAGCGTTTCTATCATATTTCTACCGATGAGGTTTACGGAAGTTTAGGAAGTGAAGGAATGTTTACTGAAGAAACCGGTTACGATCCTCACAGTCCGTATTCAGCTTCAAAAGCCAGTTCCGATCATTTTGTACGTGCTTACCATGACACCTTTGGAATACCTGCTGTAGTCTCAAACTGTTCGAACAACTACGGCTCGTTTCAGTTTCCCGAAAAACTGATTCCGCTGTTTATCAACAACATCAAACACAACAAGGCGCTCCCCGTTTATGGTGAAGGGCTCAACATCCGCGACTGGTTGTGGGTGGAAGATCATGCCCGGGCCATTGATCTGATTTTTCATCAGGGGAAAGACGGCGATACCTATAACATTGGCGGGCATAACGAATGGACCAACATCGACCTGATTAAAGTAATGTGCCGCATCATGGACCGCAAACTAGGCCGTGAACAGGGAACTTCAGAAAAGCTGATCACCTATGTGAAAGACCGTGCGGGACACGATCTGCGTTATGCCATCGATTCCACTAAACTACAAAAGGAACTCAACTGGGTGCCAAGTCTTCAATTTGAAGAAGGAATCGGTAAAACTATTGACTGGTACCTCGCCAATACTGAATGGATGGAAAACGTAACCAGCGGAGATTACCAAAGCTATTACGAGAAACAATACAAGAATCGGTAAACAAGGAAAGAGGAACAAGGAAAAAGTCCTTTTCAAGAAGTCCTTTTTTGCCAAAAAATGATTATCTTTAACCTTCAAATAGTTCATGCCATAGTCTGATAAAAGATTCAGCAATGAACCCATTTACGCCGGACACCAATACTCTATACATTCAGATATTCTTCAGGAAAGCAACAGACCTATTTTCGATCTACACGGAACGTATCCGAAAAGGGATTGCGTCGTATCTGCTTCGGATAAATAAATCTATGATTGATTTGCAACTGTACAAAGATCGCAATTTTAGTATAGTTATAGATCAGTCATAGTACAGATATAGAGAGGAGAACCCCTCTCGTTCCCTTCCCGATCCCTTCCCGATTACGAATCCAAAATCGACTTTGCCTATCGTGGCATTCCTCCAATCAGTCCTATAAAAGTATGGTCCTTTCGCAAATAGTTCTCCTTTCTTAAAAGCGATTTCCCTGATTAGATGTGGTTTACATTCAATTCTCGCAAAAGAAAGTATCCGAGAGCGATTTCAAGAGCGACTTTTCTTTTCCTCCAAATATTGAATTAACAAAAGCTTTTCTTAACTTGTCGTTTCAATTTCGAATCCTGATTTATGCAAAGACGTAACTTCTTTAAAACAGCTGCCATCGGTGGAGGAAGCCTGGCACTTACCCCCTTGAGTTCCTGTATTCAGTCAAACACTTCAACAAGTACCACAACAGATTATTCCGACTTTGAGCTGAACGAACTATCCATTGCTGGTCTTCAAAAAAAGATGAGCTCAGGTGCATTGACTTCCGAAGAAATCACCCGGAAATACCTTAGTCGTATTGAAGGCATCGACAAAAAGGGACCGAAATTGCATGCAGTTATTGAGGTTAATCCGGATGCGCTGGCTATTGCACGGCAAATGGATGTTGAACGCAAATCAGGAAAGATTCGTGGTCCTTTGCATGGAATACCTGTTTTGATTAAAGACAATATTGATACGGGAGATAAGATGCAAACTACCGCAGGATCAAATGCGCTGATTGGCTCTCCGGCCCCTGACGATGCAGTTATCGCTGGCAAGTTGCGTAATGCAGGGGCAGTCCTTCTGGGCAAAACAAACCTGAGCGAATGGGCTAATTTTCGTTCGACCAGATCATCCAGTGGATGGAGTGGCCGGGGTGGTCAGGTTCGAAATGCGTATTGTACTGACCGAAGTCCCTGTGGTTCGAGTTCAGGAACAGGGGTTGCTGTTTCGGCCAATTTATGTGCCCTGGGGATAGGCACCGAAACCGATGGATCAATCGTTTGCCCATCGGGAATTAATGGAATTGTGGGTATCAAGCCGACCGTTGGATTGTGGAGTCGTGATGGAATTATTCCCATTTCACACAGTCAGGATACCGCAGGACCAATGGCTCGCACGGTCACTGATGCTGCCATCCTGTTAGGATTACTGGCTGAAAAAGATTCAGGGAACGGAAAGATCGTTGACGATTACACGAAGTTCCTGGATACCGGTGGATTGAAAAATGCCCGTATAGGTATTGCTTCAGACTTTTTTGGGTTCCATTCTGAAGTAGAGAAACTGATGAAAGATGCGATTCAAACCCTAAAGAACAACGGAGCAGTGATTATTGAGAACCTGAAGTTTGATAATCGTACCGAATGGGGCAATCTCGAATTGCAGGTACTGATTTCAGAGTTTAAAACCGACCTGAATGCATACCTGAAAACCCGCACAGGACTGAAGGTTCAGACCTTAACCGATTTGATTGAATTCAATAAGAAGAATGCAGACACTGAATTGCAATGGTTTGGGCAGGAAACATTTGAAGATACCGAGAAAACTAATGGATTAAACGATCCTGTTTATCTCAAAGCGCTCGCAAGAGTAAAAGAACTTACCCGAGAAAAGGGCATCGACTTATTGATGGATCAACACCAGCTTGATGCATTGGTCGCTCCCACCAATGGCCCGGCATGGACAATTGATCCGGTAAACGGAGATCATTTTGGAGGAGGAAGTTCAGAACCGGCTGCTATTGCAGGCTATCCCGCCATCACGGTTCCCTCCGGATTTGTACACGGATTGCCCGTTGGTATTTCATTCTTTGGGCGTGCCTGGAGCGAACCAACCTTAATCAAATTGGCCTATGCCTATGAGCAGGTCTCCAAACATCGCAAAGCTCCGTGGTTTATGAAGACAATTGGGTAATCGTTTTTCTAATTCTTTTTCTTTTGGTATCCCATCCACCAGATAAAGAACCCGCTGATCAAGACGACCAGAATACATATCCCTGCCAGGGGGACATAGAGAATGTAAAACATGCCTAATATCGGTTCAAAGATTCGCCCGGTGTGTACTTCGAGTGCCAGATTCCACAATGAAATAGGGCTTTTACGGATGATTTCAGTACTCATTTCACCAAATTCAACAGAATGCCTTATGGGAATAACGCCCTGATTGTAATCGAAATAAAACTCACTTCCTGATTTGTCAGCAAACCAGCCATCGATCATATCTTTCGAAATAGGTGGTCCCATTACCTGCGGTGCCACGTAAAGACTTCCGGAGAGATAATTCGTTAATTGTCCGTTGTAAGGATTCCAAAGAAACAAACCGTTGAATGAACCGATAAGATAACTGCCTTGTCCTTTATTCTCCAGAACATTGCAGCCCATAACGCTTACCGGAGGCTCGTTAATCACCCGTCGCATCGGGTCCTTAAGGTTTTCATCGCAAAAGAAGATTCCATCATTGGTCGAAAACACAAAGGTATGTTGTTGCTCATCATACAATACCCGGCGAAGCTTGTCGTACCAGGGATTAGCAGCACTCAGTATGGTTCCCGGAACAGGTGAAACAGCCGAATTACCAATTGCTATCAATAAGGGCGGACGAAGAAACATGCCGGTGATGGCTACAAACATCAGGAAAGGAATAAATATCCAGCCTAAGCGGTTGTGCCATTTCAGATTGGCATTGCGGACCGGCACCAGTTTGCTGTTTTCTTTTTGTCTGTTCCGCCGATGCTTCAGCCATTTGGGGAAAATAAAATGCATGAGTCCCGTGAGTGAAATAATCAGGATGGCCAGACCAAACAGATCGACCACCAGTTTACCTGCCGATCCCCAGATTTCGCCGCTATGCATCAGCCACAAGGTTTTAAACAAGTTTGCCTTGCCGTTATATCCTTCAGGAGGAGGTATATTGATGACCTGAAAGGATTTTCCATCATAGGTCTTAAGCAGGAAAGAACGGGTTTGAACCATCACTTCACCTTGTTTCAGGATCAGATCCGTGATCCGTTCTTCTGAAACAGGAAGTCCGACTTTCTGCCATTCCTGTTGCTTACTTGAATAGCAATACAATCCGAAAAAGGTTCCTGCAAATAGTTTCCCTTCCGGAGTCCTGACCAGCTTCGATATCTTTCGGTTGTCAATTCCTCCGGGAAATCCCTTGTTCCAATCCTGAAAGGTCTTGAAATGATCGGGACTCAGCCAGATACCGATGTTCCCATAGACCAGTGCCGAATCAGTTCCCAACGGACAGACCGATTTCACCGCACCCTTGTTCCATTTTTGATAGCTGTAATCAGCAGGTAACCAGGAGCGTTTGATGTCAACGGCCGAAATCCCGCTTCGGTGATTCATCAGGATTCCTGAAAGTGAAAACAGTATAACAAACAGTGTTATTACTATTCCGGGCCACTTGTGGAACTTGCGTAGTTTTTTTAGAACAGTATTTCTTGTCATCGAATCAGCAGAATTAGGTCACAAATGTAAAAAGATCAGCATTACGTCTTTGTAACAATAGTTACAAATCCAGCAATTTACAGACAATGTTGTCTTATTATCATCCTCTAAGTTCATGGGCTGATCCGTGGAAATGATTTTCTTCTTTCCACGCCACACTGTTCCCGGGAAGCAGAACCCGCTAACGCAAAATTGTCCGACTACTAATCTTGCACTATGCTCATTTCCCTTCTTCCTGAAAAATAGGTACAATTACTTTCATGATTAGATCGTTTGACTGATACAAATTTTTATTTTTGTTCAGTCTATTAATCCCGATAAGTATGAAAGTTTTCAAATTTGGAGGTGTCTCCGTTCAATCCGCCCAAGCGATACGTAATTCAGTGAATATCCTGCAAATGTATCCGGGGAACAAGGTGTTGGTGATTTCAGCCATGGGTAAAATAACCAATGCACTCGAGATATTAGCCCGGAGATATTATAACCAGGATCCGGAGATGTGGACCTCCCTCCGTGAAATAAAGGAATATCATGATCAGATCATCACCGACCTATGGGGTGAATCCACGCTTCTTCCTGAAGTGGAACGGTTGTTTACACTGATCACCAACCGCCTGAAAGCCGACCGTTCGATGAACTTTGATTACGAATACGACCAGCTTGTGGCTTTCGGTGAATTGATTTCGACCCAGATTATTAGCCTGTACTTTAATAAAACAGGTACGAATAACCGCTGGGTTGACATACGCAACTGCCTGAAAACGGATGACCAGTTTCGCGAGGCAAACATTAACTGGGAACTCTCGGTACGCCTGGCAAAAAGGCAGTTTACCTTCGAATCGGATGATCTATATATCACCCAGGGATTTATTGGAGGAACGCTTACCAATCAAACCACCACTCTTGGTCGTGAAGGCTCCGATTATACGGCAGCCGTGCTGGCCAATTTACTCGACGCTGAAGAAGTGATCATCTGGAAAAATGTACCGGGGATCCTGAACGCCGATCCTGACTTTTTTACCGAAACACAGAAGCTGGACGAATTATCCTATAAGGAAGCCATAGAGTTATCCTATTCCGGAGCCAAGGTAATCCATCCTAAAACAATCAAACCGCTTCAGAACAAGAATATTCCACTGTTTGTCAAGTCTTTTCTGGAGCCTGAAAAGGAAGGAACAATCATTCATTCAGTAGAACATCCACTCAACCTGGTTCCGGTAATTATCATGAAAAACAACATGGCGCTGATCACGCTCACGCCTAACGACTTTTCATTCATAAGCATCAACAGTGTCTCGGATGTGTTCAGTTTGTTTGCCAAATACCGCCTGAAAGTTGGACTTCTGCAGCAATCAGCTCTCGACCTTTCACTGGCATTCGATGAACCCGAACAGGGAATAGACAACCTGATTCTCCAGTTGCAGCAGAAATTTGAGGTAAAGTATAACATCGGCCTCGACCTGGTGACCATTCGTTATTACACACCTGAACTGGTAAGCCAGATTACTGCCGGACGAAGAGTTTACGTCGAACAAAAAAGCCGTAGAACTGCAAGGATGCTCCTGAAGTAAATCATTAAACAATCATGGGAGGAGCATTGTAAAAACACCAATATAAAAAGAAGTAACCTTTCGACTGGTTTTTCTGAAATGCCAACTTTTAAATATATCATATTTTACAGATGACCTTATTGATGAAAGATTACACTCAGCAGACATTGTATACAGGACTTACACCCTCAGGGAAAAATAACACTTGTTGTTTCTATACTATGTAAAGTTTATTTGTATTTTTAACTTTTCCCAGAGCCTGCTACCAATATGAAAAAGATTGAACATCAACCTCCAAAAAATACAATCAAATCAAAACCCTTTGATTCGACCATAAATAAGAAAAGCTCAATTCTCCCGCTAATTCTTGTTTTCTGTATCCCTGTATTTCTTTATCTGCAAACACTAAAATTTGGACTGACCTATTTTGACGATAATAAGATTATCACTAATCATGTGGATTTCTTATCTCATTTTGGAAACTCAATTAAGGTATTTCAGACCGATGCATTTATGGCTGATAAGGGGCATTTTTACCGCCCTCTGCAAACATTGTCTTACATGACAGATATTCAATTATCAGGAGGGGATAATGCATGGATGTATCATTTTACGAATATCCTGCTGTTAGGTTTAATTGCTTGTTTGATTTATCTGTTGCTCAGGCGATTTTTAATACCTTTCCGGTTAGCCTTGCTGAGTACATTGGTTTATTGCACGCACCCGCTTTTTGTATCTACCGTAGCCTGGATACCGGCCAGGGGAGATTTATTGCTGACTCTGTTCTCTTTATTATCGTTTTTATTTCTTGTTGATTATCTCCAAAAGAAACAGATGAAGTACCTGGTTCTGCATTGGGCCGCGTTTACATTGGCATTGTTTTGTAAAGAAACTGCCGTGTTTCTGCCATTTCTTTTCATTATCTATTATTTTGTTTCAACTTCCGATAAACGTCCGGAGAATAAATATCTTATAACTATTATGCTTTATGGCGTTTCAGGAGTCTTGTGGTTTTGGTTAAGACTAAATGCACTGAAGGAATTCTCAATTCAGGATAATGTGTTGAATGTGTTAGGCCAGAACGAAAAGTTTGGATTAGCTCCCGTTCTATCGAATTTAAGGACAATACCCGAATCGTTGGCCAAATTTTTTATTCCCATTGATATTGCCCCTATTCCAGGGTTCACTTTGTTTAAAACCCTGATTGGTTCAGGGATAATCATTCTGATAATTATCATGTTTTATAAGAATAATGAAAGATCAAAAAAAGAAAAACTGTTCTGTTTTTCATGGTTCCTCTTGTTATTGTTGCCAACCATGGTATTTAAACATCAGGTCATAGATTATTTGGATCACCGTTTTTTTCTTCCCATGATCGGGATCTTATTGTTTGTACTATTTACTCTTCCGAAGAAATGGTTTGAAAAAGGAGATATTAAGAAACCCTGGTTATTGGCAGCCCTGGTTGTATTTCTATCCTGTTTCACCTTTATTAATTCGCATGCTTATTCCGATAAGATGAATTATTACAATGCAGCCGTCACCAAAAACCCCGATTCTGCTTTTGCCTACAATAATCGTGGAGCGGCATACCATAACCAGGGATCATTGGATGAAGCAATTAAGGATTATACCAGAGCCATTGAATTAAAACCGGACTATGCTATAGCCTATTACAGCCGTGGAAATGCCTACTTCACACTAAAGTCGGACGATAAAGCCATAGCCGATTACACACGGGTCATTGAATTAAATGCGGGAGATGCCAATACGTATAACAATCGTGGATCTGCATACTGTCATCTGGGATTATTTGATAAAGCGTGTCCTGATTTTAAACAGGCTGAAAAGCTTGGTTCAAAAGGAGCGAAAATCAACATTGCCAGGTTCTGCAACAAAAAATAAGTCATTGAAAATTACTATTTATTCCTGACTTGCAGGTTTAGCTTCTCGATTTCCTTTTTCCGCAGGGTTAAAATATTAATGTACTGCTGGCAACTCTCCTTATAATCTTTATTGTTTTTCTTCACAATGGAGTAGGATTTAAGCAGCCAATTGATGGCCTCATCAGGTTTGCCCTCCATCTCGCATGCCAGTGCCATGTTATACGTGGCCTTTGCAACAATCATCTGATTTTTACTCTCTGTTTGCTTGCTCCAGATTACAGCAGCTTTGGGCCACTCATTGCTTATAACATACTTTTCGGCCTGACGCATATCCTTGTCATGCGAGGTGTAGTACATACGGTCAACAGGTATCCAAGCCGGGATGATTTTTGAACACAATGTTTGTCCGAAGAAGGTAGCTGAATTGTTTACAGCCATTTTGATTTTCATATTATCAGTTAATTCACGGGGAAGATCTTTGCTGGTAAAAGTCAGGGTATCAATTTGTTTATAGGTATAGGCCGAGGTATCATTCCGATAGGCGATGGTCCATGAAAGAGATGCGCAGTTCGTTACAATTCCATTATCTTTTAATCTTTCAACATTAAAACTGAACTGATCCAGGATAATACAAAGATCCGATTTCGTTTTTCGGAACAATCTTTCAGGATTAAACAGTTCCTGATTTGACTGAGTGATATAGCTTAAACTATCGTGATAATTAATCACCTGGCTAAAATATCCTTCTTTTTTTAATGTCCAGGCCAAAGCATCCAAACAGGTATTCGATAAATCCTTGTATTTAATGGTTGGGTCAAATTCAGTACCTTGTAATTCATGATAAGTGGAACTATCCGTTGAATAAACAGAGTGACGGATATATTGAAAAGGTTGATCGAGCTGACTGTACGGAACACTATTTATCAAGGCAACCGTCTTAATGTTTTCAGGAAAGTTAAAGATCCCCGGCTTCATGATTTCAATCTGGGTCGTCCGCGTATCAAAAGTCGTAACGCAGGCTGTCAGACTAATGCAAACAAGAATTAAAGACAGCAGATTTTTTTCCGGCTTCATGGTCAATTGGGTTAAGGTAATTTCTCTTTCAGATTGTCCGATCTAAAATTATATTAATAATTGCAATTGAACATGTTTTTTGGCATTGATTTACAATATAATTTATTAATACGAAAACTGTCCTTACGATTTCCGCCGATCGCAGTTATGAACTTGCCTCAGAAACCACCTGTCAACAATTGGTGTGCGGTCTTAAGGATTAAAAACATCCTCACTGATTGGCTTAACAGGCAATTAATCCTGTCCGTTTCCCTTTCACCCGGTTTGGGTTGGGGAGGGTATCCCTTGGGTATCCCTTCTCTATATCTGTACTATGATTGATCTATAACTGTAATAAAATCCGTATCTTTGTATAGATAGAGATCAATCATAGTTTAATCATTGAAAAGGGATACCCAAGGAATACCCAAGAGATACCCTATCTGTTATAAACTTAATACAAATGAATTATGGCACGAATAAAAAGAAACATCGGTGATCTGGTCTCAGGACGGATCGGAAACGTAGTATTTTACACGCGGAATGGAGTTAACTATGTACGTGCAGCCCCTGATCGGAAAAAAGATTCCTGGTCTCCGCAGCAGTTGTTGCACCGTCAGCGGTTTTCGAAGGCAAGCTACCTGTGGCAGCAACTTAAAAAATCAAGTGTAGGGCCAATCTGGAACCTTGCAACTGAGCACGCAAATGGTTATGCCTGGTTTATGAAAGCCAACATGCCTGCTTATTTCGATTGAAATAAGCATGGGGGCGGTTTTTTGCCTGATTATTATATCTTATCTCTGTCAGGTGAGTATTCGGAGTATAATTCATCCTCCTCAAAAACTCAACTTATTTACTAATTTAGTGACCTCATTTATTCGCTAAGGCTTCAGCTATGGGTAATCAAAGGAAATTGGTCCGAACGCTCGGTTTAGGCTACGTCATCATTTTTGTGGTGGCAAACATCATCGGGTCGGGAGTCTATAAGAAAATTGCCCCGATGGCGGCAGAACTTCATTCTTCGGTTTGGATACTGATGGCTTGGATTGTCGGTGGAATTATCACCCTTTTCGGGGCTCTGAGCAATGCAGAGGTCGCAGGCTTACTTGCCGACACAGGGGGCGAGTTTGTCTATTTAAAACGAATCTACAACCGTTTCTTCGCCTTTCTATACGGATGGTCGCTGTTTACAATCATCCAGACGGCCACCATATCTTCCCTGGCCTATGTATTTGCCCAATCGCTGAACAGCATCATCCCTTTACCCGAAATGTTTACCTCCCTGCAACATTTTTCGATAGGCGGCATCTTCTTCCCCTTCCAGGATTTCGGGGTCAAGCTGGCAGCCATTCTGCTGATCTTACTGCTGACAGGCCTCAACATCTCGGGCCTAAAGAGCGGAGCCGGAACCAGTAAAGCCATCATGCTGATGGTGTTCGTCGGTCTGGGAGTGATCGTCGTGTTTGGACTGACTTCCAATACAGGGCAACCAGCCAATCGCATGGTTGTCAGCGATCTGACCAGTGGAGCCGTCACACTCTCGTCCTTCTATACGGCCATGCTGGCTGCCTTCTGGGCCTACCAGGGCTGGGTATCTGTAGGTTTCATCGGCGGAGAGGTCAAGGACGCAAAAAAGACCATCCCCAAAGGAATCGTGATGGGTGTACTGGTGGTGATCTTCATTTATCTGTTGGTCAATGTGACTTACCTTACCCTGTTGTCCATTCCTCAACTCGAACAGATCCATGCAGCAGGCAACCAGATTGCAGCGGTAGAGGCGGTTAGAAGTTTCTGGGGAACAGGCGGGGTGCTGTTTATTTCCCTGCTGATATTGCTCACTACGCTGGGTTGCACCAACGCCAGTATACTTACCGGTGCACGTCCCTATTATGCTATGGCCCGTGAACGGCTTTTCTTTTCAGGTATCGGTAAACTCAATACCACCAATGTTCCCGGCAACTCGCTGCTTTGGCAGGGATTATGGGCCTCGGTACTAGTTCTTTCAGGCACCTTCGATCAGTTGACTGATATGGTGATCTTTGCCGTCTTTATCTTTTACGGAGCGACCACGCTGGGGGTATTCATACTGCGCCGGAAGATGCCCGATGCCCACCGTCCTTACAAGGTCTGGGGATATCCTTATGTACCCGCCATCTTCATCCTCTTCTGTATCGGGCTGTTCATCAACACCATTGTAACCCGGCCACGCGAGGCAGGCATAGGCGTGATCCTGATCTTATTGGGTATACCGGTTTATTTCTTCCTGAAAAGAAAATATTCAAAATCTGAAGAAGAACAATAGTCAAAGAACAGGGGTTTTTAGTAAATTCGCACATCATATTTAGTTTCTGAAACCCATAGGGTTTGGAAATCACCAAAATTATATAGGAGGACTTAAGATGAGTAAGGTTGATACAGTGTCAACGGATGTGTTGATTATCGGAGGCGGACCATCCGGTCTGGCTACTGCAATTCATTTAGCGGATACACTGAAGAAAAATGGCCAGAGCCAAAAAATTATGCTGATCGAAAAAGGAAGTTCAATCGGCGCTCACATATTGTCAGGAGCAGTCATAAAGGCTGACGTATTTAAGGAATTGCTACCCGACGTGGAGTTCTCCGAGATTCCTTTCAATGCTAAGGTAACCAGGGACCAAACTGTCTTACTGAGCGAAAAGAGGCACTTTACCCTGCCCTTCCATATCCCCTATATGAACAACAAGGATAATTACATCGCCTCATTGGGTCAGCTGTGCAGGTATTTAGCCGTCAAAGCCGAAGAAAAAGGGGTTGAGATCTATCCGGGTTTTGCCGTTGACGAAATACTCTACCGCGATGGAAAGGTAATTGGCGCCAAGACCAAGGACACGGGTATAGATCACAATGGCAACCAACTAGAGAATTTCCAGGCAGGTACACGGGTCGAAGCCAAAATCACCATTTTTGCAGAAGGAACACGGGGCAGCCTGGCCAAGATGCTCATCCAAAAGTTTGACCTGACCAAAGGCCATAACGAGCAGGTTTATTCCTTAGGCTGCAAGGAAGTCTGGTCAGTCCCGAAAGGAAACATTGAAGCCGGACAGGTTTACCACACCATGGGTTATCCCCTCAACAACGATGAATTTGGGGGAGGCTTCATATACGGATTAAACGACAACAAAGTAGCCGTCGGTCTGGTGGTTGGCCTCGACTATAAAGATCCTTCCTTCGACGTTCATGATGCCATGCAGATATGGAAAACTACACCCTATGTCTCAAGGATTCTGAAGGGCGGTAAATTGGTTGAATATGGTGCCAAGACCCTGCCCGAGGGAGGCTATTACGCCATTCCTAAGCTCTATGTCGACAATGCACTTATTGTTGGTGACAGTGCAGGATTTCTCACTATGCCCGCCTTAAAAGGGGTTCATCTGGCCATTAAGTCAGGGATGCTGGCCGCACAAACCGCCGCCAACGCGCTGGCCAATAACGACACTTCTGAAAAAAGCCTTCAGCAATACGAGACTCTGGTCAACAACAGCATGATCTACAAAGACATGTATCCGGTCCGCAACTTCAGACAAGCATTCGAGAGTGGCCTTTTCTTCGGTGGAATACAATTTGGGACTCAGCTCATCACAGGCGGGGCAGGTTTCCTCGGCAGGCTCAGGTCTCATCCCGACTATCAGTCTACGCAAAAACTGAGCGAGTATAAAAAGAAACCATTCAAAGAGCGCTTTAAGGGCAAACTTGAATTCGACAAGGTCCTCACATTCGATAAGGCCACCGATATTTATCATTCAGGAGTCTATCATGACGAGCAGCAGGTAGTGCATCTTCACATCAAGGATCAGGAGAAATTCAATGCCATCAACATTGAACAATACGGTGCACCCGAGCAGTTCTTCTGTTCCTCTGAGGTCTACGAACTTCACATCAACAAAGACGGGAAGAAAGAGCTTCGCATACATGCCGAAAATTGCATGCACTGCAAGACCTGCGACATCAAGTCTCCCGGTGACCGTATTACCTGGGTAGTTCCCAACGGGGGTAACGGTCCTGATTTTCAAAACATGTAAACCTTAAAAGAAACGCTAAAGATGGCTCTTACAATTATAAGTTTAATCAAACAAGTACCCCTGCCCAGCGAAATGCGTATGGGTGAAGATGGGTTGATGGATCGTACCAAAGCGAAATCAATTATAAATATCGACTGCACATTCGGACTCGAAGCAGGACTGCAGCTTAAAAAACAGAATCCCGATGCACGCTTGATCGTGTGTTCTATGGGTCCCGGCTCCTTCGATGTGGCGCTCCGTACCGCCATATCCATGGGCTACGATGAGGCCTATCTCTTATCCGACCGTAAACTTGGCGGAAGCGACACCTATGCCACAGGGCTGGCTATTGCAACCATGCTCCGTCACCTGGGCTTTTCCAAAGATTCAAAAGAACCCTATATTGTTTTGGCCGGAAGGCAAACAAGTGATGGCGATACGGCTCACGTACCCTCACAGGTAGCCGAAAACCTCGGGATACCCCAGGCTACGTTTGTCGAAAGTGTAAAGGCAGACGGCGAAGGGAATGTAGTTGCTAAACGCATCATCGAAGGCGGATACCAGATGATGAAACTGCCCATGCCTTGCATGATTTCACTGACTCCAACCGGTATTCCTCCACGCAAACCATCCTTGAGCGGTGCCATCCGTGCCCGTCACCTGAAGATTACAACCTTTGGAATCGACGATATCGGCCTGGGAACCGAGAAGATTGGCATCAACGGATCGCCTACCATCGTGGCCAAAGTGGTGAACATTGTCAGCGAACGTCCCCCAATTACAATGTCCGAAGGACACAATGAAGCTTCCATGGTCGACAGCCTGATCGCTAACCTTAAAAAGGGCGGTAATGTGATAGTCAAGAAGGAAGATGTCGCCAAGAAAGAAACTGAACGTCCCGATTTTCCTGAAAAGGACTTCAGGGAGGGCTCCAGGGGAATCCTTACATGGGCCGAAATAACCAACGGAACGGTTTCGCGGCCTTCTCTCGAGTTGCTCACTCCTGCCCGTAACCTGGCCACACAGTTGGGCGAAGGTACCAAAGTGATGACCCTGATGATCGGCAAAAACATAGCTCACCTGGCTCAGATCATGATTGAACATGGCTCCGACGAGGTGATCGTAGTCGAAGACGACAAGCTGGAAGAATACCTGGTGCTTCCCTTCTCATCCATCTTCGAACAGGTCATCAAGGCCCGCAAACCCGAAATTGCACTCTTTGCCGCTACTACCTCCGGACGCGAGTTAGCACCACGCATAGGCATGAAAACCGATAGCGGAGTGACGGCAGACTGCACAGGTCTCGAAATCGGCGAATACATCGACCGCAAAGAAAAAGTGATCTATACCCCCATTCTCGAATCCCGCCGTCCGACCTATGGCGAAAGCAAACTGGCCACCATTCTTGGTTTTGTCTGTCCCCAGATCTCTACCGCTCGTGCAGGGACATTCGAAGTGCCTAAACGAGTGGAGAACCGAAAGGGTATCATTTCAACCTTCAAGCCTGTTTTAAAGGAAAAGAATTTTGTGGTCGAAATTCTAAAGACGGTAAGAGGTGGAGGAGGTCTGCAAAATCTGTTCGAAGCCGACATCATCGTTTCAGGCGGAAGAGGCACCACAAACGATAGCCTGGGCCTTATTAAAGGGCTTTCCGACGCCTTAAACAGCCAGGGCGTCAATGCCGAATGGGCCTGCAGCCGTCCTGTCGTCGACGAAGGAGTGGTCGAATACGCCCGCCAGGTGGGACAAACCGGTAAGACCATCCGTCCTAAACTCTATATCGCCGTGGGTATCTCGGGAGCCATCCAGCACATCGCCGGTATGAAAGAATCCGAGAAAATAATCGCCATCGACCATAACCCAAAGGCAAACATTTTCCACAATGCCGACTTCGGTATCGTGGGCGAATACCAGGACATACTGCCCGAACTGATCGACAGGGTGAAAGCTGGATTTACCTTCGGAATTGTACCTAAAAAATAGAAGATTCAGGATGACTCAATAACGGCCTAAAGTTGTTGCCTCCATGACTTCCGCAACTTCCGCAACTTCCGTAATTCAACAAACTGCGGAAGTTGCGGAAGTCAAATAAACATAGGACTGTCGAAGCAATAATTATGTCCGTCTCGCATTTTCCTTCATAGATAGTTGAGAAACGAAAGCTATAATTCAGATATTTTTAGTAACTTTCTATTCATCAATCTTGCAGGAAATAAATCCATTGATTGGGTACCATGAAGTCACGTCTTCTTTTCTATCTCACTGAACTCCTTTTCCCCAGGCTCTGCGCAGTCTGTGGCGATAAGCTCATCGAACAGGAGAGATGGATCTGCCTGCATTGCCTTCACCATATTCCCCGAACCAACTTTCACCTGACAGAGGAAAATCCAGTTGCCCAGTTGTTTTATGGCCGGGTACAAATCGAACAGGCGACCTCCTTTTTCTATTTCAGTAAAGGCAGCAAATACCAGAATTTAGTACATGACCTGAAATACAAAGGAATGAAGGAACTTGGCGAGGAAATGGGGAAACAGTTTGGAATAGACCTACTCAAATCCCCCGAGTTCTCTTCCGTTGACCTGATCTGCCCGGTTCCCCTGCATCCAAAGAAAGAAAGGAAACGGGGCTACAATCAAAGCTGGTGGATTGCATCGGGAATTGCACAATTGCTGAACAAACCCATATCAGCAGATAATCTGAAGCGGTCAATCTTCACTGAAACACAAACCAAAAAGACACGCTTCGAGCGCTGGCAAAACGTGGAAGGCATCTTCGAACTCACCAACCCTGAGGCCTTTAACGGGATGCATATTTTACTTGTCGACGATGTGGTAACCACAGGTTCGACTCTTGAAGCCTGTGCCCAGGCCATACAATCAAAATCCAGTGCCCGCATCAGTATTGCGACTTTAGCGAAAGCTTAGCCCAATCAGGAGTATATTTCATTCCACATCATTTTCGCAAGATTGGAAAACAAGGATTCCAAATCAAGGGATTACCTTTGAGTCGTAATTATTCTTTTGCAAAAGATGAATGTAAGACCAAAAACAGAGAAGCACTACCTCACGGGTATCAACAAAGTGATTCAGTATATCGATTCACACCTGGACGAGAACCTGGACATCAATCAGCTGGCCAGCCTGGGTTGTTATTCGCCGTTTCATTTTCACCGCATCATGCGGGCCTGGCTGAACGAGTCGCTGGGAAGCTATGTCACCCGCACCAGGCTTGAATATGCCTCACAGTTGCTCCGCCACGGCAGTGAACCTGTAACCGATATTGCCCTTCGTGTGGGTTACGAAAATCTGTCTTCTTTCAGCAAGGCGTTTAAAAAGCGTTTTGTTATTTCTCCCGTCGAATACAGGCAGCACCGGACTGTCCTGCTGATGACTGAAAACGTTTTAATTAATAATAATCCAATGAAATATTTAATAGAGTCATCACCTAAAATCAAAACAATAAAAGCGAAGCGCATGATTTATGCACAGGGGCAGGGAGCATACCTTGAGAGTTATCAAAAAGCCTGGCCGCAGGTCAGTGCGTATGCCCTGAAACACCACCTCTTTGGTCCCGATAACGAATACATCGGTATTGGCCTGGACAATCCCAGCTTGACCGAAACAGAAAACCTCAGGTACAACGCCTGTATTACTATCGGTAAGGAATCAGTTCCCGAGGACCCCGAGGAACAGATCAAAGTATTGGAAATCCCTGAAGGAAACTATGTCATCTTCACCCATCGGGGACCTTATGAAGAATTGAAGAATTCTTACCATTACATTTACGGGCAATGGCTGTATGAAAGTAAGGTTAAATTGAGAAACCAGTACTGCCTCCAAAGATATCTCAATTCGTTTGAAACCGCCCTGCCTGAAGAACTGTTAACCGAAATTATGATTCCTGTGGTGTAAAGAATACAGATCCCGGCTTCCTCCAGAAAAGAAAGAAGTCGGGATTAGTATGCTATTCAAAATAATGGGGCACAAACCTGCTCATATTGTTTGTAATGAGTCCGTCCGATTCGCGGATACCCATTCCTGCAGGTTCTCCACCTATTAACCAGCTGCCGATGACGGGATGATTACCCCCAAAATCAGGCAAAGGGGCATATTGCTGGTACACATATCCTTCGCTGCCATATTCTCCATCCGATTTCTCAACCGACCGTCCATTGACCCAGATATCCACATTGGAGCCTTCCCTTGAGTAGATGGGCTTTTCTACATAGTCTCCCAACAATGGACGGGACGTTGTGCAGGGCAGAATGTAAGGCGAGCGTGGAAACAGCTCATGCAGCACGGTAAGAATCATCTTGTTCGAGAGCAGGGTTTTCCAGGCAGGTTCTATCCACCAGCATTGCTCACGGGTAGTGATCAGCTCAGGCCCAAATTCTTCAGCCATCATCCATTCGTAAGGATACAGCTTAAAGATGGTCTCAATTTCCTCGAACAGATCATCTGTAAAGTTTTGCTTTTGGGTATCGAATCCCAATTGACTCATATACAGGAAGCGTGTATCCAAACCAGCCTGCTGTGCCGCATCTTCCATATATTTCACCGTCATCAGGTCTTCCAGGCTCTCTTCTGAACAACAGAAGTGCATACGGTTTGATTTCATCCATCCCCGTATCACCTTGTAATGGGCGATCAGCCTTTCGTGGATCGAATTAAACTGATCGGAATTAGGTTTGACGTCCTTGAGCCAGTACCACTGAATGACCGATGACTCCAGCAACGAAGTGGGGGTATCGGCATTAAACTCAAGCAGCTTGATGGAGCCGTTGTTGTATGACAAATCCATCCTGCCATATAGTGAAGGCTGGTCTTCGTACCACGACCAGCGGATCAGTTCTCCAAATTTACGGTCAATAAAGAACTTGTCGTACCATTCACGCTTGATCACATACTCAACCGCCTCGCAGCACATAGCGAATATCTCGGATGTCGCCTTCTCGATAGCCAGTATTTCAGCTTCAGTAAATGAATAGGCCGCATTTTCCTTCCAGTAATTGCCCCCTTCGTTGAAAAGAAAACCTTGCTGTTCGATTGTATTTTGCCATCCCTGACGGGGTGTGATTTCGATTCGTTTCATAGGGTTTATTCAGATGCTGATGAGCCTCGTCCGGTTGAGCCAAAACCTCCCGTGCGAATGTGAGCAGGAACATGCCCCGGTGAGCGAATCTCGCCTAGTGTTGAGGGCTGATATCTTCCCGGATTTATCACTCCATTGGTAATGAGAAACCATCCCATTCCGTAATGCCGGTACTGCTGATTATTGATCAGGGTATCACGTGTTCTGCCGTTGTGATCGGCCCCGGTGATCCACTCATCCTTTTCCTTAGGCTGATCTGAACAGGAGCTGATGGCTGCAAGCAATACAGCCCCAAGGATTATTGTTGACGAACGTTTCATTCAATTAGTAAGTTAAGAGGCCGAAAGATAAGCCTATTGTTCAATAAAAGCAATATTTCTTTTACGAAATCAGTGTCTCAGGCGTTTCAGGCAATTCATCATCGAACGCGAAGTATGATAATTGCACTTCCAGATCTGAGCCTTCATGGCCCACTTTTCTCCGGGCTCTTTATCGATGCCGTTCGGATACCAGTCACCGTGCTCATGATCAATCAGGTAGGTGTCGATATATTCCCATTCCTTTCGGAAAAGCGACTTGTAATGATGCTTGTCATTGGGGAAAAGCTCCGACATCATCAGGAACGTGTTCAGTCCTTCGGCCTGAGCCCACCAGTTCTTGGTATCTTTAATGATGGTTACCGTGTCCTGCCCCTTGAAATAATAACCCGCTTCGTAAAATCCCCCGACCGATTTGTCCCACCCGGTGTCTATTGCATGGTCTACCATCTTCTTTGCCTTACGCAGGGTCAGTGTATCGTTTTTCAAACCTGCTATTTCTGAAGCTTCGAGCATCAGGTAAGCCGTCTCGACATCATGCCCGTATGAAATATTATCCAGGACCCATCGTTTCTTCCTGACTGCTTCTGTGGAATCCCGAAAGGATAGGGGTGACCAATCCTGATTCAGGGAAAGCTGCAGATAGCCTTTGGAGGTTGTAATCTTGTCGCGGATCAATCCCAGCATCATCAGCAAACGCTCCTTCACCAGCGGATCGGGCCATACCTTATACAATTCACCCAAGGCCTCGAGCAAATGGATAGAGCTGTTCTGCTCTTTGGCAGGTGCTCCTTTAAAGCCATTTTTCAGTGGTGTACCGTCCGCTTCCAGAAACTGGAAATAGCCTCCATACTGAGGATCATAGCTGTGTTTATCGAGCCAGTAGAATGTTTTCTTAGCCAGGTTGAGGGCTGAAGTATCATTTGTCTGACGCACATAGGCTGACAAGCCATAGATGGCAAAGGCATTTCCGTAAGCATCTTTCATGATCCGCTGGTCTTTGCCCATCACAATTGGATTTCCTTCCCGGTCGACCAGTTTGTAGAAACCCCCCAGTTTCTTATCCCACATCTTATCTTTCAGGAATCGTACCCCGTGACCGGCAATCTTAAGGTAATAAGCTTTCTTCTCAGGATAAAACTCAGCGACCGTTGAACAGGTCCATACATGCCGCGCCTGAGTAACGATCATCTTATTCTGCTGGCCTTTCATCTCCCACTTGTAATCGAAATCGCTCAGGAAACCTCCGTAAATACTGTCAATCGTGCGTGGATACCAAATATCAAGGATTCCTTTGTTCAGTGTTTCAGACAATTCCGCGCGTATCATTTCATCACTTACCTCCGTCTTCTTCTCCTGAACAGAACATGACGTTAAGAGTGTACTAAGCAGCAAGAAGGTTGTAATCAGCTTGGTTGTCATTGGTTTAGGTATAGTTAAACATTCATCTTCGTAAGCATAATTCTAAATCTAAGGGATTGATTTCCTTTCTCCTAAAATTGCCACCAAGGCTCCAAATCACAAAGTTTCACCAAGTCTTCCTATTCCCTTTTCCATCCTTTGTTTCGGATATCATTGAGCGTAATAGTCCGGTCATCCCAGATACCGGTAAAGTCATCAATGGAAGGACTCATCTCTGCCCATTCAATCGGAGCCTCCTCTATGCCTTTATTTTGTATGGACTTTCCCTTATTGACGGTTATTTCTTTTATAAATTTAGATCCCATTTACAAAGATAATAAATTTCAAACTAAACACATATAAGCTTTTTTGTCCGAAGATAGAGGGCTGGGCATACCTTGGGGGGATCCTGAAACAAGTTCAGGATGACGCTCCGAGGCGCTTCCTCTTTCCTCTTCCCTGATTATCTTAGAAATCCAGCCTGTACAGTACAGTCGTATTAAGTAAATTATTGAACTGATTGGATCTCCAGTAATACAATGTAATATCGGGTATTCTTCTACGAATGGGGGTTATGGAATAGGCTCCCCGTAAATCAATAAATATGCGCTTGGTGATCTGAAACCTGAATCCCAGCATCGCCTCTAAATCGATTGCATTAAAAGGATGCTGATCCTGAGCGACGAATTTCCCGTAATCATCGTATTCAGTGCCGCTAATCAGGTAACCCGGTGAGAGACCAACCAGCAGGGATATTTTATCATTGGTTCTGAACCCAAGATAGACGGGCATTTCTGCATAGTTCAGACGCATGATGTATTTCTTTCTTCCGTCAACAGCTAAGGAATCCACATGACGGCTGCCTTTCTGTGCGAATTTGAGTTCCATTGCCACAAAGACCGTTTGCGACAAATTGGTTTGAACATACCCGCCGATAACGACTCCGGGCTTCTTATATCCGCTGTATGTATCCCCATCCACCTGAGAGGCATTCAATCCGCCAAGCACTCCGCCTTCAAAACGCTGGGCATAGGAGAATACACTCGTAACGGTCAGCAAAAACAGGATCAGATAAATGTGTTTCATAGTTGTTCTTTTAGTTTTTCTTTCAGAATTTCAACCCCCTTACCCGCTTTCTCCACAATATACAATACATTGCGGATAAAGACCGTTGGGCGTTCAGGATCAATGACATAAATGGGAGTTCCCCGTTTGGCGTAATTTAGTAGTCCCGCAGCCGGGTATACATTCAGTGAAGTCCCGATGACTACCAGCAGATCGGCGCTTTCAACCATTGGAATGGCCAGATCCATATTCGGAACCGCCTCGCCAAACCAGACAATGTACGGACGTAACTGGCTCCCTTTGGCACAAAGCTCCCCAAATTTCAGTTCCCAGCCATCAATGTCGTAAATCAGTGACTCATCAACCGAGCTACGCGCCTTTTTCAGTTCCCCATGTAAATGCAGAACCTTTTTGCTGCCGGCCCTTTCGTGCAGGTCGTCAATATTCTGTGTGATAATCTGAACTTCGAAATCCTTTTCCAGATCAACCAATCCCCTATGACCGGCATTGGGTTCTGCTTCGTACAATTGTTTGCGGCGGTCGTTGTAAAACTTCATGACCAGTTCAGGGTTCCGCTCCCAGGCTTCAGGTGTTGCCACATCGTTAACATCATATTCTTCCCACAATCCGTCCATATCCCTGAAAGTGCGTATTCCGCTCTCCTGGCTCATGCCCGCTCCTGATAGAATAACCAGCTTCTTCTTCATTGTATTTTATTCTTGAATCCCCAATTTCGCATTCGACGCCCTGCGGAATCCGTGAACCTTCATCCCACCCTTTTTATGCACGTCCACAATCACATAACTGTTGTTCTCAGGTCCGCTGCCTTCAACCATTGAAATTAGTGAATAATAATGAATCTTGTTGATTATATCGTATTTTTCTGCATTAATATGTCCCTCGAAAACAGCCAGTACCTTTCCCGAATGTTCCAGTATCTTTCGGACAGCCGCTGCATTCTGCACACTCCGCTTCATTTCTTTCGAATCGTCGATCAGCTGGTGAACGAAGATGATCGTGGGAAGCTGATCCGCATCCAGATCCTCTTTCAGCCACTTCATCTCTTTGGCCGCGATCCATGGACTCTCCCACTGGTAGGTACCATGATCAAAGTCCTTGCCGTCTTTGGTATAATTGCCATCCAGGACGACAAAATGAATCCCTTTTTGATTGAACGAATAATACGTCTTCTCCGGAGAAATGCCCGTATTATGGATTTCGCTCATAAACTGGCTCTTCGAGATACCGTCCGTATCGTGATTACCCATCACATGATAGGTCGGGCCTTTAAATTTCGTGAATACAGACTCGATATCGGCCAGATACTTCAGCGTTTTCTTTTCGGTCGGAACCGGATCCTGATCTTTAAAATCGCCCAGCTCGACGATAAAATCAACCTTCTCCCGATTCATCGTATCAATAGCTTCTTTCATCTTAACCATCGACTGCCGGTAATAGCGCTCTTTTGCCATTTCACGATCGGCATAATGAATGTCTGTCATGATCCCAAACCGGACCACAGATACCTTTACCCCTTTTGCTCCCAGACTTGGAGATACACATAGCCCAATGGTAGCCATGCAGATCATTATAAGTAATTTCCTTCCCAAATCCATCCAATTCATTTTTATGTACCAATTAAAATATAACAACCAAAGATACGAATTAAACATTTGCCACCATCGAACCGGATTAATCCTTGCAGGAGAATCCATTTAATTTGAAGGAACTTTAGATAATTAGTTTTGTCTTATCCTCCCCGAATGCACAACCCTCTCCCTATGAATGCCTGCCTAAGGCCTTTTATAATTTGCATGGTTTGAATTTTGATATAATAAAGTTTCTATATGTCAACATACAGAAACCTTACAGAAACCTTACTCAAAACATACACAAACCAAAGAGGGTTCATAGAGCAATACCTGTTCGTTACCCTTCGGGATATGAATGAATGATCAGGAAAGTTTGTATTCAAATGAAAATTCTTACCTTCAGATGAATATCTTTGACATACGTTCGGCAATTAATCCTGAGCGGAAAACAGGTTTTATTCAATTGTCAACTCAATTCATTTATTCAGGAAACTATGAACAACTCAACCATTCAGACCTTATCGTTTCTTTTTGATAATGAAACGGATTATATCCTGCTTCACCAGATAGCAGGAGAGGGTAAGCAGAAACGATTGCATTCAGGAATAAAAGGCAGCATCGGAGCGCTGGAAGATACGAATGAGGCGGCAGTCCGCAGTATTCGTGAAGCCAGCGGCATGGAAGTTTCGACAGCCACCTTGCGCGGTGTGGTTAAAACCGTTCAGGCGGAAACAGAGACTTCAGTGATTTATTTTGTGTATGAGTCGGCGCGATATTCGGGGGTCATGGAGAATAAACTGCCGGGCCGGTTGAAATGGGTGGACATACTGAATATTTTTAATCTGGACATGGAAGGACTGGTACATGAACTGATGCCCAATCTGCTCGATGGCGAAAGCTTCTTCGAAGGGACCATACAACTTGGTGCGAATGAAGAAGTGATCAGTTCAGAAATCAGGATTTGCAATTCGTTTTAAGATCAGGCTTCCCGGTACAATTGATCAGGAAAATACGATGTGGGGAGTCCCGATCATGTGCTTCTCCGGATTTAAATTTTTACCTTTGCAGGAATGATTGATCCTTCTACCATCGAGCGAATATTAGATGCAGCCAACATATCAGATGTTGTTTCAGAGTTTGTTACCCTCAAAAAAAGGGGTGTCAATCAACTGGGCCTGTGCCCCTTTCACAATGAGAAAACACCTTCATTCACTGTTTCACCAGCCAAGGGGATTTTTAAATGTTTTGGCTGCGGGAAGGGTGGCAACTCGGTGAATTTCATCATGGAACTGGAGCAACTCAGTTATCCTGATGCGCTTCGATGGCTGGCCAGGAAGTTTCATATCGAGATTGAAGAAAAGGAAGAATCGCAGGAAGAGAAGGCGCTGAAAGACGAGCGCGAGAGTATGATGATCGTGTCGGCTTTTGCCCAAAGGTATTTCAGCCGGTTTATGCAGAAGGAAAATGAAGGACGCACCATCGGGTTAAGTTACCTGCGTGAACGGGGTATCCGTGACGACATCATTACCAAATTTGAACTTGGCTATTGCCCCGACGGGAAAGACCTTTTTACACAAGCTGCGCAACGGGAAGGCTATAAGATGGACTTCCTGGAGAAGACCGGTCTGACGATCAAACGCGAGGATTGGGTACGTGACCGCTTTGGCGGAAGGGTGATCTTCCCGATTCACAACGTGGCAGGCCGCGTGATCGCATTCGGTGGTAGAACACTTACAAATGATAAAAAAGTAGCCAAATACCTAAACTCTCCGGAGTCGGAAATCTATCATAAGGGGAGAACGTTATACGGTATTTATCAGGCTAAACGGGACATTACCAAGCTCGACAAATGCTACCTGGTTGAAGGGTATACGGATGTGCTGTCTTTTCATCAGGCCGGAATTGAGAATGTAGTTGCCTCTTCAGGAACCTCCCTGACTATTGATCAGATCAGGTTGATCAGGCGCTTTACGCCAAACATTACGATCGTATACGACGGGGATGACGCAGGGATAAAGGCCTCGCTTCGCGGAATCGACATGGTACTGGAAGAAGGAATCAACGTTAAGGTGCTGCCTCTGCCGAGAGGAGAAGACCCGGATTCGTTTGCCCGTTCTATGAGCGCCGGCGAGCTTACCGAATACATCAAAAGCAAGGAGACCGACTTTATCAAGTTCAAGACACAGTTGCTGATGGAAACAGTTGAAGACGATCCGGTTTCGAAAGCACGTCTGATCAATGAAATCGTACATTCCATCTCGGTTATTCCCGATGCCATCACCCGTACCATATATATCAAGGAGTGCAGCCGCCTGATGGATGTACAGGAAGCCGTTTTGTATTCAGAAATACGGAAAATTCAGAATAAACAAACGGAAGACCATACACGCAAAGAACTTCAGGAGATTCAGATTCAGGCCTCCAAACCGATAGTTCCTGCTACGGAAAAGAAAATTGTCAACCCTTTCGAGACTGAAGAGCGGGAAATCATGCGCATCCTTCTGAAGTATTTTCACAACGAGGCCTTTGAATTTGAGGATGAAGAAACACACCAGGTCAATAAATTCACTGTGGGGTATTATGTGTTGCATGAGCTGCATTCCGATGGTCTGATTTCGATTAATAAAAGGGTCAGGGACATTTTGATGATCATGGAAGAAAATCTGGAGAACAAAGAGTTTGATCCAATTAAATTCTTCACGCAACACCCCGATTCAGAAATCAGTCAGTATGCCAGCAACCTGTTGGCCGAGAAATATGTTGAAAGCAAACGATGGAGCAAAGGAGGGGCATTCATAGAAAGTGAAAGCGATTTGTTATCTTTATTGGTTCCAAAGTTGGTTCAGGAGTATAAACTTCGGAATGTAAAAATGATGCTCAAAAAGCTCGAACACGAGATCAACGAATCCAGCAAGAGCAACGATGCAGAAAAGTTGATGGAGTCGATAAATCAATATCAGAATTTAAAGAAGGTAATGAAAGAATTATCGGACTTACTTGGATTCAGGACGATTAGCTAAGGAAATTATGAGAACACATTTTATACATGACCGGGAAGAGATTGACGCCATTCTGAAACAGTGCAAGACCTGTTATGTGGCCATGTCTGAAGACGGCTTCCCTTATGTTTTGCCATTGAATTTTGCCATTGACGGAGACCGGGTCATTCTTCACTCAGCCCAATCGGGAAGGATGTGGGAAACGATCAAGAAGAATCCAAAGGTATGCATCAATTGGACGCTGGGAGAAGAACTGGCCTGGCAGGATGCAGAAGTTGCCTGCAGCTACCGGGTAAAATCGAAATCTGTGATAGTGGAAGGAACCGCTGAAATTATTACGGACGTGGAAGAAAAGGAACGGCTATTTAAACATTTTATGAGCCAGTACAGCGATCTTTCGTTCAAATTCAATGCTCCTGCTATACGGAATGTCGGTGTACTTGTGGTTCCAATCACCAAACTGACGGCCAAGGAGTTTGGGAAGAAAGTAAGGAAATGAAGTTCGGAGTGCCAGAAGAAACGAGATACACAATTGAAACTACGGAAACTCAATAACCAATACTCAATATTCAATACACAATAACCAAAAAACAGAAACAAAAGAAACAATAACCAATATTCAATACACAATACTCAATAACCAAACAATAGAAACAATAGAAACATTATGATCTTGGTAACAGGTGGAACAGGGCTGGTTGGAGCACATTTACTGTACGAGCTGACCAGCTCGGGAAATCGGGTAAAAGCCTTGCGCAGACAGCAAAGCAATATCGATTGGGTCAGGAAAATCTTCTCGTATTATACGGATCAGACCGACATCCTGTTCTCTCAGATTGAATGGGTTGAAGGTGATATCCTGGACTATCTGAGCCTGGAGGAAACACTGAAAGGGGTGACCAGCATTTACCACTGCGCCGCCATTGTATCGTTTCACGGCGATGATCGCGACATGATGCTGAACAACAATGTGAAAGGAACCGGTAACCTGATCGATGCCGCCCTCCACAATGGGGTCAGTCGGTTTTGTCATGTAAGCTCGATAGCGGCCCTGGGAAAAACACAGGATGGGAGTGAAATTACCGAAGATACCTATTGGACACCTTCAAAGCGTAAATCAGGCTACTCTCTGAGCAAGTTCTTTTCTGAAATGGAAGTCTGGCGTGGAATTGAAGAAGGACTGGATGCCGTTATCGTTAATCCCTCAATTATCATGGGGCCGGGAAACTGGGAAATCGGCAGCCCTAAGCTTTTCCAATCCATCTGGAAAGGGCTGAAATATTACACCAAAGGTATTGCAGGTTTTGTCGATGTACGTGATGTGGTAAAAGCGATGATACTGCTCATGGACGAACAACGCTTTGGGGATGTTAAAAACCAACGGTTTATCCTGAATGCCGGGAACCTCAGTTATCAGGATTTCTTTAATAAAATTGCCGATGGCCTCAATAAGCCTCGCCCGAGGAATTTTGCCTCGGATATAAAACTGCACATTGCCTGGCGAATGGCCAAAGCGGGCAGTCTCTTTACAGGCAAACCTCCGGTGATCACACGAGAGACATTATCCGGCACCAATCAGAAAAACCATTATTCGGGAGAAAAAATTACACGTACCATTGGATTCGAATACCAGAGTCTTGATTCATCAATAACTGACATCGCCGAACTGTTTCTGAACGATATGGTTCTGCCTCAAAGGAAATAAAATAATTGATTGTCATTCAAATTAGGACAAAGACTTACAAGCGGAATCAATTCCTATTGTTAATTGTGGAAATAGTTCATCTGTTTTTCCAGGTTATTCGTATCAGAACCAAATAATTTATACTATATTCGCAAGCTTTTTTAAAGAAAAGGGATAGTCTATCTGGCTAATATTTAAATAAATACAGTTGTTTGAGCAAGCAGAATTAAAAGATCAAAAAAATACAGAAATGAAAAAAGCGGATTTATTAAAAGAAACCATTGAACACATCGACATTAAGTCATTTGATTCGACTCCAATTATTGACTCTATGCGTAAGATGTCATTTACCTCGCGGGATACAGCAAGTGCAACGGACATTTTACTGAAAATGGTTAGCGATACCGGATGCACCAATATTCTCACCCTTGCGGGAAGTACCAGTGCGGCAGGTTGCATGCAGGTTTATGTGGACATGGTTAAATGTAATATGATTGATGCGATTGTTGCTACTGGTGCATCGATCATCGATATGGATTTTTTCGAAGCGCTTGGGCACAAACACTACCGCGGATCCACTGAAATTAACGATGGAATTCTGCGTGACCTTTACATTGATCGTATTTACGATACCTTCATCGACGAAGAAGAGCTTCAGAATTGCGATGGAACCATCAAGGAAATTACTGATTCATTGGAAAAAAGACCCTATTCTTCCCGCGAGTTCATAAAGGAAATGGGTAAATGGCTGACCAAGAATTCCGTAAAAAAAGACAATTTGATTCAGGTTTGCTACGAAAACAATGTCCCGATCTTTTGTCCTGCTTTCTCCGACTCGAGCGCAGGTTTTGGATTGGCCAAACATCAGTGGGATAATCCCGTGAAACACGTATCGATAGATTCTGTGGCCGACTTTCTCGAACTGACCAAGATCAAAATGGCTGCAGGGCCTACCGGTTTGTTCATGATTGGTGGTGGGGTGCCTAAGAATTTTGCTCAGGATACGGTTGTCTGCGCCGAAATACTGGGGAAAGAAGTCCCGATGCATCAGTATGCCGTTCAGATCACTGTTGCCGACGTACGCGACGGAGCATGTTCGTCATCAACGCTTAAAGAAGCCAGTTCATGGGGTAAAGTTCAGGTTACCGATGAACAGATGGTCTATGCCGAAGCGACTTCTGTACTTCCTTTAATGGTGAGCTACGTTTATCACAAAGGGACATGGAAACTCCGTGAGCCTAAAAACTGGAGCAACTTATTCAACAAGTAAAGTCAATAAAATATATTCAAAATCCCCAACGCTTAAGATAAAGCATTGGGGATTTTTTTTATGTATATCCGACAACTAAATATTTACTGAAGGAGTGGAAAAGGACCTCAGAATAAGGGAATGGTCAGGTAAAACGTAGAACCCTTCCCTTCTGTCGATTCAATTCGAATTTCACCACCCAGCATTTCGGCCAGACTTTTTGAAATCGCCAATCCCAGTCCGTTTCCACCATATTTCCGGGTATCAAATGATTCAACCTGTCTGAAGCGGTCAAAGATTTTATCGTGGTACTCCTCCGATATTCCAATACCAGTATCCCTGACATGCAACTGGACCATCCGTTCTATCGTCTGGAGACCGATCTCAATGTATCCCTCTTCGGTGAACTTTATCGCATTGCCCACCAGGTTGATTAATATCTGTCTGAGTTTATTTTCATCACTTTCAATAAGAATCTCCTCAATTGGATTCAAGGGATCAAGTCTTAACTCAATATGTTTATTATGTGCCCTAAAAGAGTATTCGTTCTGTATTTCAGCTATCAGATTCTGAACTGAGAATACCTTCTTCTTCAGCTGAACCAGTCCTGCCTCAATTTTTGAGATATCCATGATGTCGTTGATAATCAAAAGCAGGCTGTTTCCACTGTTATTAATCATTTCAGCAAACTCCGTATGCTTGGTTAATCCAAAATCGGGATTCAGAAGTAAATCCGAAAAACCGATAATACTATTCAATGGTGTTCGGATTTCATGGCTCATGTTTGCAAGGAATGCTGACTTCAAACGATCAGACTCTTTTGCACGTATAAGGGCTTCGTTAAGTTCCTGCTCCGTCTTTTTCCGTTCAATTGAAATACTGATCTGGTGGGAAATAAATTCAAGGATCTGCTTATCCTTTTCGTTATAGGCATCCTGATTATCGTAACTCTGTACCACTATAGCCCCGATTGCTTTCTTGTTCATCAGAAGCGGAACCCCCAGCCACACTTTTGATGGCGTTCCGAACTGTTCCATTCCAGTGGCAGCATAAAAGTCATTAACTTCTATATCCTTTATTAACACCGACTTCTGCTGCTTGATCACATATCCGGTTATCGAATTTTCGGCAGACCAGGTTTCAAGAACATCCTTCTCATCGCGCTCATAGATTGTTGAAAGCATATCAGTTTTCTCATCGTAGAATGCAATGTAAAAATTCGTTGAATCGAGCAACTTTCCGATTTCCTGACTGATTATCCGGATCAGTTCATTCAAGTCTGAAGATAAAAGAGCTGCCCTGGAAATAGCATAAAGCACCTGCTGAACCTGATCGGCCTTTTTCTTTTCGGTGACATCAGTCTCGGTTCCCCATATCCTTATCAGATGATTATCTTCAATTATACCGATAGAATTATTACTGATATACTTCTTGTTTCCTGTCCGATCTAATTCTTCCGTAATTCCGTTTTCAACTATGAACCCGTTACGGATATAATTACGCAACACTTCCCGATTTATCGGGTTATTACGTCCTCCATGAAAGTCGATTTGACTTTTGCCGATCATTTCATTTTGATTACTTAACCCATATATATTCAATATGGCCTGATTACATTCAGCAATAAAAAAGTGATCATAAATAAAATCCACCTGTTCTTCAAGCGGTAAACTCAGATCCATAGGCTTATCGCATTCAAACCGGTACACTCCTTCCGAAACCTGCGAAATAAAACTCCGGTAACGTTCCTCACTTGCCTTTAGAGCTAATTCAGCCAGTTTACGTTCGGTGATATCGACAACTGTCGATACCATTGTGTTTTGCTCAATTAAAGGGATGTTGACTGCATTGATTATTCTTTGGGTGCCGTCTTTTTGGGTAATAACAATGTCTTCCCAGTGCATTTTTTCAGGTTCGCCAGAATGGATATCGCCCATTATACGGTCAATCATTTTGTTTCGATAATTCACATCGGGATAAATCTTCTCGAAAAATGTAGCAACAGATTTGATTTCATCGGAGTTCCAACCATAAATTTCCTGAAATTTTTTATTCATGAAAGTAACATCACCTTCATGAATATTATTCAGTGATAATCCAATGGGCAAGTTATCGAGAATGGTTTGAATGAATCTGTTTTTTGATAATAGTTCTTCGTTTCGGAATTTAAGCTCTTGCCCGTTTTCTTCTGCTTTTTCTTTGGCAGCGATCAACTCAGCTTCTGCTTTTTTACTCTCGGTGATGTCACGATCCATGCCAATTGTGTATGGTTTCCCACGCCACATGACTGGAACGCCTATAAATTCAATGATATTATCTTTTCCATCCGGTCGAATCCATGAGTAAGATCCACGAAACGCCTTTCTTGTGGAAAGAGATTCAAGCCTTGCATCATTTGATGATTCTTCAAGCGATATTTGGATATCATTTGTGTTTTTGTGTTTAAGCAATTCTTCGATGGTTAGACCTGCCATATCTGCGTATTGTTTATTACAGTCTATGAGTTTTCTCTGGGAAAAATCAGGATATTCTTCATAGATCACTATCCCATCAAAAACATTTTCAAAAACCATACGAAACTTTTCTTCGGACTCCTTTATGCGTTCTTCAGTATTCTTACGCTCAGAGATATCCCTATCTATGCCAAGAACCATTTCACGCCCTCCAATGGTAAATATTGATGTAGAAACCTCGACCGGAAAGGAATGACCATCTTTATGACGGTGGGAGGTCTCAATATGAATAACACCTTCCTTTCTTAGATGATCAATATATTCGATGCGCTCCCTTGATAACCCTTCTGTTATATTAAGCATATCAATGGACTGGCCTATCATTTCCTGGCGCGAATAACCATTCATCCGACAGGATGCTTCGTTACAGTCGACTATAGGCCAGGAAATGCCTGGATGATTAGGATCAATTAACACAATAGCATCCGGCGAAGCATTAAACAATCCCTGAAATAACTGTTCTCTTTCCCTTAAGGCCTCTTCAGCGCGTTTGCGCTCCGATATGTCGAATATGATTCCTTGTGTACCAATGATCGTTCCATTAAGGTCAACAACAGGCATTCTCATTACCTGCATATACTGTCTTAGTCCATCAATGGCGGGATATTCCTCCTCAGTCTCAATGATTTTATTGGTTCGTAATATCTGTTCATGAATATCCTCTCCAAAATAGGCATATTTGGTCAGCAGCCCTTCCTCTCCCTGGGTCGATTGATAACTGGCGGCAATTCCCGAAGGCTTTTTACCAACAATATCTTCTTTCTTCAATCCTTTGAGTCTGCAATATTGAGAATTAACCAGTATGTAACGTCCTTCCCTGTCTTTACGGAAAACGGCAACCGGAAGTTGTTCTATAAATGTATGGTAAAGGGTTTGTGATTCAAGAAGGGCTTTTTCGGCCCGTTTACTCTCTGTAATATCCTGTAATATGCAATGTGTTTGTTTAAAATCACCATTCAAATCATATCCAATTTTCCCCTCAAAAGCAATATCCAGTTTTGTTCCATTTTTATGAACCATCTCAAATTCGCTGTGAATCTGGCCGAGAGATTTGAATAATGGGAATCTTTTTCTGAATCCGTCCTGATAATCCGGAGAAAGAAAATCACCAAACCATTTTCCAATGACTTCCTGCCGCTCGTAACCTAAAGTATCCAGCCATTGTTGGTTTACCTCAATAAAATGGCCATCAAAGTCGAGCGACTGATAACCCAGAGGCGCTTGATTAAACAGCATTTGGAACCGTTCTTCGCTTTCCCTGAGAGCCCTTTCAGCCTTTTTGCGCCCGGCCAGTTCTGTTTCCAATTGCTTTGTCCGTTCATACACCAACTGTTCAAGTCTTTCCTTTTCATTGAGTTTGCGGTCTTCTGATTCTTTTATCCTAATCATCATACGGATCTGCGCAGTAAATTCCGATTCGTCCAGCGGTAAGGTCAAAAAAGCATCAACTCCAATTTCCAGTGCTCTCATCCGGCTTTCCTTGTCATTCCGGTCAACAGACATCATTACTATGGGAATGTGTTTGGTTGCTTTGTCTTCTTTCAGGATTTTGCAAATCGGGTAACCATCTGTTTCTGGCATTCCCAAACGGAGTAATATAACATCAGGCTTTTCGGCAATACAGGTTTCAATTGCTGATTTATCTGAACAGGCACTATTCATTATGGCCTGCGGAAAAGCTTTAGTAATTATAGCTTTTAAAGCAACGATGTTATCCTCATTGTCGTCGATCGCAAGAATTTTAACTTTCTCCATTACATCCAAATTTTATATATCCATCAATGAATTTCACCATTCTGTATAACTCTATATATCTGAAAGAACTAAATCATTACTGAGTGTTTCCACTTGTTCCCGGCCATAAATTCCATCAGTGGCAATAATCAGTGTCTATTCCCTAACCAAACTTCTCCTGTTAAGGGTTGTCAACTATTGAATCAAGCCACAATTTAGAAATAAAATTACTTTTTGCAAGAAATATCAAATATTGATTCTAACATTTAATTGCAGGAGTCGTTCATTTATATACGGGATGAAATCCCTCCTGTATTATCCAAATGTAAATGCCCCTCGTACCTTTATCCTGATAAAGGTAGTACTATGATTCATCCATACAAATTAATGGTGTGTTTTGCGTCAAAATGGTGTGTTTTGCTTAGCTTACTATACATATCCGGCGAATGTGTTCCGTTACATATAGATGATCAATCCGCTCAAAAAAATACGTCTTTACAGGTATTGCCAGTGAATTTTAAATAATCGACCTTGCCGACTTTTATACTTATCGTGAACTGAATGTTTCATCACGTGCTGATACCGCTGTTAGCGGCTGTTTTTCTGGCAATAAATATGGGGGGAACAAGTATCTCTCCGGCATTTTCAGCTGCTTACGGATCAAATGTTATCCGAAAATCGATGATTCCAGGACTATTTGGGATTATGGTCTTTATTGGAGCCATGGTTGCCGGAAAAGCTACCTCGGCCACTCTGGGTAAAGATTTGATTCCTGTCGCTTATTTGAGTTGGGAGCTGGTGACCATTATCCTGGGCACTGTTGGGATCACCTTATTCATTGCCAATTTACTGGGAGTCCCTCAGTCCAATGTTCAAACCACCGTTTTTGCCATTTCCGCCCCAGCAGTTTACTTTCATCAGTTTAACAGTCACAAGGTATTTTTCGAGATTGTGCCAACCTGGTTTATTGCGCCTATTCTTTCATTTGTTATTTGTTATCTCTTCGGCAAATTTGTTTATACCCCGATCCGTAAGAAAGGCTACCTCACCTTCGGGCAACTTTCTCAACATCCTGCAGTCAAGGCCATTATTATAATCATGTCGTCGTATGTGGCCTTCTCGATCGGAGCCAATAATGTTGCGAATGCTGTTGGGCCTATCGCTTCGATGATGTCACACGAATTGAAGCTTCCTTTTGATGGCGATGGTTTCTCAATCATCATGGTACTTACAACCCTCGTTGTGGCTCCCAACTTTGCCATCGGGGCCTCCATACTTGGAAGCAAAGGATTGGAGAATACCGGTAAAGGTATTTTCCTGTTCGGACCTTTTGAGGCCATTATCATTTCGTTTGTAACGGCCAGCATTTTACTCATTTCTTCTGTTACACGGGGAATCCCAACCTCTCTGATTCAGTTGAATGCCGGAGCGATTATCGGATTAGGTGTTGCACGAATGGGAGCGAAAAATATCTTCAGGAAAACTTCTCTAAATAAATTTTTTGTTGTGTGGGCCATTGCTCCAGTTATCTCATTTGGCCTTTCATTAACATTAACCTGGCTGGCCGATTACCTTGGATTTTTGTAAAGACTTTAACGGTTGAATCTTTTTTAGTACAATAATCTTCCAAATTATTTCATCTTCAGTTTCAGCTCAATTAGCTTGACCGCATCTTCAAAATCTTCGGGTGAAGACATCGTTATTGAAATGCAGCGCCCGATCTTGTATCGTTTGGCATTCCGGTAATACTCTTTGACACTCTCCGAAAGTGAACTGGCCTCAACCACTGGTTCTGCCTTTTCGCCCAGCCAGAAGCTGATGCGGAAAGTATCTTTCAGAATTCCTACCCAGTAAATCGTTTTTTTCTTCCGTAAAGCTCGGTACAACCAGCTTTTGCCATCGTTGTAAAACCTCCACTCTTCGGTGATGTCAACATGATTTTCATACAGATAATCGATAATCTGTTGCCAGTAAACATGATTTTCCCCTATGATTGATGACACCAATTCATCAGTAGGTTGTACATTCGGGTCAGTTAATACGATGGGTTCCATAGATTATGGTTTAAAATTCATCAAATGTGGACTGAAATGCATTGAAATTGCACAGTCTAAATTACAAATAATTATCCTGTTTTACACCATAAAAAATCCCCACCACCTTTCGGTTGACGGGGATTTCAAATCTGGTATAAAGTTGTTTATATTATCAGCATGGCATCGCCATAGGTTCCGAAGTGATATTCTTCTTTAATGGCCTCCTTGTATGTCTTCATCAGGTTGTCGAAACCTGCAAAACCTGCAACCATCATCTGAAGGGTAGAGAGTGGCAAATGGAAGTTGGTGATCATCCGGTTGGCGACACTAAATTCATAGGGAGGAAAAATAAATTTGTTGGTCCAGCCTTCGAAGGGTTTCAGATGTCCCTGTGTCGATACCGAGCTTTCGATCGTACGCATGACGGTCGTTCCAACGGCACAAATATTCTTTCTGGCATCTCTGGCAGTATTTACAATCTGGCAGGCTTCATCCGAAATCCAGATCTGTTCCGAATCCATCTTGTGTTTGGTCAGATCTTCCACGTCAACGCTCCTGAAATTTCCAAGACCAACGTGAAGGGTAACATAACTGAATTTTACCCCGCTGATTTCAAGGCGTTTCATCAACTCCCGGCTAAAGTGCAGTCCTGCCGTAGGTGCAGCCACGGCTCCCTCGTTCTTGGCAAATATGGTTTGGTAACGATCTTTATCTTCTGGTGTCACCGCACGTTTGATGAATTTGGGAAGCGGAGTCTCTCCCAATCCGTAAAGGGTCTTTTTAAATTCATCATACGGGCCATCGAATAAAAACCGTAAGGTACGACCCCTTGATGTGGTATTATCAATCACTTCGGCCACCAACAGATCATCTTCGCCGAAATACAGTTTATTTCCAATACGTATTTTGCGTGCCGGATCAACCAACACATCCCACAGACGCTGTTCGCGATTTAATTCCCTGAGCAGGAATACTTCGATTTCAGCCCCTGTCTTTTCCTTATTTCCATACAAACGGGCAGGAAAGACCTTGGTATCATTAAAAATCATGACATCCTCATCTCCAAAATAGTCAATGATATCCTTGAAAATCCGATGTTCGATTTTTCCGGTGGCACGATTTAAAACCAATAATTTTGACTCATCCCTGTTAGCAGCCGGATGTAAGGCAATTAATTCTTCAGGTAAATCAAATTTAAACTTTGATAATTTCATTCTATATCTGTGTTAATTTATTTAATCCAGTAATCCTAACCAATTAGCTTTCTATTTACTTCTAAACAGAACCACGTATTACGCAGCAATTTTCAATTAGTTTCAGTAACCTTCAGTTTTTCTATAAAATCATACAAATCCCAGGCGTCTGCAATCCTCATGTCACCTATCCGTGTCCGGCGCAATCCAACCAGGTAAGCCCCGTTACCGAGCGCAAGACCCAGATCACGGGCCAAAGCACGGATATACGTTCCTTTACTGCATACAATTCTTAATACGATTTCATTCTTCGAAAAGTTTAGGATCTCCAATTTGTAAATGCTGATCTTTTTAGATTGAAGGACCATATCACTTCCTTTTCGGGCATGTTCGTAAGCACGCCTGCCTTCGATCTTCACAGCGCTGAACAAGGGTGGTACCTGATCAATCTCGCCAATAAACTGCTTCAGTGTTTCGTTGACCAATTCCTGGGTAAGATCTTCCGTTGAAAAGGTCTCATTTTCCTGCGTTTCCAAATCATACGATGGAGTTGTAGCTCCCAGTCTGATCGTGGCAACATATTCCTTTTCCTTGGCCTGCAACAGATCAATATTCTTTGTTTCTTTCCCGGTACAAACGATCATCAGCCCTGTAGCCTTGGGGTCTAGCGTCCCGGCATGACCAACTTTCAGCTTTTTAATCCCCGTCGCCCGCGATAGAAAATTACGCAGCTTCCTGACCAGGTCAAACGATGTCCAATCCAATTCCTTATCAAAAAGAAGAATCTCTCCTTTTTGAAAATCATAATCTTCAATGGATCTTCCCATCCTGAAACGCTTTATAATTAGTGATTTGTAACAGAGAAACCGGTCTGAATTTCAGGCCGCAAATATAACGATTCGATCAGTAAATAAACAAGGGTTACCCGAATAAATACATATAGAATGTTACGGACCAGGGAAAGCGAACCGGATACATCCTGCATTTCGTCCGTATAGAACCAAAAAAGCAGGAATACTATATTTCAATGCCTATGTAATAAACTGACAAACAGACCGGTCCAATCGTATCTATGCAACTGAATAATTCCAGCAGCGTCGTATTAACCGATTGTTATTTCTCTGTCTTAGGCTTCTTCATGATGGCGTAGATCTCGAAGAGAAAGCCAAAAAGAACAACCATAGGAGCCAACTGAATTCTTCTGAAACTATAGATCTCAGGATTATAAATCTTAGGATCAGAACTTTTGCCTCCCATCATTAACAGAAAACCAAAAATAACAATCCCTAATCCGATAAGCAGTAATTTTAGGTTTTCTTTGCGCAGGGCAAATCCATCCATATTCAGATCATTAAAAATCTTCTTTATCATGTTGTAAAATTTTGTGTAAAGTTAGATGAAATCTTCAAAGATCAAAGTTTATGCCAAAGGTTAATAGAACAACTCATCAAATTTTAAGCGTATAAATTTATTTACCGCAAAATAGGTCGAACTCCAGGAGATCAATACGCCTAGGATCAAATCGGCTACAAAGACCATACCGAAGATCTTGAAATCATCCACATCAACGATACCTGTTAATTCCTGTGCATACGAAAACATCAGGATCAGCAGCAGCACATTGGCAGCCAGGGCTCCTATGATCCCGTAGGTGATGCTGCGTTTCACAAAGGGGGCACGGATAAACCGGTCAGTGGCCCCAACCAGCAGCATGGTATTGATGATGAAACGCTGCGAATAGATCGAAATACGGATCGTGTTATTGATCAGTGAAAAGAAGATAAAGAGCAGCAATACGGAGAAAAAGATAAGGATAATCCCTAGTTTCTGAACATTATCATTGATGATATTCACGATATCGTGCTGATACGAAACTTCCTTGACCTGTGGATATTCCATGAATTTCTTCTCCAGGATAATCAGTTTCTCAGGGGTGGCATAATCGGCCATCAGTTTGACATCAATGGACGATAGGAGGGGATTGTACCCCAGGAAGCCGGTAAAATCTTCACCCAGATCTTTTTTAAGCCGCTCCGCCGCTTTTTCCTTGTCAATGTATTCAACCGACTTAACAAACGGACTCAGCTTTAATGAATTCTGAAGATCGGCAATATCCTTTGCCTGTACCTCATCCTTTAAGACAAGAGTAAAGCCTATGTTCTCACGTACGTACCTGGCAAGCCTTTCAGCATTCATCATTACAACACCCAGCATTCCGATAAGGAATAAAACCATGGCGATGCTGATCGTCGAAGTGAGATACGACTTGAAGATCCGTCTTTTAAGCTTTTGAGGCTGTCCTTTGCCTGCCATTGTTGTTACTTTTTAGATGTTCGTTTATTAATTAAATGTTGTCATTGTTGTCATTGTTGTCGTAGTTGTCAATTGTTGACAACTACGACAACAACGACAACAATGACAACATTTAACAACCTTCCCCCAATCATTTCTTCAACTTATAACTATACACCAGATATCCGCCAATTGCTAACAACAGGAGGATAGAACTGGCCATTGAAACCTTATTCCCGATGAAATACGACTGTGGCTCAAACTTAAACTCAATCTGGTGCTTTCCTGAAGGGATCACCATGGCCCTCAACACATAATCAGCCTGAACATGCACAGTCTCCTTACCATCGATGAAACTCTTCCATCCCTTGGGGTAATAGATCTCAGAGAAAATAGCCAATTGCGGTCCGCTGTTCACGGTGGCCTCATATTTCAGGTCATTGGGGGCATAACTGGTCAGCTTGATGACCCCATCGCCCGAACCGCCGTGAAATCCTTCGAGGTCCTTCCCGAAGCTATTGCTGATGATGGCTGTCGATTTCGGATCAAAATTCTTAATCGCAGTCACTTCCTCATCGGCCTTATTCACCAGCTTAAGCTCTTTCACCAGCCAGGCATTGCCCAGGGCATGGGTGTTGGGCAGCGGCCCCTTGTTCAGGTCGTAAATAAAATATTTTGTATTAAGCATGTTGATCACCGGCAGTTTGCTCAGCACCGAATCAATGGATTCTGGCTTCTTGAACCCGTTGATTAAATTTTGCATCTCGGGTTGGATGGCATAACTGAATAGCTCGTTGTAGCGTTTCATCTTGGCTCCGTGATATCCTCCAATCGATTTGTGAAAATACGAAGTGCGCGCATCGGCAAACGGATTCTGCAGGTTCAGTACCCTGTAATAAAGATCCGGGTCCTGCAAAATCTCTTTATCGACCGGCATCTTCTGGAATGGAACTGCAACTTCTCTGCTTGAAGTGAAATGATCGTTATTTAAATACCGTTTATTAATCGGCCACATGTCGCCGATTATTAAGACTACCCACAAGACAATGGCATACTGTCCTTTAATCTTCTTGTTCCAGTAAGCCCATAATCCCGCTGCTGCCAGGGCTACAAAGATAAAGGTGCGGAAGGCATCAATCCTCAGGGCCGATTGCCTGTCCGAGATCAAAGCATCAATCAGTTGTTTGGGCCAGCCCATCTGCATATACTGTGCATCGGTACTACCCGAGAAACTACCTGCCAGGCCAGGAATGACCGCAAAGATCAGGGCCAGGCCTCCTGCGATTCCGAATGAATATTTCAGGCCCTTCATGAACTCTTCCGTAGAGATCTTGCGCTGGTACACTTCCTTGATGGCCAGTACGCCCAGCAGGGCCATGGCAAATTGCTGTATGACAATAATATTTTTTACATCCCTGAATTTATTGTATCCGGGGAAATAATCAAGCATTAGGTTGGTAAGGATGGAGAAGTTCTTCCCCAGCGACAGGAGCAGCGCAAATACGAATACGGCTGCCAGCCACCATTTGTCTTTCCCTTTGACGAGGAACAAGCCCAGCACAAACAGGAAACACATCACCGCACCCATATAGAACGGCGCCCCAGAGATGGGCTGACTTCCCCAGTACATCGGCATTCCACCCTCGACCATCTTCTTTGCAGGACCGGCTCCCTGTGATTCGGCAATAAATTTATAGGTTTCAGAACTGGTCGATAACGGTTCACTCATGCCGCCTCCCTTGAAACGGGGAATAAAGGCCGTCATGGCTTCTCCCAGGTCGTAACTGTAATCCAGGATATAATCCTTGTCCAGACCGCTCGATTTGTTTTCATTGTTCAGGCTCAATTCCGACTGGCTGCGCATCGAATATTTACCATATTCGTAAGTGGTGTCCAGGCGCGAAAAGTTGGTTCCAATTGCAATGATAACCGCGATCAGCAAAAAGCCTGCAGTCTTCCCAAAATCAGGAAGGGTCTTTTCCTTTATGGCATATATAAAATAAGTAATCCCAAGAATCAGGACCAGAATGGCTGCATAATAAGTCATTTGCAGGTGATTGGCGCTCAGCATTAGCGACAGTCCCAGGGCCGCGATCAGGCTTCCGCCGATCTTGTTCCTCTTAAAGGCGACCAGAATGCCGGCAACAATTAGCGAAACATAGACCAACGCGTGTGCCTTGGTCAGATGGCCCGAAACCATCACGGCAAAGGTGAAGGTCATAAACCCGTAGGCCAGGCTGGCCGCAAAAGCTGCCCAGACCTCAATCCCAAGAAGGGTACACAGAATAAAAAAGAATAAAAACCCAAGGGTCAGAATCATTACCGGCTGCGAAATCGCCGTGATTGACTTCTGAATCGTCGACAGGAGTTCTCCCGAATAGATGGTCGAGGTCAGGTAAGCAGGCATTCCCGAGAACATGTTGTTCGACCAGAGCGCTTCCTTTCCGGTGGCTTGACGGTAATCCACAATTTCCTTGGACATTCCCTTAAACTGTGTTCCGTCAGAACTTTGCAGCTTTTTCCCTTCAAGCACAGGCGAGAAATAAGTAAGGCTGATCACTAAAAAAAGAAGAACAACAATGAAATAAGGGGTTGACTGGTGAAGGAGTTTTTTTGTATCCATAATTCTTTGCAAGGGTAATTTATTAATTCGTATTTTCGTGCGAAGCAAAAATAATCCTTTTTAAGTCAATAACTACATTTAATGGGCGTAATTAAAAGGCAAACAATCAAGGGTTCGGTGTACTCCTATTTAGGCGTTGCCGTAGGATTCATCTACACCATCCTCTCGATTAAGCTGCTCTCTTCCGAACAAATCGGGCTTACGGCCATTCTGGTTGCCGTTTCAGCGCTCTATTCCCAATTCTCCACCCTCGGATTTACTAAAGTGATTGAGCGCCTTTTTCCCTATTTCAGGGACAAAGACAACAATCACAACGGGTTTCTTTTCCTGACTTTAGCCGTCGGGATGACCGGGTTCGCCGTTTCGCTGATCACCTTTTTTATCCTGAAGCCCTATATCATCGAAAGCAATCAGGAAAAATCACCCTTGCTGGTTCAATACATCTGGTACCTGATCCCGCTCATCTTTTTCAGGATGTTTTCCGTGATGCTCGACACCTACAACAAAATGCTTTTCGATGCCACTACCGGTTCCATTCTCAGCGACTTCGTTTACCGTATAGGCACCCTGTCGCTGCTTGGGGTATTCTTCCTGAAGTGGATCAATTTTTCACAATTCGTCTTTGGTTATGTATTTTTCCTCAGCTTACCCGCCATATACCTGGCCGGCCTTTTAATTAGCCGAAAGCAGTTCAGTGTTCAGCCCAGGCTCGACTTCGTCAGTCCCACACTACGGAAAGAGATGCTCAGCCTTTCATTGTATGGCATTATCGGTGGACTGAGCGCCGTCGCCCTCAAACAGATTGATACCGTCATGCTGAATGCGTACACCGACCTTGCCACTACCGGGATCTATTCCATCCTTTTCGTTTTTGGCACCGTGATCCTGGTCCCCAGTGTGGCGCTGGGCAAGATCTCCTCCACCATCGTTGCCGATGCCTGGAAAGAGAAGGATATGGACACCATCGAAGACATTTACTACAAAAGCAGCATCAATCAGCTCTTCGCCAGCTTATTGATCTTTATCCTGATCGTTACCAACCTCCACAATATCTTTCAGCTCCTGGGACCAAAATACTATGGAACCGAATGGGTCATCATCCTGATCTCCCTGTCAAACCTGATAGTTTCCTCCACCGGTTCGAGCGTTCAGATTCTGGGCACCTCCCATAAATACAAGATACAAACCTATTCCATGGGCTCACTGGTGGTGATGGTGGTTATTTTTTACATGATCTTCATCCCCATATGGGGCATGACCGGCGCCGCGTTCGGGTCCTTATTATCCGTTGCAGGCGCTTCACTGCTGCGCGTCTATTACCTCAAGCGCAACATGAACCTGTTTCCCTACCGCCTGGTCCACCTGAAATGTCTGGCTATAGGACTGGTGGCCTTTGCCGCAGGAAAACTCATCCCGCCCGCCGACAATTATTACATCGACCTGATCATTCGCTGTTCAGCCGTCAGCGCCATCTTTATCAGCATGAGCTATTGGTTTGGCATCACCAGCGACCTGAACCAGATCGTGGATAAGGTTTTCAAACGAATAGGCATCAACCACTAAACATTCTTCCTGAACTCATACCCCTTTATCAGCGCCACAACCGGGATATTCGTGTCGTACCGGCCCCTCTTTGCGTGTTATTCCCCTGCCTATCGGGCTTAGGTATAAGTATACCTTGTGTATACATTGAGTGTATCTTCTGTGTAGAATATGTGTTCATGAACACACAAGGTACACACAAGGTACACTCAATGTACACACAAGGTACACACAAGGTGACAGGTTAGGGGCAGGTCATACCCGGTCAGAACACAATTAATGGTTTGCCGGATGGTCACGAATAATGAGATAAAATAAACTTTTGTGAAGTGAAAAAGGCGGTTATAGGATTCGGGAATCAGGATTAAGAGGGCCGGTGTCATACCATTCATAATTTCTGTATTTTTGTGGTCACACGAATCTGTAAATCGTCCGTAATGTCTTTAGGAATCCTCATTCAAGCCCGAACAGGCTCTACACGTATGCCTGAAAAGGTGATCCTGCCTTTTTACGGGGAGCAGTCCATCCTGGATTTGTTGCTTGAGAAGGCTAAAAAAATGAATTTGCCCGTGGTTTTGGCTACTACGGAAAACCCCCAGGATGACCGGCTTAGCGAGCTGGCTGCGAAACACGGGGTGCCGGTTTACCGCGGATCGGAGAATGATGTGCTGGGCCGTTTTATCGGGGCTGCCCGTCAGTTTGGGTTCAGTAAAATCATTCGGGTATGTGCAGATAATCCGTTTCTCGATTTAGACGCTTTGCAGACCCTGACAGCCACTTTCGAAGCGTCGGATGCAGATTATCTGGGGTTTCAGCTGGAAGGAAACAAGCCCTCTATCCTTACTCACTTTGGCTTTTGGACTGAGGCAGTCCGGCTGGATGCGCTTGAAAAGGCGGCAGGGCTTACTTCAGAAAAGCTGTACCACGAGCACGTGACCAATTACGTTTACGGTAACCCCGAATTGTTCAACGTTCAGTTTCTGAAGGCTGATCCGGTAGTGTTTTCGCGAACCGATATCCGCATGACACTGGATACTGCAGAGGATTTCGATATTCAGCAAAAAATATTTGCAACAATCAGCGGGGAAAACCCTAAATTTGGTATTCCTGAAATCGTCAGTTGGCTGGATGGGCATCCGGAGGTATTGGAACAGATGAAAAAAGAAATCGGGAAGAATCAGAAATAGGACTTCACAACTTAGAAATATGGTAAAACCAACTTATATTATCGGCGAAATCGGCCAGAACCACAATGGCGATGTTGAGATTGCCAAAAAGCTGATCGATGTGATTACCGAACCGGTGATCGATCATCTATTTGGGCAAAAGCTGATGCCCATGAACGCGGTAAAGATGACACGGCGCGATCTGAATGAGGAGTTGTCGGCTTCCGAAATGTTTCGTCCCTACGAGAATGCGAATTCATTCGGCAAGACGTACGGTGAGCACCGTGCTTTTCTGGAACTGAATGACGAACAGCACCTGGAAGTTTATCAGTATGCAAAATCCAAGGGGCTTGAAGTGGTCGAAACGCTTTGCGCCAAAGGCTGTCTTTCGATGCTGCGTTTATTTACTCCCGACCGGCTCAAGGTGGCCTCGCGTGACCTGACTAATCTTCCTCTTCTGGAAGTAATGGCTGAAACGAAAATACCCATCATTCTCTCGACCGGGATGACGGGCCGGAAAGAACTGGACGATGCCCTGGAGATCATCACAAGGTACCATTCAGGCATCAGCATTCTGCACTGCCTGTCGCAATACCCGTCAGAATACCAGAACATCAACCTGTTAAGCATTCAATACCTGAAGGAACATTATCCTCAATATACGATAGGCTATTCCGATCATTCCATCGGGATCCTGATGCCGGCAGTGGCCGTGGGGATGGGCGCTGAAATCATCGAGAAGCACATTACCCTTGATCGGAACATGAAGGGCACGGATCATCGCGGATCGCTCGAGCCTGAGGGCATCTGGCGTATGGTCCGCGACATTCGCAACACCGAATATGCCATCGGTGAAAATGCCTTGTTCGTGAGCGACAAGGTGCAGGCCACACGGGTGAAGCTGGAACGCTCAATCGCAACACTGCGTAACATTTCCTCGGGAGAAACGATTACTGAAAATGACCTGCATATGCTCAGCCCCGGCGACGGATTCAAATGGGCCGAAAGAACTCAGGTGATCGGCCATAAAGCGAAGGCCGACATACCCGCGAACGAAATCATATATTCTGAAATGATTGAAAGATGAAGATAAAACTTGTATTGACCGATATTGACGGGGTATGGACAGATGGCGGGATGTATTACGACCAGAGCGGGAATGAACTGAAGAAGTTTAACACGAGCGACAGTGCGGGGGTCTTATTCCTGAGGCTGCTCGGTATTCCATTGGGCATCATCACGGGTGAAAACACTCAGATTGTTCAGGCACGTGCAGATAAACTCAAGATCGAACGGCTATACATGGGGGTCAGAAATAAACTAGAAACGGCTGAAAGGATTTGTTCGGAGATGAATATTTCGCTTCAGGAAGTGGCCTATATTGGCGACGACCTGAACGATGCCCTGTTGTTAAAGGCCGTAGGGTTCAGCGCCGTTCCGGCCAACGCCCCGGCCTATATGTTGAGATATGCCGGCCTGCGGTTAGGCCGAAGAGGCGGAGACGGCGCCTTCCGCGAATTCGTTGAGATCCTGCTTCAGAAGGAAAATATGCTGGATACAGCCATCGAGAAATATTTGGAGGCGACAAGACAGATAATATAAACATTAGCTGTAATTTCTTAACTTTGTGTAAAAAGCAGTTCTATGAATACCGCTGAAATCAGACAGAAACTATACGAGTATATCAAGACCGCAGATGATAAGAAAGTAAAGGCTATTTACACAATCGTTGAAAGCGAAATTAATCAGGTAAATGAATGGTGGCAGGACGATGAGCTTGTAGCTGAACTCGAAAGGCGGTCAGATGATTTAATATCAGGCAAGGAAAAGGGAATTTCGTGGGCTAAATTCAAAAAAGGTTTGCCCAAAGAAAACTCCTAATGAAATGTTGAATTGCAGCGTCATGCTGAACTTGTTTCAGCACCCCCTTATAATGCGAGGGGGTGCTGAAACATAGCACATGACTCCAAAGAATTAGGAATAAAAGACTCCTCGCACTATCAGGGGGTCCCGAAACAAGTTCGGGATGACGCTTCGGGCAAGGTTCAGCAAGACGAAGCGAGTGTAATCGCCTTAATGCATCGTTCAGCCACTTTCCCGTCGATCAGAAAGGCATACTTATCTATAAATGCATCAACCTTCACACGGTCTATTTGCAGTGTCCCGTCCAGTATTCCTGATAGGATTCGGGTCAGGCTATCGGCATCCGTAGCCTGAAAGGCCACGCCTTCTGCAGCATATCCCATGATGTCCTGCCTCAGATGGTCGAGAATAATCAAGGGTTTGTGGAAATAAACCGTTTCGGTACCGACCGTTGAAAAGCAGGTAATGAGCACATCACAGGATGCAATCAATTGATACAAGTCGGAGGTCAGGTCGAAACTGTAATTTATGCATCCGGCTTCGGCTGCAATGGAGCTATAGTATCCGGCATCGGCAAATTCGCGGGGATGGAGCTTAACAATCAACCGTGCATCGGGTATATTCCCGGCGGCCTTAAATACATCGAATGCTGCCTGATACCTCAACTCCGGATCGCGCTGGGGCTGTGAGGCAAATACAATCCTAAAGGCAGCATCGCTTTTTTGTTGTTCGGCCTTCAGCAAAACAGGTATGATGTCGGTGCGGATCTGTCCTGCCGAAACGACCGAACCTACAGGATAATTGCCTTTTTCAATCAGGAATTGCTCCCAGTATTTTCCCCAGGTCAGGGTCAGATCGGGCATGACATGGTTTCCGGCATCAAGGGGGGTATACAAATAGGCTGGATGCAGATCATGCATGGTGCCATGCTGCAATCCAATGATTTTTATTCCGCAGAACCTGGCCGCATCCAGAAGTGATTTGGTTAGCGGACTGTTCTCGTCGGCGGCAATCACGGCTTTAATTCCTGAGGATTTGAAATAATTCCGCGCCGCGAAATAGCGATAGAGAAAGAAGCCTGTGGATTTATGAAGCGAACGAAACACTTCGAGCGTTAACTGATGAACGGTCGAAAGCTCCTCACTGCTCACTTTTGGATAAGCCAGAAGCATCTTTTCCATGGCAATATGGGCGGATTTATGAACACTGCCTTTGAGCCATCCTGTAATGAGAAACCCTTCGACAAAGATCTTTGGACGATGATTCCAGCTAGTTTGATATTGTTTCCAGGAAAACGAATAGTCAGACTTTCCTTTGGGTTTAGGCATTAACACTTCCGTCAGCAGGGCAAAGCGGTTATCGAGTTCCGAAATCAGGTACTCCAGAATGTGATGTCCCTTATGAACGGTCAAAGTAGATTTGTCCAGAACATTAGAATACTTTTCAGTCAGGTACAGGAGGTATTCCGGCTTCTTATCCGATGAAAACATATAGGTCAGAAAACGGTACTTGACCAGGACCAGATAGCTGATCAGATTGCCTAAGTTGAATTTGTCGTTGGATTTTACAGTTGAAAATCGATAATCAACTTCAGGATATAACTTCAGGAGCGGTTTGGCTTCCGAAGAAACGAACCAGATGTGATCGTCGAAGGTGCTGAATTCTTGTTGGATGGGCTTCAGGAAATACATCAGGTTGCGCACAGCAAAATAGACCCTGAACTTATGGTAGTGCCAGACACTGGTGGTGTCGATACGAAATAGATCGGCCAGAGTCTCATCACCGACAGGCAGATCGCCAAAACGGAGCACCTCGGCCATAGTTTCATAATTGATGCTCTTCTTTCCTTCGGGATTCAAAACAATGCGATGGGCATATTCAGGAAGGTTATTTCCAGTCACCCCAAATACCTTTGCCCCGTTTTCAGCCAAAAGGCTTATTTCAGAGAGCTCTGGCTCAGAAAGCGATCGGTTTATGATTACAGTTTTGCTCATGCGTTTACCTGTTTAGTCTCAAGGAGCTGAACAATCTTCCGGGTCAGTTCCTTTCGGGAATACTGGTTAGCCAATTCGGGATTTGTTCTGACTTGCGGGTTGACCAGCTGATCTTGAATATAGTTAAACATTCCTTCTGTATCATCATAATCGAAGAGTTTTCCACATTGGGTCTCCTGAATTATTTTAGCCAGGTCACCATCGGTTGGACCAATAGCCAAAATCGGTTTATGGGAGGCCAGGTACTCAAAAAACTTGCCGGTAAGAATTCCCCGGTTGTTTTTCACCTTCGGAAGAATCAGCAACAGCAAATCAGACCGAAACAGGTATTCGATGGATTTGGGGTGATCGACGTAGCCGACCAACTCCAGTTGCAGACCGGCCGCTCTGAACTTCTGCTCGACCGATGGGGGAACTTTACCCACAAAGCGAATCAGCAACACTGATTTCAACCGATCGTCCAGGCTGGACAATGCTTTCAGGAGACACCCCACATCGTAAGCTTCAGAAATGGTTCCGGTATAGGTAATAATCTTTCTCCTTTCGGCCGGTACAGAAGGTATCTTGAAATCATCCTCGTCGAACCCGTTGGGAATCACGGCAGTTTTAGCTGCGATATTTAAATCAGACTTTTCAGTAAATATTCGTTTTACATCTTCACTGACTGTGATCAGCAGATCAGCATTTTCGACCACTTTACGTTCGTAACGCTTATCAATCCAGCGGGCCAGTGCGGTATGGCTAAACTGGTTGTAATAATATATATCCGTCCAGGGATCACGCAGGTCGGCAATCCATTGGATGTTGAATTGCTTTTTAAGTTTTAACCCGATGAGCTGGGTCGAATGCGGAGGACTGGTAGTAACAACAGTTTTGATATTGTATTTATGGATTAATTCAGCAGCCTTTTTCAGTGCATATTTGTTCCAGCCTTTACGCGGATCGGGCAATAAGAAATTTCCCCTCAGGAATTTGGCTAGTTTCTGGAAGATTCCTTCTTTGGCATCATTGGCAAATCCACCGTAGGGAACTTCCTTCTTCCCTGAAATCAGTTTGTAGAGGTTATACAGTTCAAAGCTTTGGGTGGTGTATACCAGGCAACCTGGATCTACTTCCGAGAGCAGACTTTCATCACGTTGCGGGTAACTGGCATATTGAGGATCGATAGTCAGAATAATGGGTTGCCAGCCAAATTCAGGCAGGTATTTTGCAAATTTCAGCCAGCGCTGAACACCTGCCCCACCCGATGGCGGCCAGTAATAGGTGATGATTAATACCTTCTTCATAAACAGTCCAAAAAGTGTAACTCCTGTTTGGTAAAGATAATTTATTTCGGTTGGAAAGTTAAAGGTGGTAATTGATATGCTGATAAAAAAACCTGATCAATTGGGTTTATTAAGTTTCAGTCTGCTTATCATGAAGATTCGCATCGTAAAAAACATTAAAACAAGGGTATAAAAAATCCGATGTCAATGAGGCATCGGATTGGGACAATATTTTAGCAATCGGGTCTATAGTTTTGCAAAAAGCTTTTTCATGCTTACCTCACCTGCAATAATACTCCTCAATTCGCTGATGGCTACCCGGTCCTGAAGCATGGTATCACGATAACGGATAGTAACCGTATTATCCTCAAGTGTTATGTGATCGACAGTTACGCAAAATGGTGTACCAATAGCATCCTGACGGCGATAACGTTTACCGATGGAATCCTTTTCATCATACTGGCAGTTGAAATCGAACTTCAGCTCTTCAATGATTTCGCGGGCCTTTTCAGCCAGGCCATCTTTCTTCATTAAAGGCATAACAGCCAGCTTTACAGGAGCCAGTGGTGCAGGAATACGAAGTACCACACGAATATCTTTCTTTCCCTCGCTGATCACTTCTTCTTCAGCATAAGATGCAGCGATGATTTGAAGGAACATACGGTCTACCCCAATCGAAGTCTCGATGACATAAGGAACATACGATTCGTTTAATTCAGGATCAAAATACTGAATCTTCTTACCTGAAAACTTCTGGTGTTGAGAAAGGTCAAAATCAGTCCGTGAATGAATTCCCTCCACTTCCTTAAATCCGAAAGGAAAGCGGTATTCAATGTCAACAGCAGCATTGGCATAATGCGCCAGTTTATCGTGTTCATGGAAACGGTAGTTCTCACTGCCAAAACCCAATGACTGGTGCCAGTTCATGCGGGTAGTTCTCCATTTCTGAAACCATTCAGGATCAGAACCCGGACGAACAAAGAACTGCATTTCCATCTGTTCAAATTCACGCATACGGAAAATGAACTGACGGGCAACAATCTCGTTACGGAAAGCTTTACCGATTTGAGCAATCCCGAATGGAATCTTCATACGGCCTGTTTTCTGCACATTCAGGTAATTGACAAAAATACCCTGTGCCGTTTCAGGGCGAAGATAAACCTTCAGCGCTCCATCGGCCGTGGAGCCCATTTCAGTGGCAAACATCAGGTTAAACTGGCGAACGTCGGTCCATTCACGGGTTCCCGATACGGGGCATACAATTTCCTGGTCAATAATAATTTGTTTCAGTTCGGCAAGGTCGCTATCGTTGAGCGCCTTCACAAATCGGGCCTGCAGTTCATCCCATTTTTGCTGATATTCGAGTACCCGGCCATTGGTTTCGCGGAATTGTTTCTCATCGAAAGTTTCACCGAATCGCTTCCGTGCCTTTTCAATTTCCTTTTCAATCTTATCCTCAAATTTGGCCAATTGTTCTTCAATGAGCACATCAGCACGATATCTTTTTTTTGAATCCTTGTTGTCGATCAGCGGATCATTAAATGCATCGACATGTCCCGAAGCCTTCCAGATAGTAGGATGCATAAAAATTGCGGAATCAATACCAACCACATTTTCGTGCAGCAATACCATCGAGTCCCACCAGTATTTCTTAATGTTATTTTTTAATTCAACACCATTTTGGCCATAATCATAAACTGCACCCAGACCATCGTAAATTTCGCTCGACTGAAATACAAATCCATATTCTTTACAATGAGCTACCAGTTTCTTAAAAACATCTTCCTGAGCCATAGATATTTATTATTGATGATTTATTATTGATAATTTTCCCCTTTAACTAAAAGGAAAAAGTCATTAGGATAATTATAAATTGACTTTTCAAATGACTAATGACTTTTTCCTTAATCGACTTCCTCGAAATCGACATATTCTCCTCCGGAGTTTTTATTTCTATTTTGATCACCACGCTTGCTTTCGACGGTCACTTCTCCTTCGCGCTTCTGATCACCACGCTGGTAGGCTGTCTGCCGCTCCTGCATGTTATTCATAGCTTTTTTCACGACCACCGGAAAGAGTAAGCGTATCACAAATTTTAAACCATAGTAAACCATTACGATTATACCGATTGTCCTTAAAAAGCTTGGAATCGAAAGAATGACAAATAATAGATTCATGACTTAATAAAAATAAGAGTGGCTAAAATTAGTAATTTATTGGGAATTGCCTGCAATTATACGGTTGACTGATAATGATAAAATAACTCCCTGCCCCGGTGATGTCCTGATAGAAACAAAAAGAGGGAGTCGCCTCCCTCTTTTAAGATTCTACTGACCGGTTTATTCTGCCGTGACAACCTTTCTTTGTCTTCCAAAGAGAAAATTAATACCAAAACGGGCATTCACAAAACTGGCCTTTGCAGGATCAGCCCATGCCAATACGTTGTCGCTGACAAAATACAGCTGCATAGATCCTTCCTTGAGAGCCATACCTAGCCCAAGGTTATTATAGGAATTCCCTATCATTGAATAACTGCCTGTCAGACTGAAGAAATTTCCAAAATAAGCATTCCCTGACAAAGTCATGGTGTTGGTACTGACAGTTCCGTTTTTATATAACCTGTCGAGCAGGCCAACGTTGAATTTATCGTTGATTTGGTAGGTACCTCCAATGTTATATTTAATGGGGATACTTACTTTAAAAGGATCAGATCCGACTTCACTTTGTTTCGGCAGAAAGGAATTTTTCATCTTATCAGTTTCTTGACTGACTAGTTTAGAAGGAGAAATATAATTAGCGTTGGTACTATCAATTGAATTGGAAAAATCAATGCCTGTCCAAAGGTAATTTGAAACCTTACTTATGCTTTTAACATCCTTTTTGAATGAAATCTTTCCGATATCAACGATACTGGCCGAAAGCGTAATCTTTGAGGTAAGTTGGTATACACCCCCAAGGTCAAATGCCATTCCGAAATTCCCCTTTTGCATCATGTAGTCACCTGCCTTCAGGTTAGCGGTGTTCATACCTGACAAATAGCCAATCGAATCATATTCAAGGGTTGCAGGCAGCGACATATTAATTTTCATATCAGAACTTAAATTCAGCGACGAACCATCAGCTGCCGTGTTAACTTTTATGTTCATCCGCTCGGTTTGGAGAGCAAATTTCCCATACAATGCCTTGATTTTAGCTCCCACAGTTAATTTATTTTTTATCACTTCATTGGAATAACCAAAAGCAAATTCCCGGTAATGAAATGCATCTATTTTCAGGCTCCCAAGATCAAAATTCTGTCCCATGTAGGGGGCGTTACCATCCTTCAGAAAAGTTACAATGCTTTTATCGAAAGTAAATTGAGCAACTTCCTTTTCTGTAATGCCAATACTGAAAAATGATTTTTTTATTCGGATCCCAAGGGAGAAAAGGGGCACACTTAAACTTTGTTGTATTGCATTCGTAGCGCCCAGCTTACTATGGAATTTTTCCATATCCAGAACCAGGGAATCAGCGAGCATTCCGGTTCCCTTATGAATCAAATCGTTTATTGCAAACCCACTGTTGAAATCAAAACCCATGCCTGAAAAGCCAGGCAATCCGATGACAACCTTACTCGAATCGTTATGCAATGCTGGATTCAACAGATCAGACTGGGGCATTCCTTTCATAAACTGAAGAGTGGTACTTTCCTGGGCTGATACCGTTGATAGTCTCACCATCAAAATCAGGCCAATCACGACTATTTTAAGGAGAATATTTTTCATTTTCAATCAGGTTAGAGGTTAGTTTTTACCTTAATGACCACATTCAGATCTATTTTACTGTCCGATAAAATAGGCGCCACAACAGTTCCTCCCGAAGGTGAACTCACCGTTCCGGTGAATACTATGCTTTTTGCTTTACTGAAGGAGGCCATCTCCGTTTGATCCAGACTGAATGTTTGCGACGACTGTACCGGTGTAATGGCACCGGTTGCATCAACCGTGGCTGCCGACAATATTTTCATCTTTCTTGACAGGCCAATTTGAGTCTTCATTGAATCAAGAAAAAAGAGCTGCATATCCACATCAAGGGGAATGCCATTCTGAGCATTAATAATTAAGTCGGCGCTTTCAATTTTCTTGTAGTCGCCCGAAAGATTGGTTGTATCCTTGAATGCCAGGTTACTGATTTGCAGTTCAAGGGGAAGTTCCATCAACAAATCCAGTCCGAATACCGCATCTAAATCCAGAAAATTAGGATTCTGCGCCGTAACCGGATCTTTGGTGTTAAAATTAACCTGCCCGCTATAGCTAATCTGACTAGTTGGTGGTAAGGCGATAAAATTCACGATATTGGAATTCTGTTTATCGAAGACAACAGTCTTTGTTGCAATGCCGGCGTTGAGGTTTGCCGGAACGGGTATGTCAAAAACCGGCGGATTTAATGAGGCGGTCGTTCCTGCCTTGCTGGTTCCCGTCAAATTAAGATTTACAGCGGCCGGCATTCCAATCGAATTACGGATGAAAAGGGAAATGGTAGGGTTGGTCAACTTAAAACTACCGTCAATCCGGTTGAGTACATCCACATTCATGTCAAATTTGCCGGGATCAATGGTGATGATCCGTTTACCAAAGTCACCCGTAACGGATTTAAAATTCAGACTATTCAAGGTAGCATCGGTTCTCACATAATCGGTCGAGGCAAAGTCGACATAACCAGTTGTGCCATTGACTTGAAGCGAATAGGTATATGGAATACGGTTATAGGGTTGGGTCGGGTCGGATGATAAATTTATGTCCGCCTGTGAAAGATCGATTGATGTGGTGCTTCCATCAAGAGGAATGACGGCTTCAACAGGCACTCCGCTCTTTTTGATTTCAGGCAGAACAAAATGAATTGATCCTGTCACATTTGAATTATTGGTGGTTTTTACCATCAGATTTCCATTTTTCAGAACTGCTGAAAAACCTTTCAGGGACGGATCTGGAAATGTAAAATCAAAATCCCCTGAAAACCCGCCAATCACCTGTGAGGCTATTTTCAAGCGACCACTCGAAATTTTCAGATCCTTCAGATCAAAAGTAAATTTTAAATAATCGCTCAGATTAATTGTAACCGGTAACACTGAACCGGGTGTTTCAAATGTTTTCAGGCGTAATTCCACATTGTTCGAAATCTGAATTCCAGCCAGAGGCACTGATGTGCTTACGATTTGGTTTGGGGCAACATTCATAAAACTAAAACCTGCAATTTCCCGGTTGTAGGTGAGGTCATAAAATGCACCCTGAATCGTCACCTGAACCTTCAATTTATTTTCCAGGTTAACTCCCACGCTTCCGTTGCTTATCATCAGGGAGGTGAAATCTGCAATCTGACTCAAATTAAACGGTACAGCCAGATTACTGAAAGAGAGCGGAGGAAAGGGAACAGTGTTTCCGTCAAATGCCTGAATAGCAGCAAAGCTTCCACCCAAAGCGCCAGACAGATCAGCCAGGGTAATGGTGCGCGAGACTGAAACATCTCCGGGTGATATTTCACCCAACTGTGTATTTCCTGAAGTAACACTCTCCTGAGTCGGAAAATTCAGGAAATCACGTACATTGTAATTGTACAGGCTATCCCGTTTATAAACAATCTTGATTAACCCGTTTGGATCTTTGCTAATCTGGTCCGTTTTATTCTTGTTGGCAGATTGGATTAAATCCCATACCGTAACATTGGCTTTGGCAACCGGGGCAATAACTTCAGGATTCAGATTCATTGTTTTTGATAGCTTACTGAAATCCAGGTTATCCATCTTGCAACTGTTTGCCAGGAACAGAAGCAATAGAATGCCATACACAAAAGGAAGTTTTTTCATATCAGGCGTATTAGTGAATTTATGCTCTATCAATCTATACCAAAGATGATTATTAAATTCAAACGAAAAAATATAATTTCAAATATAATTTTAAAAAATCAAATCGATTCTAATACGGTAAACAATAATGGGAGTATTCATCCGTATTGTTGTTTAACAAACACACATTTGTCCATACTTAAACATGTATATTAACATATCCGGTTAGAAATTGTTCGGCATGAAGATTGCTTATAACATTCTATGATTTTGTCTATATAAATATCATTCCATGCAGCCTTGTATCTTATCCCCTTCTTTTATTCATTAAACTTAATTTTTACAAGTTCAGTGTTTTTTACCATCAGGAGTATATCTTTAATCTTTGAATGAGTTTTTGCCAAAGTCTGACTATAAGATTTAGAAATAAACCTATTGTCTCAGGACACCAATTTTCTATCCATTCAAATGTTATCCAAGAATGCAACGAACCTGCTTTGGACCTATACGGAATATACCCGGGTCGGGATTGAGTAGGGTTTGAGCTTCATGTATTAATCTATGATTGATCTATAACTGTACTAAGATCTGGATTTTTGTATAGTTATAGATCAGTCATAGTACAGATATAGCGAAGGAATACCTGCCTAATCCCTATCCAAATACAACCCGGTATACGGCGGTATTCCTCCGATCAGTGACTTTAACGGATGACTTTTTCGAACACAAGGATTTTGAAATGACAACCCGGTGTGAAACTCTTTGAGTAAAAATAATAGCCTGTGAGATTTGAGCTCAGGCATAAAAAAATCCCAGCCAAAGGCTGGGATTTTTTTATATAAAACTTACAAATATGTTGGTGTATTTTGTCCTGAGTTCTATCCGTTCAATGCTTCAGAGCCATTGGTGACTTCCAGGATCGCATTGGTAATGGCAGCCTGACGTGCTTTATTAAATGTAAGGGTCAGTTCGTCAATCAGATCTGAAGCATTGTCGGTTGCCTTGTGCATAGCCGTCATACGGGCTCCATGTTCGGCGGCATATGAATCGAGCAAGGCTTTGAAGAACTGTATCTTCAATGACCTGGGGATCAATTCTTCGACAATGGCTTCCAACGAAGGCTCGAATATGTAGAAAGGAATGTTTTGTTTTGTATTAACCGCAACAGCCGGTAAAACAGGTAAAAATTGTTCGCTTACCTGTTGCTGAATGGCTGCATTGACAAATTTGTTGTAAACCAGCTCCACCCGATCGTATTTACCACTGATAAAATCATCCATGATGGATTGTGTAACTGCGGCAACATTGTCAAAAGTCAAATCATCATACAGTGAATTTTTATCTCCACTAACCGGCAGGTGATAGGAGTTCAGAATTTTACCGGCCTGTTTGCCAATCACCACGAAATCAAGTTTTCCTGATTTAAGCTGTGCGCTGTATTTTGTTTTGGCCAGCTGCATGGCGTTCTTGGTCACGTATGAATTAAACCCTCCGCAGAGACCACGGTTTGAACTAACCAGAACGATTAAAACCCTGTCGGGATTTCGCTGCACGGTATAGACTGAACTGTCTGCATCATCGAGCACAGTGCTCAAGGTTGAAAGCAATTCTGAAAGTTTTACCGCGTAGGGACGAATCTGTAAAATAGCATCCTGAGCTTTTTTCAGCTTGGCTGCCGATACCATTTTCATGGCACTGGTCACTTGTCTGGTGGTTTTTACCGACGCTATCCGGGTTCGTATTTCTTTTAAATTGGCCATTTCAATGCATTAGTTTTCTATCAAGTACCTTTTATTCCCCGTATCTTTCAGCCACTTCAGCAGCGACCTTTTCTAGTACCTGAGTTTCATTATCCGAAAGTACTCCTTCCCTGAGCTGATCCAATACACTGCGATACTGCATTTCCATCAGTTCCAGAAAATCACGTTCAAATGCTTTTACTTTTTCAACAGGGACATCGCGCAACAGTTCTTTTACCCCGCAATAAATAATGGCCACCTGGTGCTCAATTTTCATTGGGGCATATTGCTGTTGTTTGAGTATCTCGACGTTTTTACGGCCTTTATTCAGCACACGCATAGTTGCTGCATCCAGATCAGATCCGAACTTCGAAAAGGCTTCCAGTTCGCGGAATTGGGCCTGATCAAGCTTCAGGGTTCCTGCGATCTTCTTCATGGCCTTAATCTGGGCATTTCCTCCAACACGCGAAACCGAAATACCCACATTGATAGCAGGACGAACTCCGGAGTTGAACAAGTTGGATTCAAGGAAAATCTGACCGTCGGTAATGGATATGACGTTAGTCGGGATGTATGCGGATACGTCACCAGCCTGGGTTTCGATAATCGGAAGGGCAGTCAGTGAACCACCTCCTTTAACTCTGTCTTTCAGACATTCGGGAAGATCATTCATTTTAGCTGCCATTTCATCGGAAACGATTATTCGTGCGGCACGTTCCAGCAAACGGGAGTGCAGGTAGAATACGTCACCAGGATAAGCTTCACGGCCCGGCGGACGGCGTAACAATAAGGAAACTTCACGATAGGACACCGCCTGTTTCGAAAGATCATCGTATATAATCAAGGCATCACGGCCCGTATCGCGGAAGAATTCACCGATAGAAGCCCCTGCATAAGGTGCATAAAACTGAAGGGCAGCAGGATCGGATGCCGTAGCAGAAACGATTACGGTATATTCCATCGCGCCATGAGTTTCCAGTTTTTTTGCCAGGTTGGCTACTGTAGAACCCTTTTGCCCAATGGCTACATAGATGCAATATACAGGTGTGCCTTTTTCAAAGTTCTCGCGCTGATTGATAATGGTATCGATGGCCACAGCGGTTTTCCCGGTCTGGCGGTCACCAATAATCAGCTCACGCTGTCCACGACCGATAGGGATCATAGCATCGATGGCCTTTAAGCCGGTCTGCAATGGTTTGGATACAGGCTGACGGAATATTACCCCTGGTGCCTTACGCTCCAATGGCATGACAAATTTTTCGCCTGTTACAACACCTTTTCCGTCGATGGGTTCGCCAAGTGTATTGATAACCCGTCCCAACAGTCCCTCACCTACTTCAATTGAAGCGGTGCGACGCAAGCGTTTTACCGTATCGCCTTCTTTAATTTCTTTGGTGAGACCCAGAATAACCGCACCGACATTATCTTCTTCAAGGTTTAATACAATTCCCTTAACGCCAGAGTCAAATTCAATCATCTCGTTCGACTCAACATTTAAAAGGCCGTAAATACGGGCGATACCATCTCCAACCTGAAGCACCGTTCCTACTTCTTCCAGTTCAGCCAGACTTTTAAAGCCTTCGAGTTGCTGTCTGAGTATTTCTGAGACTTCAGCAGGTTTTATATTTGCCATCTTAATCTGTTTTTTTTATTCTTTCGTTATTTTATTTCAAATCTGTTTGAAGCAATTGCTCTTTGATCTTTCTGATTTGTGTAGCAATACTTGCATCATATTGTTTGTCATCAAAACGAACCACATAGCCACCAATTAAGTCCTCGTTAACCTTTTGGGTTAATTCAACTTTAGCATTGAGTTCCCTTTCAAGAAATTTACTAATCTGACTGACCATCGCTTCGTCCATCGGTTTGGCACTGGTCAGAACAACTGATTTTATTCCTTCTTCCTGACGGTATAAGTCTTCAAGATTTCTGAAAATTCCGGGGATATATTTTTCGCGGTTGTTTTCGGTAATAAGGGCCAGAAAATTGATCATTAACGGATTCACTTTCCCTTCAAATACACTTTTGATTGCCCTGACTTTGTTGGAGGTTTTTACCACCGGACTTTCAAGTAAAAGAATGAAGTCACTGCTTGTCTCACAAACATTTGCAATTAATTGGGCATCCTGGCGGAGTTCGATGGTCAGTCCTTTTTCTTTGGCCAGATTAAAAAAGGCCTTGGCGTACCGAATGTTGATTTTACTTTGATCCATACACTTATTTCAACTTCATGTCTTTTAGCAGATCTTCAACCAGTTTTTCCTGATCCTTTGGATTATCAAGTTGTTTCCTGATCACTTTTTCAGCAATCATTACCGATAATTCAGCCACCTGGATCTTGATGTCATTAATGGCAGACATCTTTTCGGCATTGATTTGCTGCCTAGTATACTCGATGCTCTTCTGTCCTTCAGCATTAGCCTGATTCTTAGCTTCCGCAATAATTTTATCCTTAATGTCGCGGGCTTCCTTCAGAATAATATCCTTTTCTCTTCTGGCCTCAGCGATAATCTGATCGTTACTGGCTTTTAATCCTGCCACTTCCTTTCGGGCTTTCTCGGCTGAATTCAAGGCTTCTGAAATGGACAGTTCACGATCTTTCAATGCCTTTAATATCGGACCCCATGCATATTTTTTCAGGATAAACAAGACAATCCCGAAGATGATGAGCATCCAAAATATTGTACCGTAATCCGGAGTTACAAATCCCATAATTGTTGTGATTGTTAGTTAAATGAAGCCCTGGCTCCCGGCAATCCCGGGAGCGGGCCACAAAACAAAATTTCTTACAAGAAAACGACCAAAGCACAAATGATGACGGCAAAGAATGCAACGCCTTCGATCAGAGCTGCGGAAACAATCATGTTTGAACGGATGTCTCCAACGGCTTCAGGTTGACGGGCAATTGCTTCCATTGCACTTGCACCAATCTTGCCAATGCCAATACCAGCGCCAATTGCTGCCAGGCCTGCACCAAGTGCGGCACCCATTGGTCCGACAGCAATACTTGCTGTGTCTGCTAAAAAGATGAATAATGGAGTCATAAAATTGATTTTATATAAATTGAAAACTAATGATGATCAGGTGAAGCCATACCAAAATACAGCGCCGACAATAAGGTAAATACATAGGCCTGAATGAAAGATACCAACACGTCAAGCAGCAACATAAATACCGAAAATAAAACTGAAATTACCGAAACGCCCAGTCCTCCTGCAACGCCCAACTTTACGGCAAAGATGAAGATCAGACTTACAAAAACGGTCACAATTAAATGACCAGCCAGCATGTTGGCAAAGAGTCGGATCATCAATACAAAAGGCTTTGTGATCACACCCGTCAGTTCAACGATTGGCATCAGCGGTATGGGAAACTTCAGCCACCAGGGAACATCCGGATTGTATATTTCTTTCCAGTAATGTTTGTTCGTATTAAATGTGGTAACAAAGAAGGTAAACAGGGCCAGAACCAATGTAACGCCTATGTTTCCGGTGACATTTGCCCCAAAAGGGAAGATAGGAACAAGCCCTAAAATATTATTAATCAATATAAAGAAGAATACAGATAAAAGGAATGGCATGAATTTTTCGAAGCGTTTTTCTCCGATAGCCGGTTTCGCAATATCGTCACGAACAAAAAGGATGACTGGTTCAAAAAGATTCTGCATTCCTGCAGGCGCTTGATTTACATTTCGTTTGGCCGATTTGGCAATATTCAGGAAGATTAACAGTAAAACGATGACACTTACAAAAATACCGGTAACTGTTTTGGTAATCGACAAATTAACAGGTAAGCCGACCACTTCCCCATTCGTATTTATTTCAACTATTTTCCCTTCGTATTTATCTTTAACCTCCTGGCTATTTTCCTGATCATTACTTTCTTCTTTAGCCACACTTCCTATTCTGAAGCCGTTGTAAGAATCTTTTCCATGATGAAACCTGGATGACATGAACACGTTCCATCCTTTATTCGAACTATACAGAATGATTGGCAGGGGAATGCTGATTTCGGTTTCGCCAAAAGTAGCAATATGCCATTCGAATGCATCCGAAACGTGCTCAATGACAAATTTCCCAGGCTTAAATACCCCGGAAGGTTTGCCTTCAGTGTTTGTTTCCGTTGTTTCTCCAGCCCTGCTGATTCCTCCCAGAAGAAAAACTGCGAAAATAATAAGTAAAAAGGAGCGCATTATTCGTGTCATTTTAATTCTCTGTATATTCGATAGTCTGCAAATTTAATTCTTTTATACGATTAGACTATTACTTCTTAAAAACGATTCGAAGAAACCTTGTGCAATATAGTGAAATTATTGTTTTTGTTGTCTGACAACTTTCAAAAACTCAACCACTTCAAAGCTACTATAAACAATATAAAGAAGCAAAATATTCACGAAAAAGACTTTGGCATTCTCACGGTTAAAAATCACATATACAATGGCTACAGCCAGATAAAAGAACATTTTCATAAAACTTACCGCCATGTACTTCGATACAAATCCTGAACCTGATTTATCGGCGATCCTTAACAAATAGGCATGAACAAGGTTCGTTGCCAGATAAAAGAGAAGCAGGGTAAAAGGTAATACTGTTAAAAAATAAGATTTAAAAACCGTCGAATACAAAATGATTCCTATGATGAAAACGATGATTGTCAGGAATGTTGATTTCAGAAGAAAGGCTTTCATGTCAGGTGTAGTGAATTTTATTTATTTTAAACCCTAAACTATAAAAATTTTCGGATCGCATGATATATTGCCCCTATAACCGACAGAATCATCAACACCAAAGTAAATACAGGAAAACTCATATGGAGCCAATGGTCTATTTTTATCCCTGCCAATACCCCAATACCCATAATGACAATCATTTCAAAAGCCAAACTTGAATATCGGATGAAATCATCCAGTTGTTTCTTTGGTTTTGGGGTATTATTTTGATTCATGTCTGGCCATATCATCACTCATGGTACACGTTCCGGCAAAGTAAGCTCCCGGTTCGATGGACAATTTGCCTGTAACAATATCGCCGGATACACTGGAAGAAGCTTTTAATGAAAGTAACTCGGCAACAAATACCTTACCGTTGTGGGTTCCTGCAATTTCGCAACTTTTACATCTGATTTCGCCGTCAATCTTTCCTGAAGAACCAATCACCAGTCTGCCTTTGGTATCAAGGTTTCCGGTAATTTCACCATCAATCCTTAAGTCACCGTCAGAAATAATATCACCCGTAATTATAGTCCCTTTTGCAATCAGATTAATTACCTGCGGATTGATTACATTATTTTCCTTAGCCATTATTTTTAGTTTTTTTGATCGAACCTCAAATATAATAAAGCTGATCTTAGATCGCTAATTGAATCTGATAAAATGTGCGGACCTTAAATAAAAAAACGTGGATCCTGAAGGAAACACGTTTTTAATCCCTGGTATATGGTTGATATTCTTTAAATAAAATGATAGAGGAATGTCATGGTTCCTTCAAAGGCTGATTTTTTATTCCCCTCGATTTCCATACAAATATTCAGCTGAATTTTGGTGATCCCTCTCAGGTTGGTAACCGAACGCAGAACAACACGTGTTCTGATTCTGCTGTTAACCAATACGGGCTGATTAAATCTGAAATCTTCAATTCCGTAATTCACCAGCATCTTGGTGTTTTCAACCTGGATAATCTGATTCCACATGTAGGGTAAAAGTGAAAGAGTCAGGTAGCCATGGGCAATGGTACTTCCGAATTTCCCTTCGGTTTTGGCTCTTTCCTCATCGACATGAATCCACTGATGATCAAAGGTTGCATCGGCAAACTTGTTGATTTGTTCCTGGGTAACCGTCAAATATTCTGAGATCCCAAGTTCCTGACCTACGTGTTTTTCAAATTCCTCATGACTTCTGATAATCAGTTTTCCCATAACCGTATTGAAAAATATGTTTTGACTAATTTCCTATTTCGGATCGTATGCCCATTTCAGGTAAATACTGCCCCAGGTAAACCCTGCACCAAATGCAGCCAGAACGACATTATCACCTTTTTTTAATTGATTTTCGTAATCGTATAAACAAAGCGGAATAGTTGCAGCAGTGGTATTTCCATATTTCTGAATATTAACCATAACCTGTTCCTTATCGAGCCCCATCCTTCGGCCAACGGCATCAATGATTCTCATGTTCGCCTGATGCGGTACAAACCACGCCAAATCAGTTACTGAAACCTTATTTCTCTCCATTATTTCTATGGAAACATCAGCCATGTTTGAAACTGCCGATTTAAATACGGTTTGTCCTTCCTGACTTACAAAATGTTCATCGTTGTATACCGTTTCGTTCGATGCAGGCCGGAGTGATCCGCCACTCTTGATCTGAAGGAAAGAACTTCCCGAGCCATCAACACGGTTGATATGATCAATTATTCCTAAATCTTCTGTAGTAGGTTCCAGCAAAACAGCTCCGGCGCCGTCTCCAAATAACGGACACGTAGTACGATCCTTGTAATTGGTAATCGACGACATCATATCGGCACCTAAAACAATCACCTTCTTATACTGGCCGCTTTCAATAAATTTCGCTCCGGTGGTTAATGCAAAAACAAATCCCGAACATGCAGCATTCAGATCAAATCCCCATGCATTAATTAATCCGGCCTTGTAATTGATCAGATTTGCAGAAGCAGGTAAAGGGCTGTCCGGGGTTATGGTAGCACAAATCAATAATTCTATTTCTTCAGGTTTGGTACCGGTTTTTTCGAGCAATTGCAAAACTGCAGCAGTCGCCATATCCGAGGTAGCCAATCCTTCTTCCTTCATTATCCGGCGCTCTTTGATGCCGATACGCTGCATAATCCATTCGTCAGAAGTTTCTACCCAAGTACTTAATTCTTCGTTCGTCAAACGATATTCAGGTAAGAATGCTCCAACGCCTGTTATTGCAGCATGAATTTTAGCCATAATAAATAATTTAATCTAATCTATAAAACTGACACTTCCGAAAGGTTCAAAAAGGTCAAAATAAAAAAACGTAATCTCTGGATTTAAATTGCGGTGCAAGTTAGAATGAAAAAACTGAACAGCAAAGAAAAATCAGGCAAAATATTGCCTAACTCCTTTTAAAACAATTAATTGAATTGTTCGAATATTTAAACAGGGGAGTATAAAAAGATCAGAAGAACAATGTTCCTCTGATCATAATGGTGTTGCTATTATACGGTAACGTCTTTTTCGATTGCCAACTTACCCCTGTAATATCCACATTCCGGACAGACAGTATGATATTTAACAGTTGTACCACAATTTGAACAAGCGGCCAGTGTTGCTGGTATAGCTTTGTAATGTGTTCTTCTTTTGTCTCTACGGGTTTTTGATACCCTGTGTTTTGGATGTGCCATCTTAACTTATCTTTATTCGTTATCTAATAATTTCTTTAAATCATTCCAGACCGGGCTGTTTTCTTCGCCCTCCCTGACTATATATTTGTCTAACTTCTCAATCATATCCGGATCACAGGTCGAGTTGCCGTCTTCATCATCAGGATGGACCCTTTTAATCGGGATTGCCAAACCAATAAACTCATAAATCAATTGAGCAACATTCAATTGATAATCGTTTGTGCTCACCCAGATCACTTCATCCCCCTCGATGTAATCCTTTTCGCCAAATTTAACGAAAATACGCTCCAATCCTTTGATCGGCTGATCATACATCTCAAGACACCGGTCGCACTGCATATGAACAGTTCCCTCCACATCAAACCAGAGGATCATCAGTGAACTTTGCTTTTCAAGCGTGATATGAACCTTAACCTTACCCTGTTCAACAACACCACCACCAAATTCAGCAAAGAATTTGTCGTCTATTTCGTATTCAAATATATGCTTTCCTTGTGAAAGCCCTTTGAATGCAATGCTATAGAATGATTGACTGTTCATTGCCTTAAAAAAGTTTTGCAAAAGTATAAAAAATATACAAACACGGAAAATATATTGATTTTTTTAACAACGATTCTGCCATAAAAGCCTTTCTGTCAATAAACCATTCGTTGTCAGTAATTTAATACAAGTCCTCATTGTTGATAAGTTATCCCTTATTCAGTATGATCCTGAAGGTTGTCCCTTTATTGATTTCAGACTGTTTCAGAAATATCTTTCCTTTATGATAGTTTTCAACGATTCGTTTGGCCAGCGAAAGACCTAATCCCCACCCTCTTTTCTTGGTTGTAAAACCGGGCTGAAATACTGTTTTAAAATAGGCCTTTGCAATTCCCTTCCCGGTATCGGATACCTCGATAAATACCTGGTCAACTTTTTCACTTATAGACACTTGAATGGTGCCACTGTTGTTCATGGCATCGATAGCATTCTTACACAGGTTTTCGATGACCCAACTGAATAAGGAGGAATTCAACGGAACTTCATATCTTTTTTCCTGATCAAAATCAAGCATAAATTTCACCTTCCCTGACGAACGGGTCTTAAGGTATTCAACCGACGAACGTATGGTTTCACCTACATCCTGACGAATGAGTTCAGGAACTGACCCAATCTTAGAAAAACGTTCAGTTATCTTTTGCAGACGTTCGGTATCCTTTTCAAATTCCTGAATCAGCTTGTTGTCTATGTTTTGCATTTTCAGCAGTTCAACCCAGGCCATCAAAGATGAAATAGGCGTTCCCAACTGATGCGCCGTTTCTTTCGACATTCCCACCCAAACCTGATTCTGCTCGGCATTGCGCGACGAATTGAATGCCAGATAGGCCACCAGGATAAACAACAGGATTACCGCAAATTGTATAACCGGGTAATACTTTAGATTTTCCAGCAAAAGAGAATCACTGTAATATAAATACTGATGTTTGGTTTTTGAAACTGAAATTGTGATCGCCTCATTTTCTTTCTTCATCTTCTGCAACTCACGAGCCAGAACTTTTGCCTTGTTATCTTCGGTAAATGATATGTTCCGGGTATCCCCGATCTGATCCAGACTGTCTGCAATAATGATCGGGATAGAGGTGTTGCGGTTTATGATATCGACCAAAAAAGTAATATCCTGATTGGAGTTAATATCATAGCTGGCCAGTTTCTGGGTCGCTTCAGCCCATAACTCTACATTCTTTCGCTCTTCCCTCGCCATATTTTTCACCAGCCAGTTGGTATATACGAATGAACCTATGCCGATTACTACGGCCAGTAACAGAAGAAAGATTTTCCAACGCCGTTTCTTAGAATAGAAATCCAAGTTGATAATATTAATGATTATGGATGATAAACGCAACAGCTTTACAAATAGTATATCGCAAGCTTAATCTTTCAGAATAAAGGCTTTAACCGTTTTATAGATTCCCTGCTGATCAAGACCGAAATCACGGTACAATTCTTCGGTGGTGCCATGATCAATAAACTTGTCAGGAATGCCAATCCTTTTAAGTTGGTTATTGTACCCTTGTTCAGCCATAAATTCCAATACAGCGCTCCCAAATCCTCCCTGCAAAACTCCATCCTCAATGGTAACTACCTTTCTGAATTTAGTAAATACCGTATGCAAAATATCCTCGTCCAATGGTTTAGCAAACCGCATGTCATAATGGGTAGCGGTGATTCCGTCTTTTAGCAGCATTGGGACAACCCGGCTGGTTTGGATTCCAACCGTACCAATCGTTAAAATAGCCACATCATCTCCTTCCGAAATCTGTCTGCTCTTTCCAATCGGAATGGCGACCATGGGCTTTTGCCAATCGATTATGCAGCCACAACCCCGCGGATAACGGATCGAAAACGGACCATGCTTTTCGTTTTGTGCAGTGAACATCAGATTCCGTAATTCAAGTTCATCCATTGGTGCCGATACTATCATGTTTGGAATGGAGCGCATGTAGGCCAGGTCGAATACTCCGTGATGAGTAGCGCCATCAGCGCCAACCAGTCCACTGCGATCGAGACAGAAAACTACAGATAGATTTTGCAGGGCAACATCGTGAACAACCTGATCGTAGGCCCTTTGCATAAATGTGGAATAAATATTGCAAAACGGCAGCATTCCCTGAATGGCCAGGCCTGCAGAAAATGTTACGGCATGCTGTTCCGCGATTCCAACATCGAATGTTCGGGTTGGCATTTTTTCCATCATCATATTCAGAGAACACCCCGTTGGCATGGCCGGTGTGATTGCAACTATACGGTCATTCATTTCAGCCAGCTCAATGATGGTCTGTCCAAAAACGTTCTGAAATTTGGGTGGCTTATTGACTGAACATTCACAGTCCAATAGTTCTCCGGTAACCTTATTAAACTTCCCTGGCGCATGGTATTCAGTCTGCCGAAGTTCGGCCTGTTTGAAACCCTTCCCCTTCTTGGTTATGACGTGTAAGAGTTTTGGTCCGGGAATAGTGCTCAGACTTTGAAGAACCTCCGTAAGATAAACCACGTTATGTCCATCGATGGGACCAAAATAGCGAAATCCCAATCCCTCAAATAGGTTCGACTGTTTAAGCAACATCGTTTTTATGGCATTTTCAGTCTTCTGAACCAACCGTCGTGCTTTGGGTCCAAATCCATTGAGCTTGCCCAGTCCGTCCCAGATATCATTCTTAAGACGGTTGTAGGTTTGTGACTTGGAAATCTTCAGCAGGTAATCACTCATGCCACCCACATTCGGGTCGATGGCCATGTTATTATCATTCAGAATAACGAGCAGATCCGACTTGTTGACCGCGGCATTGTTCAGGCCCTCAAAAGCCATTCCCCCCGTGATAGCGCCATCGCCGATAATGGCCACAACCTTCCGGCCTTTCTCTCCCTTCAGCTTCGAAGCTACACTCATCCCCAGCGCTGCAGAAACGGATGTACTTGCATGGCCAACCCCAAAAGTATCATAGATGCTCTCCGATGGTTTTGGAAAACCACTGATCCCTTTGTATTTTCGGTTGGTATGAAAAACATCTTTCCTTCCGGTTAATATTTTATGACCATAGGCCTGATGACCCACATCCCAAACAAGCAAATCATAGGGTGTTTTAAAGACATAATGCAAAGCTACGGTGAGCTCAACAACGCCAAGGCTGGCCCCAAAGTGACCAGGATTGTTGGAAACCTCTTCTATTATAAAATCACGCAGTTCATTACAAACTTCGGGTAACTGTTCTATATTCAACTTTCTAAGCTCGGAAGGATCCTTAATCTGATCCAATAAACTTTCAGTATTATCTCCCATCAAATCTCATTTTTGAATCCAAATATACAACTAAAGACCAGTAATGTGTACAACATTAAAAGCCAAAAGTTCAAAAACCATCTGTAAATCCTTATATATTCTACTTTTTGCGACTGGCCTGATTCCCGGGATACTCCCCATTCCGGTAGTAGCAAGACCAAAGATCTTTCTTGTTAAAGAATCTGTAAAGTTCTATATTTACAGACTAAAAATACAAACTATGAACAAAATATTATTTGTCTTCGTCATTTTTCTGCTCTCTTCCTGCGTGTCCATGAAAAAGTATAATCAGATGGCTGGGAATTACCAGGATTGTGAAAAGACGGTACAGACCCTGAAAGATCAGAATCAAGCCTTGAGCGTTCAAAATACCGAATTGCAAAGCAAGATTGATAAACAACTGAAGGATAATCAGGAACTGTCAGGCAAACTGGATGAAACGAACAAAAAACTGGAGAATCTATCCTTAAACAACCAACGGTTGAATCAAACCAATAGTGATCTTGAGGAGCAGTTAAAAAGTCTGAAAGTCGGAAGTTCAGCAGAAATAACCCGTCTTTTGGATAAACTCCAACAGACCCAGGCCGATTTGCAAAAACGTGAAGATATCCTTAAATCAGCGCAAAATGAACTTGAACAACGAAGTCTCAAGATGAAGGAACTTGAAGCTGCCCTTCAGCAAAAGGATGAAGCAGTAAAACAACTCCGGCAAAAAGTGATGGATGCATTGGTTGGATTCAACAACAAAGGCCTGACCATTCAGGAGAAGAACGGTAAAGTGTATGTTTCGCTCGACGAGCAACTCCTGTTTAAAACAGGGCAATGGGAAGTCGATCCAAAAGGACAGCAAGCGCTCTCCAATCTGGCTGAAGTATTGGGTCAGAATCCGGATATCAATGTTCTGGTTGAAGGACATACCGACAATGTTCTGATGCGGGGATCAGGTGAGGTGAAAGACAACTGGGATCTGAGTGTAATGAGGGCCACCGCAGTTACCCGTATTCTGCTGAAGAATAAAGCCATTGAACCCAAACGGATCACTTCAGCAGGCCGCGGTGAATTCTTCCCCATTGATAACGCAAATACACCCGAGGCACGCAAGAAAAACCGAAGAACTGAAATCATTCTGACCCCCCGTCTCGATGAGATTTTCCGAATCCTTGAAAACAACTAGGCGACCGTGAATTGGTAAAAGAGGAACCGGCTGGTGCAGTCCCGATAGTTATCGAGGATGCAATCTGCACCTTTTAACTGCGGATCTGTGATCCGTTCTGATAATTATGCCAGTATAATTTCAACCAATCCTTTCTCTCCTGAATAATCACGTGCAGAACTGTAAAGATAGTCTTCTGGATTGGCAACCAATTCAGCATTTACTGGATTGTTGTGAATATAATTCATTTTTTCTTCCAGAAAAGCAGTTGTATGAATTTCTTTCGCATCATTCCCATCCTGCCAAACTTTGATCCCGAGTGCTCGGGAGATTTTCTTATTATTCTTGCCAGCATACCAGAATAAATTCAACATCCAGTCTCTCCTGCTTTCTGGTATCTCCTTGATGGCATCGATAATTGCCTTGTTTGTGAACTTTTTAAAGTCACGAAGAATATCCGACATATTACCTTCTTCCTTAGCACTTGCAATAAGGTGCAAGTGGTTACTCATCAGGCACCAGCAATATACTTCCAATCCTTTGTTGGCAATACAATAGTTCAACGAATCAACAATGATGTGTTTATAAGTCGGTCTGGAAAAAACATCAATCCATTCCTCTATTGTAAGTGTAAGATAATAAGAATACCCTTGTGATATTTTATTGCGGATTCCCATCAATGTAAAGGTAGAAAATCATTGACAATAAGAAAAATAGGATTATAAATCCCTTGCTAAGAAGTGCAGATTGCAAAGTCGAGTAG
>DIZL01000060.1 GCA_002429385.1 Prolixibacteraceae bacterium UBA6029 | reverse complement strand
CCTCAGCACCGGTTACGATGATAGTGAACTCTTGCCCAAGCATTACTACAGAACCCGTCAATCAAACAGCATGTGACGGAAGTTCAGTAAGTTTTTCGGTAACTGCAACTGGAGCAGGTCTTACTTATCAATGGAGAAAAGGAATGGTAAACCTGATCAACGGTGGAAATATTTCAGGCGCAAATTCTCCTACACTGACAATTGATCCTGTAAATATCTCCGATGCTGCATCCAACTATAATGTTGTTGTTACTGGTACCGCGACATGTTTGGCAAACGCTACTTCAACTGATGTTTCTTTAATTGTTAACCCAACTACCCCAACTATTATCATACAACCCGAAAATCAAATACTTTGCCCTGGTTGTCCGGCAATTTTTTCGGTGGAAGTAACAGGGACGGGCCTTACCTATCAATGGAGAAGAGGAACTGTAAACTTAGTCGATGGAGGGAATATTTATGGCGCAACGTCTGCCACGCTGATTATTGATCTTGTGAGTAGCGCTGATGTTGCAACAGACTATAATGTTGTTATCACTGGGCCATGTGCACCTATAACTACTAAGAATGCATCGCTTTCATTATGTACTACAACAGGCATTGCTTCTTTGGATGCAGGTAATATAACAAAAGCTATTACCATTTACCCGAACCCTTTCACAACTTCAATAGACATCAGGATCAATGATGCATCGCAACTGAACAATTGCCAATTGAGGATATACAATGATTTGGGAGAAGAGGTGATTAATACAATCCTTACAAATCAATTGACGACTCTTGAAACAAGTCATTTTACTTCAGGAATTTATATGTACAAAGTGATTATTGGTAATAATAAAACGATTCAAACAGGAAAGTTGGTTTCCAAACAGTAAATAATTCAAAAAACTAAAGCCCACTGCGCTATCGCGGTGGGCTTTGTGTTTTTAGTAATCTATAATATTAATGTGTGAATGATGTAACTTATTTCCGAAATTGTGTAAAACTTTCTGGAATTACAGGACTTACCTTTATTCTCAACGAAAGTCTCTATTATTAAAATTAAAAAAAATGAAAACGAAAAAATTAAAACTTTTAGTATTCCTTGCCTTAGCATCGGTTGTATTTATTACCGGGTGCAAAAAAGACAACTATGAGGCGAAAGTCAATGAATGCCCGGTTGTGGTATCGACAATCCCCATAGATAAGGCTATTAATGTCCCGCTCAACCAGGTTGTTTCGGCAACTTTCAATGTAAAGATGAATCCTGCTACGATAACCGGGGCATCTTTTTCTCTACAACAAGGTGCAACGATCACCGCAGGATTAAAATCGGCGTCGTTGTTAACACCAGTTGCAGGAACAATTTCATACAGCGGAGAAACTGCATCTTTCACACCTTCCAGTCTGCTTATACCTAACACTGTCTATACAGGTAGAGTTACAACAGCGGCTAAGGATTTAATAGGCCAGGCCTTGCAAGCAGATTATGTATGGACATTCACAACCATTGCACAGGTAACCTTGGCTTCAAATCCTACAATTGGAGGAACAACCTCGGGAGCCGGGACTTTCAATCAGGGCGTCTCAGTTACAGTAGTTGCAACCCCGAATGCTGGTTATGTATTCACCAACTGGACAGAAAATGGAGTCGTAGTTTCAACCAATTCAAGTTATCTGTTTACTATGGCTGCAAACAGAACATTGGTAGCGAACTTCTCACTCCAATTTACGGTAACCTTATCGTCAAATCCTTTAGCAGGAGGAACAACACTTGGAGCTGGTTTATTTACTACAGGTACTTCAGTCACTGCTCTAGCATTGCCTAATACCGGATATACCTTTGTTAACTGGACCGATAATGGAGTTATCGCATCAACAAATGCAAGTTTTGTATTCGTGTTAACTGCAAACAGAACCTTAGTTGCCAATTTTGCAATTAACGCCTACGCGTTAAATATAACGGCGCCCAACGGAACTTATACAAAGACCCCGGATCAGGCAACCTATAATCATGGAACTGTGGTACCGCTTACCGCGACCGCGAATACCGGATATACCTTTGTTAACTGGACAGAAGGGGCAACCGTTCTATCAATAGTCCCAAACTTTTCGGTCACTATGACTAGCCCCAGGACTTTAGTTGCCAATTTTGCAATTAACGCCTACGCGTTAAATATAACGGCGCCCAACGGAACTTATACAAAGACCCCGGATCAGGCAACGTATAATCATGGAACTGTGGTACCTCTTACCGCGACCGCGAATACCGGATATACCTTTGTTAACTGGACAGAAGGGGCAACCGTTATATCAACGGTCCCAAACTTTTCGGTCACTATGACGGGGCCAAAGACCTTAGTTGCCAATTTTGCAAAAAACGCCCTTGCTCCCATTGTAGTATCTACCAACCCGGCAGACGGTGATAAGTGTGTAGTCCCTGATAAAACAGTTACCGCAATTTTTAGTGAGACAATGGATCCATCGAATCCAGCGACATCCTTTACCTTAAAGCAAACATTAACATCAACACCAGTCGCTGGAGCAGTTACGTATAGCGGAACAACGGCATCCTTTAAACCATCCGTTAATCTTTTACCCAACACCCTTTATACAGCTACTATTACCACCGGAGCTAAGAGTCTGGCCGGCATTCCACTGGCAGCTGACTTTGTATGGAAATTTAACACCGGATGCAATCCAATTGTTACATTATCGTCAATTCCGGCATTAGGAGGAACAACAGATGGTGCAGGCTCATTTAGCGCAGGGACTTCTGTCACTGTAACAGCATCCAATAATCCATTATATAACTTTGTTAATTGGACAGAGGGCGGAGTAATAGTTTCTACGAGTCCAAGCTATCAGTTTACTATGCCTGGAAACAACAGGTATTTAGTTGCAAACTTTACAGCAATAGCTGCTACCTATACATTAACTGTAACAGCAGTCAACGGAACAGTGGTGAAAAATCCGGTTCTGGTAAATTATCCCAGTGGATCTACTGTAACACTTACAGCAACACCAAATACGGGTTTTGTATTTTCATCATGGAGTGGAGATGCTACAGGCACTACAAGTCCATTAACTGTTACCATGAATGCGAATAAGAATATTACCGCGAACTTTACGGCAATAGCTGGCACATTCACTTTAAATGTTATAGCAGTCAACGGAACGGTTTTAAAGAATCCAGACCTGGTAAGTTATAATAGTGGAGCTAGTGTGCAACTTACAGCAACTGCAAATTCAGGATATACATTTACCTCATGGAGCGGAGATGCTACCGGAACGGTAAGTCCGTTAACAGTGATCATGAATGCAAATAAAAATATCACTGCAAACTTTACAGCTGATGTAATTCAGTCAGGTCCGTTAGCAATTGATCTTGGTTGTGCAGCACCATTTGCAATACTTGCCGGCTCGACCATTACCAACACAGGTCCTTCAATAGTTACCGGGAATGTAGGATTGAGTCCGGGATCAGCATTGGTTGGTTTCCCTCCAGGCACAATTATTGGAACACAGGAAATTACAACTCCAACTGCCGCCGCTGCAAAACTCTGTTTAACAACCGCTTTTAATGATGGTCAAAGCAGATCGTTAAATGCCATTTCATTGCCCGGACAACTCGGTGGTTTGACCCTTGCCCCTGGTCTGTATTCTAACTCATCAACGAGCGGAATATCAGGAACGGGAGCGAATGGAATTTTAACTCTGGATGCACAAGGTAATTCAAATGCAGTCTGGATATTCCAAATGGGATCAACATTGACTACAGATCCTGCTACCAGTATTGTATTGGCAGGTGGCGCAAAAGCTGCAAACATCTTTTGGATTGTTGGCTCTTCAGCAACACTTGGAACAACCTCTGTTTTCTACGGAAATATTCTGGCTAGTCAAGCAATCACACTTAATACCGGTGCGGTGCTTAACGGAAGAGCATTGACACAAATTGCTGCGGTTACTTTAGATGCCAGTACAATTACAAAACCATAAATTTATTAGAATATGAAACCGATTATTAATTTTAAAAAGGGAACGCGCATAGCGCGTTTCCCTAATAACCCGATCCTTCGAAGCCTTGTTTTAGGTACTTTGATTATCGCAGGTCTCCAGGTGTCAGCTCAGACACAGGATGCAAAGTTCACACAACCTAAATGGTGGTTTGGAGCCGGTATAGGAGCAAATTTGAATTTCTACCGTGGTACTACCCAGCAAATAGATGCGGATCTAACTGCACCTACTGCCTTTCATGATGGCAAAGGAATTGGGCTTTTTGCTTTTCCTATTGTGGAGTACCATCCTGATAATTCAAGATTAGGGTTCTCCCTTCAGGCAGGCTACGATAGCCGCGCGGGAAAGTTCGATCAGGTTAAGTCACTCTGTAACTGTCCTGAAGACTTAAAAACAAAGCTTGCTTATATTACCATTGAGCCAAGTTTACGCTTTAATGTTGCTTCTGATTTTTACCTGTTTGCCGGACCACGCGTGGCATTCAATATTGATAAACGATTCACCTATCAGCAGGGCACCAATCCGGCTTACCCGGATCAAGTGGCCGATCCTCAAGTGAATGGGGCTTTCAGTTCTGTGAATAAAACCCTGATTTCGATGCAAATCGGTGCAGGATATGATATTCATCTCTCTGATGTGAATAATCAGAAACAAGTCATACTTGCTCCATTTATTTCTTATCATCCTTATTTTGGACAGGATCCACGTTCAATTGAATCATGGAATCTTACAACAATAAGAGCAGGAGTTGCACTTAAATTTGGCCGTGGCCATAAAATTTCAGCAAAGGAAGAGGTTATAGTTCCTGTACCTATTGCTGTAGTTAAAGAACCGGATGTCACTTTCTCGGTTAATGCACCAAAGAACATTGCTGTTGAACGCAGAGTAAGGGAAACATTCCCTATTCGTAATTATGTGTTCTTCAATTTGGGATCAACAGAAATTCCTGATCGTTATGTATTACTTCGTAAAGGTCAGGTGAAAGAATTCAGAGAAGACCAATTGGAAGTATTCACACCTAAAGAATTGACAGGCCGTTCGAAACGACAAATGACTGTCTATTATAATGTGATAAACATCCTGGGTGACCGTATGATAAAAAATCCTACAGCAACGGTTACGTTGGTCGGATCGTCGATGAAAGGTCCAAAAGATGGTCGTGCAATGGCTCAGTCTGTCAAGACATACCTGGTTGATGTATTTGGAATTGAAGCTTCGAGGATCACTATTGAAGGTCGTATTAAACCTAAAATTCCGTCTGAACAGCCGGGTGGAAAACTTGAACTTGTACTTCTTCGTGAGGGTGACCGCAGAGTATCTATCGAGAGCTCTTCTCCAGCCATAACGATGGAATTCCAGAGTGGGCCTGATGCTCCGCTAAGACCAGTTGAAATCGCTGATGTTCAGGTAGCACCAATTGACAGCTATGTTTCATTAAATGTTTCCGGTGCAGATACAGCATTCTCTTCATGGTCGTTGGAAATCGCAGATGAACAAGGAAAAGTTCAAAACTCTGGACCTTATACCCAGGAGACTGTGAGTATCCCTGGGAAAACCATTTTAGGTACCCGTTCGGAAGGCGACTACAAGTTTACGATGATCGGTCAAACAAAGAGCGGGAAGGTGATCAGGAAAGAAACTTCTGCACACCTGGTTCTTTGGATACCAATTGTACCCGAAGAAATGATGAGATTCAGCGTGCTTTACGAATTCAACAACTCGAACGCCATCATGATATACGAAAAATACCTTACGGATGTGATAATACCTAAGATTCCTACAGGTGCAACAGTCATCATACATGGCCATACCGATACTATCGGAGAAGAAGCCCATAATCTGAAATTATCATTAGCACGGGCAAACGATGTTAGGGGTATACTTGAAAATGGCTTGAAGAAGGCTGGTCGAAGTGATGTTGAATTTGAAGTTCACGGATTTGGTGAAGATCAAAATTTGGCACCTTTTAATAACAAATATCCGGAAGAACGCTTTTATAACCGTACGGTTATCATTGATATTATTCCAAAAAAGTAAGTTTTAAATTCAAAATAAATTTACATATCAATTAAAAAGAGGTCGTTATGGCCTCTTTTTTTATTATTGCAATCGTTCAGTTAATTCTACTTTAACACATTTCAAATTTTTCCTGAACCCAGTTCATCGATGTTACGTTTGATCTTTGCCATAAAGTATTAAATAAGATAGGTTAACGCCTTAGTTTAAGTACTGTTTTAGTACTTTATAAGTACTAAGTTTTGGCTTTTAGTATTTAAAACATAGGTATAATGACCTTTATCCATGGAATTGGTATGGGTCAATGGTGTTGTTTTTAGATGAATGCAGGTAATAACATCCTACGATTGCTATACTTCCTGTGTTTCACCTTAATTCTACTTTAGCAGATTCAACAAAAAGAACAATTTACGTTTTGGGATTCTATAGTGAAATACAAGAGAATAGGGTTTATTTATAGAATTACTTACAGGCTTCCTTACAAGATCATCTGATTCGAAAAAGCTTTAAATTATTCTCTAAACTGGATCTGCTAAAGTAGAATTAAATATTAAATTAATTGAATATGTGTGAATTATGCAATATAAATTGTTTTTTTTGTAACACTTTGCTTAATTAAACCCCTCACCTTTGTTTCATAATTAATACATATTATAAAACAAAAAAACATGAAAGCAGAAAAAAGAGAAAAAGGCAAAACCTTATTTATGAAAAAAATAATGTATGCCACTATGGTAGGTCTATTGTTTATGCAGATTTCATCCTGTAATAAGAGTACAACTACATCAGATAAGGCGCATCTATCGGTTAGGATGACAGATGCGCCTGCTAGCTATGATGCGGTTAATATAGATGTACAGAGTGTAGAAATAACTGGAAATGGTGGAGCTGCAGTGGTTCTCAATACAACACCCGGTATATATAATCTGCTGGAATTATCGAATGGTATCAATGCCCTGATCGCAACGGGCGATTTGAATGCAGGTGCAGTATCCCAAATCAGATTGATCCTGGGATCCAATAACACGGTGAAAATAGGTGGAGTTGTTTATCCATTGAGTACACCAAGCGCTATGCAGTCAGGATTAAAACTGCAGGTCAATCAAACATTCGAAGCAGGAGTTTCATATAGTATTCTACTTGATTTTGATGCAAGTCAGTCTATTGTTCTGCAAGGTAATAATACCTATCAATTGAAACCTGTAATACGTACTATTGATACAGCTATCTCCGGTTCACTAAAAGGAAGTATTACTCCTATAGGAACAATCGCAATTGTAACAGCCACATCAAATAATATTACATACTCATCAGTAACCAATGCAAGTGGTCTGTTCCTGATTTCAGGATTACCTGCTGGAATCTATGTTATTACTATTACACCAGTACTTCCATTGCTTCCTGTAACAATAACCGGAAAAACTGTTATCATGGGTGTTTCAACTGATCTGGGAATAATCGCACTTTAAATACATATCGTAATTTATATCAGGGGCTGGCTCAATAGAGTTCAGCCTCTTTTTTTATACGAAACAACTAGTATTTTTCTGGTTGAATTCATTGCCAATCAGTAATCTGCATATTTTCTTAAATGTGTGAATTGTGTAATATAAATATAAAGTTGTGTAACACTTATGATCTGAAAGTTGCTCAAATTCGTTATTCAATTAATCATTAATAAAAACAAGATGAAAAAAACATTTCACTTTCTAGGATTGTTAACCTTGATAATTAGTTTGTCGTTAATGTCCTGCGGACCAAGTAAAAAACTAGTACTATCGGAAGCCAGAGTAGATAAGCTACAAAAAGACAACGCCGATAAACAGAGCCAGCTTGATAATACTCAAAGTCAATTGAATGACTGTAACTCAAAAGTTAAGAACCTGAATCAGTCAACAACATCCCTGCAAAATGAAAATGCTTCGGTTCTAAACGATCTGAGGGCTTTGTCGGCAGAATCAAAAATGACAATAGCTGACCAGGCCAAGCGTTTACAAACACTTCAGAATATGATTCAGGCACAAAAGGATGTGATGTCGAAGCTTAAGAATTCAATATCCGATGCGCTGATGAAATACAAAACTGACGAATTATCTGTGTATACCAAAGACGGGAATGTATATGTTTCGTTACAGGAAAAATTGCTGTTTAAATCGGGTAGCGATGTAGTTGATCCAAAAGGAAAAGAAGCGCTAAAATCACTTGCCCAAGTTCTTAACAGCACTAAAGATATTACTGTCATGATTGAAGGTCATACAGATAACGTACCTATCAAAACCAATCTGTTTAAAGATAATTGGGATCTCAGCACTGCAAGAGCAACATCTATTGTTCGGATTTTGACGAAAGACAATGGTTTTGATTCGAATCGGATTACAGCAGCTGGAAGAGGCGAGTTTCACCCGGTACAACCCAATGAAACAACTGAAGGTCGTGCATCAAACCGCAGAACAGAAGTCATCCTCTCTCCTGACCTGAAAGAGCTTTACAAACTATTGGATCAGTAACATTGAAAAGTGTGAAAGATGTAACTCTTTGCCGGAATTATATAACGAATCACAACGCAAAATAGCTCAATTTTGTGACATTAAAATTTTATCAAATTAATAAATAGATTATGAAAGCATTAAAATTAATTGTTATTGGAACATTGTTATTCTTTGCAGCTTCTTCAGTGCAGGCACAAATATCTGTGCATTTAAATCTTGGCGTAGCACCGGATTGGGGTCCTTCAGGATATTCTGATGTAAGATATTATTACCTTCCCGATGTGGAAGCCTATTATGATATTCCGTCATCAATGTTCATTTATAATAATGGCGTAACATGGGTTCACCGTTCTTCACTTCCCAGTCGATACAGAAACTATGACCTGTATAACGGATATAAAGTACCAATGTCTAACTATCGCGGCAGTACCCCGTATTCTAACTTTCGTCAGAATAAAGTGCAATATGCCAGAGGATATCGCGGACAGGAACAACATTCAATTGGAAAGAGACCTGAAAGAGGAAATTCAAACCAAGGTAATTATTCCAAAGGTCGCTCCAATCAAAAGTTTGATCGCAAAGGCAATCAGGGTAATGCACGAGGAAATAATAAAGAAAAGGGCAATCGTGGAAGAGGAAACGACAAGTAAAAAGGTCATGATCTCTTAATACAAACAAGGATGATTACTATAAAATAAATATTATCAAACTTAAAATCCAAACAAATGAAAATTAGAATCTTAACATTAGCATTGCTCTCACTCTTTCTTTTGGCAGGGAGCATTAATTTATCCGCGCAGAAAAGAACCTATGCTGAAAACTATAGTGGATTAAACTTGGGATTGGGTATTGGCGGATATTACGGCTATTACGGTTACGTTAACCGTTCATTGCCTGTTTTCCATATCAATTATGAGTTTGATGTGGCCAATAGTTTCACATTAGCACCGTTTCTGAGTTTCTCTTCATACAGGGAAGGTCCTTATGGTAACGGTTATTATTATCATGAATCAATTATTCCGGTAGGTGTTAAAGGTACCTATTACTTTGATCAGTTACTCAATGCTAATTCCGATTGGGATTTTTACCTGGCTGGTTCATTAGGATTTGCTATTATAAAGACATCATGGGATAATGGCTATACCGGTGATAGAAATTATTATCAGGATGGAAGCCCTTTATTTCTTGATTTGCATATCGGAACTGAATACCATATTAATCACAAACTTGGAATATTCTTAGACCTTTCAACGGGAGTTTCAACCGTTGGTCTTGCAATACATAGATAATTGCTCAAATCGATTAAAATTAACTTGCATTGATAATTTCATATTACAGAATACCATTTTATTGGTGTAAGTTTTATAAGGCATTCATTTCAAGATCAAGTGAAGTATTCTATCAGAATCTTTAATTATAAAGTCTTAATTTAAGTTTATCGGGTTTAAATCCGATAAACTTTTTTTATGTGTATAAATACGATATAATGCCGCACAGATTAAACTATTCAACGGATTTTTTGTCTATATTTAAATACTGAATTGACTAACGAACCTAAAACAATGATTACTACCTTAAATACGGTTATAAATCGTCCGAAATTCATCGGGTTAAGACTCACCCGGAGAATAAAAATAGTATTCGTTTGTTTTATATCAATTCTAATTGGTCAACCCGTATTTTCGCAACGTGTTGGATTTACCGACAACTTTGATGACGGTTCCATGGAATTTACTTTCAGGGGAAATCTAGGTAAACCACGTCCGGCTTTCAAAATCTGGGGCACTGTCACTCCCGGTACTTATGGTATGGTCGAAAAAGACAGTGTTCTAAATATTAAATATTCAAGGACTGCAGGAATAGGTGCCTATGATCATTTCACATTTACTCCATTCAGGGAATTGAATATTATTTCCAATCCACGCATTCAGGTTCAGCTAAAATCAGATGTTGAAACACGTCTGACAGTAAGTCCTACCTATTCCATGGAACCACCTACAGTAGAATACCTTAATCAGAAGATTTTGGGCGATAATGTCTGGCACACCTATACTTTTGAATTGTCACGTCCGTATTATTCCAGGTACAGCAACGTAAGTAAAGTAGATTTTTACCTTGATAGGGATACCTCAGTAACAAGATCAGGCCAGATTAAAATGGACAATTTTAAGATTGGATGGTTCCTGATCAAAGTATCTGATGTAAAAGCCAATGTGGAAAATGGTTCAAACATTCGGTTGACCTGGAAAACAAGTGATGTGTCCAGAACAAAAGGATTTAAGATTTATCGGGATATTAAATCTGGATTTAAACCCGCAGCAACTAACCTTGTCGCTGAAGTTAATTCCACAGAGTATTTGGATAAGAACCTGGAGCCCTATAAGCATTACTTCTATAAAATAGTACCTGTCAGCATGACTGGTGAAGTGTTTTTTGCATCTGCTGAAGTATATGGAGAAACATTTAAAGAAGGAGCAAAGCCTGAAGTTAAAATTAAAGGGATTAATGCTTCGGTGATTAAGAAATACGAAAAGTTTGAAATCCTACTGGATCTCAGGAATGTGGGTATTGAAAATCCGTATGACCCTGCTGACATTGATGTTTATGCCTTGTTTACGGCTCCTTCAGGAAAAAAGATAAAAATTAACGGATTCTACGATAACTACAAGGATGCCAATCTTTGGAAAGTTCGTTTCTCTCCAAATGAAACCGGTGAATACAAATACCAGGTTATTGTTCATGATGCAGGAGGAATCGGGGAATCTTCGATCGGTAAATTTACTGCAACAACATCGAACCATCATGGATGGATAAAACCTTCAGAGAAAAATCCACATTACTTCGTACAGGACGACGGCACATCATTTTACGGAGTTGGTGTATATTCACCCTGGGGCAATAACCAGTCGCGATTCGATACTTATGCCAGGAACAATGCTAACCTGATTGCAATCTGGGATATCGACTACGGTGGTTTTATTAATGATGCAGGTTTAATAGAAAATGAACTTGGACGGTACAACCAGAAGAAGCTTGGAATGATCGATTCATTGATGGTTATACTTGAAAAAAGCGATATTAAACTAATGTATGCACTTTGGCCACATGATCTGTTTTCGGCAACAGTATGGTCTTCCGAATGGAATAAAAATCCTTACAGTCAATTGATTAATGCAGAAGACGTATATAGCGATTCACTGGTATGGAACTACCAGAAAATGAAATACAGGTATATGATTGCCCGCTATTCCTACAGCCGAAGTATGGGTATATGGGAATTGATCAATGAAATGAATGGCACTGACGGTTGGGCAAAGGGACGTCACAAGGAAGCGCTGGATTGGGTTGAGAAATGCAATAAATATTTTGAAGAAAATGATCCTTATAACCATCCTGTTACAGCTTCTTTTAGCGGTGGTTTTACAGAATACCGCAAGGAGTTATACGAGCGCAATGATATCCCGAACATTCATCTCTACCCGGCTCAGGGGTGGGTTATGAAATATCCTGAAGATAAAATGCGCAGCGACATGTATAATTTCGCCTGGGCCAGCCGACGCTTTTGGGACGGGTTTGAGAAGCCTGCGATCTTTGGTGAAGCTGGCGCTGACCTGACCTATTTTAAACCCACCGATAAGCTATATCATATATCCTATCATAACCAAATATGGGCAGCTCTTACAAACGGGTTATCTTCAACTCCGGTCTGGTGGGCATACGATAATTTGAATGCTGATGACTGGAGTCAATTGAAAAATCTGTCCAAATTTGTTTCGGATATTGACTTTGCCAATCTTCCCTATAAACCTTCAATCGTAAGTTCAGAAGGTGCTGATGTTTTCGGATTGAATACAGGATCGAAAGCTCTGATCTGGATGCGTTCATATGCCAACACAGATGTAAGTGGCTCAAAAATTATCATTAAAGGTCTTGAAAACAGTGAGTATGAAATCTTGTGGTTCGATACCTGGAAGGGTGAATACCTGAAAGCAGGGAGCGCTGTCTCAACTAACGGAGAGATGATGCTGACCGTTCCGAAATTATCTAATGGACATGCTGATATTGCATTTAAGATTATCCAGAATAACTATAAATGAACAAATTTCACAATAATATTAATCAGCCAGCCGGGGTAAATACCCAATACTAATATACTTAAGGTAATGAGTGCAAGCGTCAGATTGCCCGTAAAAGATAAGAGAGGTAATTTAGTCTTTCCCGTATTTGCAAATAGGGTAGTGATGACCCTGATATAATAATACAAGCCGATGACACTATTGATGATCATTGAAAAAACAAGCACCAAAAGCCCTGCTTTCATACCCTCAAAAATGATATAGAACTTTGCTATAAATCCTGCAGTGACTGGTATTCCCGCCAACGACAATAAACATATCGTTAGAACAATGGCTATCCATGGCCGCTCCCAAAAGAGTCCCTCATAGTCTGCTATCTTTTCAGCTTCATTTTTGGCAGTTGAAAGAAGTGATATCACGCCAAAAGCACCAATTGTAGTAACAAAATAGGCTGTCAGAAAAAAGATTGCTGATTGGATGCCTCTATTACTGCCTGTTAAAAGAATGATAATCAGGTATCCCATATTTGCAATGGACGAATAGGCCAATAATCGCTTTAGGTTTTGTTGACGGATGGCAAGCAGATTGCCAATGGTCATTGAAAATATAGAAATAACAGAAATTACGGCAAAAAAGTAAGGGTTATCAAATCCCTTTATATTAAAGAAGAATCTGATCAGCACTGCCATCAAAGCACCCTTTGAAACGGTGGCTATATAGGCTGTAACCGGTGCTGGCGCTCCCTGGTATATATCAGGAGTCCACATATGAAAAGGAAACAATGCAAGCTTAAAACCAATACCCACCATCATCATTCCAAATCCTGTAATTACCAGAGGAGAGAATTGACCTTGATTATGAATAGCAGATCCTACTTCATTAAATTGCATCGTTCCGAATGCTGTATAAATCAGCGCCATCCCAAACAACAAAAAAGCAGATGATACCGAAGCCATTATAAGGTATTTTATCCCTGCCTCAATAGAACTGTCTTTCGTTTTTTGAAAGGCAATGAGGATATATAGAGATATGCTCAATGTCTCAAAGCCCAGAAAGAAAAGTATAAAATGATTCGCAACAGCCAATAACGATGCGCCAAGAGTTGAAGTAAACAGAATTATATAATATTCCTCTCTGACTCCTTCAAGTTGTTTGATATATTCATAGGATAGCATCGTAACCAGCAATGCCGAAAGGATAATAATCCCGAGAAAGAACAGACTGTATGAATCAATAATAAATAGTTGTTTTATTGAATGTGGTTCTGCAGGAACAATAAAAAAGATAGACGCAAAAGCAATCAGTAATGATAAGACGGAAAAGCCAAAGACAACTGCATAATTTCTTAATATCGAAATTAGAATCATAATCACGATGGGCGCACCTGCGATAATCAGGAATGGCGATAAACACAAAAAATCTGTTATAGTCATATACTAAGACTTCAACTATTAATTTGAACGATGAAAAAAGAAAATATTATTCGTTGATGATTTATCTTTACTACTTTCTGTAAACGGTATGGTCTTTTCTTTTTGAGCCTCCAATGTTTTTAATATGGCAGGTTTGGCGGCATTAAATACAGGTTGTGGAAAAAGGCCAAGTACTACTATGACAATGACCAACGATGCAGAAACAATTCTTTCACGGATTGTAAGATCATTCATATCCCAATTTTTGTTTTTATTTCCATAGAATACCTTTTGTAGAATTCTTAGTGAATAGATTGTGGCAGCAATAAGTCCCAAGCTTGCCAGACAGGACATCAATATGCTTGATTTAAAAGCACCTATGAGAATCAGCAGTTCAGCTATAAAGTTTCCCAATCCTGGCAATCCGAGTGAAGCCATTGAAAAGATGAGACCCATGGTGCCCATAACAGGTGCCTGCTCCCAAAGACCGCCCATCTTCCTGAGGTCTCTTGTATGAAGTCGCCCGGAAAGCTGGCCAACCATAATAAATAAAGCACCGGTGCTTATTCCGTGGGCCAGCATCTGCATCACAACACCCTGATAGGCCAGTTCGTTGAAAGAAAAGACTCCAAGAATTACAAAACCCATATGGCTCACACTGGTATAAGCCACCAACCGTTTGAGATCAACTTGTGCAAAAGCAAGTTTTGCCCCATATAAGATACCAATAATGCCCAGTAACATTCCAATGGGAGCGAAAATAACGGCGGCTGAAGGAAATAAAGGAATAATGAACCTGAGCAGACCATAAGCTCCGGTTTTTAAAAGCAATGCGGCAAGAATAAGGCTACCGGCTGTGGGCGCTTCTGTATGCGCATCAGGCAACCAGTTGTGCAACGGAACAACAGGAAGTTTTACAAGAAATGCAGCAAGGAATCCAAGCATGATAAACATACCTGTGGAGGAAGACATCTCAGTCCCGAGTAATTGAAGGTAGTCAAATGTATACAGACCTGTAGAACGACCATGAATAAAATATAAAGCAAGGATTGATATAAACATCAACAATCCACCCGCCTGGGTATAAAGAAAGAATTTATAAGAAGCAGCAGTTTTGTTTTCATGTCCCCAGATGCCGATCAAAAAATACATGGGGACCAACATCAGTTCCCAGAAGAAATAGAAAAGAAAGAGGTCGAGTGAAAGAAATACTCCGACAATTCCTGCCATGATCAATAGCAGATTGAAATGGAAAAAACCAACTTTTGAATTAATCTCTTTCCATGAAATAATAACAGCCAGGATACCCAGAAAGAACGTTAACAAAAGCAATAACAAACTAAGCCCATCAAGGGCAAGATGCAAGCTGATGCCAAACTCAGAAATCCAGTCCAGCTTAATATCAGCAAGCCATTTATATTCTGGCGCTAATGGCTGAAATGAAAATGACATGGTCAGCACCAGATCTATACTCAAAGCAGCAAGTGATATCACACGCGACCATAAGGGATTCCGCTTACCGGCGATCCATGCCAGGAAAGCACCAACCAATAATATAACTATGAGATAAAGCAGTATCATTTGTTCAGCATATAAGTTAAAATCAATGCAATACCGATGACAAAGGACATTAAATACCATCTTAGTTTCCCGTTTTGCGTAATACGCAGAACACTGTTAATCCAAAGAGCCAGCCTGGCAATACCAATATTAAACCAATCAAAGAAGTCATCCCTGTCAATTTCCGAGAGCCAGACAATTGGTTTTACAAAGATCATATCGTACAACTTGTCAAACCCCCATCCCTTTTCAAAGAATTTATTGAGCGTGCCATGATTGTATATTTCAGCCAATGCTGATTTTTTATAGTAAATCAAATAAGCAAGGTAAATCCCTGACAAGGCAATGATGGCAGATACAGCTTGAAACAGGTATTCCAAATTGCCGTGATCCTTAATAACAACGGTAGGTAAGGTATTGTCAACCAGCCTGGAGAACAGGTGAATATTAGCCATTGGCATTTCCACGAATCCTCCCACGAGGGATAAAACGGCCAGAATAATTAATGGAACAGTCATTAGTTTACCCGGAGTAAAAGAGGGTTGTGTTCGGGCTTCCCCATAAAAGGTTATGAATATCATCCTGAATGAATACAGCGCTGTAATAAATACACCTGCAATGCCGGCCAACCAGAGCCATATACTTCCATTGACAGATGAAAAGGCTTCCCATAATATCTGGTCTTTGCTGTAGAAGCCCGCTGTTATCAAGGGAAGTGCGGATAGGGAAGCAGCGCCTATAAGAAAAGTTATATACACTACTGGCATCTTTTTATGCAAACCACCCATCCGGAATATATTATGCTCTTCCTTTAAAACTAAAATTACCACTCCTGCACCGAGAAATAGCAGTGCTTTAAAGAATGCATGGATCATAAAATGAAATACTGCAGCTGACCAGGCACCCACACCGAGAGCCAGAAACATATAGCCGATCTGGCTTATGGTAGAATAGGCAAGAATTCTTTTCAAATCATGTTGTGCCAAAGCGCTGAATCCCGCCAACAATAATGTCAATGCACCGATAATTGCTATTGCAGACTGTACAACAGGTGCCAGGCTGAATAAAACGTGCATACGCGCAATCAGATAAACACCTGCTGTGACCATTGTCGCAGCATGGATCAAGGCGCTCACTGGTGATGGGCCTGCCATTGCATCAGGAAGCCATGTCTGCAAAGGTAACTGTGCCGACTTACCCAATGCGCCTCCAAGCAACAATGCGGTTGTTATTACCGCAACAAACGAACCCACTGACCACTTTTCAGAGGCCTGTTGCATGAGTTCGTTAATGTTGACGGTACCGAAATTCAGGAATAGTATGATGATACCGATAATCATGGCAGTATCGCCGATGCGTGTAATAATGAAGGCTTTTCTTGCGGCATAGTTGTTTTCAGGATCTTTATACCAGAATCCGATTAACAGATAACTGCATAAGCCAACTCCTTCCCATCCCAGGTATAAGAGTAAGATGTTGTCAGCCAATACCAGAATCAGCATTGACCCTACAAAAAGATTCATATAGGCAAAAAACCTGGCGAACCCTTCATCTTTTGCCATGAATGCTATAGAATAGATATGGATAAGAAAACCAACGAAAGTAATGACAAAACAAAAAACCAATGAAAGTGCATCAAGACTGAATGATATATCAACCTTCAAATTACCTGTATTGACCCACTCCCAAATAAATACAGGATAGGATCTTATTTCGGGAATTGAACGTAAAAATCCATAAGCAACAATTAAGGTGAGCAGAGCCGACAACCCAACCGACCCTGCACCAACCAGCCCGGTAGTCTTCCTGCTCAACTTCTGACCGAAAAGGGCCAGTATCAGGAAGCTGAGTATCGGAAATGCAGGTATAAGTGCCAGATATATCGTCATGACCAGATGTTTATTAAATGGTGTCCTTTAATTTATTGATGGCATCAGCATCAAGCGTTTTATAGTGATGATAGACTTGCAGAATTAATGCAAGGCCAATAGATACTTCAACTGCAGCAACTGCCAGTATAAAAATAAACATGACTTGTCCGTCGGGTTGTTTCCAGTGTGAACCAGCAATGATAAATACCAGCCCTGCACTGTTGAGCATGACCTCAATTGACATCAGCATGAAAATGATGTTCCTGCGCACAAGTACTCCAATCAGTCCAAGAAGAAAGAGTATTCCAGCAAACAAGATTTGAATTTCCAAAGGTATTGTCAACATGTCTTTATTTTTTTTTCAAGAAAACGATGCATAACTTTCTTCTTTTGACTTCCCAAATGATAGGCACCTATCACTCCGGTCATTAACAGAATAGCTGTCATTTCAACAGCCAGCAGATAAGTGGAGAATAATGAAATACCTACCTGTTTTGGTTGTATAACTTGATTCCCCACAGGAATTGTACGTGAAACTTTTAATGCAAGAATCAAATCGAAAAGTAGAATGGCTGCCAGGAGTCCCGGGACTATCCACATTCGGGGATTAAGCCATTTGTTTTCCATTTTTCTTTCAAGTCCTACATTCAGCATCATGGTAACAAAAATGAAAAGAACCATGATTGCACCGGCATAAATTATCACCTCGAGTGCGGCAATAAAAGGAGCATCCAGTAAATAAAACACCACAGAGATGGCCAAAAACGATAATATCAGGAATAGCAATGCATGTATGGCATTCCTTCCTGAAATAGCCATAATTGTTGAAATGATGGCTACTGTGGCTGCTATGTAAAAGAATATGTTCATTTTCCAAAGTATTATTAAGGCATCAGATCTTTTAAATCAAGAGGCTTTTCCTCATGATCCCCTTCTCCTTTTCCTTTTACTCCTATAGAAACGCCTGCATTTTTATAAAAGTTATAATCAGGATATTTCCCCTGTCCGCTGATCAGTAAATGTTCCTTTTCGTAGACCATATTCTGCCGGTCATATTCTCCCATCTCAAAATCAGGAATGAGTTGAATGGCATAGGTAGGACAGGCTTCTTCACAAAATCCGCAGAAAATACACCTTGAAAAATTGATCCTGAAAAACTCAGGATATCGTCTTCCTGACTCATCCTCAGTCGCCTGAAGTGAAATGCAATCAACCGGGCAGGCAGATGCACAGAGATAACAGGCTACACATCTTTCTTCACCTTCTTTATCCCGCGTGAGAATAATTCTACCCCTGTAACGCGGAGGGAGGTATGGCTTTACCTCCGGGTATTCCACCGTTTCTGTTTTATGAAATATATGCAGAAAAGTGAGCCATATCGTGCGGAGTATACTTAGCATATCTTGATCATATTAGTCTGTTTAAAATCATTTAAAAAATATCAATACCGCCCCGGTTATCAGAATATTACCCAACGACAGCGGAAGTAATACTTTCCACCCGAATTTCATAAGCTGGTCGTATCTTGGCCGGGGAAGTGATGCCCGAAGTAGGATAAACATGCAGATGAAAAAGAAGGTCTTTAGTAAAAACCAGAAGACCGGGGGCAGAAATGAAGGACCCAGCCATCCTCCAAAAAAGAGCGTAGCAATTAACGCAGATATCAGGGTAATTCCGAGGTATTCACCTACGAAAAACATTCCGAATTTCATACCTGAATATTCTGAATGATAGCCGGCCACAAGCTCTCCTTCAGATTCGGGAATATCGAAAGGAAGCCGGTGAGTCTCCGCTAATCCTGCGATAAAGAATACAATAAAGCCAATAAATTGGGGAACTATAAACCAGCCGCCCTTTTGGGCTTCCACAATTGCATTAAAACTGAAACTGTCAGCCATCATTACCACTCCCATCAGAGAAAGACCCATGAATACTTCATAGGTAAGCATTTGTGCAGATGCCCGCATCGCGCCAATTAATGAATATTTATTGTTTGACGCCCAGCCACCCAATACTATGCTGTAAACACCAAGTGATGAATTACCAAGAAAAAACAGTATCCCGATATTAGAATCAAATACAATGAAATCAGGACCAAAAGGTATAACAGCAAAGGTCAGCAGGATCGTAATAATTAGTATACCTGGCGCCATTATAAAAACAGGTCTGTCTGAAAATGATGGAACCCAGTCCTCTTTAAAGAATAATTTAATCGTATCGGCAATCACCTGAAAAAGCCCAAACGGTCCCACACGGTTAGGGCCAAGCCTGTCCTGCCAGACCGAAAGGAGTCTGCGTTCAACCCATATCAGCCCGGCTGCAATGGTTAATGCGATAAAAAGTACTCCTGCTATGTTCAATGCTTCTTTCACGTGTAATTTTATAATTTATAAATATTTCCGATGCCAGGCAGTTCGATGAAAGGCATACCGGGAAGATTAATTGATACGCCAGCTATTCCCTGCTCCAGGCTATTTTCAATTCTTACAATCAAAACTATATTGGTTTTCGAAATCACAAGTCTAATCCTGTCGCCTTCAACAGCGCCCAGTGAATCTGCATCTTTCCGGTTCAGATATACAAATGGGACCCTGATCCTTTGAGTCAGGGTATGCCCTGCAGAACTAAGCTCCTCGCTGCCAAAGATCTGGTATACAGGAACAATCATCCATTCATCCTTCTGTAGTTTCTTTGCCGTTGGAATCATTTTGAAATAAGGAATATCAACAGTTCCATCAGGCGCAATCAGCCTGATACCCGGATCACCTCCTTTTAGTGAACCATTAGGCTCGTCAAGATCATTGTACATGGACTGGACTGAATTCCATCCCGGAGACCAGTAAAAGGAAACCAGCGAGGAAGGTGGTCGTTCTGGCTGACCTTCCATACTAAAAGTGAACGGTGAATCCGAATCATTTGGGATTTTCGCCTCATTGACTGCAATATTCGCATGTATAGCCGTTCTTCCGCTATGCCGCATCGTTTGCCGGGGTATCTTCTCATTGAGCATACGGAAGTCAGAATCCGGCATATATGTCTTTAATTTTGAGAAAACAGGCCATTCATTAACCATCGATGAAACGATATCATCAAACCGGTTCCATGAAAGGATCTTATCCTGATCATTAATCTTTATGAACTCATCAATCCATCTCCAGCTTTCTCTTACATGATTACTATTTACAATTGCTTTGTAATAGCGTTGGGCGCGACCTTCGTTATTCACCAAAGTACCTTCCGATTCGGCAAATGTTGCGGCAGGCAGCAACAGATCAGCATGCACGGAGGTTCTATTTGTCAGGTGGTCAAGTACAATAATCTGCTTGCTTCGTTCTAAAAGAAAATCCACCATATCTGCGGTTGCCCGCCTATATAAATCATTCTCGAGGATAACAAGGGTGTTGATTTCTTCAACAGCAGACAGGGCAACCAGGTCATCCAGGGATTTACCCGGGATAAATGCAAGTCCCATACTGTTGCATTCCGGCAATACCATGCTGAGCATACATTTTGGGTTAGATTCAAATAAAGCTCTGGCTATATTTAACGCTGCATACACGATTGCTTCATCACCATTGGTTATACCCGAAATGATCAATGGATTCTTTGCATTTATTAATACGGATGCGACTTTATCAGCAAATTTCTGATGCTCATAATCAGTAGTTATAGAAACCGGAAATTTGTTGTCCAATGAAGCCGTAATCACAAATCCTAAGTAGGCAATATCATCATAAGAGGCTCTGAATGTACCTTCTGACAGATCATCCAAACCATCCTTAAAAGGAGTGACAATAAATACCGGACTTTTTGTATCCTGTGCCAGTTCTCTGGAAGGTCCGTCATCCCAAATAGGTATTCCTTTCTTCAATGCTTCCTGATTAGGTATGTTCCGTGACGCCTGACGGACCGCCAGAGCAATCATAGGAGCGGTATTGGTCAGATCCTCGCCAAGAATGAGCACTGCATCAGCTTTTTCAATTTGCTTCAGGGAAGGAGTCTGAACTCCACTCTTTTGTAGAAAGTCTAAAACGGTGTGAGTAAGGAGTTGTTCCTTTTTCGATATGCCATGATAGAAATTTTCATTTCCGACTAGTACTGACAAAGCAAAGTTAGATTCAAGAGAAGCTCTTGGAGATCCTATTCCGATAATCTTTTGACTCTTTGCTAAGGATGTTTTCAGCCTTGAAGTCAGGATTTCATTATCAGCTTCAACTTGATTTTCCTCCTTTTGAGGGCGAATTTTAGCGTTTCTGATCCGTCTGTCATCATTCACAAACTCATAGCCAAATCGCCCCCGATCGCATATGAAATAGCCGTTTACCGCTCCATTGTATCGGTTCATGATGCGTCTTAAAGAATCATACCGTTCACTGACCAGAATATTGCACCCAACGGTGCAATGGACACAAATGGAAGGTGTATTCGAAAGATCCCATTTTCGGGTAAAATGTTTCTTCAGGGTTTTGTCAGTAAATACACCTGTTGGGCACACTTCAATCAGGTTGCCGCTAAATTCACTCTCCAGAACACCATCTTCATGGCGTCCAAAGTAAACATGATTATGGGAAGCAAAAACGTTTAAATCTTTACCACCGGCATAATCTCTGTAAAACCTGACACAGCGGTAACATTGGATACAGCGGTTCATTTCGTGATTTATGAATGGTCCCAGGTACTGATTGGTATAAGTCCTTTTCTTAAAATCAAACCGCCTGTAATTATGACCTGTCATTACAGTCATGTCCTGTAAATGACATTCACCGCCTTCATCACAAACCGGGCAATCGTGAGGGTGATTGGTCATAAGGCCCTCAATTATCGCAGTACGAAATTCCTTTGCTTCATCATCTTCAATGGAAACAATCAATCCTTCTTTAACAGGTTCAAGGCAGGACATCACCAGACGACCTTTATTATCATCAGCATCCCTGAATTTTTTGACTGCACAAAGCCTGCATGCACCTACCGAACCAAGTGCAGGATGATAACAGAAATGAGGTATGTTAAGCCCAAGGGCCAGACAGGTCTCCAGAAGATTCTTCTCCGGTTTTACCTCATACTGTTTTCCATCTATTAATATCTTTATCATGCTTACCTCCATGGACATTTTTTGTCATGAATATGCTTTACAAAATCATCCTTAAAATACTTCAGTCCGCTTTGCAAGGGTTCAGCGGCTCCGGGTGCATGCGCACAAAACGTATTACCAGGTCCCATATATCGGGTTTGAAATTTCAATACATCCAGATACTCCATTTTACCGGTGCCCCTTTCAATGGAATCGAGTATTTTTTCAACCCATGGAAGACCTTCACGGCATGGAGTGCACCATCCGCAGCTTTCAAGGGCAAAGAATTTTTCAATGTTATGCAGGAAGGCCACAGGACAGGTTTTGTCATCCAGAATAATCATTGTTCCTGTTCCCAGTCTGCTTCCGGCAGCAGCAACCGTTGAAAAGTCCATTTTTACATCTAGGTGTTCTTCAACCAAAAAGTCAGTGGATGCGCCACCCGGTAAAGCTCCCCGGAACCGATATCCATCTGACATCCCTCCGGCATGTTCTTCGATCAGTTCATGTACAGTTGTTCCCAGGGGCAATTCCCAGATTCCCGGATTCTTTACCTTGCCGCTCACACCATAAAGTTTTGTTCCTCCGGTACCCGTCAGACTTAATCCTTTAAACCATTCTGCGCCATTTACAACAAGATGCGATATCCAGCAAAGCGTTTCTACATTGTTGACTACAGTTGGTTTTCCAAATAAACCACTGATGGCAGGAAATGGAGGCTTAGAGCGTGGAATGGCCCGTTTCCCTTCCAAAGAATTAAGCAATGCCGTTTCTTCCCCGCAGATGTATCTGCCTGCACTTACATGAATGCTGATATCAAGAGTAAACCCGCTGCCCAGAATATTTTTGCCCAGAAACCCTGAAGCATAAGCTTCTTCCAGTGCCTTTCGCAGTCCGGCCTCGGCTTTTTTATAGGCCCAGCGAAGAAAGATATAGGCTTTCTCTGCCTGTATGGCATAGGCCGAAATAATCATTCCATCGATAAGCTGATGCGGATTGCCTTCGAGAAGATACCTGTCTTTAAATGTCCCGGGTTCCATTTCGTCCGCATTACAGACCAGGTATTTGGGCTTCGGACTGCCAGCATCCATGGGGACCAGACTCCATTTGACACCGGTAGGAAATCCGGCACCGCCTCTTCCCAGCAGGTTAGAGGCTTTCACCAGGCTGGTCACATCAGCCGGCGACATTTCTTTCAAAACCCTGATAGTTCCTTCATAACCCCCGCTCTTCCTGTAATCTTTCAGATTAAGGGGAGGAGAACCTGTAACGATATGTCTGGTCAAGGGCCTTTCCATTTTAGCTTATTTATAATTACCTAACAGATTATCAATCTTTTCAATAGTCAACTGATTAAAATGATCATTGTTGATCATCATCGCCGGTGCATGATCACAGTCCCCCAAACAGGAGATAGGAAGTAAAGTGAATAACCCATCCGAAGTCGTTTCCCCGAACCTGACTCCAAGCTTTTGGGAAATGTATTCATACAGCGACTCATATCCCATGATCATACAACTAATTCCATCACAAATCAGAATAACATTCCTGCCTACGGGTTTACGGTAAATTCTGCTATAGAATGTAGCAACTCCATCAACCTCTTCATTTGACATTTCGAGGTACCGGGCAATATCCTTCACCGAATCATCCGAAACCCATCCACGATGCTGCTGAACGATCTTTAAGGCATCAATACACGCCACTTTAGGGTAGGGGTATTGCCTGATTTCTACTTCTATCTCATTTATTTCTTCTTCAGTCAGCATGGTGATGTAATTCTGATTACAGTTTCAATTTATTACCGGTCCATATCGGCTAACACAAAATCCATAGCGCCCAATATAGCAAGCAAATCAGGTATAGTGTATCCTTTACTGATAAGGGGCAACATCTGCATATGCGGGAATGACGGGGTACGTATCCTGGTACGATAAGACGATGTACTGCCGTCGCTGATAAGGTAGTAACCATTACTGCCTTTGGCGGCTTCAATCGGAACCATTGCTTCACCCTGAGGAATGACCGGGCCCCACGATACACCAACAAAGTGCGTAATTAGGGTTTCAATATCTGTCATGGTTTTGTCCTTCCGGGGAGGTATGGCAAGCGGGTGATCTGATTTGTATTCTCCTGCTGGCATTTGATCGATGCACTGTTGAATAATCCGGAGGCTCTGTCGCATTTCTTCCATTCGCACCACCGCCCGATCATAACAATCGCCGTTCTTTCCCAACGGAATGTCAAAGTCGAATTGATCTATACCTGAATAAGGCCTCTTTTTGCGGTAATCCCAGTCAAAACCTGTCGCCCTGAGCCCTGAGCCTGTTATTCCCCATTCAATCGCTTCTTCGGTCGTATATACCCCAATTCCGACCGTTCTTGCCTTGAATATCGCGTTTTTAATGATCATGTTTTCAAATTCTTTCAACCGCTTCGGAAGGTAACTTACAAATTCCTGCATGAGTTTATCCCAGCCATCGGGCAAGTCATGAGCTACACCGCCAATCCTGAACCAGGAAGGATGCATACGCGCTCCGGTAATTGCGCCAACAATATCAAAAATACGCTCCCTGTCGCTGAAGGTATAAAATACCGGTGATAGCTGGCCCAGATCCTGTGCAAAGGTACCCAGCCATACCAGATGACTGGCAATACGGAAAAGCTCACTCATCATGATGCGTATGACATTTGCCCGTTCAGGGACTTCAATGCCAGCTAATTTTTCGACGGAGAGCAGGTAGGCCAGGTTATTCATAACGCCTCCCAAGTAGTCGATGCGATCAGTATAAGGGATATACGTATGCCACGATTGCCTTTCTCCCATTTTTTCAGCTCCGCGGTGATGGAATCCAATATCGGGAACTACGTCCACTATATCTTCACCATGTAACTGCAGAATAAGCCTTAAAAGGCCATGTGTCCCGGGATGTTGCGGACCAAGGTTGAGAAACATGAAATCACTGTCATCGCTGCTTCTGCCCATCCCATATTCTTCAGGATTAAAAGTAAGATCAGATTCTTCTACAGCCCTGAGGTTTTCAGTCAATACATAGGGATCAAGTTCTGTAGCTCTGGTCGAGTGATCTTTTCTTAATGGATGGCCTTGCCAGGACTTTGGCATGAGTATCCTTGTCAGCCTCGGGTGACCGTTAAAGATGACTCCAAACATATCATACACTTCCCGCTCATACCAGTTGGCAGATTTCCATAAAGAAGTTATACTTTGCAGGTTGAGATCATTAATATATAGCGGAACTTTAATACGAATATCCTGGTTCCTTTCAAATGAACTAAGGAGGTAAACGACTGTAAATTCACTCCCGGGTTGACCATTACGTCCGGTTCTTGCCCGTTCATCCAGGCATGTAAGGTCATATAGCATCTTGTACGGAAAGGCGATTACGTTTTTAAGATAGTTCAATACAACAATGAGGTTGCTTTTCCCGATCCACAAGGTAGGTGTATCATCAGCGGTTAATTGATTGCAGATGATAATCTGATTGCCAAATTCAGCCTCCAGTGCAGTAATTACAATATGTTTGTCAATGTTCATATCATTTAGGATAAACAGAATCCGAAACTAAACTTCATTCATTGGACGTAGGTTCTCCATTTTACTTCTTTCTTCCTGCTTCAAGTCTCTCATACTCATCTTTTCAGCTTTACGAATGCCCTGCGGCCCAATCGCCCAGCTAAGTGGCCTTTCTTCTTTCCCTATGGATTCCCTAAGTAAAATTAAACCTTCCAAAAAGGCATCGGGGCGGGGAGGACATCCCGACACATACACATCTACCGGTAAAAACTTATCAACTCCCTGCACAACGCTGTATATGTCATACATTCCTCCTGAATTGGCACATGACCCCATTGAAATGACCCATCGGGGTGCCATCATTTGATCATACAACCGCTGAATGATCGGCGCCATCTTGATAAATACGGTACCCGCTATTACCATCAGGTCGGCCTCACGGGGCGTACCCCGGATTACCTCTCCGCCAAAACGTGCAATATCATAACGGCTGGTAAGTGCAGTGGCCATTTCAACGAAACAGCAGGATAGACCAAAACCGAACGGCCAGATTGAATTCTTCCTGCCCCAGGCGATCATTTCATCCAGTTTACCGAACAAAACAGACTTGTAAAGGGCTTCATCTGTCAATTCCTTGCCTGGTGTTGTGTTTCTGTCGTTGGGTCTTGTCAGTGAGTAATCCATATGTTTAGATTTATATAAAAATTAACTATAAGCTTGTCCCATTGGATAATGTCCTGGTTTATTTAAAGTTGTTTTTTGCTCTGAGTATCTTTTTTCCATCCGGCCCGAAATCAAGAGCACCAATGCTCAGTTCGTAGACCAATAAAATCATCAGTATTCCAATAAATATTACCATCCCGATGTATCCGGGAAGTCCCAGCTCGCGGAAAGACACCGCCCATAACATGATGAATGCTGCATCAAGATCGAAGATTACGAAGAACATGGCAATAAGGTAAAAGCTCGAAGAAAAGCGCAGCCTTGCATCTCCAGTTGGTGGAATCCCGGATTCGTAAGGTTCATCCGTATTTCTGCCCTTATGTCGCTCTCCCAGGAAATATGAAAGACCAATCATGATCCCAACAAGAAGAATGACGCAAACAGCGAATACGATAAAAGGCCAGATTATAATAGGTTGCTCTGCTAACATGATTTACAACGTGTTGAATTAATACTATATCAACTTCTAATCCACTTAAATAACCGATTATATAAAATATATTGTTTGACTTTCCTATTTATCGACATAACAATTATCGGGGAAAGATGTTTATTTTAATTTTATAAATTCAAATGGAAGTTAAATATAGACAGGGGTGTACAATGAACCCAGACATCGGTGAATTTTGCATTCAATGGGTACGGTTATACTCAGCAGGAGACTCGAAGTCATCTGCTGAGTTAGGTTCCGTAAATATTATTAATAAAATTATCTTTTCTGCCGGATTAAGGATTCAGGCTTCAGTCTTGACCCTATGGGTTGCAGCATTGAAGTGGTAAGTTTTACTGAAAATATCTTGCCCGAAACCGGGTATCCATTCATTTGTTCATCAGGGAAGGTATGTATCAAAGGGAGGTAATGTCTCCGTTCCAGGCTTAAATCAAGCCATTTAATTACATTTTTTGGAGTTAATATCACAGGCATGTGTACTACGCCAATCCGGCGAAGCATAGGATTGGCTGCTGCCGTTATCAGGGTGGATCCGGTCTCGCAGTTGCCGGTTTCGGCATTTCGCCAATTCGCATAAATTCCTGCCAGTGCAAAGGGGCGCTCGTGATTCTGCATGTGGATGAGGTAAGTGATATTATCAGGTGAAGTGACCAGGAAAGCATCCACCAATACCGCGCAACGGCAGGAACGCATCGAAGCGGAATACTCCAGCCTGGTTACAATTCGCATCAGCCGGTCATATTCGTCTTCCTCCTCCTCCCTTTCGGTTAAATCGGTTCTCAGGTTAAGCAAATCCATCCGTTTTTGTGAATGCTCACTGGTAAAGCCAAATTTCATACTTTGCAGTATATCCGGCGATTTCGATGTAATCACCCAGGCCTGATCTCCACCTGAAAGTAAAGATGGTCTGGGGATGGGAACAAAGGCCTTATCTAACTGGAGACCATACCTGCTTTTGGCCTGTTCTGCAGTACTTATGATGATCATATTCTTACTCATGATTGTATTTTAATCAAATGGATTGATCGAAATATAATCAAATCAGGATTAAGTTGTACTTCCAGGGTCTCTTTTTTGTGCAATCATCGCCAGGAAATGATCCTCAGGCCTCCTAAAGAATGGAAAATGATTTTAGTTTGGCTTCACTATCAAACAAGTTACTGCTGGAATATTCTTGAACATGATTAACAGATTTATTGATTTTCACGATTATTTTAATTTCGGTAATCCAAGCCTTCTACTACCTTGTGTATACCTTGTGTATACCTTATGTGTACCTTGTGTGTACCTTGTGTGTTTATGAATAGATAAGCTACACTTGTTGTATACTCGATATACAGAAAATTTATACATAAATACTCTGCCAATTAATATACGGATAGCAGGCAAAACCAAAGATCTTTATAACAATCAGAACCAGAGCTCAGGGACTGTTCCCGGTATGATCGCAAAATAATCAGAAAGATAATATAGCGCGGTTGGAGGTGAATGATTGTCTTGCGGAACAAGGTTTAAGTTGTTAATAGTCAATAAATAATAAGTAGGGGGAGATTGTTGATACAAAAAACTTTCTGATTAGTTATTTTAGGATTGGACCGTTTCCCGGGTAATCAATCAGCAGGACGGGTGGGAGGGTGTCCCCTACATTTAATGGGAAATCCTCAGGCAGAGATGCTATATATTCTTTTTAATGAATATTTTCATGAAGAAACAAGGATGGGGTTCGGGCATCTAAAACAATTAATATTTAATCTTCTGGCTCAATTGTTTGTCCAATCGCTCGATTTCCTTTTTCCGAATACCCAGGACATTAACATATCGCAGGCAGTTTCCCTTATGCTTCACATTATTTTTACCCAGTATGGCATACGATTTATTGAGCCAGTCGATGCCGGCATCAAGCCTGGTTTCCATTTCGCAGGTTAAAGCCATGTTGTAGCAGGCCTTTGCTGCTATTCTTGGGTTTTTGTTTTTAGTTTCCTTGTTCCAGATTTCAGTTGCTTTAAGCCATTCATTATCAAGTGCAAATTTTTCGGCCTGACGCATATCCAGGTTATTTGACTTGTAATAAATACGATCGACCTTTACCCACGAAGGGATTGCCTTCCCTCCAAATGATCTACCCAGATATTGGCACGAATTGTATAATAATTCTTTTGGTGGTTTACTATAGAAAAGATAGGAACTAAACTGGGCTTCATCATAAAAAAGTGTATCAATCTGCTTATATCCATAGGATAGACTATCATTTTTCGTTGAAACTGTCCATAAAAGGTTCGCCTCAATATCTAAAGGAGTAACACTATGCTTTAGGTAAATGGTGTTAAAATGCAGAAAATCAAGAAATATACAAATATCCGATTGGGTTCGTTCATACAATTCATACTGGTTTCCGATATAGACAGAATCTTTAAAAATAGACTTCAGGTTTTTCCCGTAATTGATCACTTTCCGACAGTATCCTTCCTTTTCAAGATAACGTGCCAGTTCATTCATGCAGATATCTGAGAGTGTCTGGTATTTAATGGTTGTATCTCTCGACTCTTTAAGACCATCGAAATATGTAAAAATACAGGTATCAGACTTGAAGAGATCACGATTAATAAGCGCCACAGTGAGGTCTTTGGGAATGCCAAAAATACCGGGCTTCATGATTTCGATCGGAGTTGTACGGGCACTTTCGGTGATCAGGCATGAAGTAACACCTAAGGAAATCAGTATCAGCAGTGAAATATTTCGAAGCAAGTTCATATTCAATTTTAGTAATGGGTCATTGGTTTATGGTATTCTACTGTCTTTTCACCTGATTGGCCAATTGCTCTATTTCCTCTTTCCTCGTTGTCAAAACATTGATATACCGTTTGCAATTGTATTTATGATCTTCATCGTTTTTATTCAGACAGGCATATGACTTAATAAGCCAGTCGATAGCCATATCATGATTACCCTCCATTTCACAGGCTAAAGCCAGGTTGAAACGAGCTTTAGCTGCAACTATTTGGTTTTTGTTATTGGTTTCCGCTGACCAAAGTTCAGCTGCTTTGGGCCAATCATTGTTCAATGCATATTTTTCTGCCAGATGCATATTACGCTGATTTGATTTGTAATAGATTCGGTCTTCAGGCACCCAGGTAGGAATTAATTTAGTTCCGAACGATTTCCCAAGGTATTCGCTCGAGATATTCATCAGCTTTCCTACTTCGGTGTTTTTAACGGATCTGTTTTTCAAAAAATAATCTTCATCAAAGAGGAGCGTGTCCACCTGATTGTATATATATGCAGTTGTATCAGCCCTAAAAGTAATTGTCCAGATTAGAGATGCCTGTATCTTTGCAGATTTAGTGAAATCTCCAAGGGAGGTACGGCGGAAATGAAAGAAATCCAGAAAAATACAAACATCGGAGTTTGTTTTATTAAATAATTCGTGGGGGTGGGCTCGAATTTCAGGTTCCATCAACAAACTCTTCAGACTGTCACTGTAATTGTTTATCTGTTGGAAGTAATCATCACTCTTTAAGTAACTGGTTAAAGCATTTGTGCAGGTTTTAGACAAATCACAATAGCTGATATTTGAGTCGACTACTGGCTTTGTTCCTTTAAAGTACTTGAAAATACAGGTATCTGACTGAAAGATGTCCCGGTTAAAAATAGCCACATTTTGATGGTCTTTCGGAATGTCAATGATCCCGGGCTTCATGATTTCGATATGAGTTGTCCGCACACTATCTGTAATCAGACATGAATTTAAACTTATAATCAAAATCAATAAGACAAATGAGATGAGATTTCTAGCGGAGCTCATGTTGCGCATCCAGTTTATTGATTTCCAGCTTCCTCCGGTATAATACTGCCGAATATTTACGCACTGCTTCATTTTCAGATTTCCAGATTGATCCACCACTTAGTTTGGCTGCCTTAGCCGTTAATTCCAACGCCTGGTCAATGTTTCCGTTCATCTCACCTGCAAGGGCCAGGTTGTAAAGTGCAATGATCTTGTCCCGTTTGTTTTTGCTGTCTGTGTATTTTTGCCAAATGGCCGAAGCTTCTTCCCATTTACTTTTCTGCGCGAGCATTGCTGCCTGTTTTAATTCAGGTTTGCTACAAGACATGATTTCACGGTAAACCATACTCCAGGAAGGCATAATATGCTTGGAATAGTTTTCTCCAATTACAGCAGATGCCAATATGATGGCCTCTTTTTTTGCAGGTATCCGGCGTTCATTATAATTCCCATTGTCATCCGTCCCATCCCAGTAGAGCGTATCAACCTGAGCAAAACGATCGATGATTTTATGTCTTTTACAATCATAGATTGACCAAATATTGGAAGTTACCACATTTGCTAGAGTAGTGGAAGCATATTCATCTTTCTGATTGCTATAGAAACATGAAAACATATCGAGCAGAATCAATGCATCGACTGCGGTTTTGTTTGAAATGCCTTTATACCATTCCGCCTTTCCCGGGCCGATTTGCTTAACATGAATAACAGGTAGTGAATTGACAGGTAAAATCAGAATACTATCGAAACGGTTTTGAGCCATTAATTTTGTCGCAAGACTATCGATGCATGTAATCTGCGCTACACTATCTGTATTAAATTTGAAATTATCCTTGATCAGCTGACGGTTTTTAACCTGGTAGTGTTGGAGTGTATCATCTTCGTACTTCAGGTTTCGCGATACGATCGCAATTTTGCGAATATTCGCAGGAAGTGAAAACTTTGCCGGCTTTAGAACTTCAATGGTCAGATTTTCATAGCTTACGCATGAACTTAGGATTAATAATAGAACAATCCAGAGCAATCCAGATTTTAGTTTCATATTATTTCGATTTTAGGATGGTTTCTTTCCGAACCTGAAGTTTCTTCAGGTATTCTTCAGTCTGATAACGGTAATGCGAATAAAATGATTTTAATCCCCATTCAATTGCCCCATCAATATCGCCATTTAATTCTTTAACCAATGCCAGGTTATATTCTGCCTTACTTCTAATCTTTTTATCTTTTGACTGGGCCATTTCAGTCCAGAATTTGCCTGCTGCTTCGTAATTACTATCATTCATCAATTGCTGACCACGATCATTCCCGGGTTTAAATAGATAATAGCCTCTTTTTTCCTGTGTCCAGGTAGGAGATAGCTTGCTGTCTATATCCAGGGCAACTTTGATCCCGGCATCAATCATTGCCATTTTTATAGAGGGTATTTTGTTAAGCATTCGAGTCTGGTTATTATCAGTACTTTCCCAGGAAATAGTGTCATTCAATTCAATTTCTTTTATCAATGTTTTCTTTCCGGGTTTATATATCCTGAAGAAAGCATCATATTTCAAATCAAGGGAGGCGTTAAAGGAATAAAATGCATTCAGATTCTGATCAATATATTTTTCTTTGGAATTGTCAGCCATAAGTTTAGTTGAAAACCGCTCTAAAACCATCAGTGCGTCAGTATTGTAATTGCTGCAGATTTGACTAACTGTTTCAGGGGCCAAAGTATCGGGGAGAAATTCGTAAGGAAGGATCCTTTTCATGTTTCGTTCAACAGGTACAACCGCATCATACCTCCCTGATTCGAATATAAGTGCAGCCAGTGCCCTGATTGTGGTATCAGCTGCGGTACTATCCAATACAATTTTCGAAAGTTGATAGCCATTTCTGTAAAAAAAGTTTTGTAATGAATCCTCCCGATAGTTCCGAAACTGGCTATCCATGCTGCGATTCATTAAAGTAAGGCTTTGTATATCCTTAGGCAATTCATCTTTAGTTGGATTGGCATTTTCAATGGTAAGAGGAATATAATAACTTTTACATGAACCCAGCAGAAAAACGGTCATGAAAAAGAGCAAAACCTTAAATGAATATATCTTATTGAAAATCGGCATCATCATTATTTGTTAATAAATTCCCCAATATTTTCTAAAAAACCACTCTGCACCTAACAATAGAATGACCAGAAAAAACAATACTTTCAGATTGATCCATTCAGTCTGTAATGTTTGCTTTTGCTCCTGAACTGTAATTTGTTTGTTATTTTTTACAGCATCAAGTAATGTGCCATAATTTTCAAAGTTGTAAAACTGACCACCTGTTTGTTGCGATATTTGATACAAAACGCTATAATCGGCCCTATTATTTTGAATTTCGATATCATTTTTTACAATGCTGAAACTTCCCTTTTTAGTGAAACTTTGATTTCCAAGTTTTGTTTCTGCTTCATAGGTATAATCTCCCGGTTCAAGGTTCCCTGCATTCAGCGAATAAGAATCGTTTGTACGGTCAAAAAGGTAATTAAACTCCTTTAGACTTTCGTTTTTGATTCTGATATTTACATCCGGGGTATTCACTAATTCATAGCTGTCATTATACAACTCTGCAGTAAATTCGATATTGTCTGTTTCCTGAAAAAGCGCAGGATGATAAACGTTAAAATTGTCTTCGTTTTCCCTAAGAGCAAGATATTGTATGGATTTTTGAATCAATTCGTTAAAGGCATCATGATTTCCATTTACCTGGTAGTTGTATAAACGCCAGCGCCAAATTCCTTCACCATTAATAAACCCGATTTTTCTGCCTTTATCAGATCCAAATGCAATTAAGGTTTTGTTCGTTTGAATATTTCGGATATTTTGGAAGGCAAGATTCTGCATCATTGGTGCCAGTTCTGTATTTCCGAAAGCTGTGACTAGTGGTGGTGAAGATATTATCGCTTCTTTAGTTGCATCCGAGAGCACGAACAGCGAAAAGTTTTTATCAAAGATAGCCTGAACTTCTTCCGTGTTTTTGCTGGACGAAATCTTCAAACCCATATTCAGCGAATTCAGTTGTTCGAGCAATGAATTGGGACCTACCATGAATAAAACAGGAATCCTGCTCTCCTTTATTTTGGTTAATAATTTACTGGCAGCATTTTTTAGCGATGGTAATTGGTTAAGAATGATCAGGCTATATAATGAAAGACTGTCTGGAACTTCACTGCCCGTAATGAGCTTAGCTTCATAGTTTTGAAGTTCTGCCAAACTGTTGCGAATGGCACCCATGTCAGGATGAGGAGCATCGCTGAGCAGCAGGATTCTTTGCTTATTCTCCAGGATTTGAATCACAAATTCATAATCATTATTCTTGAGATTTACCTCTCCATCGAATGGCTTTATCCTTATCTTATAATGCTGCAATCCAGTTTCAGTAGCTTCAAGATTAGCCAGTTCAAGCTTGAAATCATCATCTGAAACAATTGGTACTGTGTTTGAGTATACCTGTTTGTGATTGTTTTCAATATCGATATATGCAATTTTGCCTTTAAGTTTCGAAAACTTCAATTCAATCTCAACAGGAAATTTATTTTTCAGGAATGCTACTTTATTGGTTTTGACATTCCCGATTACAGCATCTGTTTTGCGTGTTGTATCTCCAACTCCAAGGGTGTAAACCGGGTACTTTAATCCGGAAGCTAAGTTTTGTGGGTTCTGACCTTGATTATAAATGCCATCGCCCCATAAAATCACTGCACCAACGTTTTTATTGATGTAATTGTTCTTCAGGGATTTGATTATTTCTCCGTAGTCTGATCTTCGATCTTTTCCAGTGAACTTTTCAGTGTTTTCAACTTTTTCACCAAAAGACCAGAATTCCAATTGATAATCTTTGTCAAAGCGCTCTTTGATAGTCTGTTCAAACTGATTAAATGAAGTGGAGTAGGGTAGTACAGACTGAGAATTGTCAAAAGCTATGGCAAGGATTGGCAGTTGTCTGATTTTTTTTGTGCTTTCAATCAATGGTGACAAAAGGAACAGAAATATCATGAACAGAGATAAAAAGCGCAAAAAGACAAGAAATATCTTTTGAACTTTTGACAGGCTCAAACTTTCAGGATTTCTGAAATAAAGCAGATAACTTATACCTGCAGCCAAAGCAATGGACAATAAAACGAAAAGTCCGGCAAAACTATGATCGAAACTAATTTCCAAAGTGATTCATATATTAGAAAGATCCAAAATTAACAAACTTGGGCTAACAAGACATTCATGCAGCCTGATTTCTGTTTAATAAATCGTATTTTGACGATGATTGGGTAAAAAAAATGCTGTTATCTCTTTATTACTTCTTTCATACCATTATTTTACAATTCTTTTATTTAATTCTACTTTAACAGATTCAACAAAAAGAACATTTGCGCTTTTTGGATTCAACTATCTGCTTGTTGCAAAACATTGTTCTTTAAAATGAATCTGTTAATTTAGAATTAAGGAGAAACATAGAAAGTATAGTAATCGTAGAAAGTTGTCACATGCATTCATATAAAAACAACACCATTGACCCATACCAATTCCATTGTTTAAGGTCATTATACCTATGTTTTAAATACAAAAAGCCAAAACTTAGTACTTATACAGTACTAAAACAGTACTTAAACTAAGGCGTTGACCTATCTTATTTAATACTTTATGGCAAGGATCAAATGAAACATTGCAACTCTGCATTAATATAGAGGGCCAGGGGTTCGGAATAAGGTCAGCAAGGTGATTTCAGGGCGCATTTCTATACGTCCCGGAAATCCAACAGTCCCAAGACCTCTGTTTACATAAAGGAATTGGTTGCCAGATTGATAGAGACCACCCCAGTCTTTTTGATATAAATAAATCGGACTGAATTCGATACCTGCAATTTTTATTCCAAACTGGCCACCATGTGTATGTCCTGAAAGTGTCAATGAAATATTTGTTTGATGGACAACTTTAGCCTCCCAGTGTGCCGGGTCGTGTGACATCAGAATCTTAAACGAATTTTCAGGAATACCTTTCATTGCAACTTCCAGATCAGCGTATTGGGGAAAAGGTGGATGACCCCAATTTTCAACACCAATTAATGAAACCGAAGTATCTTTTACCGAAATCTTTACCGATTGGTTTTGCAAAAGTTTAAATCCAGCATTAACTAATCCAGCCTTGATTTGGTTAAGGTTTTGTCTTTTACTCAATGTATCAGGCCAATTGAAATAATCACCGTAATCATGGTTCCCTTGAATAGCAAATTTTCCATATCGTCCGGAAAGTTGTTTCAACCAGGGCGTAAAGCCATTATATTCATCTGCAAAATTATTGACAATATCACCTGTGAAAAGTAAAAGGTCAGGTTGCAGTTTCTCGATAATTTGAACTGCTTGCGCTAAGACCTTAGGATTTTTGCCAAAACTACCCAGGTGCAGGTCAGAAATTTGAACAATTTTAAAACCATCAAATTGTTTAGGCAAACTAGAAAAATAGAGGTTTTGTTTCTCAACGCGAATATTAAACCGGCCAATGAAAATTCCATAAGCAATGGACAATATCAATGCGAAACTGATAAGAAAAGATCCTGCCAGCATAATTACCTGGAATTGCTTTCTGCCAAAACTTCTAAAAGTAATTGAAAGTAAAGTCATAATAGCAAAGAAAGACTTAGGTAATAAATTTAGTATGGTCAGCGAGACTACGATAAAGAAAAAAGAATAATTCCGGCTATGTCTGATGAGCTCAGTATTTGAAAAGGAATAAATAAGTAAGCCAGTTATACAAATGCTAAAAAGAATATAAAGGAATGTAATATATCGCCGTGTTTTTATTTGCAGGAGATAAATCAACTTTCGTACTCCAAAGTAGGAGATAAGTTCAATCAAAAAAACGAAGACGAAAAAATAGATTAAAAATGAAGCAGGAATTCCTCTCATAAATTCAAATATTATTCAAAGAAGAAAATTACACATTTTGGAAACGACTTACATCACCTGAACACAATTATTACACTTTAATTTACGATTTGGGCTATTACCTCTCAGGGTATACCTATTATAGAGAATTAAAATTCCATTATACACATCTGAAAACAAATTGATTAAGGATTAAAATAACGAAATGAATCTACCTTAGAATTCAATATTAAAATTGAATTTGGAATAGGGCAGGGAATAAGCTCCTAATTATCTGTTTAGGCGAAACAAAATTACAGTTGATCTCAATGTTTGTAAAGAATATCATTTAGAGAGAAAAGTTATAAAGAAATGGAATTTTCGATTTTCGATTGCTTCACATGCTTTAGATTTGAACTGGTAACTTTTGTGGAATAATCCCCAGTAAAAAATAATACCATACCTGATGATTAATACAGGTTACAATCTACTACTATTTACAAAACGCAATAGGCAATAATGACAATTAATAGTTTACATGTTTACATTCAGTGTCAATAGGACAAATGTGAATTAGGCAAATTCAATTAATATATAAAAATATTGAATCAATAAATGACATTACTAACATGCAACAAACAGCATTAATACATTTCCTGTAATAGTCATTAATGTACAATATATCAATTTAATACATGCTGTTATATCGATTATTAATTCATATAATCGTTTACTTCTGTTAATTTACCTTTGAAATATATAATTTAATTAAATATTAGTAATTGTATATCAATATATTACTAGTTTTAATTAAAGTTTATATATAATCTGTTTCAGCTAAATGATTAGTTGGTTAGAGACTAATGTATACAAATGTAACTTGACGAGGTTGCTGTTTTGTAAATCAAAATGACAAATTACTTTATTACATTTGTGCATTAGTTAATTTACATTTCTATGGAAGAAAGAATTAAAAAATTCATGGAGTATAAAGGAATCACTTCCTCAGAACTTGCGGATTCAATCGGTGTTCAAAGGTCGAACGTTACGCATGTCTTGAAAGCCAGGAACAAACCTAGTTTTCAGTTTATTGAAAAGATGTTACAGATTTATCCGGATCTAAATGCCAAATGGCTGCTTTTAGGAACCGGATCAATGGTAGATGTTCCATCAAAAACAAGAACTTTATTTGACCAGTTAACTGTTCCTGAAAGCCTTCCTGAGCAGAAAAAGGAAAGGGCAGAGGAAAAAACATTAATTGAAAATCCAAAGCCAATTGAAATAACAAAGCCAATTGAAACAAATATTCCATCTGTTACAGAAAATACTATAACCGAGAATAAGCTTCAGGATCAATTTTTTAGTTCTGAAAAACCAATTGAACGCCTGATTGTTTTCTATAATGACCAAACTTTTAAGGTTTATAATCCTTCACGATAAGTTTTTTAGACTATATTTGCCGTCAAATTCATGTGCATGAAAAAGACGGTAACTGATTTTCTATTAGTTGAAAATAAGCAACTTAATAAAGATAATTTCCAATTATTACTTCAATCTCCCCAACCTTTTTCTGATATTTATCCCGGCCAGTTTATTAATGTTGAAATTAAGGAAGCTACAGAAATTTTTCTGCGACGACCATTTTCAGTTTTGGATGTTGATTACAACCAACAAACAATAACATTGTTAGTTAAGATTCTCGGTCGAGGCTCTAAGAAACTGACAGAGGCAATTGCCGGGCAAACAATCAATGCAATATTTCCACTTGGAAAATCATTTACTTTACCTGATAAGTCTGACCGAATTTTATTGATTGGGGGTGGTAGTGGCGTTGCGCCAATATTGTTTCTGGCAAAAATATGTGGGTTAAATCCGTCTAATGTTAACGTTTTAATTGGCGCCAGGTCAGCTTCTGATCACATTGATGTTTCTTCATACTTGAATTTTGGACAGTTTTTCTTTACCACAGAGGATGGCTCGTTAGGTGAAAAGGGTTATGTAACCAATCATCCTGTATTTTGCGAACAACTGAACAAATTCAATAAAATATACACCTGCGGACCGGATTTGATGATGAAAGCGATTGGTAGAACAGCAATTAAAAAGAATATTTTCTGTGAAGTTTCGCTCGAAAACATGATGGCTTGTGGTTTTGGCGTTTGTTTGTGTTGTGTTGAAGATACTAAAACTGGTCACAAATGTGTTTGTACTGACGGACCTGTGTTTAATGTAAACGATCTGAAATGGTGAATTTAGAAATAAAAATTCATGAACTGGTTTTTAAAAACCCGGTTCTTACTGCATCCGGAACTTGTGGTTTTGGTGAAGAGATTGCTGATTTTATGGATCTGTCACTTCTTGGTGGCTTGGTTGTAAAAGGAACTACCTTAAAACACAGGGAAGGAAATGCATATCCGCGGATGGCAGAAACCCCTTCTGGAATGTTGAATGCTGTTGGTCTTCAAAATAAGGGGGTCGATAATTTTATTAGTAATATCTATCCACGAATCAAAGATCTTGATACTCATATAATTGTTAATGTAAATGGTTCAACTATTGATGAATACGTTGCGCTAACTGAACGGTTGAATGAATTGGATAAGATTCCTGCGATTGAATTGAATATCAGTTGTCCGAATGTCAAAGAAGGTGGAATGGCATTTGGAATCAGCTGCGTCTCAGCAGAAGCTGTAGTAAAAGCAGTAAGGAAGGTATATAGCAAAACACTGATTGTGAAGCTATCTCCAAACGTTACCAATATTGCCGATATTGCAAAAGCTGTGGAAGGACAAGGAGCCGATAGTGTATCGCTAATTAATACTTTATTGGCTATGGCAGTAAATGCAGAAACGAGAAAACCTGTATTATCGACCATCACCGGGGGTTTGTCGGGACCGGCAATTAAACCTATAGCCCTTCGCATGGTCTGGCAGGTTTATAACGCTGTAAAAATACCGGTTATCGGAATGGGAGGTATCATGAATGCTACTGATGCCATTGAATTTATGATTGCAGGTGCATCAGCTGTTCAGGTTGGTACTGCTATTTTTATTGATCCAACGATACCTGTTCAGATCATTGATGGGATTGCTTCATATATGGAACGTCATAAAATTCAGTCTATTAACGAAATAATTGGTAGTTTACAATGCTGAATTTCATAAAGACACATATCTGCACCATTAATTTGTTCAGGAATATATTAATCTTTTTATTGGTAGTTTCCAGGTGTACCATTCATTTGGATCCAAGTGAACTTCATAAACATGCGGTTGAGTTAGACACAAAAGGACTCAATTTCCGGATTACAAATGATTTGTCGGAGTTTGCAGGTAATAAATTTATAGAAAAAGAGGCAAATCAATTTCTACATCAATGGAATTTAGCTGGTTTGACCATGTCAATTGTAAAAGACGGAAAGCTGGTTTATGCCCATGGTTTTGGTTATGCAGATGTTCAGGCAAAACAACAGGTTACACCTGGTAATTTATTCCGTATAGCCAGTGTCAGTAAGCTTATTACGGCAGTTGCAATCATGAAACTGGTCGAAAAGAAGGCTATTTCACTTGATTCAAAAGTATTTGGGCCAAAGGCAATTTTAAAAGATCCTGTTTTTAATAATGTTGTCGATAAACGGCTTTATAACATTACTGTTCGCCATCTTTTGGCTCATGCCGGAGGCTGGTCTTTGACCTATGGCGACCCGGCATTTAATTCACTGGTTGTGCTTGAAAAGACTGGTGATACTGGTGCAGCAACAATGGATTCATATTGCAGGTTTGTCGCTTCCAGACGGCTCCATTTTGAACCAGGAACCCGTTCTTCATATTCGAATATGGGGTATATGTTTTTAGGGAAAGTAATTTCCGCAGTTTCTGGTAAATCATATGAAGATTTCGTAGTCAATGACGTATTAAAACCTGTCGGTATAACAGATATGCATATTGGAAGAAGTTATCTTTCTGACCGTCGGTTTAATGAAGTAAAATATTACGAAGCAGAGGCAAGTCCTATGATTCCGTCATTTGATGGCTCTGGAACATTGGTTCCAAAACCATATGGTGGTAATCCGATTGAATTGCTAAGTTCAGCTGGTGGCTGGATCGCTTCTTCAATGGAATTGGCTAAACTGATGGCTATGATTGATGGTTTCAGGAGTTTTCCGGATATGATACCTCAAAATTTGATTGATCAAATGGTCGAAAACAAGAACTTTAGAGGTCCTCTTGGATGGAAGGTTGTTAAAGATAACGGAGATTGGATCAGGACAGGTAGCATGGCCGGTACTTCTGCAATTATGAAACGTCAAAGCAATGGTTTTTCATGGGTAGTTATTATTAATTCAAGTAGTTGGAAAGGGCCACGACTACCTGCTTATGTCAATTATATGATGGGCAAGATAGAGAAGAGCGTTAAAAATTGGCCCAAACAAGATTTATTTAAATTTGTTCCTAAAGCAATATAATTCGTAAATATCCTTTCGCTTTTTAATGATGAATCAAATCAATGGTTCATCTTTTTATTCCCCAAAAGCTCAATCATTGAAAAGATAGACTTCATTCTATTTTTTGCCGCCATTCTTATAATTATTCCAAAGTAAAATCATAAATTAATTAACAGAATTGACTTTCCATTGTTGAACTTTTCAAGTTGAATCTTGTTAATTTGACTGGAAACCAGAATTTATTAATGTTAAATAATAGTTTATAGTATGTCAGAATTTAAAATCCAGATGCCGAAGTTGGGCGAAAGTGTCCAGGAAGCTACTATTACTAAGTGGTTTGTAAAGGAAGGCGATCGAATTGAAGAAGATGAACCTCTTTTTGAGGTTGCAACTGATAAGGTTGATTCTGAAATTCCATCTCCGGTTGATGGCATTGTGAAAAAAATATTTTATCCATTAAATGCCTTGGTTCCAGTAGGCGAAATTGTTGCCCTTATTTCGATTGAAGACGATGACGATTCGGAGAAAGTTGCTGAAAACATTGCAGTTGCTGTGGAACCTGTAAAACCTGCAGTTCAGGAGCAAAAAGCAGTTGCAGAATCAATTCAGTTAAATGCTCCCCTTGAAGAAGTTGAAATAAAGCCAGCCATTCCGGTTGAACTGAAAGCGACACGATTTTATTCACCATTGGTGCTGTCCATTGCCAATTCAGAACAGGTTAGTATGACCGAACTGGAATCCATAAAAGGTTCCGGCCTAAATGGAAGAGTGCAGAAAAAAGATATTCTGACTTACGTTGAAGCACTAAAAAAAGGAACTGTTATACCTGTAACTATAGGTTCTGACGTTCAGAAAAAAGACGCTTCAACTCCTGTAAAAGTTTCCGTCACCTGGGGTGAAAGTGATCAGATCATCGAAATGGATCGTGTGCGTAAAATCATTGCCGATCACATGGTGATGTCAAAACAGGTTTCGCCCCATGTAACTGCTGTTGTTGAAGCAGATGTGACCAATTTGGTACTTTGGAGAACAAAAGCTAAAGATTCATTTCAGGCAAAATATGGTGATAAAATTACCTATATGCCTGTATTTATTGAAGCAGTAGCCCGGGCAATCATTGAATTCCCTATGTTGAATTCGTCGGTTAATGGAACTAAGATCATTATTCACAAAGATGTAAATATTGCTATTGCGGTTGCTAAACCTGACGGAAATCTGGTTGTTCCTGTAATTAAAAATGCTGAACAGAAAAACCTGGTCGGATTGACCAGGAGCATGAATCAACTTGCTGAATCTGCCCGTAAAAATAAACTAACGGTTGAAGATTATCAGGGTGGTACCTTTACAATTACCAATTTCGGATCATTCCGGAACCTGATTGGTACGCCTATTATCAACCAGCCGCAGGTTGCCATACTTGCAACCGGTAGTATCGAGAAAAAACCGGCAGTCATGGAAACTCCAACAGGTGATGCGATAGTTGTTCGTCACAAAATGTTCCTTTCGTTATCATATGATCACAGAATTATCGATGGCGCATTAGGCGGGGCTTTCCTGCGGCGAATAGCAGACATTCTTGAAGAATTCAATATTGATCGCGAAGTTTAAATTCAATAAATTAAAATCAGATATATGACAGCAGTTCCAAAAGTATTTTCGGTTAAGACAACTCCCAAAGAAATACTTGAAAAATGGTACCGATTGATGACTTTAGGACGGGCAATTGATGAAAAAGCACCGAATTACCTGAAACAGGCCATTGGCTGGTCGTATCATGCTCCTTATGCCGGACATGATGGAATTCAGCTTGCGATCGGACAAACATTTGAGAAAGAAATAGATCATATTTTTTTATACTACCGTGATTTACTGACAGCTTTATCCTGTGGAATGACTGCTGAAGAAATAATTCTGAATGGGATTTCGAAAGCTACAGATCCAACAAGTGGCGGACGACACATGTCAAATCATTTTGCCAAACCAGCCTGGCACATCCACAATGTATCTTCATTAACTGGAAATCATACACTTCATGCCGTTGGTGTTGCCAGAGCAATTAAATATTACGGAGAAAAAGCCGTTTCAATCAGTGTTCAAGGTGAATCGTCATTGTCTGAAGGTTATGTATATGAGGCTATTAATGGAGCTTCAAAAGAGAAACTGCCTGTAATATTTTGTATTCAGGATAATGGGTTTGGAATTTCTGTTCCAAAGAAAGACCAGACTGCTAACCGAAAAGTTGCAAATAATTTTACCGGATTTAAGAATCTTCTCATCATACATTGCAATGGGAAGGATGTTTTTGATTCAATGAACGCTATGCATGAGGCCAAACGCCATGCTTTGGAAACCGGAATGCCAGTTATGGTTCAGGCAAACTGCATTCGAATTCATTCGCATTCCAATTCTGACAGGCATGAATTATATAGATCAGAAGAAGAAAGGAACTATGTTCAGGATTATGACCCTTTATTTAAGTTTAAACGAATGCTGATACGTTATGAACGGTTTACCCTTGAAGAACTTGAGAAGATTGAAAACGAGGCAAAAATTGAGCTTAAAGAAGCACACAAGCTAGCATTAAAAGCACCGGATCCAGATCCGAATACCTATCTGGATTTTGTTCTTCCTGAACCTTATAAACCTCTAAAATACGTTGATGGAACTCATCAGGAAACTGGTGAAAAGAAAAAGTTGATTACGGGTCTAAATGAAACCTTAAAAGCTGAATTCAGAAATAACCCGGATACCTTCATGTGGGGCCAGGATATGGCGAATAAGGATAAAGGTGGAATCTTCAATGTATCAAAAGGATTGCAGCAGGAATTTGGCCCTAAAAGAGTGTTTAATGCACCTATTGCCGAAGACTTTATTGTAGGAACTGCAAATGGAATGTCGAGGTACAGTGAAAAAATCCGGATCGTAATCGAGGGAGCTGAATTCGCTGACTATTTCTGGCCTGCGATGGAACAATATGTAGACTCAAGCCATGATTACTGGCGCTCGAACGGTCAGTTTACACCTAATGTAACTATACGTCTTGCGTCTGGCGGCTATATTGGAGGAGGATTATATCATTCGCAGAATATTGAAGGCTCATTGACTTCTATTCCCGGAGTGCGGATTGTCTATCCTTCTTTTGCGGATGATGCTGCTGGTCTCTTAAGAACTGCAATTAGATCAAGGGGTTTGACCATGTTTATGGAACCTAAAGCTCTATATAATGATCCGAAAGCTGCAACTGTAATTCCTGATGATTTTGAAGTTCCATTTGGCAAGGCCAGAATCCGTCGGGATGGGGAAGATTTAGTGATGATTACTTATGGAAATACGACACATATGTGTCTTGAAGCCGCTGAAAGGCTTTCAAAAGAAGGGATTTCTGTTGAAGTTATTGATTTACGATCATTGATTCCTCTGGACAAGAACACAATTCTGAATTCAGTGAAAAGGATTGGAAAAGTTATAGTAGTTCATGAAGATAAAGTACATGCAGGTTTTGGAGCTGAGATTACATCTATTATCATGGAAGATGCTTTTGAATACCTTGACGGACCAGTTAAACGCATTGGTTCTACATTCACCCCGGTTGGATTTCACCGTTCTTTTGAAAGAATGATATTACCGAATACAGAAAAAATTTACAATACGGCCAAAGAAGTAGTGGCATATTAAAAACTTGATAGTCATGAATAAAATAGGTATATTTTATAGTTTTAAATCAACTAAAACTGCCAAAGCAGCTGAAAAAATTAAGGAAGCTTTTGGACCGGATTTCAATATTGTACCGGTCAATGCAGAAGAATTAACTGAAGAATTATTTCTTTCGTTTACCAATCTAATTCTGGGTGTTCCAACATGGTTCGATGGTGAATTACCAAATTACTGGGATGAATTTGTTCCGGCTTTGGAAGATTTAAATTTAAATGGCAAAACCATTGCCATTTTTGGATTAGGTAACCAGGTTGAATATCCTGAAAATTTCGGTGATGCCGTTGGTATTATGGCTGAATTGGTTCAGGAAAGAGGAGCAAGACTTATTGCATTAACTTCTGCTGAAGGATACCATTATGAATCTTCAAAAGCGTTAGTTGATGGGGAATTTTGCGGATTAATTCTTGATCAGGAAAGCCAACCACGTCTATCTAAAGAAAGAATAGAAAATTGGGTAAATGATCTGAAGGCTCAATTTAATTAGTCATTTAAAATATATTATAAGGTAAGGGTGTGATATTTAGGATCATGCCCTTATTTATAATACCTATTTAGTTGATTGAATCTTTAAAGATCGATGAAAACTGATTATGGCGAATCGAATAAAATATATCTTTACGATTACAAAAACAAACATTGGAAGTTAGATAAAAATTTGTCATGGTTAAAATTTGTTATTTGGCTGGAATTCAAAAATGTATATTCAAAATATGAAAAAGAAAAAAGTAATTGCAATTGTGGCACACGATAATCGAAAGAAAGACCTGATCGAATGGGTTTCATGGAATTGGAAGGAATTTATTTCACACAGTCTGATATGTACAGGAACAACAGGAAGCCTGGTGCAAGCCAAGCTGGTGGAAAAATGCCAGGAAAATGATGTTATTCCGCCAGAAATTACCCGATTGAAATCAGGACCACTTGGAGGTGATCAGCAATTAGGAGCACTGATCTGCGAAGGAAAAGTTGATATGTTGATTTTCTTTTGGGATCCTATGCAACCACAGCCGCATGATGTAGACGTTAAGGCTTTACTTCGTATTTCAACTTTATACAATATTCCAACAGCAACAAATCGTTCAACTGCCGACTTTATAATTTCATCGAAGCTTTTCCATCAGGAATATGAACCCATTTTGAAGGATTACAGCAGTTATATCAAGCGTGATGTTGATTTTAACCAATAATTTTATGGTTTCATATCTAAAATATAAACTTGTTGTATAGTGTTTAGCGGTTGGTCTTTTTATATTGAATACATATGTAAATACACGTAATATTTTATTTATAAGATATTTAGATGGCGTATACCTGTTATAGGTTACAAATGTGAATCAATTAATATTGTAGTTGTTGTAATTCACTCATCAGAAATAATAAATTGTTTCAAATTTTGCACTGAATTGGTTTGCACGAAGGAATAAACAACAACAGTTAAAGTCCTCAAAGGAAAAGAATAAAAAAGGATAAGGCTCTTGACTCAAAATGCTGAAATTTAAGTTTAAATATCATTAACACATTTGTCTTAGAATTAATATTATGTTATTCATATGTATTAAAATATAAGGAGCAAAAGCTCCTTATATTAATATTAGTTTTATTGTATGTTTTTCAATTGTTCAATGATCTCAGCATGTTTGTCAAGCATTTTTAAACGATAGTATAAAGTCTTTAATGATTCCATCGTAAATTTATCTTTTGGATTTATTTCATGTGCTTTTTCCATGTAAGGAATAGCTTTTTTAAATTCCACATCTGCCTTGTTTTTTTCAATTTCATATTTGTCAGGCTGATTACTTGGAACTGCATTCGCTACATCAATTTGTTTTACGCCTTTATTGTAATACAAGGCACCAAGATTATAATATGCATCGAAATAATCTTCTTTGAATTCAATAGCTTTGAGATAACTGCTTGTTGCTTCATCTATTTTCTGAAGTTTATCATACAGTGTTCCCAATGCAAAATAATAAGATGAATTTTTCGGATCCTTTTCAATGGCAATTTTCAGATAATTCATTGCGCTGTCAACTTTATTGGCGTGCAAGTAGATATTAATTACTTCTACCAAAAGTGGTCCGTTATCAGAATACTCTTTCAGACCATTTTGTAATGTATGCAAAGCACCCAAAGTGTCTTTTTTCTGAAAATAGCTATCTGAAATTGCTTTATATGTTTTAGCGCCATTGTATTTATATTTTGCAGCCTGTTTGTAGTATTCAATTGCTTTGTCATAATTTTTGGCACTAAACGCAGCTAAACCTGCATTATACATGATAACTGTATCAACTGTATTTGTACCTTCAGTCTTATAGGCGGGCATTTGATTAATTGCCAGAATTTCTTCAAAAGATTTCATGGCCTTTTCAAATTTTTCTTCATTAAAAGCAGCTATAGCCTGATTAGTAAGGTCTACTACCAAAAGAGTAAGTTTTATTTTCACACTCTTTGTAAAACGATCTTTGTCATCAAGTTGCAATGCTTTCTGATAAGATTCAAAAGCAACAGTTAAAGGATCTTCACTAAGCTTTTTATAATTTTCATCTTTCGATGCATATACAGCCTGGTAAATTGATCCACGAGCTTCCCAGGTTCCGGACCAGGAAATAGAATTCTCTGATTTAGGGTTTTTTGGATCAATAGTTTCTTCTATTGATTCAACCGCTTTGTCTAGCTTCCCAGCATCTTTATAGTTTAAAGCACTGGTTACTTTGCCTTTTTGAGCGAATGCACAGGTTACGGCAAAAAGTAAAACAAATAAAATTGTCGTTCTTCTCATTGTAATAAAAAGTTTGTTATTATGCTATAAATATAATTAATTGTTATCGATTATTTGTTATTCATCCGATTGATCTTTATCGTCTTCGGTCAATTCAATATCTTCACTTTGAATTTCCGAAATTTCATCTTCAGTAGTTGGTACAATTGTTATAGATGCAATTTGATCTCCTTCTTTCAGATTTATCAATCGTACACCCTGAGCCGTTCGTCCCAAAATACGAAGCGATGAAATTGACATTCTTATAGTCAGACCAATTTGAGTAATAATCATCAAATCAGTAGTATCATCAACACTTTTAATTGAAATAACCTGGCCAGTTTTTTCCGTAACATTGATTGTTTTAACACCCTTTCCACCTCTGTGAGTTAAACGATAATCGCCAATTTTAGATCGTTTTCCATAACCATTTTCGGAAACAACCAAAATATCTTCGTTCTCATTCTCAACACAAACCATGCCAACTACTTCATCTTTATCATGCCCAAGGGTGATTCCTCGTACTCCTGAAGCAGTCCTTCCAATTGGTCTGACACTACTGTCCTCGAAACGAACCGCCTTACCCGAACGAACTGCCATCATAATGTGATGATTGCCATTAGTCATTCTGGCTTCAAAAAGCTGATCATCTTCTCTGATTGTAATTGCATTTACTCCATTCTGACGCGGACGTGAATATGCTTCAAGTGAAGTCTTCTTGATTATCCCCTTCTTCGTACAAAGAATGATAAAGTTGTTGTTAATATATTCAGGGTCCGTCAGGTTTAAAACATTAATATAAGCAAGGATCTTATCATCCTGTTCAATATTGATAACATTTTGAATGGCGCGCCCTTTTGACGTTTTCGTTCCTTCAGGAATTTCGTAAACTTTTAACCAGAAACACTTTCCCTTTTCTGAAAAAAGAAGTAAGGTATTATGCATTGAAGCATTAAACATGTGCTCGAGGAAATCAGAATCCCTTGTTGTACTGCCTTTTGAGCCAATACCTCCCCTCCCCTGAGTTTTAAAATCGCTAAGTGGAGTCCGTTTAAGATATCCCAGATGAGAAATAGTTATTACCATTTCTTCATCAGCATAGAAATCTTCTGGATTAAACTCCTCTGCATTCGGTATGATCTCTGTTCTGCGAACATCCCCATATTTATCTTTTATCTCAAGAAGCTCATTTCTAATTATTTCCATGCGCAGATTGATGTCGGCTAATATGCTTTTCAGATATTCAATCTGTTTCATGATATCCTCATATTCCTGGTGCAATTTATCCTGCTCAAGGCCAGTTAACTGACGTAAACGCATTTCAACAATCGCACGAGACTGAATGTCAGTTAAGCTAAATCGTTCCATCAGGTTTAGCCGTGCTTCATCAGGATTCTTTGCTGCACGGATAATTGCAATAACTTCCTCTATGTTATCGCTGGCAATAATTAACCCTTCCAAAATATGTGCACGCTTTTCTGCCTGATCCAACTCAAACTGAGTTCTCCGGATAACTACTTCATGCCGATGTTCAACAAAATAATGGATTAAATCTTTCAGGTTAAGCATTTTAGGCCTGCCATTAACCAGGGCAATGTTGTTTACACTGAAGCTATTCTGCAGCTGGGTGTATTTATAGAGCTTGTTCAGAACAACATTCGAAATCTCATCACGCTTGATGTCAAAAACGATGCGCATTCCGTCACGATCCGATTCATCATTTACATTCGAAATTCCTTCTATTTTCTTTTCATTGATCAATTCAGCAGTCTTTATAATAAGCTCTGCCTTATTTACCATATATGGAATTTCAGTGATCACTATCTTTTCCCGTCCGTTTGGTGCGACTTCAATATGCGCCTTTCCCCTGACAACAATACGACCTCTTCCGGTTTCAAAAGCTTCCTGAACACCTCTGTAGCCGTAAATTATACCGCCTGTGGGAAAATCCGGTGCCTTAATTATTGGAATAAGATCCTGAATATCAATCTCAGGATTATTGATGTACGCAATAATTGCATCAATGGTATCTGATAAATTGTGAGGAGGCATATTCGTTGCCATACCAACAGCAATACCTGAGGCACCATTTACCAACAAATTCGGAATTCGGGTTGGCAATACAGTGGGCTCTTTCAGCGACTCATCAAAGTTTGGCTGAAAATCAACTGTGTTTTTCTCTAAATCAGAAAGGGTTTCTTCTGCAATTTTTGATAACCGGGCTTCAGTATAACGCATGGCAGCAGGACTATCACCATCGACAGATCCAAAGTTTCCCTGCCCATCAACCAACGGATATCGCAACGACCATTCCTGAGCCATACGAACCATGGTAAAATATACCGATGAATCACCATGTGGATGGAATTTACCCAATACCTCTCCCACGATCCTAGCCGATTTTTTATAGGGCTTATTTGAACCGGTCCCTAATTCACTCATTCCAAATAATACACGACGATGTACAGGCTTTAAACCATCTCTTACATCCGGAAGTGCCCGTGAAACAATGACAGACATCGAATAATCGATGTATGCCGATTTCATTTGCTCCTCAATATTAATCTTGATAATTTTTTCGCCTTCAGCCATTTACTTCTCCTTTAATAAATTTTGCTTTAAAAATTGACTGACAAAAATACAAAAATACTTCTTCAATCAAGCGATTTCTATGCTTTTCATTGGTAAATTAAGAATAAGATTTTAACAATGCAATGTTCAAAAAATCAGCAAATTATATGACATACTGTGTATAAATTGTGTAATTTTGAAGGAAGAAGTTTACATTCGGCAGGACGACTGCCAACATTTAGGAATAGTTTTTGTTATTTTGATACGTAATTAATTAATGTGACGAAGCATATGGATTCACAATTTTCACCCCGAATTAAAGACGTACTTTCATACAGCCGGGAAGAAGCTATCCGGTTAGGCAATGAAAGTATTGGGTTAGAGCATATCTTTCTTGGAATCCTAAGAGATGGAGAAGGTGTTGCCATTGAAATTCTTACGAATCTGAGCGTTAATCTTTCTGAAATAAAACAATCAATTGAAGAAAAGTTAAGGACTGGCAAAGATGTTGATTCTCAGGCTTCCGTTCAGTTGCTAAAGTCAGCCGAAAAAGCGTTAAAGCTTGTTTATTTGGAAGCAAGGGCATTTAACAGCCAAACAATTAATACAGGTCATCTTCTTTTGGCATTAATCAAAGATAAAGATAGTCTGATTAGTAACATTTTAAATGAATACCATATTAATTACTACATTTTGAAATCAAGACTGGAAGACTATAAAAACCCGGAAGCCAAATCGGAATTTGATGATGAAGATGCAGATGATGACGATAGTTTCTCCAAATCATCCGGTGGCCCTTCATCTTCGACACCATCAGCAAAAAAACCTGCCAATCCTAAATCTGAAACTCCCGTACTGGATAATTTTGGTGTTGATATTACCAAGGCAGCCGAGGAAAATAATCTGGATCCGATAGTAGGCCGTGAACGCGAAATAGAACGATTAGCTCAGATATTGTCTCGTCGGAAGAAAAACAATCCTATCTTAATCGGCGAACCAGGTGTTGGTAAATCAGCTATCGCTGAAGGACTTGCTCTTCGTATCGTTCAGAAAAAAGTATCCAGGGTGTTGTTCGATAAGCGGGTTGTGAGTTTGGATATTGCTTCAATTGTCGCCGGTACCAAATACAGGGGGCAATTTGAAGAACGAATGAAAGCTATTTTGAATGAATTATCCAAAGTCAGCAATGTTATTTTATTTATTGACGAAATACATACCATTGTCGGAGCTGGTGGTGCTACAGGATCGCTTGATGCCGCAAATATGTTGAAACCCGCTCTGGCGCGGGGTGAAATTCAGTGCATTGGAGCAACTACTCTCGATGAATACCGTCAGCAGATTGAAAAAGATGGCGCTTTGGAAAGAAGGTTCCAGAAAATTATGGTTGAGCCGACTACGGTGGATGAAACCATCGAAATCCTCACTAATATTAAGGAACGTTATGAGGACCACCATAATGTTATATATACTCCTGAAGCGATTGAAGCTTGTGTCAAATTGACAGCCAGGTATATTCCTGATCGTTTTTTGCCTGACAAAGCGATTGATGCTCTTGATGAATCTGGTTCTCGTGTTCATATTTCGAACATCAATGTTCCGGATCGTATCATCAAACTTGAAGAAAAGATAGAAAAAACAAAAGATGAAAAGATAAAGGCAGTTAAGAGTCAGAACTTTGAATTGGCTGCTAACCACCGTGATAAAGAAAAGAGCCTCCTGCAATTGCTTGAGCAGGAAAAAGGAGAGTGGGAAAAAGAACTAATTAGTCATCGTGAAACGGTGACCGAAGAAAAGGTTGCCGAAGTGGTTGCCATGATGTCAGGTATTCCGGTTCAGCGTATTGCCCAGGCTGAAGGAAAACGTTTGATGGACATGGGCAAGCAGATTAAAGGAAGTGTGGTAGGTCAGGATGAAGCCATTGGCAAAATAGTCAAGGCGATTCAGCGGAACAGGGCTGGACTTAAAGATCCCAATAAGCCAATCGGTTCATTTGTCTTTCTTGGCCCTACCGGAGTGGGTAAGACACAACTAGCCAAAGTATTGGCTAAGTATCTGTTTGATAGTGTGGATTCATTGATCAGGGTGGACATGAGTGAATATATGGAAAAATTCTCCGTGTCACGATTAGTTGGCGCTCCTCCGGGATATGTGGGCTATGAAGAAGGAGGTCAGTTAACCGAAAAGGTACGCCGGAAACCTTACTGTGTTGTTCTTTTGGATGAAATCGAAAAAGCTCATCCCGATGTTTTCCACTTGCTGCTTCAGGTTTTGGATGAAGGACGATTGACTGACAGTTTAGGTCGCAGTATTGATTTTAAGAACACGATAATCATCATGACCTCTAACATCGGATCGCGTCAATTGTCTGAGTTTGGACGTGGTGTTGGGTTCACCACTCAAAGTGCTGCTGTCACCGAAGATGATCAGGCCAAATACATTTTGGAAAAAGCCCTGAAAAAAGCTTTTGCTCCTGAATTCTTGAATCGTATTGATGATGTGATCATGTTCAATTCGCTCACCAAGGCACACATTCATGAGATTATAGATATCGAACTAAAAGGTTTGTACGATCGTGTTAATTCACTGAATTATAAGCTGAAAATTTCAGCTGCTGCAAAAGATTTTATTGCTGATAAAGGATATGATGCACAATTTGGCGCTCGTCCATTGAAAAGGGCTATTCAAAAATATCTTGAAGACGAGATGGCCGAAGTGATCATTAGGGCTTCCGTTGTTCAGGGAGATACGATATCTGTAGGTTTTGATAAAAAAACTTCGAAAATAAAAATAAGGATTTTATCCACAGTACAAAAAGAATAGAATAAGAACCAGGCTTAGGCCTGGTTCTCTGTTTTATGAAGATACTTTATAGCCATTATTGAAATATCATCTGCCTGGCGGTTCTCTCCTTCATAAATAACAATACTCTTCAACAGTCGGCTTACGACTTCCTCTGAGCTTATACCAGTCAGGTTCTGAACGTTTTTCTCAAGTTTTTCTATTCCGTAATGCTTGTTATTCACGTCACTTGAATTAATTACACCATCAGTATATAAAATCATCGTATCATCCGACTGAAGTTCAATGGTAGTGCTTTTATAAATCTTGTTTTTGTAAATCCCCAAAGGTAAGCCATGACTTTTTGATAAGGTCTGTAAACTGCCATCAGCACGCAAAATATAAGGGTAATTATGGGCCGCATTGCAATAATCCATCAATCCTGACCGAATGTCCAGAATACCCAGGAATAAAGTCACGAAATACTGATTTGAATTCCGTTCACTTAACTCGTTATTCACCATGCTTACAATGTCTTTTGCTGACAGTATTTTTGCGTTTGTTTTTATCAATGTACTTGCAATGGCCATGAACAGTGAAGCCGGTATACCTTTACCTGAAACATCTCCAATCGCAATCAGCAGATGGGTTTCGTCTATAAAGAAATAGTCGTACAAATCTCCTCCGATAATTTCAGCAGGCTTTAGGATGGCATATAGATCAATCTCAGGATGGTCCTGAAATGCAGGCTTCCCTGAAGGCACAATATTCAATTGTATTTCCTGAGCCGATTTCAGCTCTTTTTCAAATTTAAGCTTATCGCTCGCCGTTTTTCTTTGATCTTTTATGAGTATACCATACTTGGCCTGCCAATCTTCCAGGCTGTCAGCCAGCATATTGATTTCATTCTTTGATTTTCTTTCTTTGCCCGGAATGGAACTAAAACGCTGAATAGCATGGGTAATCCGAATTAACGGATCGAGAACTTTTTTGAATATAAATATATTCAGCAGAAATAAAAGTAATAATCCAATTCCTGAAACCAGGATGATTTTTTGAAATCCATCATCAATCTCTTTAAACAGTTCCTTTTCAGGAAAAACAATGATTACAGTCCAGTTCGAATTTGACAAAGGGGCGTAATAAAACCAGGCGTTCTGGTTATTTAAGTATTGTGAAATGCCATACCCGACTCCTCTCCCACCGCTTTTGATTTTGGATTCAATGGCATCAATATTTCCCGAAAAATATACAGATGGTTTATCAAACAAATTTTTGCTTAGAATCCAGTCGTTGCGTGGATGAGTTAAGAAGTTCCCCGATTTATCAATGATAAAAGCATAACCCTGTTCCCCGATTTTAATTTCGGATAACAATTTATTCAATTGATTAACCGAAATCTGACAGTCAATGATTCCGGCAATCTCTTTTGTTTCAGGATTATAAAAAGGCATAATGTAAGATGCATGCATATGCGTCTTATCTAGTTTGCTGAACGTAGAATCAGACCAGAAACCAACATCCGGACCGGCATTTTCCTCTCTCAATTTACGAACGTATTGATTGATCCTTATGCTATCCTGGTCACTATAGCTTTTACCTTGCTGATCTGACGTAAATTCTAGTATGTGTTTCTTTTGATAATCAAATAACTCAATGTCAATACTTTCAAGAATATTGTTTGATGCAGTAATTTGTTTTGACAACAGATCAAGATCATTGTTCTTCCTGAAATAAAATACCTGGTGTGAAACATTCCTGGCAATTTCTTCCGTTCCAATCGTAATTCTTGAAATCTGGGAAATTACGAGATTACTCTGATTAATAGCGCCTTCCTCAATTTTTCCAATCAACATCTTTTTACTGAAATTGTAATTGATAAATACAATTGCAGCAATGATCAGGATCGCTATCGAGGTTATTTGCGAATTCAAACGAAAAGATATTCCTTTTTGACTCATTGGGTCTGCTTGTTTGGCAAATCCAATATAGCAAAAAAGATATTTAATCACGCAAAGGATTCGAATAATTCAACTATTTTGTTACAATTTAAATTTCAAGTCCAAAGAATTGGGAATAGAACCTACAAGGAAGGATCTTGTCAGGGTATTGCGTGTCTATTGACTTTGTATTCGTATTAATTCTTCAATGACCCTCCCCAATACATTTTCGGGATTTGAAATGAAAGCGACCTGTAACAGGTTTACCTCCCCGATATAAACCCCTGTTAAACCCTCCAGTAAATTTGCATATTTATAGTTTATTCTAGGTAAGTTTTTTGTAAGTCAACATACAGAAACCTTACAGAAACCATACTCAAAACATACAAAAACTAAAGAGCGTTCATATCGCCATCCCTGGCCGTTCCCCGATCTGTCAGATTCCAATCCTCCTGTTTAGCGCTTCTTCAAGTGATCCGATGCGACAGAATTTACTATTGGAGGTAAAAATAAGGTAGTAACCAATTAAACAGAATTGACTTTACAAGCAGATTCACTTTGCTTCGGTAATCGAAATCAAACAGGGACGGTTATAAGGAAAGTTACAGGTGATAATGGACGGTCTGGAAAATAATAAAGCCGGAGCGAATGCATCCGGCTTTAGGAATATGTATGATCAGTATTTTCTATGTGTTCATTGCTCCGCAAACGTTGATTACCTGTCCGCTTACATAAGATGAAAGATCGGATGCGAGGAACAGGGCAACTTTTGCAACCTCTTCGGGTGTTCCGCCACGCTTCAGCGGGATACTTGCTTCCCAAAGTTTCCGTGCATCTTCTGGAATCCTGGCCGTCATTTCAGTAATGATAAATCCAGGTGCAATGGCATTTGAACGAATTCCCCTTGAACCAAGCTCTTTGGCAATTGATTTGGTAAATCCAATGATTCCGGCTTTTGATGCTGAATAGTTTGACTGTCCTGCATTTCCGCTGACGCCAACTACTGAACTCATATTGATGATTGAACCAGATTTTTGTTTCAGCATTATTTTCTGGGCAGCCTTGGTAAAGTTAAAAACCGATTTCAGGTTCACGTTTATTACCGCATCCCACTGTTCTTCGCTCATCCGCATCAGCAAGGTATCCTTGGTAATACCGGCATTGTTGACCAATACGTCGACAGCGCCAAACTCAGCAACGATATCGGATACCACACGATCAGTATCTTCAAAATTGGCAGCATTCGAAGCAAACCCTTTGGCTTTCACTCCCATGGCATTCAATTCTGCTTCAGTGTTTTTCATGTTTTCATCTTCGAAAAGATCGGTAAATGCAATGTTACATCCTTCTTCAGCAAATTTGATGGCTATTGCTTTTCCAATGCCCCTCGATGCGCCAGTAACTATGGCAGTTTTTCCACTTAACAACTTCATAATATAATGATTTATCGATAATTAATTTCCGCAACAAATGTAGTAAAATCCTTTAACGATAGATTAACTCCCATGTTGAATCACTAATTTTATCCAATGGGAGAGAAAAACATTTGATTTATTCGGGTTATATTTGCCCACCAGTGAAATGGATTATTTTTCAAATACGTTGAAAACCAATAAGTATGGCAAAAAAGAAGCTTTGTATATTTCTTCATTATTTTTCAGAAGGCTACTATCCTATTTATGTCCAATACTACCTGAATGAACTCTGTCTGTATTTTGATGAAGTCAGGATGGTTACCAACAGGCGTAATATCGGGAAAGTGCCGGAGCTGTTGAATAAGGACATTTTCATTCAGCAGGTTGAAAATGAAGGATACGATTTCGGAATGTTCTATAAAGCTTATCAAGAGATAAATCCCTCTCAGTATGATCAAATTGCCTGCATCAATGATTCCAATATCCTGTTCGGTGAATTAAATACATTATTGAAATGGGGTGTCAATCAGCAAGTTGATTTCTGGGGACTGGTTGATTCCAATGAAGCTCCCTGGTTTTCAAGCCACAAGAACAATTACCACATTCAAAGTCACTTCCTCGTTTTTAATGAAAAGGCAATCAATAGCTTACCCGAATTTTTTAATGCTTTGGACGTGAAATACATTTATGCGGAGAAAGATCCTAAAAAGCTTAGACGGTATATTGTAGACCAATGGGAAATTGGTCTGAGCCAGTTTTTACTGAATAAAGGATTAACGAGTGCTTCCTATTTCAATAGCTTAATATTATTCGCAAAATATAACATTAAAGGCAATAATGTTACCCATTCATTGTATCAGGAATTAATTAAAGAAGGGTATCCCCTATTAAAAAAGAAGGTAATCCTGAAAAAAAGCTGGAGGTCATTTCTTGGAAAGGAAGAACCATGGGAGAAATTAATTAAAGAATACGCATGTAAAAAATATAATATACCCTTATTGATCAATGATATCAAGTCATTAGACTCAAAATAAATTAATTCTTCCGGAGATAGAATATGGCTTGATCACCGTTATGTTGCATATTCAAGGTAGTGGATTTTATACTGAACAAGGCCTTCTGAAAGATAGAATACGTTCGACCCCAATTCGAATCATAAATCCTTTCACTTATTGTTTTATCCCTTTTGTAGCGTTCACTGATCGTAAATTGGTGGTGAGTGGAATCAAAAACGGGTTCTTCCAATTTAAAGTTGGTTTGATCTGCCAAATATTGGATGCTTTCAATGGAATGAAGAAAATAGTGCCTTGGAGCATCCAGCTGGAACCAGTTTTCACCATAATGTTTCCAGGCAAAGGAGGATGAAGTTGGTATCCGTATAATACAATAACCACCTTTAGAAAGCAAGTCATAGGATCTCTCCAGAGTTTCCAGTGGATTGCTGATATGTTCAAACGAATGATTAAAACAGATCAGGTCATATTCACCTTCTATTTCTGATGATTCAGATTTAAAGATTTTTAGCCCGTTTTGATAATAGATATCATCCTCGATAAACGGATCGCATCCTTCGATCTTATGGAAGCCTGATTCGTAAAGCGGATACAGGAATTTATACCCGTTGCCGCAGCCCACATCAAGGATCCTGGTATCGTAACCTTTTATTACCTTGTTAAGGAATTTCTTATTTTTACGTGGAAATACAAACCTCAATAAATTACTGCCAAATGAATCATTCAGGACATTTGAACCTACTATTATGGAATTCAGATATCCTCTTAATCCCTGATATTTCTTTTCTTCAACTTCTTTAAAGCTATAATAGTTCTCAGTTGAATAGTATTTTGAAATGTCTTCGGGAAATTCTGCAATTTGCAGGCAATTACAACTTGAACACTGAAAATAAACAAATTTATCGCGCAAACCAAACATCATCTCTCTTGCGATATAGATTTTGTTATCTTTATCGTTAGAGCATATTTTACAAGTGAAATTGGACGAATTATCCATGTTTTATACAATTTGGGTGCAAAGAAATCACTTTTTATTGAACGGATATATGTTTATTTTATTTTTATAGTTCTAAAATGTCAGTGTTATCAATATATCCAGTCAATCTGATGTATTATCAGGGAAAACGTAATATATTTTGGTCAGCTGAAAATCATGTAATACTTTAGCCGAAATTTTGTTCCTAATGGATAATCAAGAGATTAAAATATTTTCATTTCATTATAAACCTGGTCCGGTTGTTACCAACGATCCAATTTACATCCCTGTTTTTTCAGGTAAAAACAACGAACATGAATCATGCCAAATAATTGGGGATGATACAGGTGAAAATATTTCTTCCAGGAATAATTACTACAGCGAGCTTACTGGGATATATTGGGTATGGAAAAACCAGCATGCCGATATTATCGGCAGTTGTCATTACAGGCGATTTTTCACCAATAAGAAGGAGCCTATCTCCTATCAGATAAAAAGATTACTGTATTACCTTGTTGGATTGCATCGAAAACGATTTGGTCTTATTTACACCAGCAATGTAAAGCTCTTTGAAAGGAAAATTCTAAACAGAACAGAGATTCTTGAAATTTTAGAAACCTATGATGCCATATTCCCGCAGCGCAGGAAATTCAGGTATTCAGTCAGGGAACATTACCGCCGGTACCATGATTTACGGGAATTAGAATTGATTGAAGAAATATTACGTGAAAAGTGCCCTGAGTATTTGCCTGCATTTGAATTGGTTATGAATGGCAACCGTCTTTATGCCAATAACATGTTTATTCTACGGAAGCCGGATTACAACCGATTCATGGAATGGTGGTTCGAAATACTTTTTGAATTTGAAAACCGCATCAATAAAGCGGATTACCAAGGTTACCAACAACGGATTATGGGATTTATAGCCGAGCGATTGCTAACTATCTGGGTTTATCATCAAAACTTTAAAGTAAAAGAACTCCAGGTTATCTATTTTAAAAAACTAAAAAAGGACAACTGAAATAAACCATTCACCGCCAGTTATCATTAACCATTTGCTATTTTTGCACTCAATTCATATGAAACATGCTCGATCAATTAACCATTTGCGCTATAGCTACTTCTCCCGGAATGGGTGCCATTGCAACTATTCGATTGTCCGGAGAAAAGGCCCTCGAAATTGCTGATACCGTATTTAAATCCCCTGTATCCGGGAAAAGACTGACAGAGCAAAAGCCCAATACCCTGCATTTTGGAAGTATCTCAGATGGTGTTGAACTGATCGATGAAGTGGTGGTTGCTATCTTCCGTGCTCCTCATTCGTTTACAGGTGAAGATGTGATCGAAATCACCTGCCACGGATCGGTATATATTCAACAACGAATTCTGCAACTCCTGATCGGGAAAGGCGCACGGATGGCCCATCCCGGAGAATTTACCCAACGTGCGTTTCTGAATGGCAAAATGGATCTATCGCAGGCAGAGGCAGTAGCCGATTTGATTGCATCAACCAACCGGGCAGCACAGAAGGTAGCCATCAACCAGATGCGTGGAGGCTTCTCAACTGAACTTTCCAATCTACGCGGCGAATTGCTGCACTTCATCGCCATGATTGAACTGGAGCTTGACTTTAATGAAGAAGATGTTGAATTTGCTGACCGTATTCAACTGAAAAAACTTGTTTCTAAGATTGAAGCAATTCTCAGGAAGCTTAAAAACTCGTTTCAACTGGGGAATGTAATTAAGAATGGTATTCCGGTAGCAATCATCGGGGATACCAATGTGGGGAAGTCTACCCTGCTCAATGCTCTGCTGAATGAGGAAAAGGCAATTGTTTCAGATATCCACGGAACAACACGTGATGTAATTGAAGACGTGGTAAACATACACGGAACCGCTTTCCGTTTTTTCGATACGGCAGGAATCAGGGAAACGACCGATGCCATTGAAACGATGGGCATCGAACGCAGCTATAGCAAACTGGATCAGGCTACCGTAGTGATCCTGGTAGTGGATACTCAAAATGAATTTAAGGTTATAGCCCAACGGATTGCTAAAATCAGGAAGAGAATTACCGATCAGCACCTGATCATTGCCGCCAATAAAGTGGATGATGGAAAGGATGAAACCATGGAAAAACTTCGCAATTTCGTCTTATTACCCAATGAGAAACTGGTGTTTATTGCTGCCCGGCAGAAGACTAATCTTGACCAGCTAATTTCAGAGATGCAACTATCCGTTTCGCTTGATTCGTTCAGCGAAGATGCCGTAATTGTAACCAATGTGCGTCACTTCGAAGCATTGAGCCATGCTCACGAATCAATTGAAAGAGTGCTTGTTGGACTTGAAAACAAGATCACCGGAGACTTTCTGGCGCAGGATATCCGTGAATGCCTGTATTACCTGGGTGAAATCACTGGTGAGATCACAAACGATGAGATTTTAGGGCATATATTTAAGAATTTCTGTATCGGAAAGTAACCAAATACCACTTCAGGAATCAAATACCCAAAACAATGTTGGGGCTGATATTAAGTTTGACGCAGATCGCGCGGGCAACCTTTAATGTTGGTTCGCTTTTCCCGGTAAGATATTCACTGACGCGCGAAGGGCTTACTCCGATGATATCAGATAACATCGTTTGTGTCAGGTCATTTTCGTACATCTTTAGCTTTAGCACATCAGATAGCGAAGGTGTTTTTATTGGATAATGGATCTCGTCATAATCGGCAACAAGGTTTGATAGTAATTCCAGTTCAACCAGGTTCTTATCGGTTAAAGGGGTTTCGTCAGTTACCAAGTGCAAAAGTTCCTCAATCTTTTCCATCAAAGCGTTGTACTGAGTTTCGTTTTCTATTTTAGTCATAACCTAAATATTAGTACAATCAATAGAATCATATTCATTATGTGTTCCGATAAAGCGGATATAAACCATCTTTATCTGAAATTTAATCACTACAACCAACCGGTAATCGTTCCCTTTTAAATTGAAAACGTAATGTTGGTTTCCCACGTTGTCAACACTGTTGAAATCCTTTTTAACGTCAGCAAAGGATTGCCAGCCCGCAGAAGTGGTTTTGGTATACCAATTCTCAATGGATATCCTGGCATCCGGTCTGTTGGAGTAAAATTTTACCAGTGTTCGGTGAGCTATTACCCTCATTTGTGTTTTCGTTGTACACTACAAAGTTAATCATTATATTTTGAATTACAAAATATATTTCCGTAATACAAAATATAATTTATCCCCTCTTACCTGAAAACAGAAGACAAAGTCCTTTTTTATGGCCTACCATGTGTGATATTTCATTTAATTATGGGAGTTTAAGTGAATCCAATCAACTGTATTTATTTTACCTGTATAAGCCTGTTCTGCCTTATATCAAGGTTATATCTGTTTCTTGACAGGTTCGCTCCTTATTCGTCACTTATTCATACTTGATTCATTACTTATTCGTAGATTATTCATTTAAAAACGAATTATATTCGAATAAGCTTCGAATAAGCTTCGAATAATCTTCGAATAAGCTATAGAGATGGTATAGTCTAAATAAAAAGGAAACCTGAAGCAGATTACCGGAATACCAATATAATGAAGCGCTGATGCAGGGCAAACGCATCTAAAT
>DIZL01000010.1:71819-74269 GCA_002429385.1 Prolixibacteraceae bacterium UBA6029 | reverse complement strand
TCTTGGCGGCTTGGTGGCAATTTTTATATTAGACTTCCCTGAGACTCATTTATCAAGCATATTCCCCTGAGTTGATTTGGGATAAGGATTAAATATTCAGGAATTCTTCTTGTTTTCGTCGATATATCTTACAGAAGTGGATATATTTTCAAGCATAATTTAAAACAAAGCAGGTTTCAACTTTGAACGTTTATTCGCCTTTGAATTTTTTTCAGATACATCAGGATTCGTCTTTGAATTTTTCGCATAAACATCAGGATACTTTAGGTGTCTAAAATCTTTTTCTCCATTTGGTTTTACAAAAACATTAACTCTTGCAATATAAAAGTTGCGTTTCCCATTGAAAATTGTAATTGGACGATCAACATCACCTAACTCAAGTTCTGAATTAAAAAAATGATCAAAAATAATATTGACGGAATCTTTTGATTCGACAATATATTTGTGATTTGTACGATCACTAAAGTCTTCAACATAGATATAAAACCCATCATGAAATCTACTTTCAGTTTTTTCAGTTGAAGGACGAAAGGACAAACAAAAAACAGAAATCAGTAAAATAAATAATGTTTTCATATCTTAGAATTTTAAACTATTTCATTTAAAGGCAATAATAGAAATTCTACTATTTTATAAACACTTAAACAAGATAATGGTTCGAATTATTTTAATATTTTCTATAAACGTAAAGAATAAATTTCACTTTAAATTTAGCAATTAGCAAAGTGGCATATTGGACTATCAAAAACAGACTTTCACTGATCAAGAAAATTTTATCGCTTTAAATTATTCCATTTTATCGGACGATTTTCCCTTAGTAAATTTACAACAGCTTCAAAATATTTTCAACTCCTTTTGGTTCCAGTTAAATTTCACCGTACTCCTGAATTCTCCTTATTTTTCAGAAGAATAATGAATTAATGGTCCGGGGTTTGAATAATAGCAAATTATTTATAATTTTGCGCCACCTATTTTTAGGTTTAACGCATTCATGTATAATTAATTTAGAAGTTTTATGAAAAACCAGTATGAAACCGTTTTCATCATTACTCCCGTTTTATCTGATGTTCAGGTAAAGGAAACGGTAAAAAAATTCAGGGACTTCATCACCGAACACGGTGGCGAAATGGTCTCAGAAGAGGACTGGGGATTACGCAAATTAGCTTATCCCATTCAAAAGAAATCGACAGGGTTCTATCAACTCTTCGAATTTGCCGCAGAACCAACGTTTGCAAAGACTTTGGAAACCCAATTCAGACGCGACGAACGCATTATCCGTTTCCTGACATTCAGCAAGGATAAACATGCCGTTGCATACAGCGAAAAGAGAAGACTTAAATCAAAAGCTAAAACTGAAAAGGAGAACTAAACTATGGCAGCAAATTCAAGTGAGATCAGATATTTAACCCCACCGTCGGTTGAAATCAAAAAGAAAAAGTATTGCCGCTTTAAAAAGAATAAAATTAAGTTCATCGACTACAAAGACGGTGAATTCTTAAAAAAATTCCTGAACGAGCAGGGTAAGATTTTACCACGCCGGATTACCGGAACCTCTTTGAAGTACCAACGCAAAGTGGCCAAAGCAGTTAAAAGAGCCCGTCATATCGCGTTACTGCCATATGTTACTGATATGATGAAATAATTTTAAAGCTGAATAAACATGGAAGTTATATTATTGCAGGATGTTGCACGACTAGGATCGAAGGACGACAAGCTGACCGTTAAAAACGGTTATGGCCGTAACTTTTTGATTCCTCAGAAGATGGCCATAGTAGCCACCGAATCAGCGAAGAAAATATTGGCTGAGAACACCAAACAACGGGCTCACAAAGAAGCAAAATTGAAAGATCTTTCTTTAAGTGTGGCCGAACGACTAAAATCACTTCAATTGGTTATTGGCGCTAAAACCAGCTCAACCGGAAAAATCTTCGGTTCGGTGAACACCATTATATTGGCTGAAGCGATCAATAGCAAGGGTTTCGAAATCGATCGCAAACAGATCACCATTTCGGAAGACAGTATTAAAGAAATCGGACATTTCACAGCCAAGATCAAATTACACAAAGAAGTAATTATTGAATTAGGTTTCGAAGTAGTATCTGAATAAATTTCATAATCGTTTATAAACACAGATCCAAACATTTTCAAACAGATAGAGCCACCCGTCTTCACATGCGGGTGGCTTTTTTATTTTAAAGGAAAAGGTACTGAGGAAAAAGGAAACATTTGGATCACATTACATTATTGTGGGGAAAGCAAAGTCAATGGTGAGTTCTTAAAAATCTTACTTTTTTAAATTCAAACTTAGTAATCAGGCAATGCCCCCAGATCCCAATCTTATGTATCTTATATCATAAGATACATAAGATTAAGGTTGCGAGGGCTGATCTAAGTTACTAAGATTTTAAAAATAAGTAAGATTTTTTCAGAAAAAACATACCTGAATATTG
>DIZL01000010.1:0-71656 GCA_002429385.1 Prolixibacteraceae bacterium UBA6029 | reverse complement strand
TAGCCGGGACCCCACAACAATGTTTTGTGATCCCAGAATTCTTCCGAAATAGAACTCCATAAACCAATTTATAGCATTCTAAATTTAGTGAGATTTGGCGGCTTAGAGTCTTGGCGGCAAAAAAACTTTTTACTATATTTATCGGACTGAACAATCAGTTGACAGATGGGTTATTGTAATTGATAGCTACTATACTTAACTTAAACATTCACCCGATGAAAAATATTCTTTCAGGAATTGCTGTCATAATCGGTCTACTGATTGGCCTGCCGAATTTAGTTCAGGCCCAGGCCAAACAAGATACGATCAAGAGCCGTATTGAAACCATAGATGGGAATGAATACATAGGTATTATACTGGACCGTTCGGGCGACAAGATCCGCATCAAAACCGATAAGCTGGGCGAGATTTCTATTTTAAACAAAGATGTAAAAAGGGTATCTGCAGTAAGTTCAGCCCGATATAAAAACGGGACTTACTGGCTGGATAATCCACAGTCGACACGCTATTTCTGGTCACCCAATGGCTACAATTTAAAGCAGGGAGAAGGTTATTACCAGAATGTCTGGATTCTGTTTAACCAGGCGGTTTACGGTATTACTGACCATTTTTCGGCTGGCGTAGGTGTGATGCCTCTTTTCCTGTTCGCAGGCGCCGCAACTCCGGTATGGCTCACCTTGAAATATTCAGTTCCGGTAGTGAAAGACAAGATTAACCTGGGGGCCGGCGCCTTAATGGGAACCGTTATTGGTGTGAACAGCGGTACTGCAGGAATTCTTTATGGAATCAGTACTTTCGGATCGAAAGACAACAACCTTAGCATCGGCATGGGCTGGGGATTTGCCAATGGTCAGATTGCCAGTAATCCAACCATCAACATCAACGGCATGATCCGTACAGGGGCAAGAGGTTATCTTATTACTGAAAACTATTTCATCGGGACACCGGACAACTTTGTGGTTTTAATATCTGTGGGCGGCAGAAGAATCATTAAACATTTCGGCCTTGACTACGGGCTGTTTCTTCCGATAAGTAAAGATATCGGCAGCTTCGTTGCAATTCCATGGCTTGGATTTACGGTACCGTTCGGATCAAAATAGAGGGATTACCGTGGGTCATTCAATAGTCATTCAATAGTTATTGAATTGCCTGAAAACGATAAATGACCATTTAATGACTACTGAATGACAATACTTGACTGTAACTTTAATTATTCAGGTTTTGGGATGCTCATAATCAGTAAAAAACTATCTTTGTAGCTACTAAACCTGACATTATGATTCTCAAATTCAAGAAACTAACCGGCCCGCTAAGCGCTACCAAATTAGCTTTTTTTATCATCGGCATCGGATCAACCCTATGGTTTCTAATACGGGTGATTCCAAAGCCCAGCCGTGCGACTTATCCCTGTATGAAGGCCTCGGCCCCATTCATGTCGGCCTTTGTGATCTACCTGATCGGGCTGACATCAACCGTATATATTTTCAATAATAATAAAGGCCGGTTGTTCCTGTTCAAAGGGGTACTTGCTATCGTGTTTGTTGTTTCCCTGTTATTTTCATTTCAGTATTCAACTCCCAACAGTACATTTGCAATTGTCGATCCTTCCTATTTTATACCAAATGCCCCAATGGGTGTTGCCCAGGGAAATTTCCCCGGACGGGTAGCCTGGATATATAATCCCGATGCCACCAATAAAAACATGACCAACAAGGCAGGTGATTATTGGTATATGGATCAAAACTGCAATCAGAAATCGGTTGATTCAATGCTCACAGCGGGCGTCCGGCGAATGGGCGGCAGATACAATATCCGGGAAGCCTGGGATGGGGTGTTTAAATATTTCAATCAAACTCATGGAAAGGGTGACGTTGGCTATACTCCGGGTGAGAAATTTGCCATTAAGATCAACCTGACCAATTCATGCTGCTCTACTGTCGGAACGGCAGCGATGGATGCTTCGCCGCAAATGGTGCTTGGAATCCTGAAGCAATTGATTGAGGTGGTAAAAGTACCCCAGACCGATATCTGGATTGGTGACAATTACCGACTCTTCAGAGACGATTACTGGGACAAATGTCATTCCGTGTATCCGAATGTACATTATATGGATGGCACAGGAAATAATGGAAGAGAAAAGACAAAGCCATCGGCCGATCAATTGCTTGTTTTCAGCGATGGTCAGTTTACTTCATCTATTCCTCAACATTATCTGGATGCCAGCTATCTGATCAATATGCCTTGTCTGAAATCACATGACGTAGGGGGTATGACCCTTGCGGCAAAGAATCATCAGGGTTCTATTCTGAACAAAGCTGACCAGCCTCAGAACCAGTCGGCCATGTATATGCATTACGCATTACCAGGTGTAAATGGCAAAATGAATCAGTATCGTCATTTGGTGGATTACATGGGACATGAGCAATTGGGAGGGAAAACCCTCCTCTATATAGTAGATGGATTATGGGCAGGACGAAACTGGGACGGAGTAGTCGAAAAATGGCAGATGTCACCCTTTCTTAACGACTATCCCTCTTCTATCTTCATTTCCCAGGATGCAGTGGCCATTGAATCGGTTTGTTTCGATTTCTTGCTGACAGAATATGCTAAAAAAGATGCTTCATTGAAATTTCCTTACATGACCGGAGTGGATGATTACATGAGACAGGCTGCCGATCCGGCAAACTGGCCCGCGGGAATTCAATATGACCCTGAAGGTGACGGCACACTCCTGAAAAGCCTTGGTGTCTATGAGCACTGGAATAATGCAACGGAAATGAAATACAGCCGTAACCTGCATACCGGGAATGGAATTGAGTTGGTTAAATTTGCCTCCACGTCAAGAGACATTTATCAGAGTGAAATAACTGGTACAACTAGTCTCAAAACTGTTGAATATAAATTGTATCCCAATCCGTTTACTGAATCCATCCGTATTGATGTAAACAATAATCAGGCCCTGAACCTGACTGTTTACAATTTGCAGGGACAACTCCTTTTCAGTACCCCTATGTCGGGAACATACATCTGGAACGGAACATCACAAAGCGGAACGAAGTTGTCCAAAGGAATCTATCTGATGAGGCTGACCGAAAAGACCTCCGGGAACCTGGTATGGACAGAAAAAGTGGTCTGCAACAAATCCTAAACCTATTGACATGATTGAACGATTCAAAACATTCTTTAAATCGCTTAGCCAAACTAAGCTGGTCTTTATCATTCTGGGGATTGGATCAACAATCTGGTTTTTAATACGCGTCATTCCCAAACCCTCGAGAGCGGGCTATCCCTGCATGAGAGCAGCTGCTCCAATCATGTCGGGCTTTGTGATTTACCTGCTGGCTTTGGGTGGTTCAACACTTTTATTCAGGAGAGCCATTTCGAAATTAAAACAGGCCAGGTATATGGGCGCCTTATTGGCAATTCACCAAATCCGACTGGATTACCTACACCAGGGAAGATGGATTGGTTTGCGATTCTGTTTATGCCATAGCCAAAGACCTTACAGGAAACATGTGGTTTGGCACTCCCAAGGGTGTCAGTAAACTGACTGTCGATAAATGGCAAAATTATACAACCAAAGACGGTCTGGTTGCCAATAAGGTAAATACAATAGCCGTGGGTGCGGATGGCTCCATCTGGTTTGGAACCGACAACGGAATCTCCCATCTGATAAACAATCAATGGATTAGTTATTAGGCTTTATTTACGAAGCATCTGTTTAATCAAAAACCTGGTGTGTAAATCTTTACCTCTATACAAACAGATCGTCCCCCACTCCATTGAATTTCAGCCATAAAGCATCTACCCCAGTTGAATGGTCCCATGATCTTAATCTGGAACACTGATAACACTGATGTTACGGATTTACACTGATTAACTACAGAATAAATTATTATCCGTGTAAATCCGTAACATCAGTGTTATCAGTGTTCAATTTCTTATAACCCAAGCAACACTTCCTCCGGATTACGTCCTGCTGTTAACAGGCGCTCAGGGTTCTCGATCAGTTCTTTGACCCTGACCAGGAAGCCGACCGAATCTTTACCGTCGATGATGCGGTGATCGTAGGATAAAGCCACATACATCATCGGACGGATCACCACCTGTCCGTTGACTGCTATCGGACGTTCGACAATGTTGTGCATCCCCAGGATGGCCGATTGCGGCGGATTGATAATCGGAGTTGAGAGCAGCGAACCAAATGTACCGCCATTGGTGATGGTGAAGGTACCGCCGGTGAGTTCCTCAACGGTTATCTTTTTTGTCCGAGCCTTCTCTGCCAGCGCTTTTAGTTCCAGTTCTATTTCAGCAATGGTCTTGCTTTCCGCATTGCGGATGATTGGAACCATCAGCCCTTTGGGAGTCTGCACCGCTATGCCAATATCCACAAATTCAGGAGTATTGATTTCCTCGCCATTAATCTGTGCATTAATAGTCGGATGAAACTGCATCGCCTCGGCTACCGCCTTACTGAAAATGGACATAAAGCCCAGCTTCAACCCGTATTTCTCAACAAACTTATTCTGAAGTTTTGATCTCATTTCCATCACCCGGCTCATATCAATCTCGTTAAAGGTGGTCAGCATGGCCGTTTCGTTCTTCACAGCCACCAGTCGTTCACTCAACTTACGGCGCAGGGAGGTCATTTTCTCGCGTTTCTCCAGCCTTGAAAAGGTTTTTCGAACCGGAGCCACTTCCTGCACATTTTCCTTCGGAAGAGCCAGAATAGCTTCAATATCGGTCTTCGAAATCCGTTGCAATCCGTTCAGTACCTCTTCCATCGAAAGGTGATATTCCTCCATCATTTCCCTGGCTACCGGAGTCACCTTGATGTTTGACTCCACCTGTTTTTCAGGAGCCACAACTACCGTTTCCTTAACAGGAGCTAAAACCATTTTCACTGTCTTTTCCAGAATTACTTCCTTCTTTTCAACCAATGGCACTGCCTTCTTACCGGAGGCAATGCTTGTATCAATCGTACAGGCTACGATGCCGATGGCCACTCTTTCCCCTTCATGAATGAGGATTTTGATCTGCCCGCTTTCGGTAGCCGACAAGGTTAATGTGGCCTTATCCGATTCGATTTCGGCAACCTCCTGATCCTTTTCAACAAAGTCACCATCCTCAACCAGCCACTTCCCAAGTTCAACTTCTGTTATGGATTCGCCGGGTGTAGGTACTTTTAGTTCGATTAACATGTTTGGGTTCTTTATTGACTATTTAGTATTTTTTAATTTAGGTAAACCTATTTTCTTAAGCATTTCATTGGCTTTATCCACTTTCTCTGGAAACAGAACTTTGCCATTAAGATAATTTAATGATTTGTCTATAAGAACAATCGGCTTTCTCTTCATTTTAATTGCTTTACATTACAAAAGTAATACATTTTCAGATTGATAGTTCGACGTTCTGTGTCTTGCTGTTAATCAATTCATAAAATACCGCATCCAGTATCTTCTTCAGTCCCATGTTGTGCTGAAACATCAGTCCTACCGCAGGGCTGGCGCTTGCCGGACGCGAGATCAGTTCGAAGGGCACATCAGGCAAAAACCGCTTAATGTGCTGCCATGCGCCCATGTTCGCGGGTTCGTCCTGTGCCCAGACGATTTTCTCCAGATTGGGATACTTTGAAATGATGGATTTGATCATGGCCGTATTCAGCGGAAACAACTGTTCAATCCGAACAATGGCCACCGTAGTGATGCCTTCCTCAGCCTGCCGTTTATGCAAATCGTAATAGAGTTTTCCAAAGGTAAACACCACTTTGCTGATCTTCTCAGGCCGGATTACCACGTCTTCAATGATCTCCTGAAACGAATCCCCTGCAAGTTCTTCAAGCGATGAAGTGACCATCGGATGCCTCAACAGGCTTTTGGGGGTAAACACCACAAGCGGTATGCGCACCTTCCAATGAAGCTGACGACGAATCAGGTGAAACATATTAGAAGGGGTTGTCGGAATCACCACCTGCATATTGTTGTCGGCAGCAGAATTCAGGAATCGCTCCAGGCGGGCACTTGAATGCTCGGGCCCCTGGCCCTCATAACCATGCGGAAGATACATTACCAGACCGTTCATCAATCCCCATTTTTCCTGTGCTGAGGTGATGTACTGGTCGATGACGGCCTGCGCCACATTGGCAAAGTCGCCAAACTGGGCTTCCCAGACCGTCAGTCCTTTTGGATTGGTCAGGGCGTAGCCATATTCAAAACCCAGCACTCCGTATTCAGACAAAAGCGAATTAAAGATATGAAAGGCGGCCTGCTGATCGCTGATGTGCTTCAGTGGGAAATACTTCTCATCGGTATCTTCCACCACAAATGAGGCATGACGGTGGGCAAAAGTTCCGCGCTCGGTATCCTGACCACTCAGGCGGACCGAATATCCTTCTTCCAGCAGAGTGCCGTAGGCCAGCAATTCGGCCATGGCCCAGTCCAGACGATCATCAAGCATCATCATTCGCCGGTCTTCCACAATGCGGTCAATCTTCTTAAAGAACTTCTTGTCCTTCGGAAGGAAATTGATTCGTTCAGCGATCCGTATCAGTTCACTCTTTTTAACTCCCGTGTTCACAATCTTATGCAGATCGGTCTTTAACGGATTGATATAATCGGTATATTCCCCCTTCAGGAAACGCTTCACCTTAACTTTCTCAATCTTCTCGGATATTTTAAATTTCTCTTCCAGAAATAAATCAAATTCGTGGTTCAGTTGTAAGGCTTCAGCCGGAGTCATGACCCCCTGTTCGGCAAGTTTATCGGCATAGATATCGCGAGGATTGCGGTGTTTCTCGATTTCCTTATAGAGTAAAGGCTGGGTAAAACGTGGTTCGTCGCCTTCGTTGTGCCCGTATTTGCGGTAGCATAAAATGTCGATAAACACGTCCGCATGAAACTTCTGCCTGAATTCCATGGCCAGTTTAACGGTAAAGATAATGGCGTCCACATCGTCACCGTTGACATGGAAGACGGGTGAACGGGTTACCTTGGCCACATCGGTGCAATAGGTACTCGAGCGGGCATCCAGGTAATTGGTCGTAAAACCCACCTGGTTATTGATCACCAGATGAATGGTTCCGCCGGTTTTGTAGCCGGGCAACTGCGACATCTGGATGACTTCGTACACGATGCCCTGGGCGGCAATGGCGGCATCGCCATGGATGACAATGGGTGCCACCTTGTCATAGTCTCCATTATACCGTGAATCAATCCGTGAGCGGGCCATGCCCTGAACCAATGCCGCAACGGTTTCCAGGTGCGATGGATTGGGCATCAGGCTTAGATGAACCTTTTTTCCAAAGTCTGTCTGGACGTCATTCTCGTAACCCAGATGGTATTTTACATCGCCCAGCGAAATATCCTGTTCGTATTCAGTTCCTACAAATTCCTTAAAGATATGCTCATAGGGCTTCTCCAGGATATTGGTCAGCACGTTAAGCCTTCCGCGGTGCGACATCCCGATGACAAATTCATCGATGCCCAACTCCGAACCATGTTCTATAACCGTATCCAAAGCCGGGATCAGTGACTCCCCTCCTTCGAGTGAAAACCGCTTCTGCCCTACAAACTTTTTATGGATAAAACTCTCGAAACCTACTGCCAGTTTCAGATGATAGTAAACGTGTTTCTCTTCTTCTGCTGTAAGCGCCCTCGAATTACGCGTGGATTCCATCTTCACTTTGAGCCAGTCGATCAGCCCCGGATCGCGCATATATACATATTCGACGCCTATCGACTCACAATAGGTCGCTTCCAGATGTTCGATGATGGCCCGAAGGGTTGCTGGACCGATTCCGATGTTGTTCCCTGCCTGAAAGATTGTGTCCAGGTCGGCCTGCTGCAAACCGAAGTTTTCGATATCCAGGGTAGGTGTATATTTTCGGCGTGAACGTACCGGATTGGTCTTGGTGAACAAATGTCCCCGCTGCCGGTAACCATGAATCAGGTTCAGAATCGCGAATTCTTTATTAATCTTCACGTCATGCTCAGCGCTTGTGTTCTCCCCATAGCTTTTACGGGCCAATTCAAATCCTGCGAAGAAATTCTTCCAGCTTACATCCAATGACTCCGGATCAGCTAAATATGAGGCATATAACTCTTCCACAACAGCGATCTCCTGGTTCCCGACCTGTGAATATTTATCCATATTTCAATGATTGTTTTTTCAAGGCTTTAATGTAATCATTTAAAGTAACAAATAGCGAATTCTAATGTTTAAGTTATGTGTATCAAAGAAGGAGGCATTTACAGGATGGCGTCTACTCCGGGAAGTATAAACTTTAAATTGCCACCAAGACGCCAGAACACTAAATGACTGTTTAATTTTCCCGGAGGGAAAGTATATGGGTAGAAAAATTGCCATTAACCCTCTTCTTTTGTTCCGTACGGGACAAAAGATCATTAAAAATCATTCTTTTTCTATCCACATTTTGTTCCTAACGGAACGATAGAATGAAATTTAAACAGTTTCGAAGTCTCTCAAAAGACTGTATATCCAGTCATTAATTTGGTGAGACTTAGTGCCTTGGTGCCTTAGTGGCGGGATGAATTGTGCTCAATGTTAGTTTTTCCAAAATCTTATAACAATTTTTAACTATTTATCATTTGAACCAAAGATTCATTCTGTTGTTTTAACTTTAACTTTTAAAGCACCGCCTGACAGAAATTTTACCGCCCTTTAACGCTCTCGATTTGTATGGATTATTCATTCTAAAAAAACTAAAATGAACAGAAAAGATTTCTTTAAAAAAGCCTTTATTGGCGGCAGTGTATTACTTTTTGCCCCGACCGTATTCACCGCATGCACCAAGGCCTCTGATATACTGCCAAGCGGCGGTACCGGTACCATCGATTTAACCTCCAGTGCTTATGCTTCCTTAAAAAATGTGGGAGGATATGCTTATAACGGCAATGTAATTATCATTCGTTCGAGTACAACCAACTATATCGTCCTATCGAGTATCTGCACCCACCAGGGTTGCACGGTGGGCTATGACAGCTCAGTGAAAAAGCTCGTCTGCCCTTGCCATGGAGCCATGTACAACACCAACGGAACCGTGCTTCAGGGACCAGCCCAGAGTTCGTTGACCCAGTATACCGCAACGGTTACCGGTACCACGTTGACCATCAAATAGATTATAAATCATACATACACACTCAACTTCCTTTGTAATCAGTTGATTATATTGGTTTAAAAACTTCACCCGGAGGGGATCTATTCCTTCCGGGTTTTTATGGCCATTATCAGTTTCCTCCAACGAAGCAGACCTTTAAAATCAGTAAGCATATAGGGTTCCATAGGGTAAAAGGTTATACCAAAGTGTCACCTTGTGTATACCTTGTGTATACCTTGTGTGTACCTTGTGTGTACCTTGTGTGTTCATGAACTCATAAAGTACACTTATGCTACTCTTATTGTACACATAAAGTATACTCAAATACCCGGGTTGGTATAGCCCGATTACAGCCTGAATAGTGCTCAATGATTTTGGGATGAAAAGGAGAAAAGGGTGTTATAGCAATAAACGGACAAAGGTCCAGGTGGGTTACTTACTAGAGGGAAATAGAAAATCCGATATAACTCCAGTTGTCTATGATAAAACATCGTAAGTCCATTGGATAAAATCCCCAGAAGCAATTACATCGATAAAAAACATAAATAAACGGTAAAAAGCTTTGATTTTTAAACATAACCATATACTTTTAAAGTCTCGAAAAACAAAACAAAGATGAATAGATAAGGAGAGTTGAAACATTCAAGGTTTCAGAAAAGTACGGTAAACTCGCCACTATTCACTAGTTAGCCGTAATTTAATTTGCATCACCACCATGATAAAATGTAGAGCAATAGTATTTATTTTAATTGTGTTGACCTTTTGTAAGTCATACGGACAAACAAACAAATTTGAATATGGAATTGAAGGAGGTCCGAGTTTAATCATGTTAAAGGGAAACGATTATGTCGATTATCGTAATAGTCCGACAATTGGTTTTTCTGGCAGACTATTTTTCCAGTATAATTTAAAAAAGATAATTTCTTTACGGACAAATTTGGCATTTGAGAGAAAAGGCTCAATCGCAAAATCACAGCCTGTTTACGAATATGGTAATTCTTTTGGAAGCGTTCAAACAAAATCAAATTTTGACTACATGACAATACCATTACTTGTTAGAGCGACATTTGGAAAACGAATTTTATTTTTCATAAATGCCGGTCCTTATCTTGGTTATTTACTAAATCAAACGGATATTAGCAAAGGAACAAATATTCCAAAAACAAAAAATGACAACACTTCATCTTTCAAGAGATTTGATTGGGGGGTTTCAGCAGGACTTGGATTTTTAGTTCCAATTGAGCAAAATTTCGCACTTTCGTTTGAGGCAAGAAATAACGTAGGGTATTATAATGTTAGTGATGTGCCAGTTATAAATGGGGGATCAATAGAAACAGTCTCAACAAATTTCATGTTTGGCTTTGTTTACAAATTTGGCTTTCGATCAACAGGCAAAACACAGCTATAAATGACAAAACTAGACTTAGTGAAATGAAAACTACTGCTAACATCAGCTACCCGTCAAGTGCGGCAGCAGTGGTTTTCGGTGTGCATCTTTCCGCTCAAGCTGCTTTTCGGCTTGACAGGAAATCGCCCGCTCCCGATAGCTATCGAGGACCGCCCCTGCGTGTAGCTTCCTACGTTATGGGCAATTATAGGTGCGTACCTACTAAATAATTAAACTTCTAATGATGGATATAAATTTGAATGAGATTATAAATTATTTAAAGACCGAAATTTTAGGACTGGTTATACTTGGATTGACTTCAAGCTTCATTGCTGCTATTTTGTATGATTTCATTAAGAATCAAATAAAACTTTCAAAGCAAAAGATTAAGAAAAAAATCTTTGTGAGGAAACTAGTTAAAATTGCTGAATCATTTGGACAAGGTTCCAGAGCTGCACATGCTAATCATGGAACGACATTTCAGCAACAAGTACTTATAGGTGAATATGTTATCAAAACAATACTATTAGTTGGTTGGATTTTATTTTATATGTTACTTTCAATTGTTGCCTTTATACTTTTGGGACATTTATTAAGCTGGATTCCTGTAATTGTTTTTAGTAGTATTGTGACAATCAGATATAAGAAGTTGAAACAGCATTTAGAATATTTTAAGCAAACTTTTGAGTTAGCGTATGGGGAGAAATATTTTGAAAATGAGTTAAAAGGTCAAAAGGAATATTGGGATAAATTATTCAAGAAAAAAGAAGAATAACTTTCCATACCAGCAAAATACCCGCAAGTCGGGTTTCGGTGCTTCGTTGACAGGAAATTAGTCCCGATAGTACTCGGGATGAAAAGCAATACTTCGCAGGAAATTCATCGGGAAACTCCTGCCCTGCGTGTATTTGCGAAACGTTGGCGGTCATTGTAACGAGACGCAGCAGACAGCAACTACAGGATATAAAATATCATACCTTTGGACAGAAAATTTTAAAGTGACAGTATAGGTAACATTCAAATTATGAGTAATACAAAAATATCCATACGTTTTTTTGACGACCGCGAAGTGCGAGCTGTTTGGGACGAGCAAAACGCCAAGTGGTGGTTTAGTGTGTTGGATATTGTAGCTTTGCTTACCGACCAGGACGACTACACCAAAACCCGCAACTATTGGAAATATCTTAAAGCCAAATTGAGAAAAGAAAACAGTCAAGTGGTTAGTGCCACTACCCAGTTGAAATTTCTTGCACCTGACGGCAAAAAGCGCTTAGCCGATATGTTGGATTACACCGGCATTATTGCCTTAGGCAAAGAATTTCCGGGCAAAAAGGCAAACCGATTTATTGAATGGTTTACATACAGCGATGAAAGCATAGACGGAAAAAGCAAAACAAAAGCGTATGCATTGTTTGAAAGTACTTTTATCAGCAGCATAGAAGTTGGAACAACCAAAGGTTTGCAACAAATCCATGCTTATTTGTTTGGCGGATTGTATGATTTTGCGGGACAAATCAGACAAAAAAATATTTCAAAAGGTGGTTTTCAATTTGCCGTATCACGCTTTTTAGGCGACACATTAAAGCAAATAGAAGCAATTCACGAAACTACATTTGACGAAATCGTAAACAAATATGTAGAAATGAACATTGCACACCCTTTTATGGAAGGTAATGGCAGAAGCACCAGAATATGGTTGGATTTGATACTAAAAAAACGCCTCAAAAAATGCGTTGATTGGAGTAAAATAAGCAAGCGAGATTACATGAACGCAATGATGCTAAGTCCAACCAAAAGTAGTGTTCTAAAAACACTTTTGGAAAAAGCACTTACCAGCAAAATAAGCGACCGCGAAATGTTTATGAAAGGGATTGACTACTCATATTACTATGAAGAAAATGACTAATGAAAAACGGCAAAAAAGTGGGCGGCACATAACGAAAAAATGAAAAGCGAAACGACAAAATCGAAAACAACGAACCGCCAACATCAGCTACACGTCAAGTGCGACCCCGAGTACTCGGGGTGGTTTTCGGTGTGCATCTTTCCGCTCAGTCCCGGGACCCGTGATTGACAGGAAATTAGTCCCGATAGCTATCGGGATGAAAAGCAACACTTCGCAGGAAGTTCATTGATTAATTTCTGCACAGCATTTAATAGTAAAACGTTATAAATTAGTTTATGAGCACAAAAATATACCTGTCACGCAAATTGGAATCAGTTGTTTCTAAATCTTTGGTTAATACCGGAGAAGAAGAAGCAGACCATCCGCTTGGGAAATGGACTGCTACCCTATTTTATGTGAGTCATAAGAAATGCCTGCTGATTACGAATTCCCTAACAAGATATACAATCATTGTGGATCAGGTGATCACGGCAGATTTTAAAAACATATCCGACCGGTTTGCGATTACACTATATGACCAATTATTGGTCGATGGGATAAAGACGGATTGGCCGACAATACATGAATTGGTAGGAAGAGTAGATTTATTTTCAACTGACAATGACCGGAAACTGATTGGGACTCAAAATTATATTCTTTATATCCTTGATTACTGGAAACAGGAATTTGGAGCTATTGATCCATGGCCATTTCGTGAAATAAACAGAAGAATAAATGAAATACCGACTAAAGAGCTGGGATGGCAATTCCCCAGAGAGAAGATGAAAATATTACTTGATGAATTGAATACAAATAAATAAAGGCAAGTTGCTTACAATTCAGGTGTCAGTGTTTCTTTGTCTAGTGATTTGATTACAATATGCCTTGGAACGACAGGTAGCTTTCTTCTACTGACCTATAAAGGTTTAAACTTCATTTGTAGTTTATGCGGATTGGTTGAACTGGCCTTTATTAGTTTTGTCTGAGTTAATGCTTTCAGTCAGTTTCCGTTTCAGCTAATCTCTTGTAATTGTATTTTAGATTCGAAGACCAATAAGGACGGGACATTAGCATCGACCCTATAAATGCATCTTATTTGGAAATGATTTTATGAAATGCCTACCCCTAATCGCCCTCTTATTTGCATTCGGTTGTTCTTCGCCCAGGGAATCCGGACGAGAAGTAACAAAAAATGAGACTGATGTAAAACTTACAACTACGGATAGTACTTTACAGAAAACTTTCAATCGGGCAGAGTTATTGGCTAAAGAGAATATAGTAGATTTTGGCGGACGTAAAGTCATGATCGAAGGCGCTCAATACACCAACATCTGGTTGGAAACACAACCCATGGGCGGATCGATGTATGCAAAAAGAAACCTGGAGATTGCACGGAACAATATTGAAGTGTTTATCGATTACCAGCGAAAAGATGGACGCTTTCCGGGGGTAATCTATAACCGGGGAGGAAAGATTGAACCCAATTATTGTCAGTTTCAGGGATTCTACCTGGCCAGACCTGCACTCGAAGTTTATTACCTGATCAGGGAAGACAGAAACTTCCTGCTCAAGGTGTATCGTTCATTGGAAAAATTTGATGCGTATTTGTGGAAAACGAGGGATTCGGATCATAACGGGTGTCTTGAAACCTGGTGTATATACGACAACGGGGAAGATGGAAGTGTGAGGTTTAACGGGTTTCCCAAAGCGTGGTCGTTTGATTATCCTCCGAACAGGGAAATTGCATCAGGACTTTCAAAAGAAGATTTGAAGATTCACTGCAAAGAAGACTCGTATGATCCTTCTACAGATATGACTGTCCCCATCGAATCCATGGATGTGATGTCATACTCCTATTCCTGCCGGGATGTATTATCTCAAATGTCGAAAGTACTTAATAATGGGAAAGAGGAATACTGGCGGTCGAAAGCCATCGAGGTTAAAAGCAAAATAAAAAGCTATTTGTGGGACGAAGAAAAAAAGGCTTGTTACGACAAGGACAAAAATAATGAGACCATGCCCATTCTGCTTCACAACAATCTGCGGTGCATGTATTTTGGAAGTTTTGATCAGGAGATGGCCGATCAGTTTATACGTGTACATCTGCTTAATCCGAAGGAATTCTGGACACCAATGCCCCTGCCTTCGATAGCGGCTAATGATCCGAAGTTTGAAAACATCGCCGGGAATAATTGGAGCGGACAACCTCAGGGCTTGACCTATCAAAGATCGATACAAGCACTGGAGAATTATGGACATTATGCAGAACTGACCATGATCGGCAGGAAATTTCTAACCGTTACGGGTAAATCATTCAGATTCGTACAACAGTTTGACCCCTTTACTGCTGTTGTTAATCCGTCAAAAGATGGGTATGGACCCAGCCTATTGTCGGCCCTGGAGTTTATTTCCAGGTTTTATGGTATTCATCTTACACAAAATACCATTCTTTGGTCATGCCTCGACAACATGAATGATTTTGACTATCTGCAAAAATGGAACGGTAACGTTTACCGCTTACACACCGATAAGAACATTATAAATTGCCTTATTAATGATCAGAAAATATTTTCCTTTACAAAAGGGGCAAGAATAGTTACCGATTTAAGCGGAAAACTGATTGAAGCAATCGGTATTGAAACTCAGACCAAAACCATTCAGTTCAAAAGCAAACAGGTTTCCTGTTCTTTGAATATTGAGCCCAATAGCGTTTACCGTTTAAATCAGGTCGGAGAATTAATTCAATATAAGTCTGTTGAATTCTCAGGATCTGGTAAATAATAGTATAAATTTACCAGAAAAAATACTCTACATTTATCAGCGAGGAGTAGCCAATTTGGAAACACACATCATAAATAATAATTCAACATTTCCATTTCAAAAGAATGAAATAGAATATCTATCTCATTGTATGCTTTGTCCCCGCAATTGCGGAGCGAACCGGTTTTCAGATAAGTTAGGATTTTGTAAAAGTGATGCATCATTCCGTATTTCATCTGTTTGCATACATAAAGGCGAAGAACCTGCCATTTCAGGAGAAAAAGGCATCTGTAATATCTTCTTCCCGCATTGTAATTTACAATGTATCTATTGTCAGAATTTCGATATATCACAGAATGATACCGGCATTTTACCAGATTCCCTATCGTACACAAAACTGATCGGAAAGATTTGCTCCGTATTGGACCAAACCGAAAACAGGGTTGGCTTTGTTTCTCCATCGCATTATATCCCCCAAATGCTGGCGATAATAAGGGGTATTAAAGAAACAGGCAGAAACCCGGTATTTGTTTATAATTCAAATGGGTATGACAAGGTAGAAACGTTAAAGTCGCTGGAAGGTATAATTGATATTTATTTGCCTGATTTTAAATACAGTAATGCGAATCTGGCCGATAGTTATTCTCAGGCCGGGGATTATCCTGAAGTGGCTTTAAATGCGATAAAGGAAATGTACCGTCAAAAGGGTTCTTCTTTAATTTTAAATGAGAGCGGTCTTGCTGAGTCCGGCATTATTTTACGCCATTTGGTATTACCTGGAGCCGTAGATCAAAGCATTGAAGTATTGCGGCTTATTGCCATGGAATTATCGCCTAAACTGCATATTTCACTGATGTCGCAGTATTATCCGACCGAACTGGTAAAAAACTACACCAAATTAAAGCGCACTGTTCTTCCTGAAGAATATAAACAGGTTACGGATGCATTCTATGAATTTGGATTCTATAGGGGCTGGATACAGGATTTAGATAGCCATGCATCTTACAGACCGCACTTTCTGGATGCCCAACCTTTTTAAATAAACAGCTGTCGATTATTGAGTACTTTGGGGTGCATAAAACACCGTTTTCTGGCATACTATTATTTTCCTGCTTATCTTCGTATTTAAAATAGAATACGAAAAACCTAAACCTATGAAATTGAGAATTATCCTATTGATTTTTGTCTGCCTGATCATCCAGGTGACCAAAGCACAATTAACTCCTGCTCATCTTTCGTGCGAGTATCTTGAAAACTCACCACTTGTGGATGTTTTACACCCACGCCTGGCATGGATCAACCTGGCCAAAGAAGGTGAACGCGGTCAGGTACAAACAGCCTGGCAAATCAGGGTAGCCACATCCACCCAAGCACTTGACAAACCGAATTTGTGGGATAGTGGTATAATCAAATCAGATCAGACCACCCGAATAGAATACAATGGGCAGACCTTAAGCTCCCGTCAGGAATGCTGGTGGCAGGTAAGGGTTTGGGACCATGAAGGCAAGGTTTCAGAATGGAGCAAGCCTAACCTGTGGCGAATGGGACTCCTTCAGCCTGCAGACTGGAAAGCGCATTGGATTGGCGCCCCATGGCAGGGAGAAGAAGCTTTGCCAAAAGGTCCTTATCCGGATGCTCCATTGGCACAATTACCTCCACCGTCACCGATGTTCAGAAAAGAGTTTAAGATTACAAAGAAAGTGGCCAAAGCAGTTGCTTATGTGACCGGGCTTGGATATTTCGAATTTTACCTGAACGGCCAAAAAGTAGGAGATGATGTATTGGTACCCAATCAAACCAACTATGGTAAACGTCCCCAACTTGCAGATGCTGGGATTTCATTGCCCGATAACTTTCGCGAATACAAGGTCATGTACCTGGCTTATGATATTACCAGTCAATTACACCAGGGTGAAAATGTAATGGGCAGTATTCTGGGAAACGGGTTTTACAATCCATCCAAGTTCTGGACTGCCGCCTATGGATCGCCCCGTTTCCTGGGGCAGGTTCACATTACATACGCCGACAGCACAGAAGATGTAATCGTAAGCGATCAGAGCTGGAAAGCCTCTAAAAGTGCCATTCTGATGGACATGGTGTACTATGGCGAAAAGTATGACGCCCGGCTGGAACAACCCGGCTGGTGTGCTCCCGGGTTTAATGATTCGGCTTGGGAGACTGTAACATTAAGAAAGGCTCCTGAAGGAAAGTTGGTGGCGCATACCTCTCAGACCGATAAAATCACTTTGAGGATTCCTCCACGTTCAATTGTCAAAACAGCAGAAGGAACCTATAAAGTAGATTTTGGTGTCGAGATCTCAGGATGGCTGCATTTGAACAATGTTATCGGTACTGCCGGTCAAAAGATTCAGATCAAATACCTCTGCAACACCTATTCGGGCGATAATTCATATACCTGTAAAGGCGGGGCACCTGAATCGTATGCTGCACGTTTTAACTGGTTTGTATTCAGTGGTGTCGAAATAACCAACTGGCCTGGGGAATTAAAGCCTGAAAACTTAACCGCCGAAGCTGTCAATACGAACGTGGAAGAATCGGCCCGGTTCGAAACATCCAATCAGCTGTTCAACGACATCAATAAGATATGGAAACGAAGCCAGATGGACAACATGCATGGAGGTATTGCCAGTGATTGTCCACACCGGGAACGCTCGCCCTATACGGGTGACGGACAGGTATCCTGTGTTACGGTGATGCACAACTTCGACGCAAGGTCATTTTATCACAAATGGATACAGGATATCCTCGGGGCACAGGACCTTGAAACAGGCTATGTTCCCAATGGAGCGCCCTGGCAGCCAGGATGTGGCGGTGGAGTTGCCTGGGGAGCTGCCATGGTGATCATGCCATGGGAGTTCTATCTTCATTACGGCGATCTGGACATGTTGCAGAATAATTATGAAGGGATGAAAGAAGAAATCCGGTACATGCAAACGTGGGTTGATCAGGATGGAATCATGTATTCGCAGCGGACTGGTAAAGACGGAAAGCCCCTGCAATGGTTTAACCTGGGTGAGTGGTCATTCCCTGGCGTGAAGGTGCCGGATCAGATGGTGCATACGTTCTACTTCTGGCGCTGTGCGGATCTTACAGCACAGGCAGCCAAAGCGCTGAACAAAATGGATGAAGCAAAACATTACGCAGCACTTGCTGAAACAACCAGACAGGCATTTCATAAAAAGTTCTACGACGAGAAGAATGGAACATACGGTAAAGGAGGAGGTAATATATTTGCACTAAAAATGGGAGTTCCGGCTAACCAACAGGCTAAAGTGACAGCTTCGTTAAGGGCAGACATCAAGGCGAACAACGGACATTTGGATACTGGTATTTTTGGCACCCAGTTTTTCTTTGAAGTCCTGGCCGAAAATGGCATGAATGATTTGGCTTACGAGGCCATGAACAAGCGTACCGAACCCAGTTATGGCTATGGAATAGAAAAAGGCGCTACCACAACCTGGGAAGACTGGAATGGTAAAAGTTCACAGAACCATCCCATGTTTGGAGGAGGGTTGACCTGGTTTTACCGTAACCTTGCAGGAATGAACACTGATCCCAATCAGCCGGGTTACCGTCATATTATCTTTAAGCCACAGCCCGTTGACCAGCTTGATTTTGTAACCTACACCAGCAACACTTCGTTTGGTGAGGCAGGTATTACCTGGAGAAATCAGGGCGGTAAGTTTATGATGGAAATTACCATACCTGTGGGCAGCAAAGCTACGGTCATTGTACCTTCAGGAGATATAAACAGTCTGAAAGAAGGCGGTCAGTCAATCAGCCAGTCAAAGGGAGTGCATTTGGTATCTGCGGGAAAAGATACCATTACCCTGGATGTTGAATCAGGAAATTATAAGTTTGAGGTTAATAAATAAAACAATATGAAAGCAATTATTCTATCGTGTATCTGCTTCATGATGCTTTTTAGTGTCAAAGCCCAACTGATGAAAGAACCAACTGTTGATGATGAAAAGAAGGCCTCTTTTGTTGTAAATGCTCCTGATGCCAAAGAAGTGAAATTACTGAATCTCAGCGATGATATGGCACTGGGCGCCAAAGAGTATAACTTTGAAAAGAGTACTGACGGCAATTGGATCCTAACCACCAAACCCTGCCGGGCGGGCCTGCATTACTTTGCGATCAGTGTTGACGGGGCAAAGGTAGATTACCCCAACAGTTCCCATTATTTCGGCTGGGGCAAATGGACCAGCATGATCGAAATACCGGATGACCAACTTAGTTTTTACCTTCCAAAGGATGTCCCTCATGGCGAAGTAAGACAACATTTCTATTATTCAAAAACAACCAAAACGACACGGAAATGTCTTGTCTACACGCCTCCCGGATATGACAAGAATGTGCAGGAAAAATATCCAGTTCTATATCTGCAACATGGCGCTGGTGAAAGCGAGCTGGGATGGACCATGCAGGGGAAAGTCAATTTCATCATGGACAACCTGATCGCCGAAGGTAAAGCAAAACCTTTTATAATCGTTATGGATAATGGTTATGCACCACGGCCGGGTGCTGAAAATCAATTTAATCCAGGAGGTAACGATAACCTGTTTGCTGATCTCGTGACCAAAGAATTGATCCCCATGATTGATGCTGGCTACCGGACCTTGAGTGATCAGAAGAACAGGGCTATCGCAGGCCTTTCAATGGGAGCAATGCAAGCCGTCCATATTGGTTTTGATCATCCTGAACTGTTTGGAACGGTTGCCTCCTTTAGCGGGGGCTTTGGGAAAACAAATTTCGACATAGAAACAGCCAACAATGGTATTTTTAAGGATGCTGCCAAATTCAACCAAACATACAAGCTCTTTTTTGCAGGTTCTGGAACCCTCGAACCTATGTACCCCAGTGTTAAAGGAATGGTTGAAACGCTTAAAGGACATGGAATACATACTGCATTTTCAGGACCGGTTGGTTCTCATGAGTGGCAGGTCTGGAGGGTTAACCTGTTTGATTTTGCACAACTCGCTTTTAAGTAAAGGAGGGCAACTTAGGGTTATGTTTTTACACCTGATTTAATGATCAGTAATTTATATTTTCCCTATCTTGCAATCGATTGAATGATCAGTAATATCTTATGGAAATAGGCTTATACTGCATTCTATATTATTGAAACTAAACCAATAGCCATGCAAAAAAAGAATCTTTTCAATAGAATTGGACCCATTATTATCCTGTTCGTTTTATCCCCCATTATAGCAGAATTATTATCCGGATCAACTCCTGTCAGTAGAGCAATACAATTGATATTTGAATCTGTGTTTTATGGCTCGGCAGCTTTGCTGATCAGGGAATTTGTACGACGGTATCAATTGGGATGGTTTTCAATGATTCTGCTGGGCTTTGCATTTGGTATTTTAGAAGAAGGTTTATTGCTGCAATCCGCTTTTAATCCACACTTCCTTAACTTAGATATTTCTTTTGGAAGGTTATGGGGCGTCAATTGGGCCTGGGCAGAGATTATTATGACCAATCATTCCATCTGGAGCATTACAATGCCTGTTTTATTTGCAGAAATGATTTTCCCGGATCACAAGGACCAGCCATGGTTAAATAAAATAGGAATTGGAATCTTTGCAGTGCTATTTCTGGTAAGCAGCTTTGGTTTCTATACCACTTTTTATAAAATGTCTGGATTTACCACATCATGGATTCACTATACCGTAGCAGTAATATTCGCTTTCGGGGTAATACTTGTAGCAATCAAATTGCCCCAAAAACCTTTGGTAAAATATAATTTTAAAACACCACCAGCATTAGTAATCGGAATCATTTCTCTTTTCGCAAGTTTAATGTGGCTTAATCTTTTATCCCAGGTATTTAAGAAAGACCATGTCATGCCGGCATGGCTAATAGAATTATCTGGTATCCTTATTGTATTCGGCATGATCATTCTCATTTTGGGTTGGGTAAATAGTAAATGGAACGACATTCAGCGTTTTTCTCTGGCCTGTGGAGCATTGTTTGCTGGAATGGTTTTTGGACTTTTCATACTTATCGATTCAAAGAATAATCTGGACATCACCTGCCAAATCAGTTTTATTGTGGTTGCCTCCATTTTAATCGCTTTACGGTGGAAAAGCTTACTGAAAAGTGAAAGTAATATCGTTAATTAAACCCGAACGACTATGAAAAAATTTCTGCTCATTTGCATTTCTCTGCTCTGCATTTTAGGTATCGTCTATCTGGCTGGCCCAACGTTTCCACAACCTAAATTAAACAACGAGCTTATAAACAATTATCTTCAGACTAATGAGATAGAAGCTTATATCAAAGACAAAGAATCAAGACTTAAAATTAAACCTGATAATGAAAGCAGGATCATATGGGCCAATGACAGCCTGAAAAATAAAACGCCTTATTGTTTGCTCTACTTACATGGATTCTCGGCCTCCTGGTATGAAGGTAACCCTGTTCACATTGATTTCGCCCGTCGTTACGGCATGAATTTATACATCCCTTTACTTGCATCGCATGGCATTGACACCACAGAAGCCCTGATCGACATGACACCAGACAGGCTTTATCAGTCAGCGAAGGAAGCATTGGTCATTGCTCACAAACTGGGTGAAAAAGTTATCCTGATGGGTACTTCCACCGGTGGAACATTGATGCTCAAACTGGCCTCTGATTTTCCTGAACTGATGGATGGGTTGATATTGCTATCGCCAAACATTGCTATCAACAATCCGGCAGCATTTCTACTTAGCAAACCCTGGGGATTACAAATTGGCCGCTTTGTTTCCAAAGGAAATTACAGAGTCACAAACACTGATTTTGGCTCAGAAGAATGTAAGTACTGGAATTGCAAATACAGGCTCGAAGCGGTGGTTTACCTTCAGCAACTGGTTGAAGCGACGATGACCAAACGAACTTTCTCAAAAGTTAAAATGCCTGTATTCCTTGGATATTATTACAAAGACGAAGAACATCAGGATCAAACAGTCAAGGTAGATGCTATGCTTAAGATGTTCACTCAGTTAGGCACTCCGGAAAATCTCAAACAAAAGGTTGCATTTCCTGAAGCAGGTTGTCACCCCATCGCATGCAAACTAATGTCTAAAGCATGGATGGATGTTGAAAAAGCAAGTTATCAGTTTGCTGAAGAAAAACTGGGATTAGTGCCTGTGAAAAGTTAATAAAGCAAAATTTAAAAATCTTAGTTGTTTTCCCTAACTTCGTGACAAACAAAACATCATGAATACTACTATAATAAGGCAAAAATTACATGAGTATATCAAGGTAGCTGATGATAAAAAAGTGAAGGCTATATATACCATCGTTGAAAGTGATATCAATGAAATGAATGAATGGTGGAATGACGAAAGCTTTATTGCTGAACTGGATAAGCGTTCGTCTGATCTGAAAAGCGGAAAAGAGAAGGGAGTTACCTGGGATGAATTGAAAGCAGAATTATTAAAAACAGCTCCTGATGGGCTGTAAAGTTGTATTCTTTTCATCTGCCTCCAAAGAGATACAGGATTCATTTGTTTGGTATGAGAATCGCGTAAATGGTTTAGGTGTACGATTTGTCAATTTCATCGATCAAACTATTGATTTGATTCAGAAACAACCTGAGGGATTTCCCAATAAGAAAGGACCTTACAGAGAAGCAACCCTGAAAATATTTCCGTACCAAATAATTTACGAGTACATAAAGGAGAAGCAAACTATTTACATATTGCATGTTTACCATACCAAAAGGCACCCAAAAATGAAATATAAAGACTTATAAACAACTCCTCAAAAAGGGTAAGATCCTATAATTCAATTTTCTAAAACCTATTTCTGAATCACTTTCCCGTATAAATCAAACTCTTCGGAACCAGTAATCTCAACCCGACAGAATTGACCTTTCTTGAGCGGAGTTTCCTTGCTGATGAGTACTTCACCATCCACTTCGGGGGAATCGAATTCGGTACGCCCAACATAGAATTCATCATCTTCCCGATCGATAATCACTTGCAAAGTTTGACCAACCTTTGCAGCATTGAGTTGCGAAGATATGATCTGCTGTATTCCCATCAGTTCTTCCTGACGGGTTTGTTTTAACTCTTCAGGCACATCATCTTCATACTTTTGGTAACCGTATGTGCCTTCCTCGTGTGAATAGGTAAATGCCCCCAGGCGATCAAACTTGTGTTTTGAAACAAAGCCTTTCAGTTGTTCAAAATCATCATCCGTTTCTCCCGGATGACCCACCAGCATGGTTGTACGGATAGCAATTCCGGGGACTGCCTCCTTTATTTTCTGCAGCAAAGCCTCTGTTTCTTCAGTAGTCACATGACGAAGCATATGTTTAAGTACGTTGTTGGCACTGTGTTGAAGCGGAATATCAATGTATTTGCATAGTTTTGGAACTGACTGGAACAAGGGAAGTATATCCATTGGGAATTTAGTAGGATATAAGTAATGAAGCCTGATCCAAACGGTTCCATCAATTTCTGCAATTTTCTGTATCAGTTCAGCCAGCATACTTTTCCCGTAAAGATCGATGCCATAGTATGACAGATCCTGGGCGATCAGCAGAATTTCACGAACGCCTTTTTTAGCAAGGTATCTTGCCTCTTTAACCAGGTCTTCCATCGATTTGGACTGGTGCTTTCCTGTCATACCCGGAATGGCACAGAAGGCACAAACACGGTTACAGCCCTCTGATATCTTCAGGTAAGCAAAATGTGAAGGTGTGGTAATCCTTCTTTCATAAATAAATTCAGGGCGATAAGTTGCTTTTAATTCACCAATCAGAGCTTTCAGGTCAAACTTACCAAAGAACTTATCCACTTCAGGGACTTCCTTTTCCAGATCAGATTTATATCGTTCCGAAAGGCATCCCATCACATACAGCTTGTCAATTTCGCCGCGTCCCTTGGCATCCACAAACTGCAGGATGGTGTTTACCGATTCTTCCTTGGCATCATGAATGAATCCACATGTATTGATTACAACAATATCAGAATCTGTATCATTCGAATCATGCACCACCTCAAAGCCATCCATTGCCAATTGATTCAGCAGGACCTCAGAGTCTACAAGGTTTTTCGAGCAACCCAGGGTCACTACATTTATCTTTTGTTTCTTCATTTTTTGCAATTCTTTTAACCACATAGGCACATAGTTCACATAGAATAACAAAAACTATGTGGCCTATATGCCTATGTGGTTAATTGTCATTAGTTAAAACAGAAACGAATTTCCAATAACCAATATCGAACATTCAATACCCAAAACCTACGCATTCCAAAACTTGAAACCTGAAACCTGGAACTTGGAACTTCGAATTAAGAGAATAGCGATTCAACAAATTCTTTGCGTCTGAAAATCTGCAAATCATCCATCTTCTCGCCTATTCCAATATATTTAACCGGTATTTTAAACTGATCAGAAATACCGATAACAACACCACCTTTAGCTGTACCATCGAGTTTGGTAAGCGCCAGTGCCGTAACATCAGTAGCTTTGGTAAACTGCTTGGCCTGTTCAAAAGCATTTTGACCGGTTGAACCATCAAGAATAAGCAATACTTCGTGGGGGGCATCAGGAACAACCTTTTTCATGACCATTTTAATTTTGCTCAGCTCATTCATCAGGTTTACTTTATTGTGCAGACGACCTGCAGTATCGATAATCACCACATCTGCTCCCTGTGCCTTGGCCGATGAAAGCGTATCAAAGGCGACAGATGCCGGATCAGCACCCATTCCCTGTTTTACCAAGGGTACCTGAACCCGGTCGGCCCATATCTGTAACTGATCGATAGCAGCTGCCCTAAAGGTATCAGCAGCTCCTAAAACGACCTTCTTGCCTGCCGCTTTAAAGTGATAAGCCAGTTTGCCGATTGTAGTTGTTTTTCCGACACCATTGACTCCAACAACCATAATCACATAAGGATCACTGCTGTCGGGAAGGTCAAAATCAGCCACATCACGGCTGTTATTCTCTTCCAGTAAACTTGTAATCTCTTCTTTCAGGATGGAGTTCAATTCGGAAGTACCCATGTACTTATCAGCCGCGACTCGTTTTTCAATCCGTTCAATAATTTTAAGGGTGGTATCTACACCAACATCCGACGAAATCAAAATCTCCTCCAGGTTATCCAACACCTCATCGTCAACCTTTGATTTACCAACAATGGCGCGTCCAATCTTCGCAAATACACTTTCTTTAGTTTTCGAAAGTCCCTCGTCCAGACTTTCCTTCTTCTTCCTTGTAAAACTTCCGAAAATACCCATAATGACACTATTTAAAGAGCTGTAATATACGAATCAATAAAAAAAGCCTTCACCAATGATGAAAGCTTTTTTCTATAGAGAAAATCTGGTCTATTTCTTGAAATAATCCTTGACATTATCATTCAGAATAATTTCTTCCTGAAATGTATAAGCTCCGGTTTTTTCGGATCTAACCATTCGAACCACTTTCGCGTGACCTTTACCGGCTCCTTTTTGCAATGATGCAACTACTTTCTTTGCCATACTATTTGTTATTTAATTTCGCGGTGTACAGTAACTCGCTTTAAGTTAGCATTGTATTTCTTTTTCTCCAAACGTTCAGGAGTATTTTTCCTGTTTTTGGTAGTAATGTACCTCGAAGTTCCGGGAACCCCGCTTGTCTTTTGTTCGGTACATTCCATGATTACCTGTATTCTATTACCTTTCTTAGCCATTTCTTAAAGCTTTAAATAGTTGTTATAAAACCTTTTTCCTTAGCAGCGATCAGGGAGGCGTTCAATCCGTTTTTATTGATTGTACGAATACCGTTAGCTGAAACAGTTAACGAAATCCAACGATCTTCTTCTGGAAGATAGAACTTCTTCTTGAACAGGTTGGGAAGGAACTTCCGTTTTGTTCTACGCTTTGAATGGGAAACATTATTTCCCACCATTACTTTTTTTCCGGTTACTTGACAAACTCTTGACATTGTCTTATTTTTTAATCAGAATCTCACATTTTTCAAACAGTCCGCAAAATAAGTACAATTAATTCAAAATATCAAATAGTTTTTGAAGTATTTTCCACAAATACGCAACTATTCAGTTATTTCCATTCCGTATCCTGTTATATCTTTAACTTTCAATACGATAAGCTGATAACAAACACTTCAGAATTTAGAGAACAGATTCGTACTGAAATTCAAAACTGGTAATTGTGTATGGACTGAATTGGTAGCTAAGGCAATTCAAACGAATCGATTAATACATTTCTTAGATTATATGATATTCTTGAATGGAATTCGGGTGAACTGATCAGGATTAGTTATTAAAAACCTTATTTTAAAATCGTTAAACCTTAGTAACTGGCCAAGAATCCCCTAACCCAAACCTTATTTACCTTATGCCAATATCCAAAATAATAAGGTAAATAAGGTTGGCAGTCAATGGGTTGAACTAAGTTACTAAGGTTTCAGGACAAAATGTGGGGTCTTCTGAATAAAACCAAAACAAGTACTGCAAAATTAGTGAAAACACATCCCCACAAGAACATGAAGTGGTTCAGTTTCATCATTACCCATACCTTATCCCCTTCAGTTTCCCGATATGACTCTATCGTACCACTGTCATACCACTGTCATACCACTGTCATACCACCGTCATATCACTGTCATACCACTGTCGTAACAAATTCGAATATAATACGTAACAAATTCGATACAAATTCGAACTGCTATGTATTTGTATCGAATTTGTTATGTATTTGTTTCGAATTTGTTTCGAATTTGTACTGACAGTGGTATGACAGTGGTATGACAGTGGTAAGACAGTGGTAAGATAGATTCATATCGCATTTCCCTTTCCATCCAAGAGCTGAACAGGAGAAAAGACAGAAGTATGGATGTGCAAACGGATATCCAAATATCATGTAAGATTCAGTGTCTTTTGATTTTTATGCACGACAATCCGGGTTTCATGCAACATATTTAAAAAAACAAAGCTAAATTTACTCTTTCAAAACCCGGAAAATTGAACGACCAAAAACTAAAACATTATCCGACCATTATGGGGGCCATACATTTGGTGGTTCTCTATACCTTCATTCAAACGCTGATCGATTTTCCGCTGGCCCTGCTCGATTATTACGACGGGACCGATTATCTGTACAATCCAATTAAGAAAATCATCCTGGGTGTTGGTTCTGCGGTCTTCATCTTTTACTACGCTTACCGTCGGGCAGGAGTTCCTTTGAAAGAACTTTTTCCTGCAAAATCATTTAATGTTCTCATTCTGATTCCGGTATTATTCTTCTTTTGGGCGGCACAAAACCTAATTGGAGAAATAAACATTGCCGTTGCGAAGGTATTACCCCCACCAGCCTGGTTCTGGGAATTATTCAATAAAGTTTTTGAAAGTGACTTCGGAATTTACGGCGCTGCACTAAAGGTTGTGATTATGGCCCCGGTAGTCGAAGAATTGATCTTCAGAGGGGTTATCATGCATGGGTTGATGCGCAATTATTCGAAATTTACGGCTGTATTCGTTTCTGCCCTGATGTTTGCCTTGTTTCACCTGAATCCATGGCAATTTCCTGCAACTTTCATACTTGGTATTGTCCTGGGGATACTGATGGTACGTACCCGGAATATTTATTTATGTATTTTGGGTCATGCCATCAACAATGGCCTCGTTCTATTCGGTATGAAATACTGGACCGAATTGCAAAAAACTTCATTTTTCGAGAGCAACAAATCGAACCAGATCATAATCAGCCTATTGATATCAGCTGTTGCATTGGTATTAATCTTCATCCTGAGCCGGCAACGCAAGGTAAAAACGAATTAAACGGATCTGTTTCGCTTCTGTTTTTGAATAAGCATTATATTTACGGCTCATATAATTCAATAAAATAGCAACATGGAACGAATTGCCATCTTTCCGGGGTCATTTGATCCATTTACTGTCGGACACGAAAGCATAGTTAATCGTGCGATCCCATTGTTTGACAAGATCATTATCATGATTGGGTATAACTCGAATAAACAATCCTTTTTCCCCCTTGAAAAAAGGGCCAAATGGATTAACGAAGTATTTAAGAATGAGCCCAGGGTTGAAGTTGAAACCCATGAAGGCCTGACTGTGGATTTCTGCAAACAGGTAAATGCCGGTTATATTCTTCGTGGATTGCGTACTTCAGCCGATTTTGAATACGAACGTGCCATTGCACAGATCAATAAAAAGATGCTGCCCCAAATAGAATCAGTCTTTCTATTGACTATGCCCGAACACACACCGATCAACTCGTCCATTGTACGTGATATTATTCGTCATGGTGGCGATGCAAGCATGTTTTTACCTGCGTCTTTAAACATGTCGGAATTTAAACCTGACAAATAAGGTGAAGAAGACCGAAGACCGAAGATCGAATAACCAAAACAATAGCTGGCGTTATTTCGCCATTAATTGAGACAAAAATAACCTTAGTAACTCTGCTGGTCGCTGTGAAAAACAATATAATCAGGACATTTATCCTCCTAACAATTCTCTCAATCGCCGGTAAGGCCTGGTCGGCACAGGTTAAAATTACAGGGAAAGCAACCGATTACGCCCTGAATTCAATCGATTTGAATATTCTCCATGACTTTATTTCCGAAGAAAAAATAAAATCAGGCACCATCAGGTTTAATGCTGACGGAGTTTTCAACCTTGAATTTGACCTTGCCGAAACGAATCTCTGTTTTGCCGATTTTGATGGTTATCATGCCATGATCTATCTTGAACCAGGGAAAACCTATGAGATAGTATTTCCCCCAAAACGAACACTGACTGAATCACAAAAACGAAATCCGTTTGTAAAACCCGATCCGATCTGGTTTGGAATTTCAAGACCAGGCAAGGATGAAATCAATGTTCAGATCCAGCAATTCGAACAGGCCTTTTCCAATTACGAAAACAAATATTTTGATCAGATCTTTACCAATCAAGCCAAATCGTTGGTCGATACTGTAAAACTTAAGTTGAGTAAGGAATTTCCGAAAACGAACTCACCACTTTTTGAATTGCACAAGAAATACAGGGAAGCGGAACTTGAATTTGCCTTGCATCAGGGAAAATCATCCGCATTTATGGAAACCTATTTCAGTACTGCCCAGCCTGTTTATAACCTGGCTGCCTATGCAGTCTTGTTTAATCAGGTATTCCTAAATTATTTTACGGTGCTTACCAACGCTTCGGGAAGTGCAGAAATCAAAAATCTGATCAACACAGCCGGATTGCAGCAATTGGATGAGCATTTCCAAAAGCAGATGCATTTCAACAAAGCGCTTTCACATCTGGTACTGTTAAAAGCGTTGAATGATGCATGGTACAGCAAGCAATTCCCGAAAGCATCAATCCTGAAAATGTTGGATTTGGTAAAAACATCGGGCTGGAGTGAATATGAACAGAAAACGGCACAGCTTATCCGTTCAGAATTGACCTATTTAACCAGTGGAACAACTCCTCCGGCTATCCGTTTGAAAAACTTAAACGGACAAAAAGTAAGTTTCGAAGATTATCCAAACACTTACATTTACCTGCACTTTACTGATCCGAAGAACCCGATTTGCAGGCAACACCTGGATGAATTAAAGACTATTGCCTCGCACTACAAGGACAAACTGGTCATCATCAATGTAATTCCTGTAAATGTGGGATTTAAGAACGAAAGCGGGTGGGCAGGACTATTTACCACTTCAGAAAGCAGTATTTTAGAAACCTATAAAGTGAAGACTTTTCCTGTTTCATATCTGATAGGTAAGGATGGCAAGTTGTTGCTTTCACCGGCTCCCAATCCTATTGATGGACTGGACCGACAACTGGGTCAACTGTTAAAAAGCGATTACATGAAGGAAATGCAAAAGTCAAATAATCCGGGGGTCAAATAAGGGGCAATGTCTTCTGAAGTAATTCGCGCAGACTTGAATAAGTATTCTCCATCACTTTATCCAACTCAGACAACTGAACCCATCTTACTTCTTCAATGTCTTCCTCGGTCTGAGGGACAGGAGTTTCACTTCCCGAATAATTCATTAAAAACCACTTTGTTTCTTTTAATACCAGATTCCCCGAAACCGGAAGATAAGGTGACTTATAAATATGAAAAGTTGAATCAAGCGGTTTGATGATCTTCACTCCCGACAAACCACACTCTTCCTCAACCTCACGAATAGCGGCATTTCCCGAAGTCTCTTTCTTCTCAACTTTCCCTTTTGGCAAATCCCATACCCCTAATCGACGGATGAAAAGGAAATATCCATCCTTGTTTTGAACCAATCCTCCTGCTGCAGGAATCTCAACAAACTGACTTCGGAAATGATCCCACAGCGTATTGACTTCCTGAGTCAGTACTAAGGAATTCGGTACTTTTGAGCCTGACTTAATAATACAAACAAGCTGATCCACAAAACTATAACATTCAGGTTCAATGATTTGAACAATGTTATTATTTGATGATTTTTTTACTTCGGAGCTTAACTCTATGGTAGAGTCATTAAAAAAAACTTTGTACATTTGTCGGCGATATTAGTAAAAAAAAAACAATGATGATAGAACAAATTCAAATCGAAGTTACAAAGAAACTGCTTCATATCAATACCATAAAAGTACAGCCCAATAATCCGTTTACATGGGCCTCAGGATGGAAAGCGCCGATTTACTGCGACAACCGCAAAATCATGTCCTATCCTGCCGAGAGAACATTTATCTGCGAACAGTTCTGCAAAATTATCCGTGAAAAGTATCCCCAGGCTGAAGTGATCGCCGGAGTAGCCACCGGGGCTATTGCTCACGGAATGCTGGTTGCACAGGAACTGGGATTGCCGTTTATTTATGTTCGTGCGAAACCAAAAGATCACGGACTTGAAAACCTCATTGAAGGGGACATGAAAGCCGGGCAAAAGGTTGTAATTATTGAAGACCTTATTTCAACCGGGGTGAGCAGTCTGAAAGCCGCCGATGCCATTACCAATTTTGGTGGCGATGTATTAGGTATGCTGGCTATCTTCACCTACAATTTTCCACATGCACGCAAGAATTTTGCCGATGCGGGATTGGAACTGACTGCTTTAAGTCGCTACCAGGTATTGATTGATCTGGCATTGGAGTCAGGTGACGTTAAACCCGAAGAGGTTGAAAAGCTGAACAAGTGGCGCGAGCAACCTGAAAGCTGGGGTAAATAGTTAATCTTTAAACGATCTATGTCTAGCACTAAATATATAAGCGACGTCAAAACAGTCCAGCAAAATCAGGAGATTGTATACAATTACCTGTCTAATTTCGAGAACCTCTCTAAATACGTGAATGAAGGTCTCTTGACAAAACTAACCGAACAGGTACCCCAGATTAAGATTTCGAACTTTGAATCTGATGCTGATTCCTGCAGGTTTCAGATTGCCGGTATGGGATTGGCCGAGATCAGGATCATAGAACGTGAACCCCACAAAACAATCAAAGTAAAAAGCAGCGGAAAGCTGCCTCTGGACATAACTTTCTGGATTCAATTGCTTCCTGTGTCTGATTATGAATCAAAACTTAGGATTACCCTGGATGCCGAAATGAGTATGATGATAAAAATGATGGTAAACAAAAAGCTGGAGGAAGGCATCAACCGCTTCGCCGATATGCTGGCTGCTTTGCCATACAGGTAGAGGAAAAAGAAAAAAGGACAAGGGAGAAGGGAAAAAGGACAAGGGGAAATTGCTGATGCTTCTTGTTACGTAACACCTTCAGCTCTCCTTTATCCAGTTTCCTGTCTCCCTTTTCCTGCCTCCTATTTTCGGTTGACTAATGACCATCCTGCAGGAATTCAATTTCCTTAAAATGAAATTGAAGAATTTCACCATCTGCTTTTCGGATCATCAATTGGCCTATTTCATTCACTCCTATAATCTCTCCTTCAAAAACTTCCTTTTCGGCACGAAAAGAATGTCTCTTGTTCAAACGGTATAGTAAGGAGATAAATTCCAGATCGATTTTGCCTTCTTCGCCGTTTCGCAACAGAGTATAATAATCATCAATGCCTGATAACACTTCCGTCAGTATCTTCTCACAATCGTAATGCTGATTTGTCAGTGTTCGCATAGACACCGGATTAGGCGCATTGCTGAGGAAAACCGTTTGATTGACATTCAAGCCAATCCCAACAACAGAACTTTTCAGTAATCCACTCATGATTGAGTTTTCAATCAGTATACCTCCGAGCTTCTGATTTCCCGAATAAATATCATTGGGCCATTTTATTCTCAGATTGTCAACATACTTGTGTATAGCCTTGTAAATACCTAGAGTAACAACTTTGGAGAGCATAAACTGACGACGGATCTCTAGGAATCCGGGATATAAGACGATTGAAAAGAGAAGGTTTTCTCCCGGAGAACTTTCCCAGCTATTTTTCAGTTGTCCACGCCCTGACGTTTGTTCGTATGCCAAAAAGACAGTACCTTCAACCAATTCTTTTTCCCTTATTTGACTGTTGGCATAGTTGTTGGTAGAGTCGATCAGCTTAAGACGGACAATTGAATTTCCAATGATTTGTTTCATTCAGCAAAGTTAAATTTGCATTTCTTTATTAAGCAGGATTTCCGACATAAAAGTTTAATCACATCTAATAAATTAAAAAATTTATCTTTGTAGTTCTAATTGAAATTTATGAACAAAAGCATTAATGAAACTGAAGCTGAACAATTGATCAATGCCATTGTTGAAGGAATTCAAAGAAAAAAAGGTTTGGAATTAATTAAAATCGACTTAACAAAAATAAATCATACCGAATGTAAATATTTCATCATATGTCATGGGAATTCGAATACACAGGTTGATGCAATCGCCCATTCTGTGGAGGATACTGTTGAAGAGTTGATTAACGAAAGAGCCTGGCATACGGATGGATACCGTAATTCACTTTGGATTTTACTGGATTACGCTGACATTATGGTACATGTATTTCAAAAGGAAGCCAGAACATTCTACGATTTAGAGAACTTATGGGCCGATGCACACATTGAATTAATAAAAGAAGATAACTAAAATAAAATGGCAGAAAATAAAAACGATAAAGAGAAGCAGAATTTCAACAATCTGAGGCAAGGCAACAAGGTCCCTAAAATTAATGTATATTGGATTTATGGTGCGGTAATCATTGCCTTTCTTGCCATTCAGTGGTTCACCCTGGGTGCAGGGCCTGTTGAAACCAACTGGAAAGACGTAAAGACAACCATGTTGCCGAACAACGATATCAAGAAAATCATTGTTGTAAATGAAAAAGAAGCTCAGATATACCTGAAAGAAAGCAGCTATGACAAATATGCTTCAAAACTGAACAATGGATTCACTGCCCCTGCCAAAGCGGGTCCTCACTTCTTCTTCACAATCGGTTCGGTCGACTCTTTTGAAAAGAACTTACAGGAAGTCCAGTCCACTGCTACTGAAGAGAATAAAATCGGTGTTGAATACAAAACCGTCCACAATTATCTGGGTGAATTGATCAGTTGGATCGGACCTTTTGCACTCATCATTTTACTCTGGTGGTGGATTTTCAAACGAATGAGCAAAGGTGCAGGTGGCGGAGGTGGCGGAAACATTTTCAATGTGGGTAAATCACAGGCCAAAGTATTTGATAAAGATTCAAGAGTTTCGAACACTTTTAAAGACGTTGCAGGTCTTGCAGAAGCCAAACAGGAGGTGGAAGAGATTGTAGACTTTCTGAAGAGTCCGACAAAATTCACCAAACTGGGTGGAAAGATTCCGAAAGGGGCTCTTTTGGTTGGTCCTCCGGGAACAGGAAAAACATTACTGGCGAAAGCTGTTGCAGGCGAAGCCAATGTCCCCTTCTTCTCGATGTCGGGTTCCGATTTTGTAGAAATGTTTGTTGGAGTCGGAGCTTCCCGTGTTCGTGATTTGTTTAAACAGGCCAAGGAAAAAGCTCCATGCATAGTATTTATCGACGAGATAGATGCAATTGGTCGTGCCCGTGGTAAAAATCCTAACTTCGGATCAAACGATGAACGCGAAAATACTCTGAACCAGTTGTTGACTGAAATGGATGGTTTTGATACCAATTCCGGTGTAATCATACTTGCAGCTACAAACCGGGCAGATATTCTCGACCGTGCCTTAATGCGTGCCGGACGTTTCGACCGTCAGATACATGTTGAACTGCCTGATTTGAATGAACGCGAGGAAATATTCATGGTTCACCTGAAACCAATTAAGCTTTCACCTGAAGTTGAACCCGCATTTCTGGCCAAACAAACACCTGGATTCTCAGGAGCTGACATTGCCAATGTTTGTAATGAGTCTGCACTGATTGCTGCTCGTAAAAACAAAGAAATTGTCGAGAAACAAGACTTTCTGGATGCGGTCGACCGCATCGTTGGTGGGTTGGAAAAGAAAAACAAGATTATTTCGGTAGACGAGAAACGCCGTATCGCCTATCATGAAGCAGGTCATGCGACCATTAGCTGGTTGCTCGAACATGCTCATCCGCTTGTAAAAGTGACGATTGTTCCTCGTGGAAAAGCATTGGGCGCAGCCTGGTACCTTCCTGAAGAACGTTCTATCACTACCAAAGACCAGTTACTTGACGAAATGTGTTCTGCACTTGGTGGCCGCGCAGCCGAACAGATTGCATTCAGCAGTATCTCTTCTGGAGCACAAAACGACCTCGAGAAAGTAACCAAACAATCCTATGCGATGGTTAGTATATTCGGCATGAGCGAGAAGGTTGGAAATATAAGTTTCTACGATTCATCAGGTCAAAACGAATATGGTTTTACCAAACCTTACAGCGAAAAAACAGCTGAACTAATCGATTCTGAATCAAAACTTCTGATCGAAAACCAATACCTCAGAGCATTGGAAATACTTACACTCCATAAAGAAGGACATCAGCAACTGTCTGAATTGCTTTTGGAAAAAGAAGTTATTTTCAGTGAAGATCTGGAGAACGTGTTTGGAAAACGTAAATGGGGGAAACCATTGATGGTTGCAGAAGCAAAAAAAGAAATAGCTGCCGGCCTGCTTGAAAATAAGGAAGAAGAAGCAGCATCTGAATCAGCCTAATGGACTCTGCAAAAAACAATATTTTGGCCCGTCTGAAGGCTGCACAGGAAAAAAGAGGTGAAATCGAGGTAGAATCCCCCGATTTCACCTCTCCTATTTACCTGCCTCTAAATGAATCATTGGAACAGGAGTTTAAAACCAATCTCGAACTTATTGGCGGGCAGGTTATATTTTGTGAATCCAAATCTGATATTGCCTATCAGGTAAAATTACTCTGTCTGGAAAAGAATCAAAATCATCTGTTTTGTACTGACCCAATTCTTCAGGATATTATTAAAGACTCCATTGAAATTGTTTCGGATGAGAACTCTTTCACTAAATTAAATATCGGACTTACCGGTTGTGAATTCCTGGTGGCTCATCTGGGGTCAGTGATGATCAGCTCTGCTCAGATTTCAGGCCGCAGGTTAAATGTATTCCCCGAAACTCACATCGTTATTGCCCACAAATCACAATTAACAGATTTTCTGGATCAGGCCATTGAAAAACTACAGATAAAGTACAAAAATAAACTACCTTCGTTAATCAGTAACATCACCGGCCCCAGTCGCACTGCCGATATCGAAAAGACCTTGGTTATGGGTATGCATGGGCCAAAATCGTTGATTGTTATCATTTCAGAAGAACCGATTTAAAACTACATTATGGAAAAGGATTGGGTTTGTGTATATAGCACCGAACATAACTTTCAGGCCGAAATAGCCAGGGAAATACTTGAAAACGAAGAAATCGATTGTGTTCTTCTCAACGAACATGACACCACATTTCCATCGATCGGACAAGTGGAAGTATGGGTTCATCAGGATTATAAGGTAAATGCTGTAGAACTTTTAAAAGATTTAATCCTTTGAAGAAATTAATGACACGAACGATAACCGGAATCGTTTTTGTTTTGGTAATGCTGACTGCTATTTGGGCGAGTGAGTATACTTATGCGCTTCTGTTTCTTCTGATTTTAATTGGGAGTATTAAAGAGTATCTCAGTTTATTCCGGCAATCAGAAGTTAAACCGAACCGATTCCTGAGCTATTCAATCTCCATTCTTTTCTTTCTGACTACCTTCCTGATAGCTGGTGGTACTATTGGAATCAAATATTTTTTAGCATTGTTTCCACTCATCCTGGTCATAATGGCCGCTGAACTTTATCGGAAACAGGAAAAGCCTGCTGAAAATATCGCTGTAACTATTTTAAGTATCATCTATCTGGCCATCCCCTTGTCACTGGTAAATTTTCTGGTATTTCCAGAATTTTTAAACAGCAACTCCTATACTCCAAGGTTGCTGATTGCCTTATTTGGACTAATATGGACTTATGATTCCGGAGCCTACCTGGTGGGAGTTTCAATTGGAAAACACCGGCTCTTTGAACGGATCTCACCTAAAAAATCCTGGGAAGGCGCCATTGGCGGAACATTAATTGCAATTGGTGCATCATTTTTTATCTCCACAATAATTCCTGAAATCAGGATCATTCATTGGATTGCAATCAGCATCTTAACGATTGTGTCATCTACCTTTGGCGACTTGACCGAATCGATGTTCAAACGTTATTTTGGGATCAAGGACAGTGGAAATATTCTGCCGGGACACGGTGGCGTTCTCGATCGTTTTGATTCCTTATTTTTTGCAGCCCCTGTAATCGTAGTGTACCTGAAACTATTTATTGAATAGTCATCTGTTTGAAAGTTCAATTTTTGTTTTCTTTATATCCCAAAGACTGCCAAAAAGCTCAATAATTTACTACTTTTGTGGCCAAATCTAAGAGTTAATGATGAAAGTTCATAAAGCCGGCATCGGAACCATTAGTTATGCCACTGCAATTCTTGCAGGTCTCATACTATTGTCATGGTTTTTTATTACCGACACTGCGTTAAAAGTTGGAGCATTGGCAGTAACTACAGTTATCTATATACTGGTTATTCAATTCTTCAGGCATCCAACACGCAAGATCTCCCAAAATGAAAATATCATTTTATCGCCCGCAGACGGAAAGATCTGTGATATTCGTGAAACAGTTGAAAATGAATATCTGAATACCAAATGTCTGATGGTTTCTATATTTATGTCGCCCACCAATGTACATATTAACTGGATCCCTGTTCCGGGCGAGGTAACTTATATGAAACACAAGGATGGTGAGTTCTACGCTGCTTTTAAAGACAAATCGGCTGAAGAAAACGAACGGACTACCACAGCAGTGAAGATTAAAGACGGACGTGAAATCGTAATGCGTCAGGTTGCCGGTGCCATGGCACGCCGCATCATCAACTACGTTACGGTTGGGGACACAGTTGACCAATCCACAGAACTGGGTTTTATACGTTTTGGCTCACGTGTCGACCTCTATCTTCCGGTCGGAACTAAGCTAAACATTAAACTTAAAGACAAAGTCAAAGGCTCGCAAACCATCATTGGTGAATTAAACTCATGAGCCGCATAAGCAATATATTCTTCTGGGTTCCTAATACCATCACAGCCATGAATCTGGTCTGTGGCAGCTTATCTGTATTCTTTGCCGTCGATGGTCAATTGGGCTGGGCCTCTGTATTTATATTCGCTGCGGCAGTATTCGATTTTCTCGACGGATTTTCGGCCCGCTTACTGAAAGCCTATTCCTCTATCGGTAAGGAGTTGGATTCACTGGCCGACCTGGTATCTTTCGGACTTGCTCCTGCTGCCATCGTCTTCACTATGATTCAGCTAACATTATTCGGAAAAGTTCAACGGATACAAGATATCGAAGGGAACTACAGCCAATGGATTGTACTATTTACCAGCCTGGTATTACCTGTTGCCGGAGCTTTCCGCCTTGCCAAATTCAATACCGATGACCGGCAGAGTGAACAGTTTCTGGGTATGCCTATACCGGCCAATGCCATTTTCTTTGCATCGCTGGGATTGATTCTCGAACTGGGAACCAATCAAAGTATCATCCCAGTCATCCTTAACAAATACACCCTACTTTCAGCTATATTTATTTGTTCATTCCTGATGGTTTCCGAACTCCCGATGTTCAACCTGAAATTCAAAAACCTGAACCTTAGAGAGAATGCCCTTCGCTATTTTTTTTTGGGAACAACCATACTCATGCTGATCTTCCTGCAGCTTTATGCCTTACCACTGATTATAATCTGGTATGTATTGCTCTCAGGAATTACCTATCTGGCAGGGACAAAATAAAACAATAAAAGACAGTAGAAAAGCAGCATATCCATTCGGGTGTATTGCTTTTTTATTTATAGTATAATAAGTAATCGCTTCGACCTTTGCTTTTCAATGTTAATGTACTATTTTTATGAACAAATGGATATCAGAATCGTTTATGATATCAACATAAAGTCAAAAAGATGCCGCAAGATTATATTCCTGTATTAATTCAATCATTAGTAGTTCTTGGGTTTGTTATATCCACGATGCTTTTGACTCATTTTTTGGGTCCAAAGCGTTTTTCACGTGAGAAACTGGAGAATTTTGAATGTGGAATCGAAGGGATGGGAAACGCCCGCAGTCCTTTTTCGGTTAAATATTTCCTGATTGCCATTCTCTATGTACTATTTGATGTTGAAGTGATATTTATGTACCCTTGGTCAGTGAACTTTAAAACCCTTGGGAAAGAAGGTTTTATAGATATGTTTTTATTTATTATTCTTGTTCTTGCAGGTTTTATATATATTCTACTTAAGGGCGCTTTGAAATGGGATAAGAAATAAGGAAAGAATTAAGCACCTGTATTATGTCTGAAAAACAAATTTCAACGATAGAAATTGCCGAAATGCCTGAAGGCTATACCGGCAAAGGTTTTTTTGCCACATCAATGGAAAAGGCTGTAGGTCTGGCCCGTAAAAATTCGCTATGGCCTCTCCCCTTCGCTACTTCCTGCTGTGGCATTGAATTCATGGCAACTATGGCCTCACATTACGATCTTGGACGTTTTGGTTCAGAAAGGTTAAGCTTTTCGCCACGTCAGAGCGACCTGCTGATGGTTATGGGAACCGTTGCAAAGAAAATGGGACCGGTGTTGCGAGAAGTCTATATACAAATGGCCGAGCCTAAATGGGTAATCGCAGTTGGAGCCTGCGCTTCGAGCGGCGGTGTCTTTGATACCTACAGCGTTTTACAGGGCATCGACAGGATCATTCCGGTTGACGTTTATGTGCCAGGTTGTCCTCCGCGTCCGGAGCAAATTATCGACGGAATCCTGAAAATTCAGGAATTGGTCGGCAACGAATCGCTTAGAAGGCGCAATTCACAGGAATATAACGATCTAATGAAAAAATACAATATGGAATAGCTTTTCTGCCTGATTCAATTTTGATATGAGTATCAGGAGTAAAGTGATCCAGCCAAATAACGATAATTGTGTACCAGTCCAATCCGGAAAGAGATCAGTTAGTTGTAAAAAAACTAAAGACCCAATTCTTTGATGCAATAGCGAAAGAAGAGGTAATGTCCGACATGTTATGCATAACTGTTCAGAAAGAGTTTATTCATGATGTCCTGTTATACTTATACCAAGACAAAGAGCTCCAGTATAACTTTTTAACCACTCTTTGCGGCATGCATTACCCTGAAAAGAATCAACTGGGTGTGGTGTATCATTTGCATAGTTTTGTAAATAACCACAGGATACGGATTAAAACAGCCACTGATATTGATCACCCGGTAATAACCACAGCAACAACAATCTGGCCGGCAGCCAATTGGATGGAACGTGAAACGTACGACTTCTTTGGAATTATCTTTGAAGGGCACCCGAACATGAAACGCATTTTAAATATGGATGACATGACTGACTTTCCTATGAGAAAAGAATTTCCATTGGAAGATCAGACACGTGATGATAAAGATGACAGCATGTTTGGGCGATAAGGTAGTTTGATTATTGGTTATTGAATATTGGTTATTGAATATTGAATATTGGATATTTTGACTTTTCACTTTGTTTTATGGCAAAAGGACAACATACTGAATATTGGGATAAAGACATTGTAAGTTCAGTGGAACACAAGGAATACAACACACTGAATGTTGGCCCAACCCACCCGGCCACGCATGGGGTATTTCAGAATGTTATGCTGATGGACGGGGAGTTTATTGTCGAAACGGAGCAAACCATTGGCTATATCCACCGGGCATTCGAGAAGATAGCTGAACGCCGACCTTTTTACCAGATCACACCCCTCACCGATCGGTTAAACTATTGCTCAGCGCCATTAAACAACATGGGCTGGCATATGACGGTTGAGAAATTACTGGGTATAGAAACACCAAAGAGGGTAGATTACCTTCGTATTGTAGTGATGGAGCTGGCCCGTATTGCAGATCACCTGGTTTGTAATAGTGTAATTGGTGTTGACAGTGGTGCGCTTACCGGGTTCACCTACCTGTTTCAGGATAGAGAATTCATTTATGAGATTTATGAGGAAATATGTGGGTCAAGGCTGACCACCAATATGGGACGCATTGGAGGCTTTGAACGTAATTTCAGTGCTAAGGCATGGGATAAGATTCGCCTTTTCCTGAAATCATTTCCTGTCAAATTAAAGGAATTTGAAAAGTTGCTGGCCCGCAACCGTATATTTATGGATCGCACGATTAATGTCGGCCCCTTTTCGGCAGATCGGGCCCTTGCTTACGGATTCACGGGACCCAATCTGCGTGCCTGCGGGGTTGATTACGATGTTCGCGTGATGAATCCGTATTGCTCGTATGAGGATTTTGATTTCAGTATTCCGGTTGGACAAAGCGGTGACACATACGACCGTTTCATGGTTCGTCAGGAAGAAATGTGGCAGAGTTTAAGCATTATTGAACAGGCATTAATTAAATTAGATAAGATTGCAGATAAAGATACTTATTATGCAAAAGATCCAAGGTTTGTGCTTCCTCCCAAAGAGAAGGTTTACAATAACATGGAAGCGCTTATCTGGCATTTCAAGATAGTCATGGGTGAGACAGATATTCCGGCCGGAGAGGTTTATCATAGCATCGAGGCAGCTAACGGAGAACTGGGATTTTACCTGGTGAGCGATGGCGGACGCACCCCTTCGAGGTTGCATTTTCGCCGGCCATGTTTTATTTATTACCAGGCTTATCCTGAGATGGTGATCGGGAACATGTTATCCGATGCAGTGCTTACCATGAGTTCTATGAATGTGATTGCAGGGGAGTTGGATGCATAGGGCAAGGAGCAGGGAGAAAAGGAAAAAGGGAAAAGGAAAATCGTAGCGAGATATCTTTACAACCAATTTTAACTGACTGGAAATTAAATAGAAATAACCGAAAAATATAAATGCAGAACAATAAGAACAATACTGAGTTTAACAGCGAAACACTGTCTCTTGTGAACCGGATTATAAACCGGTACCCTCAAGGCAAACAAAAGTCAGCAATACTTCCGGTTTTGCATATCGCACAGGCCGAAAATAAAGGATGGCTGAGTGCCGAAATCATGGATTACGTGGCTTCGCTGCTCGATATTCAACCCATCGAGGTATATGAAGTAGCCTCTTTTTACAGCATGTTCAACCTTCAGCCTGTCGGTAATTGCATGATTGAAGTCTGCCAGACGGGTCCTTGCTGGTTAAAAGGCTCGGAGGAAATCCTTGCTCATTTCGAGAAACGGTTGGGTATCAAACCCGGTGAGACCACTGCGGACGGCAAGTTTAGCCTGAAGACTGTAGAATGTCTGGCTGCTTGTGGAAACGCCCCGGTCATCCAGGTAGGAACCGAGTACCATGAAAAGATTACTATTGAGAAAGCTGACGAACTCCTTGAAAAATGGCAGGCTGAAAATAAATGTTCGCATACTAACCCATACTTTTAACTAATGGCCAAACAGATCCTTTTAAATAACATCAACGTTCCCGGACTGGCCAGTTACGAGGTATACCGAAAACTGGGAGGTTATTCTGCCGTTGAAAAAACATTAAAAAACTATACTCCTGACGAGGTAACAGCCGAAGTTAAAAAGTCTGGCCTTAGGGGCCGTGGAGGAGCAGGCTTCCCTGCAGGAATGAAATGGGGGTTTATCGACAAGAGCACGGATAATCCACGTTATTTTGTATGCAATTTTGATGAAAGTGAACCGGGAACATTCAAGGACCGGCACATTGGACAATTGAACCCTCATCAACTGATTGAAGGCATGATCCTTGGATCGTATGCATTAGGTGCACGTTCTTCATACATATACATCAGGGGTGAATTGTTTTATGTGCTTCGGATCATTGAAAAGGCCATTGACGAAGCATACCGTAACGGGTTCCTTGGCGAAAACATTCTTGGAAGCGGTTATTCGCTTGATCTGCATTGTCATCCCGGAGCAGGAGCATACATCTGCGGTGAAGAAACAGCACTGATTGAATCACTCGAAGGGAAGCGCGGCAATCCCAGGATCAAGCCACCTTTCCCTGCTATTGTCGGATTATACAATTGCCCAACTGTTGTGAACAATGTTGAAACAATAGCAAACCTTCCTTGGATCATGAACAATGGTGCTGATGCCTATGCTGCCATCGGTATTGGAAATAGTAACGGGACCAAACTTATCTCGGCATGCGGGCACATCAATAAGCCAGGCATTTACGAAATAGAACTTGGCTTGCCTGTAAAGGAATTTATTTACAGTGATGAATATTGTGGTGGTATCCTTAATGGGAAAAAACTTAAAGCCGTAGTCGCCGGAGGCTCTTCAGTGCCTGTTCTTCCGGCTGAACTTATTCTGAGAACAGCCAATGGAGAACCCCGGCTGATGAGTTATGAATCGCTGTCTGATGGAGGTTTCCAAAGCGGAACGATGTTAGGTTCAGGTGGATTTATTGTCATGGATGAAACTGCTTGTATTGTTAAAAACCTTTTGACCTTTTCGAGGTTCTACCATCATGAATCATGCGGACAATGCAGTCCATGCCGTGAAGGTACCGGTTGGATTGAAAAGATATTGTACAGGATTGAAAGTGGCAAAGGATCGATGAAAGACATCGACCTGCTTACCGATATTGCAAAACATATTGAAGGAAATACGATTTGTCCATTGGGAGATGCTGCTGCATGGCCCGTTGCCAGTGCAATCCGCCATTTTCGCGAAGAGTTTGAGGATCATATAAAATTACAGCGATGTCCCTTGTCAAAGTAATCATAGATAATATTGAGGTTGAAGTGGAATCAGGAACAACCATTCTGAATGCTGCCCGCAAGATCGGAGGCAGTGTGGTTCCGCCAGCTATGTGTTACTACACAAAACTGGAAGGCAGTGGCGGGTATTGCCGAAGTTGCCTGGTTAAGGTAGCACAAGGATCGGCAAAAGACCCAAGGCCTATGCCTAAACTTGTACCCTCGTGTCGCACAACTGTTCAGGATGGAATGGTGGTTCAGAATATTACTTCACCTGAAGTAATGGACAACAGAAGGGCTATTACAGAGTTTTTGCTGCTTAACCATCCTCTGGACTGTCCGGTATGTGACCAGGCAGGTGAATGTCACCTTCAGGATTTATCCTACGTTCACGGGCTTGAAGAAACGCGAACCACAGAAGAGCGAAGGACCTTCGAACCGATCGATATCGGTGATAAGATTAAACTCAATATGAACCGCTGTATTCTATGCTATCGTTGTGTTAAGGTAGCCGACCAGTTAACCGACCAGAGGGTGCATGGAGTGTTAGGCCGTGGCGATCATTCAGAAATAAGCACCTATATCCTGAAAGCTATTGACAATGATTTCTCAGGAAATATGATTGATGTATGTCCTGTTGGAGCCCTCACAGACAAAACCTTCAGGTTTAAAAGCCGTGTATGGTATACAAACCCTATGGATGCGCATCGTGAATGCTCCAAATGCGGTGGAAAGACAGTTCTCTGGATGAAAGGAGATGAGGTTCTTCGTGTAACTGGAAGAAAGGATAAGTACGGCGAACTGGAAGAATTCATTTGCAACGATTGCCGTTTTGAAAAAAAGAATCCAAATGAATGGATAATTGAAGGTCCCAGAAAAATAGAAAGGCATTCGGTCATCTCACAAAACCATTACGAAAAGCTATTGATTGAAGAGAATAATCCTAAAATTAAGATAGAGAAATAAAATTCAGGTATCTTGTAGGCAGAACAAACTAGCACGCGAAAGACAAAACAGTTATGGATTGGACGATGTATATTTATAAAACCATCTTTTTGGTCATCATATTACTTGTTACACTTCTTGTAGCAATGTATTCAACCTATGGTGAACGAAAAGTTGCAGCCTTTATGCAAGACCGGCTCGGACCAAACCGTGCAGGCATTTTTGGCCTATTGCAGCCAATTGCCGATGGCATTAAGATGTTTATGAAGGAAGAGATCATTCCTCTTTCAGCCAACAAAAAAATGTTCATACTGGGACCTTCCATAGCGATGACAACTGCCTTGCTAACGGGAGTGGTTATTCCATGGGGAGGGACATTGACCATCTTTGGACATGAATTCCCAATGCAGATTGCAGATTTGAATATTGGTATTTTATATGTTTTCGCCATGGTTTCTATTGGTGTCTATGGCATTATGCTCGGAGGCTGGGCCTCAAATAACAAATATGCTCTTCTTGGCTCCATCCGTGCAGCTTCGCAGATGATCAGCTACGAATTGGCCATGGGGATGTCGATCATTGCCCTTATACTAACTACTGGCACTTTGAGCCTTCATGAAATAGTTGATCAACAGCAGGGCATGCATTGGAATGTTTTCTATCAGCCGTTAGGGTTCCTGATTTTTATAATCTGTGCCTTTGCTGAAACCAACCGTGCTCCATTTGATCTTCCGGAATGTGAAACAGAACTTATTGGTGGATATCATACGGAATACAGTTCGATGAAACTGGGGTTCTACCTTTTTGCTGAATATGTTAATATGTTTATATCGTCGGCAGTAATTGTGACCTTATATTTTGGTGGATACCATATGCCTTTTATTGATCATATCGGCTTATCGGGAAACGTCGCTACATTACTCGGGACTTTCTTCTTCTTCATAAAAGTTTTCTTTATGATCTTCCTGTTTATGTGGGTCAGATGGACATTACCACGGTTTCGTTACGACCAGTTGATGAACCTTGGATGGAAAGGATTGATGCCTCTGGCAATATTCAATATCCTTGCCACCGGAGTTTTTTATTATTTCACTGAATTAACTTAATCCGAAAGAGCCATGCATGCCTTAACAAACAGATCGAAAATGGTTTCTGACAAGAAGATGACCTTCCTTGAATGGATCTATCTGCCTGCCATTGCTAAAGGCATGTTCATTACTATTAAGCATTTTTTCAGAAAGAAAACGACAATAAACTATCCTGAAGAGACACGTGAATTCAGTAAGGTTTACCGTGGGCTGCATGTTCTGAAACGTGACGATCAGGGTCGTGAACGATGCACGGCATGCGGATTATGTGCTGTTGCGTGTCCCGCAGAAGCCATCACCATGGTAGCTGCTGAACGTAAACCCGGTGAAGAAAACTTGTACCGGGAGGAAAAATATGCAGAGGTCTATGAAATAAATATGCTGCGATGTATTTTCTGTGGCGATTGTGAGGAAGCCTGTCCCAAGGAAGCAATTTTCCTGACCGACCGGCTTGTTCCCTCTGATTATGAACGTCTGCCATTTATTTATGGAAAAGACATGTTGGTTGAACCACTTGATCCTAACATGCGGATTGATGTATCAGCAAGACAAACTGAAAATTTGTTGAAGTTTAAGCAGAATAAACAATTTGCACATAATAAATAAAAACATATGGCATTCTTATTTTACATGCTTTCGGCCATCATGATCATCAGCGCATTGTTCGTTGTATTCTCCAAGAATCCAGTTGACAGTGTGATTTACCTGATTATCTGCTTTATCGGCATGGCAGGCCAGTATATCCTTCTGAACGCTCAATTTCTGGCAGTTGTTCACGTCATAGTTTATACTGGCGCTATTATGGTATTGTTCCTGTTTGTAATTATGCTACTGAACCTGAACAAGGAAATTATCGTACGAAAATCGAAAGTAACTCGAATCTCGGCAGTAATTACGGGGGGAATATTCTTCCTGGTAATGGTTGCAGCCACACGGCAGGTGATTGAAATCCATCCAAGGTACCCATTTTCAGGAACTGTAGGATTGGTTTCCGAAGTAGGGAAAACCTTGTTTCATGAATTCCTTCTGCCATTTGAAATCTCATCCGTATTGTTTATTTCCGCTATGATTGGTGCTGTCATGTTCGGGAAGAAAGACGAAGTAAAAAACTTTAAATCATGAAGGACATTTCTTCTGCCATACAGCTTATCCCACTGGAACACTATATTCTATTAAGTGTTGCGCTTTTCAGCATAGGACTGATGGGAGTTTTATTCCGTCGAAACACGATCATTATCCTGATGTGTATCGAACTGATGTTTAACTCGGTCAACCTGTTGGTTACGGCTTTTGCTGCGTACCATTCTGATCCTTCAGGACAGGTATTTGTGTTCTTTATCATGATAGTCGCTGCAGCTGAAGTTGCTGTTGGCCTCTCAATATTGGTAATGATGAAGCGGAATGTTGATTCGGTGGATATTAACCTTTTGAACCGTTTAAAATGGTAGGAACGATTCCTAATATAAACCTGGCCTATCTTGTTCCGGCTTTTCCTTTGATGGGGTTCCTGATTACCGGACTTGCAGGAAAGCGCCTTAAACACAATCAGGGTGGGATCATTGCCAGTGCGATGATTTTTTTCTCATTCATTATATCTGTCGTCTTGTTTTATTTGCTAAGGAGTTCAGGACAGGATTCAGCCACGATAACCCTGTTCAACTGGATTGCTGTCGGGAATATGAATATCCCTTTTGCTTTCCTGATCGATCATTTGTCGCTGACCATGATGCTTGTTGTGACTGGTGTAGGATCGCTCATTCATGTTTATTCTATCGGATACATGCACGACGATGAACGTGTGAATTCCTTTTTCGCACAGATGAATCTATTTACTTTCAGCATGTTGCTGCTCGTAATGGGTGCCAATTACCTTGTGCTGTTCATTGGCTGGGAAGGCGTCGGACTATGCTCTTATTTGCTGATAGGATTTTGGTTCAAGAATCCGGCCTTTAATTATGCAGCCAGGAAAGCATTCATCATGAACCGTATTGGTGATCTGGGTTTTATCCTTGGTATCATCCTGCTATTCTTTACCTTTAAGTCAGTTTCATTTTCAGAGATATTTGCCCAGGCCTCCCTAATGCATGCAGGAGGGCCGATAATTACACTGATTACACTTCTGCTTTTGGTTGGGGCTGTGGGAAAAAGTGCACAGATACCGCTTTACACCTGGCTGCCTGATGCAATGGCCGGACCTACACCGGTTTCAGCCCTGATACATGCAGCTACCATGGTAACGGCCGGGATATACATGATTGCACGTTCAAGCATTCTTTATAACCTCGCCCCGATAACACTCAATGTGATTACAGCTATTGGCCTGACAACTGCTATCGTGGCTGCCATTATTGGATTAAGGCAGAACGACATTAAAAAAGTGCTTGCCTATTCTACCGTATCTCAACTGGGGTATATGTTCCTTGCATTAGGGCTGGGCGCATATTCATCAGCAGTATTTCATCTGACCACACATGCTTTTTTCAAGGCACTTCTGTTCCTTGGAGCCGGCAGTATCATTCATGCAATGGGCGGTGAGCAGGATATTCGCAAGATGGGTGGATTGAGAAAGAAGATGCCTATTACCTATTTCACTTTTCTGGCTGCAACACTTGCAATTAGTGGGATTCCCCCGTTTTCGGGTTTCTTCAGCAAAGATATGATTCTCAGCAAGGCATTTGAACACAATGTAATTCTTTACTTCCTGGCGCTTGGAGGCGCATTGCTGACCTGTTTCTATATGTTCCGCCTGTTTTATCTGGTATTTTTCGGAGAACAACGTCTGGCTGGTGCTCATCCGCATGAATCTCCCAAAGTGATGACCATTCCGTTGATTATATTGGGGGTTCTGTCTGTATTTGGTGGATTCCTTAATATTCCATCGTTGTTTGGAGGAAATCTGAGCTTCAGTAATTTCCTTCAAAGTGCAGTATCTTCCAAGGTTTCCGAAGAAATTAGTTCAACTACTGAAATAGAATTAATAATTCTATCATTGGTTCTTTTAATCCTTGTAATCGGTATTGCCTATCGAACCTATGTCAGGAAAGCAAATCTCCCGGCACGAGATGGTGAGCCAATGTCAATCTGGAGCAGGATTGTAGTCAACAAGTTCTATATTGACAAAACTTACATGATCCTCGTTGAAAAGCCGTACAGTTCATTCTCCAATTTCCTCTTCAATAAAGTTGAAACTAAAGTTTTGAATCCAATTGTTGATGGAATCGGAGAGGCAACATCAAGAATTGGTATCCTGACGCGTAAACTGCAGCGGGGAAATATGAGCTTTTACTTCTTTGCTATGGTAGCAGGTATTTTATTATTCATCGTATTTATCCTGACAATCTGAGCCCATGATACTACTGATTATTCTTTTTCTGCCGATACTTACAGGCCTGTTTCTGCTACCATTCCGAAGTGCGTCAGTCGTGCGTCCCATGGCACTGGCAGCTTCTGTAATTAATTTGCTTATCACCTTATCTTTGGTTTTATCGCCTTCTGCTGCATACGCTGTAGAATGGATAAGTTTTCTCGGGATTAATTTCTCACTGGGATTCGATGGAATAAGCATGATCATGATTTTGCTTACCAACCTTCTTTTCCCATTCATCCTGCTTGCCGGATTTAACCGTGAACAGCGAAACGTTCATATACTTAATTTCCTGATCCTGTTTACACAATCGGCCTTATTGGGAGTTTTCTTGGCGCAGAATGCTTTTCTCTTTTACGTATTCTGGGAACTGTCGCTGATTCCTGTCTATTTTATCCTGCTCATCTGGGGAGGCGACGGTAGAAAAACAATCACGTTCAAATTCTTTATATACACCCTGACCGGGAGTCTGTTACTGTTGTTTGGCATCATTTATCTTTATCAACTGACACCAGTACCGCATACAACTGATTTTGCAGCATTCAACAAACTAAACATACCGGCAACCACACAAATCTGGCTCTTCTGGATACTGTTTATTGCCTTTGCCATAAAGATGCCCGTATTTCCGTTTCACACCTGGCAGCCACCAACGTATAATATGGCCTCAACCCAGGGAGTGATGATCCTTGCAGGGGTGATGACCAAAATGGGTATTTACGGAGCACTACGGTTTCTATTCCCGGTGATTCCACAGGGAGTATTATATTGGCAGAATACGGTGATTGTACTGAGTTTGATTGGAGTAATCTATGCTTCTTTAATCGCCTTCCGAAAGACTAACCTGAAAATGCTGATTGCTTTTTCCTCAATGGCGCATATCTCCCTTATGGTCGCTGCTATGTTTGTACTGAACACCTATGCATTACAGGGACTTCTTATTCAGACCATCAGTCATGGAGTAACCATTGCTGCACTTTTTTACATTGCAAGCCTGATTAAGGAAAAGACAGGGACGATCGAATTACCTCAACTGGGAGGACTAAAACTACAGGCCCCAAAAATGGCACTGCTTCTGCTGATCGTCGTTTTAGGATCAATAGCGCTGCCGCTGACGGCTGGCTTTATAGGAGAATTTCTGATGATTACAGGACTTTTTCAACAATCTATATGGTTTGCTGCCATTGGCGGACTTACCATGATCCTTGGAGCAATCTACATGCTGTATGCTTATCAGCGTGCCATGCTTGGAGTGCAGAAGTCGGTTTTTAACAAGATAACCGATATTCGTGCGCTCGATTACCTGATTCTGATTCCATTGATTGTTGTAATCATTGGTCTGGGTATATACCCGCAGCCAATATTTAATTTGTTCGACCAATCTATACATGCAACACAGAATCTGATAAAACCTGTTGCGGAAGCAGTTTCAGCCCTTGCACATTGAACCGTATTTTAGAAATAACCTGATTACTGAAAGCAAATGACTGCATTAATATTTACAATCGTTCTGGGAATACTGGTCTTGTATCTGGGATTTATAAAAAACAAGACCATTCTGGCGCCTGTCGCAATTGCGGGGCTTCTGGTCTCATTATACCTTTCATTTCAGGACTGGGGACTTGGCTCCATGTATTTTCATAACATGATTCTGTTCGATAACTTCTCGATCGCCTTCAATATTTCCATGATTATTATTACCATCCTGATTTTCATCTTTGGTATTGACTATTATGAAGATATGAAGCTTCATGTTGCTGAGCAATACGCCTTGATGATTTTTGCACTTGCCGGAGCTTTCCTGATGACCTCATTTTCAAACCTCATTATGCTGTTTCTGGGAATCGAAATTTTATCCATCCCGCTGTATGTGCTTGCCGGGGGAAAGAAATATTCTTACCGGTCAAATGAAGCTTCATTCAAGTATTTCATGCTTGGTTCGTTTGCCACAGCTATTTTCCTTTTCGGAATTGCACTTGTTTACGGGGCTTCGGCCACCTTTTACCTGCCTGAGATCAAGACTTTTATTGCTCAATTTAATGGGCACCTGCCTCCCATGCTTTTGGTTGGATTGCTTTTTATCCTGATTGGCGTCGCCTTTAAGGTAGCCGCAGCACCCTTTCATTTCTGGAGTCCCGATGTGTATGAAGGAGCTCCTACCCTTGTTACTGCATTTATGTCAACGGTGGTAAAGACCGCTGGTTTTGCTGCTTTTTACCGATTATTGAATATGGGATTACTTCCATTACCCATTCCTCTTGAAAAAGCACTTTGGGTGATGACCGCTCTTACTTTGTTTGTTGGTAACCTGGGAGCCCTGAAGCAAACAAACTTCAAACGACTGCTTGCCTATTCTTCTATTTCACACAGCGGTTTTATCATGCTGGCCATGCTTTCACAGCATGGTTCATCAGCTGCCGTATTGTTGTATTACACTTTCGTTTATTCGCTGGCAACCGTCCCAATATTTATTATATTCATTTTGATGAAACGAGCATCTGAAAGACATGAAGAACTCTTCATTTTCAGAGGCCTGTTCAAAACCAAGCCCTGGATCGCGGTCTTCATGACCATATTACTGATGTCCCTGGCAGGAATTCCACCAACTTCAGGATTTATGGCCAAATACCAGGTCTTTGTGTTATCCATCAGCCAGGGAATACTTTGGACTTCCATATTCGCCATTCTAATGGCAATAATCGGCATTTATTACTATTTCAATGTCGTTCGTGAAGTGTTTACCGAACGTGAGCAACCGAGTGTTATAATTGTCAGCAAACTCAATGCAGCGCTTATTATCGTTTGCGGTGTCGCGGTTGTTATACTTGGGATATTCGTTTGGAAATTACCCATATAAATAAAAAAAACCTTCCTGGATTTGTAATCAGAAAGGTTTTTTCAAAATTGAAATGTATTAATCTTCTTACTGACCCTGTCCCTGCATACGTTTGGCACGTTCTTCAGCTTGTTTTTTACGAAAAGCATCAAGTTTAACGCCTTGTTCAGGAGTTATAACTGCCTTAATTTGTTTGTCAGTTTCAGCCTGCATTTTAGTGCGTTCTTCACGCATTTTGGTACGGTCCATCGTACCACCGGCTTCACGCATTTTTGCATATGCTTCTGACTGTTTTTTCTGTGCATCGGTAACAATAGTAGTAACTTTTGCTAACTGATCTTTTGTAAGACTTAATTCCGTAGTCAACCCATCGAGTTCTCTCTGTAGACGAGCTGCAGGATCACCACCGCCTGGTTGTGCGAAACTAGAACCAAAGGCAAATAAAGCCACAAAAACAACCAATACTAATTTTTTCATAATTAAAGTTTTAAATTCTTTCCTTGGACTAAATGAATTCCATTTAGTTTAACCGGCCTGTTTTTAAAGCTTCATTCAACTCTATATTACATAGCGCAGAACATGAGGATTGAAATCAGACCGAACCGGGAACGGGCAGGGATCGCACTATGAACCCTCTTTGATTTGTGTATGGTTTGAGTATGGTTTCTGTAAGGTTTCTGTATGTTGACTTACAAAATAAATACCTGAAATAAACTGTGAACATGCAAATATAGAAAGGCGTTTGGCAGGGGTTCATATCGGGAAGATGAATAGGGTACTGACTGCTATCATTTCTTATCCCGAAGGAGAATTAGTAAAGGTCATTGAATCATTGAGACGAACTGCGATTTATTTCTCCCTTAACAATCTGAAGGGATCCGGGATCTTCTGCCAAACCCCTACAATTCGTTTAAGAATGGTTTACGCGTATATGGATTGAATGTTGAATGATAACAAAAGCTATCCGACTAAAGACGCAGGGAGGTATCGGTCAGTTTTTATTCGGAAGTATTGAAGGATTGGTATTTGTATAAAGGAAAGGCGAAACCGGTATGTGTTACTTGCCGGGAAAAATAATATTTTCTCATCCTGTCAAGTGCTTCAGTCTATATGACTCAAAAAATAAGGATCCGATCTTATGAAAAGATCGGATCCCGGGAGACTATTCTTTATTTTATATGAATCACCTTTTTGATAGGTTTTTCCAGAATCGGTTCGTATTTACGAATGGTAAATTTAATCAGGTGATAACTGATAATGACTACCACGGGCCAGCTTAAAAACCAAAATATTGAACTCCAGTACATAGTTGATTTATTAATGATGATTGACTAATTGAAAATTTCCACTTAGCTAATGACGTTTTCTTCAATAAACGTGATGTTCCTGCTCCAGTTCTTCTGTACTGATTTTCTTGTTGTTCATTGATTTCCAGGCATACCAGATGTAGCCAAGAACAAACGGAACAAATAAGGAAACATAGCTCATAGAGACCAGCGTAAACCGGCTCGATGAAGCATTTTCGATGGTTAATGACGACTGCAAATCGAAAACCGAAGGATAGAAACTGGTGTGATTGAACGCAGCCAGAATCAGCAAAGCCCAAACAGTCAGAACTGTTCCGCCGCCCGCAAACCAGATGCCTTTGGTGCCGCCTTTCAGGAGCGTCGAAATAATGCCCCATAAAACTCCAACTACTCCAGCCAAAAACATTAACGTATTAATTGGCATGACCAGTAGATTGTGCAGGTATTTATATGATTCGACGACGATTTCTCCTGTACCTGATCTGTATGCAAAACCATCTTTAAAGAGCAAAGCAATCACAAAATACAGGAAGAATACCAAGAATGGAACGGTATTGTATAACAAATGCTTTTTTGATCGTTCGAAGATTGGTTCACTGTCAACGGAATTCATAAAATACAGCAACCCAAGGATACGCGACAGAAATAGAACTGCCAATCCCAGTGCCAGATTATGGAATGTGAGCACTGCTTCAAGTCCCCGGAATGGTGTTCCCCAGGTTACATGTTTCATGTCGTCGAGCGAAAACATGGCCCCATTGAAGAATGTACCTACCGCAGTACCCACAAGCACCGGTCCAAGCAAGCCATTAATAAAAAGAAATATCTCGAAGGTTTTGGCCCCTAAAAAGTTAGCGGGTTTTTTCCGAAACTCATACGAAACAGCCTGAATCACAAAAGAGATTAGGATCGCAAACCAAACCCAGTAAGCTCCACCAAACGATGTGGCATAAAACAAGGGAAACGAAGCAAAGAAAGCTCCTCCAAAAGTGACCAGAGTGGTAAACGTAAATTCCCATTTCCGCCCCAGGGTATTCACCAGGAGTGATTTCTCCGTTTTGGTTTTAGCAATGGTGAAAAACAAGGTTTCACCTCCCTGAACGAACATCAGGAAAACGAATAATGCACCCAGCAGCGAGACAATCAGCCACCAGTATTGCTGTAAACTTATAAGTGATAGGGATTCAAACATTATTTGGCTCCTCCTTCTGTTTTAGGTCCGATTTTAATTTGGCGCATCATGATTTTCAGTTCAGCAATAAGCAGGGTGGTAAAAATAATAGCAAATAGCCAGAAAGTTACCTGTACAGCACCAACGCTGATTTTGGTAACAGCAGCCATGGTAGGCATCAAATCCTGAATCACCCAAGGCTGACGACCCACTTCGGTTAACACCCATCCAGCCTGACTGGCCAGGTAAGCCAATGGAATAGTCCAGATTGCTATGCGAAGAAATGTCTTCTTTTTATGGATTTTACCTTTTATTGTATAAAACAAAGCCATCAGGAAAAAGAAGATAAAATACATTCCCAGCACAACCATGATGTGGAAACTATAGAAAGCAAATGCGACGCTTGGAATGAGTGTATTCACGTCGGCAATATACCCATAACCAAAATAGCTGAAATAATTTTTCTGAAATTCAGGACTCATTATCTCGGTTTTCAGTGAATCGGCTCTGGCAATTTGTCCCGACTTTTTGGCCTCTTTAAACGCCTTGAGTTTTTCGATGGCTATTTTTCCACGAATTATTTTATCGGCTGCCGCCAATACCCCGTATTTTTCGTTTCCCTTGATTAAGTCGTTTATTCCGGGGACAAAAGCATTCCAATTCAAAAAAGCCATGTATGACAGAATATTCGGAATCTCAATCTTCACCGTAAAGTCTTTCAGGTTCTCATTAGTCGGGTCAGCAGTATTTTGAGAGATCAGACCCAGCGCTACCAATCCGGCGCCTTCGCTGCCATTGTATAAACCTTCGAAGGCTGCAAATTTCATGGGCTGGTAATGGGCAACATCACGGGCAGAACTATCCCCTGTGAATATGGTATAAATAATGGCTATAAAGCCAAAAACAGCCCCAAGGACTATGCTCTTCCTTGCAAAAACAATATCTCTGCCTTTTAGAATATACCAGGATGAAATTCCGATTACAAAAATGGCTGCCAGAACAAAGCTGGACGAGGTGGTGTGCAAAAACTTATGAACCGCCATAGGAGAAAACAAAACCTCCCAGAAACTGGTCATTTCCATTCGGGCTGTGTCGGGATTGAAAACCATTCCTACAGGTTTTTGCATCCAGGCATTGGCAACCAAAATCCACAATGCTGATAAGTTTGCACCGATAGCTGTCAGCCAGGTGGCTGTAAGATGGAAACTCTTACTTACCTTATTCCAGCCAAAAAACATGATGGCAATAAAGGTTGACTCCATAAAAAAGGCCAGGATACCTTCAATGGCAAGCGGAGCTCCAAAAATATCGCCCACAAACCAGGAATAGTTAGACCAATTCGTACCGAATTCAAATTCAAGGATAATTCCCGTTGCCACTCCTATGGCAAAGTTAATTCCAAATAAGGTCATCCAGAATCTGGTTATCCGTTTCCACTCCGGATTGCCGGTTTTAACATACAAGGTTTCCATAATGGCAACCAGTATGCCCAACCCAAGAGTTAAAGGCACAAAAATCCAATGATACATGGCCGTAAGGGCAAATTGCGCCCTTGACCAATCTACTAAAGCTACATTGATTCCATCCAGCATAGGTTTTTTTTAAAATAGTTAGTTGATATTCGTTAAATTTTCAAGCACATGATTGCTCCTTTCAGCGTCATTCTTAAAATTAGTTTTTAGGAAATCAGGGAAGAAAAAGATTTTCAGGACAACAAACAAAATGAAAAGCTTGATCAGGATGACCAGCCATACCTGCTTTCCCCAGTGGGGAAGGTTCGCAAATCCATCAAGGTAAAACCGGAAGGTACGTTTAAATACATTCATATTTTGGGTGGTAAACGGTTTAAATAGTTGACACCTAAAGTTAAAATGAATTTTACAATATTAGAACTCCTAAAAGCTAAAAATCAGTTCAATAATATTGATAAACCATAGATTCTGTCGAAAATGATTGTCCTATAGTAAATTACAAGTAACCAAGCTATTTTTGACGGGAAATATTCGTACTCCTTAGATACTGAATAAGCAGTCTTTTCAGTGACTTACCCTCCCGATTAATGATCCAACTGTAAAAAGGTTATCTCTGACCATTCGTTTTTTCGATGTTAATGATATGGATACTAAATTGATTGTTACCTTGTGGTCAGTTTTATAACGCCATTGCCGGATCAATAAATTCATAATCGTAATAGAACGGGCTTAATAGAAAAAACAATAAAAAGACAGGATAATTCTAATTTCATTAAACAATCAAGAATGTTTAGGGGTTTTAAAGACAAACCAAATCAAGAATAAATGTATCTATTGAAAACCAATCCCGATAGCTATCGGGACAAAATGAACCATAATCAAAGTGTCAGTACGTATCAAAGTGTGAAAAATCAACATTTATCACATGTACGGACTAATCTTAATTTTCGAATATTTTTAGGAAAAATATTCTTATTGCTATTCTTTTTAGTACTTTTCCCGGGGATGAGTCTATTCGGTCAGTCCCGAGACTTCGGGATTGACGATAAGACCAAATCCCGAGACCTCGGGACTGAAATTGGTATCGTTGAGCATTTAGACGAATATCTGCCAAAGGATATTTACCTGACAGATGAAAATAACCAGCTTGTACTGCTGACTGATTTAATAGACAAGCCAACGATCATCAATTGGGTTTATTTCCGATGTCCGGGAATATGCAGTCCGCTGATGGAAGGACTGGCCAAGGTGATGGACGCATCTGACCTGATTCCGGGAGTTGATTACCAGGTTTTAACCATCAGCTTTGATCCAAGGGAAACGATCGATCTCGGAATCCGTAAAAAAAACAACTACCTGAATCTGGTGAATAAGAAAGATGCCATCCGTAAAGGATGGAAATTTTTTGTTTCAGATAGCTCAAGCATAGTTAAGGGAACCAATGCCACCGGCTTTAAATATAAAACTACAGGGAATAACTTCGTCCATGCAGCCTCGATCTGTGTGGTAAGTCCGAAAGGTAAAATTACAAGGTATCTTAACGGAATATATTTTCTGCCATTCGATTTTAAAATGGCCATTGTCGAATCGTCCAAAGGATTGTCTGCGCCAACAATTAACAGAATTATGCAGTATTGCTTTTCATACGATCCGGTGGGACAGTCGTATGTATTGAATGTGACCAAGATTTCAGGCACTTTAATTTTGTTCTTTGCGGCATTGTTTTTCCTTGTACTGATTTTCAAACCCAAAAGAAACCAATTAAACAAACCTATTTGATTTATGCAAACAGCGGTACCAATTCTTCATGAGGTAAGTTACCTCGAATATAAAGGAAAATACAAAGGATTATTCAGTTGGATTCTCTCAACCGATCACAAGCGTATCGGCCTGATGTACATGTATGCCATGATGACATTCTTCCTCATCGGTGTTATGCTTGGGTTAGCCATGAAGTTGGAACTCATTGCACCTGGGAGAACCATTATGGGTCCACAGACTTACAACGCTTTATTTACAGTGCATGGAGTAATCATGATTTTCATGATCGTCATACCCGGACTTCCGGCAGTCTTTGGAAACTTCATGCTACCAATCATGATCGGGGCCAAGGATGTTGCATTTCCAAAACTAAATTTACTATCCTGGTACATCTACATGACGGGTTCAATACTGGTCATTTGTTCTGTTTTGTTTGGCAACGGCATACCTGACACGGGATGGACCTTCTATGCTCCCTATAGCTTTAAAACCGGAACAAATCTGCTTCCCGCTATTTTCGGAGCCTTTGTACTAGGATTTGCGTCAATCTTAACAGGATTAAACTTCATCGTAACCATTCACAGGATGCGATGCCCGGGCATGACATGGTTAAAAATGCCCTTGTTTGCCTGGTCGCTTTATGGGACCGCCTGGATTCAGTTGCTGGCTACACCGGTTGTAGGGATCACCCTTGTCCTGGTAGCGTTGGAACGTATTTTCGGCATCGGGGTGTTTGATCCTGCCCTGGGAGGCGACCCTGTTTTGTATCAACATTTATTCTGGATTTATTCGCATCCAGCTGTCTATGTGATGATCCTTCCGGCAATGGGGGCTATTTCTGAAATTATCCCTACATTCTCACAAAAACATATTTTTGGGTACAAGGCCATTGTTGCCTCTACTATCGCCATTGCATTTGTTGGGTACTTCGTCTGGGGACACCACATGTTTACTTCAGGAATGAGCGGTACTGCCCAATATACTTTTTCGATCTTAACCTTTATTGTTGCGATTCCCAGTGCAATCAAAGTATTCAACTGGATTTCAACCATGCACAAAGGTTCAATCAATCCGGACATTCCTTTCTTATGGGCAATCAGCTTTATTTTTGTTTTCATGATTGGCGGTTTCTCCGGACTGGTTCTTGGAGCATTGGCAACGAATGTTTACGTTCATGATACAGCCTTCGTAGTGGCTCACTTTCATTTCATTGTCTTTGGCGGAGTTGGATTTGCCTTTTTTGGCGCCATTCATTATTGGTATCCCAAAATGTTTGGAAGAATGTACGATAAAGCCTGGGCTAAAATTGGATGGGCATTTTTCTTTGTAGGTTTCCTGACCCTGTATTCGCCTATGTTTTATCTTGGAATGATGGGCATGCCCCGTCGTTATTACGATTACCTGCCCGAATTCCATGCTGCAAATATACTTTCAACCTTAGGTTCATGGGTAATGGCCTTTGGATTGCTGATCATTATCATCAATCTGTTCCGATCGGCTAAGAATGGCGCCATTGCGCCAATGAATCCGTGGAATGGGAAAACACTTGAATGGACAGTACCCTCTCCTCCCCCAACCGAGAATTTTGAAGATATACCTGTTTATGGCGAAAAAGACGGACCTTACGAATATTAAACCCCGGATACTACTCTATGGAAAATGTAACTCAACATTCAGAACCTCATTACGATCCTGAAGCATCCAAATTGGGAATGTGGCTTTTTATATTCACTGAACTGCTCCTTTTTGGTGGCTTGTTCATCGTTTATTCAATCTACAGGTTTCTGAATCCGGTAGCATTTCAGCTGGCAGGAGAAGAATTGAATGTCGTAATCGGTGCCATCAATACGATCATCCTGCTGGTAAGCAGTATGACTATTGCCATGTCAACAACAGCACTACAGCAAAAGAATAAAAAACTAACCCTGTTTTTACTGATAGTTACCGTTGTACTTGCCCTGGTTTTCCTGGTCAATAAGTACTTTGAATGGGGAACAAAATTTCATCACGGCATCTGGCCAGGATCACCACACCTGATCAATGATATGAGCAAAGGCGAAATACTTTTCTTTGGTCTCTATTTTGTGATGACCGGACTGCATGCACTTCATATTATCATAGGTATGATCTTTATTCTGGTGGCACTAAAAAGGGTTCAAAAAGGAACAGTAAATGCAGACCGTCCATCTTTGCTTGAAAATGCCGGATTATACTGGCACCTGGTCGATCTGATCTGGATATTCCTGTTCCCCCTGTTCTATTTAATTCATTAAGAAAAGCTTTTAGTATGGAAAAAGAAAAACATCATATCGTACCTTACAGGGTCTACTTTTATATTTTATTGGCGCTGATTACCATGACATTTATGTCGATCGGGCTTGTACATATAAACCTCGGAGGTTATTCAGTTTTAGGCGCACTGATTTTTTCAACCATTAAATCAACACTTGTGTTAACCTGGTTCATGCACCTGAAATTTGACGAACCATTTTTGCGTATCATGGTAGTCTTTGTAATTTTGGTATTTGCAGCGCTCCTTTTCATTACCTATTTAGATTACTTTTTCAGATAAAAGCTATGTATATCTTATCAAATACCGTTAATGCATCTAATTTCGTGTCAGGAGTTGACAAAGCCTTTCTGCTAATCATGGGCATCTCATTTGTTTTCCTGATCGGACTGACTTTTACCATGTTGTATTTCATGTATAAATACAATAACAAGAAAAATCCCATAGCAACTCAAATCAAAGGAAGTAACACCCTGGAAGTTATATGGACAGTAATTCCTACCATCCTGGTTTTAATCATGTTCTATTATGGATGGGCCGGATGGGCACCCATGAGAAAAGCCCCCAAAGATACCTTCAACATTAAGGTCACCGGTCGGATGTGGAACTATTTGTTTGAATACGAAAACGGCAAGAAAACCGATACCCTTTTCGTACCGATGGACAAGGCTGTAAAGCTAAAACTGGTTTCACTCGACGTTATACATGGGTTTTTTATCCCTGCCTTCAGAATCAAGGAGGATGTCGTTCCGGGGAGGGAAAAGATGGCCTGGTTCATCCCCCAGCGTGAAGGATTATTCGAATTATTCTGCACCGTTTACTGCGGAATGAATCACTCCTACATGGGTTCCACTGTTAAGGTAATGCCTCAGCCTAAGTTTGATGCCTGGTATATCGACACCATCAAACATGTATCTGTGGCGGTTGATTCTCCCACTGCTACCGGTCAGCGTATCATGAAAAACATCGGTTGTTTTGCCTGCCATACAGTCGATGGCACAAAACTGATCGGACCGACCTTCAAGGGAATTTACGGATCGAAAGTAGTTATTCAGACCAATGGCCAGGAGCATGAAGTTACTGCCGACGATGCCTATATCAAGCGCTCGATCTATGACCCCAATGCTGATATCGTGAAAGGCTTTAATAAGGGACTTATGCAACCTTATACCGGACTCCTTTCCGAAGGCGATGTGCAGCAAATTACGGCGTATCTTAAATCGCTGAAATGACCCGATCAAAACTTTCATACTGGATAAAGATCATTCTGGAACTGGGTAAAGTACGTATTTCTTTGCCCGTTGCTTTATCTGCCTGTACCGGTTATGTCCTGCAAACCGGTCTGTTTGGTACCGATGCCCTGGTTTTGATGGCTGGGGTATTTTTGATGTCATGCTGCTCAGGGGCCATCAATCATATTCAGGAATACAAAACGGACGCCCTGATGCCAAGGACCAAAAACCGTCCCCTTCCTTCAGGAAAAATCAGTATGAAAGCTGCCATCCTGATAGCCGGCTCTTTTTTTGCCTATGGAGCTTTTATATTAATTGCTAACTTTCCCTTTATTGTCTTTCTGATCAGTTTACTGACCCTTCTGTCATACAACGCCATTTACACACCTCTGAAGAAAGTAACTGCATTTGCCGTTGTTCCAGGTTCACTGGTGGGTGCATTACCTCCCTATATCGGCTGGGTTGCCGGAGGGGGACAAATAATGGATGAACAGATATTCTGGGTAGCCTTATTCTTTTTTATCGGACAGATTCCCCATTTCTGGTTGCTGTTGCTCATGTTCGGCAATCAATACGAGCTGGCAGGATTTCCCAGTCTGCATGACATTTTTAATGATAACCAGATTAAGCGATTGAGTTTTACCTGGATTCTGGCAACTATTGCCTCGGCGCTGATCGTTTCGATGAAAGTACTCCAGGGTTCAACTACTCAATTCTTTCTTCTCATCTATATTTTCTATGTCTTGTTTTCCCTTACAGCCGGCATACTGATCAAAAAAGATATCCAGGCCAGGTCATCGTTCCTGAAACTGAACTTCCTGTACCTTTTTATGATGATCATGTTGATAGTGGACAGCCTTTTCAGAACTTAATGGAATTATTGAGGTAATTGGCTATTTAAACAAATACTACATTCACTTGTTTCATAATCACAACTTTAAAACAAAATAGCCATGTTTCTTATCGGATTTATCTCAGGAATAATCCTAATCGGTTTATTCTTAGCCTTTATAATACCTAAGATATTGTTTTCGGTGGATGAAAGCAAATACGATTTTGACCAAACGGTTGATCTGTTTACTGAATCCACAAAGAACAAGAACTGGAAAATGCCTTACCAGTATGATCTTCAGCAAATAATGGCCAATAATGGATTTGAGGTAAAACCGGTAAAAGTATTCTCTATTTGTAAGCCCGATATCGCTGTACGGATTCTGAATAATGACCACGACAGGCACATTTCAGCTATTATGCCCTGCCGCGTTGCTATATATCAAAAAACCAACGGAAAGACGTACATTTCCAGGATGAATGCCGGACTTTTCGCAATATTGCTGGGCGGTAAAGCCGGCTCAGTGATGGGTACTGCCGGTGACGGCAGCGAGAACATTCTGAAAGCGGTTGTCAGGTAATACCAAACCGATCGGGGTATCCTGCAGCCATTCACGATTAGTAATTCATTGATTCATTCTGAACAAACATGAAACGAATAATCTCAATTCTAATCCTTGCCTTAAGTATTGCGGGTTGTTCCCCGAAACAAGCCACAAAGGCAAAGTCAGTTCCAGTCCTTACAGAGGCCAGGCTCAGGGTTATAGGCATGAGTTGTACCGATTGCGAACAATCCATTGCCAAAGGAGTCAAACAACTGCCCGGTATTGATAGCATCAGCGCCAATCACCTCGATTCAACTGCTTTTGTAAGATTCGATTCCACAAAAACCAATTTGGTCCTGATCAGTAAAGCCATTGAGGGTCGTGGATATCAGGTAGTCAAAAAATAAGTGACCGGTTATCGATCACGATGAAGATTGAAATAATACAGTACAGATTTCATTCTATCCTTTATTATCATTCTAGTGAGCCGGACTGGGTTTAAGCAGGGAATGGGTAGGTATTCCTTCGGTATATCTGTACTATGACTGATCTATAACTGTACTAAAATCCAAATCTTAGTACGTATGCAAATCAATCATAGATTAATTTATCCGAAGGGAATACGACGCAATCCCTACCCGGATACATTTCGTGCACATCGAAAGCAGGTTTAATGCTTTCCTGAAGAATATCTGAATTGATAGTAAAAAGATGACCGGAGTCAACAGGTTCATTTCTGTATCTTATTGTGAGACCTTGGCATGAGCATATTTGATGGTTAAAGATAACAAATATACTAATATCAGGTATTGCAATTTTCACTATAATTGCGCGATAAATTAGGGTAGAGTTAAACTGAGAATAACTGAATTATTTATACAAGAATATCATGGATTTAGAAGCGATCAAATTAAAAATAGTAACCAATGTCTACCACATAAGATCTGACAAAAAGAATGCATTACATAAACATCAGAATCATAACGAGATTTTTTATTGTATTAAAGGAGAAGGTTTTGGCGTTTTGGAACATGAAGAAATTGAATTGGCCCCAGGTGGTGTTTTTGTTGTTCCTGCCGATACTATGCATACCCTAAGAACAGAAGGTAATCTTTGGGTAAGTTCATTTTTAATTCCTGTACTGCATAGCGAGGTTTGATAATTACGATTTCCTTCCCGTCAAAGAGAAATCTGTCAGGGCTCTATACTTTACCTGCCAGCAAATCGAAGAATCCAATATCAACAACTGCTTATAAAGACAGGTGTCTGTTATCACTGCCTTTATGTCGGATTCACCCACATCACCAATGAATCTTACTCCTCATCATTAAAATCCTAAAGATCAACGAACAATAGGGATAGAGATATTGTTTATATTATTGCTTTTCAAGGATAATCACTTTAGGGTAGGACTTTTGCCTGGTTAATATGGCAAAAGCACAATATGTTCGTGACATTTCCAGGAAAGTCAAACTTATGAAAAGAACGGAATTTACCAATCAATAAGCATTCCAAGGTCAGCATCACATTTATTAATCTAAATGAATATAGCCATGAAAAAATTATTATTCTTAACCGGAGATTTTACTGAAGATTATGAAACCATGGTACCGTTTCAAATGCTGGAAATGGTTGGGTACGAAGTTCATGCTGTTTGCCCTGGTAAAAAAAAGGGAGATACCATTAAAACAGCCATTCATGACTTTGAAGGTGATCAGACATACTCCGAGAAACCGGGACACCATTTTATTTTAAATTACAGTTTTGATGATGTTAAAGTTAGTGATTACCTCGGACTGGTCATTGCCGGAGGTAGGGCGCCCGAATATCTGCGTCTAAACGAAAAGGTTCTCCAAATTGCAAAGTATTTCTTTGTTAACGATCTGCCGGTTGCTGCCATTTGCCATGGCATTCAGATTTTAACTGCAGCTGATTTGGTTCGGGGAAGGAAGCTTACCGCTTATCCCGCTGTCGGGCCTGAAGTAACCATGGCGGGAGGAGAATACCAGTCCATTGCTGTAACCGGAGCTTATGTGGATGGCAAATTAGTTACTGCTCCGGCATGGCCAGCCCATCCAAGCTTTATCCGCGAATTCTTAAAAGTGATGGGAGCCAAAATCGAGATATAGAAATTGATGATTTTGTAACGAATTACTAAAAAGCAGATGAATGAAGGATGAAAATCCTGAGTTCATCCGCTTTTTTGTTTATATCTATTTTTATTCATCAGGTTAGGGTGATGCTTAGACCATGGTTCAAAACGGCATTAAATCAGTTTGATTAAATCTATGATATAAAATTCAGTTCTAAATACATTAAAATTTTTCAATTGTTTTCAATTATTGCTAGTTTTGCTAATAACTAACCAGACCTGCTTATGAACGAAAACATTCTCATTGAGGGTTTAAGAAAACAAGACAAGGTCATCTTTGATTTTGTTTTTAACTATTACTACTCTGGTTTATGCGCATTCCCGATGCGTTTTTTGAATGACCGTGAAGCAACAGAAGATTTGGTACAGGATTTTTTCGTTTTCCTATGGAGCAAAGGTACCCGCCTGCAGGTGAATACTTCCTTAAAAGCATATTTCCATGCAAAATCTTAAACCCACAACGAAAAGGATCCTTTCGATCGACATCATGCGGGGGCTGACCCTGTTCCTGATGCTTTTCGTGAACGATTTGTTTGAACCCGGAGTTCCCGGATGGATGGTGCATACCAAAGGCAATGTCGATGGAATGGGACTTGCCGACTGGGTGTTTCCCGGATTTCTCTTTATGGTGGGTATGGCAATTCCATACGCTATCAATTCCCGCATAAAAAACGGGGAAACAAAATTGAAAGTCTTTCAGCACATCATTTTGCGAACAGCAAGTCTGCTATTGATTGGTGTCTTGATGATTAACCACGGAAGACTGAATTCAGGATTAAGCGGAATAAACGGAGAACTCTATGCCATTCTGATGTATGTATCCATTTTTCTGATCTGGAATAGATATCCTGAGAACAGTAAACTTAAAAAGCTATTCCTGGGATTAAAGGTACTGGGGGTGCTTATTCTTATAATACTGGCTGTGATTTTTAAAGCCGGAGATCCCGCACATGTAACCTGGATCAAAACCGGATGGTGGGGAATTCTCGGGTTAATCGGCTGGGGATACCTGGTGGCTGCCACTGCAAGTCTGTTCATTGGCCAAAGATTGGTTCCAACAGTAATTCTATGGTTTTCATTTATTGGCATTAATATCCTATTCCAATCCGGGATGCTTGGTTTCCTGAGTTTCCTGAATCCGGTATTCGGGGTAATCATTAGCGGAAGTGTTCCAATGATCGTGCTGGCCGGATTGGTTTGCAGTTTGATCCTAAAACAAAGTAAGTTCAACCCGGGAAAAACAGCAGGAATCTTTGTGGTACTAGGAATTCTTTCACTGGCGGCAGGCTTTTTCCTTCGCAATTGGTTCATCATTTCCAAAATACATGGAACACCCAGCTGGGGTATGATCTGTAACGGAATCAGCCTGATCATCTTTGCGCTGTTATACTGGATAATCGATATTCAGGGCAAAAGTAAATGGGCTGCTGTTTTTAAACCTGCCGGACAGAATTCACTCACCACTTATCTGGCTCCTGATGTGATTTATTTTATCATCTGGGGTCTGAGTCTCCCATTGTTTTTCTACAAACAGGAAAGCAGTCAGCTTCTTGCCATATGCGGCTCACTAGGATGGGCTCTGACAATGGTTGGCTTTGCTGCCTTGCTCTCGAAAATTAACATCCGCTTAAAACTTTAGAAACTTAAACACTAACAATACTAATAACTTAAAACATGAAGAAAATACTTATTATCGTTGCTTTAATCCTTGGCTTTTATGGTTTTGGGAAAGCTCAGGACTTACTGCCCGTTCGCGGCCTTTGCATTGGAGCTCCTGATGCCGCTCATCTCGACACTTTTGTGAAGTTTATTGATGAGGAATTAGCCCCCCGCCAGGTGAATACACTGGTTTTAATGGTCGGATACGGTTTCCAGTTTGAAAGTCATCCTGAATTGAGTGATAAAGATGGCCTTACCAAAGGTGATGTAAAAAAGATAGTTGAAGTCTGCAAAAAACACAACATTCGCCTGATCCCCCAAATTAATATGCTTGGGCACCAGTCATGGGCCGAGAAAACAGGAAAGCTGCTTCAGGTCTATCCTGAGTTTGATGAAACGCCCAATGTGAAGATGCCTGAGAAATACAAATGGCCGAATGCTGATGGCTTGTATTGCAGAAGTTACTGTCCCTTACACCCGGGAGTTCATAAAGTGGTATTCGAACTGATGGATGAAATCTGTGACGCTTTTGAGTCCGATGCATTCCATGCCGGCATGGACGAGGTGTTCTATATTGGTCATGAAAGCTGTCCGCGTTGTTCGGGATTCGATAAAGCTGAACTGTTTGCCAACGAGGTAAATCTGATCAGGAATCATCTGGCCCTTAAAAACCGCAAGTTATGGATATGGGGTGACCGATTGATCGATGGTAAAACGACAGGAATGGGTATGTGGGAAGCCAGCATGAACAATACCAACCGCGCGATTGACCTGATTTACAAAGACGTGATGATTTGCGACTGGCATTACGAACGTCCTGATCAGACACCGGTTATGTTTGCCATGAAAGGACTTTCTGTCATTACCTGTCCGTGGAGAAATCCTGCAAATGCCGTTGTTCAGGCCCAGGATATGGAACGATTCCGCAAATATGCCACCCCGGCCTTAAAAGATCGTTATCAGGGAATGATGCAAACCGTCTGGAATGGCCCAAATTCATTTCTGGATCAGTTCTATGGCAAGAAACCAGCCGGCCCGGATAGTGAATCGGCTTGTTTTAGGGCTCTATATACTGAAATCAATAAAGTCTCAGCTATAAAGTAATGCCTCGTTGTATTCACTTTAAACAATAAAGACCAGGACAAACGAACTATCAAAACAAGGACTAAGCGTTTTTGAGCAGATCAGACAAATGGATGCTTATAAAAATGAATTTTGAGGAGCTCGTCAACTTGCTAAAGCATTAGAATACACTGATTTTTGAAATTTCCTTTCCGTAATTTCAAAAGCGAAAGAAGCCTGTAAAATAGCGGTCAGCCAATCGGTACCATCTCGTTGACATCAATGGGATGGTACCGACTGGGTCAGTTTCAACTTGTTCATAATGAGACCAATGAACTGGTCACTAATTGTGACCGGTTTGAAAGTTTCAAACACTCATCATCATTACCTCTGATTTAACTATGTCTTGCCATTCCTTTATATAACTCACCTTACGCAACAAAAAAATAATGTGTAACGTGATTGAATAATAAAGTATTATCGTGTAATTATAAATATTATTTATTATTTTAGAAATGTCAACCCGGCAAAGCTTTCAGGAGGCAGGGAGTAGGCAAACAGGTCAGGAATTAAAATAGTTTGCCATTGATTGTTAAAGTATTAAGAAGCGGACCGGTGAAACCCAATTGAGAATCACTTCACAACAGTTCTTATGGAAATAATAGAAAAAATACAACTTATCACAGATGAACCCGATGAGAAAAGGCTCATGTCCATTGTACGGACTTGCGCTGACCTGGTGACCCGGTTTTGCCTTGATTTGACATTCTGCGGGGAAGATCAAATGAAATTGGAATTCATTCAATCCAAACGAAAGGAAATACAGGAAAAAATAAAGGAAATGGGTATGAAGGCTCATTATGCCATGGATCTTTATGAGCAGCATTTGGAAATAGAGTATAAAAAGCAATCCAACGGTCTGCCTTTCAATATTCCCCTGATCCCTGATGACACTTCGATTTTCAAGGTAGAACTGATCAGGTTCCCTGATTCTGAGGAGGGTTACAATGAAGTGGATCATGTGGAATGTGCCTTAACAAATGCTCAAAAAGCAAGTGAAGAATTCATCGTATGGACCATCTTTTATTCCGAACTGGAGGATATGGAGCAAGAACTCCGGGACCAAACGGGTATTGACCGGAAAAATGAATCTGCTGAAACGATCTCTTCTGTCAATGGATCCGGGGAAGAGATGAGAATTGGTAAAAACAATGAAACAGGCTTGCCGGTAAATGGAACCATCTTCTCATCAAAGCATCACCAGATTTTTAAAAAAGAAGCGTCGTATGAACTATTCTGGTACCTGCAAATGGAATATACCCTGGATGATAATTCGCCGGTGGCCAAATATTCCTACATCTATCATTTTCTTGCCTACGAGCAATTGATCACTGCACGTTCTCAATCGAAATATATGGAATTCATCAAAGATACCTTTGGGATCACTATGTCAAAAATACTCCCTGAAAATGATAAATTCAATGATGACATTCATCCCCTCTTAAGCCGGCTTAAGTCAAATTATGAAAAGAGAAGTAAAAAAGAACTGAATTGAACAGTTTTGGAACAAATTTTGAACACTTTTATACCAAATAGTTGAATTGATCGAAGGTTTTCTTTGTGAATATTAATCTTAAAAATATTCACATCATGAAAAACATTCAACAATTACTCATCAGAAGATTACCTTCCACAACAGCCGGTTGCCCGAAGACCCTTATAGCCATCCCGGGCGTTCGGGCCGGTCTTCCATCTGAAGACGATTTACCCACCTTCCCCGATTCGGTATTCGAAAACCTTCCTGCTATCCTTCAAAAGGTGGTTGACAGGTGCAGCTCCAGCGAAGAGCGGGATATGATGCTCCTTGGATCATTAACAACTATTGGTTCCGGACTTCCCAAGGTCTACGGCTATTATGGCGGGAAGAGGGTTTATCCCTACCTCTTTTTGTTTATCACTGCACAGGCCTCTGCCGGCAAAGGCAAGCTGGAGCTTTGCCGTCAACTGGTCAATCCCATTCACGATGCCCTGCGGGAGCAGACAAAAATGGCCAAGCAGGAATACAAAACAGGGATGAAGCAGTATAACATGCTCAAATGGAAGGAGGCTGCCATTCCAAAACCAGACAGGCCACCTGAACTGATGCTCTTCATTCCTGCCAATAGCTCGGCCTCGGGCTTTTTCCAACTGCTTTCCGAGAACGATGGCCGTGGGCTGATCTTTGAAACCGAGGGAGATACCCTCTCCCATGCCTTTCAATCGGATTTCAGCGATTACTCCGATGGGATGCGAAAGGGATTCCAGCATGAAATGATCTCCTTATTCCGTAAAACCGACCATGAACATTTTGAGATCAAAAAGCCTTGCATCGCAGGGGTGTTCTCAGGAACACCTCACCAGGTTTTAACCCTGATACCCAGTGCAGAAGACGGTCTGCTCAGCCGTTTTATCTTCTACCACATGAACACCCGGCCCGAATGGAAAGATCCGCTTGCCACTGGCAACATAGGTCTGGAAGACTATTTCGATGCCCTGGGACTGGAGTTCTTTCCCCTATCAATAGCACTGGGAGAGCACCCTGCCATCGGGTTTTCATTGACCCCCGAACAGCATGAACAGTTCAATGCCTTCTTTTCACAGGTACAAGAGAAATACCTGGGACTGCAGGGGATGGAATACCTTGCCACCATTCGCCGCTTAGGCCTCATTGCCTTCCGCCTGGCCATGATCCTAACCGCCCTGCGTATCCTTGAAACGGGTAATTTCACCCAAAAGCAGGAATGCACGGACAATGATTTTCAGAGGGTCCTTTCAATGATCAGGGTATTGATCCGGCATTCGAGCCATGTGTTCTCCCAGTTGCCTGCAATTAATCAATCCGCAAAACTCAGAGACAAAAAGGAACAGTTTCTGGATCAACTGCCCGGGAAGTTTACTTACCCGGAATTTATCGAACTTGCCAAAAACTTGTGGATAGCCCCTCGAACTGCTGAAGGATATATCTCCCAATTTTGTGAAAAAGAGTTGATACGTCGGGAGTGCCAGGGCCTCTATACCAATCTTATGATGCAGAAAGCGAGCTAGGAGCAGCTAGCAGGGATTGTGGAGCATCGTTTTTACGTTAAGCAGTTGCTGGTTTCGCAAGTTCGCAAGTTCGCAAGTTCGTATATTTTTACTTCACAGGGTTTCACTTAGACAGTTTCAACAGTTGATGATTCCATAAATAAAGAAAGCTGCGAACTTGCGAACTTGCGAACCTGCGACGGTCTAATGATGACCGGGCAATAGTATCGTGTCTAAGTTAATGTAAATCCCCTCGCATTTTAGGGGATCCTGAAACAATCCTGAAATGAATCCAGGATGACAATTGATGACGCTTCGAAGATTATTCCGGATAACTTTGAAGCTTTTTCTGTCTTTCTACATCTTATTGGGAAATTCCCTGGCGTTTTGCTCGTCAAATGCGTTTTCCCATTTAGCTGTTAGCACGTTGCAGTATAGTTTCCGATCACGTTCACCAGAGTGCGGGTCCTATTCATTAAAAACATCTTTTCTTCTTCAAGAGATTAAAAAGAAGCTATTCCAGGCAACGCAAGCATTTCAGAAAGACATACATTACCCAGGAAGATTTATTCATTAATGGAAGAATTTCAATGCAACACAGCAATTATAATGTCACTTCCAAGCATTACATTGACAGAAAAAAAATAGCAAAACAAATGGTGAAGCAGGGTTTTAGTGTGTTTCCAAAACAAAGTATTGAATAGGGAATAATGAAAATGGAAAAGATATGAATAACAATTTGCGGGTAATAATTAATACCAAAATATTGTATATTGCATTAACGCAATCATCATTACAGTAATACAAGTTACAATAAATTGCAGATACGTGAGAAAGAGTTGGATCACTTTTATCACCTTTTACCTTTTACAATAACTCAATTATATGGTGTTTATCCTATGTGGTTTATTTTAAAACGTATTTCTTACTTTTCTTTCTAATTACGTCTTCTTTCAACAATCTATCAATGAACCATTCTGTATGTTTTTTAATCGAACTCTTTATGGAAATGTAGTCGTCTTGTTTTTTGTAAAATTCGGTTTTAAGATGTTTATGTATTTGGCTTTGTGATTTTGGGGTATCTAAAAATTCGACAACAATATCCCGTTTTATAATAAAGACTTCATTCGATTTAATTTCATCCTGAATACTTTTCTGAAATTGGTTGTATAGCTCAGGACACGACTCTTAAATATCTTCGATATTCTCTAAAGTGATCTGCCATAATTGATTTTTGAATTTAACATCACTCTTTTCATAAACATCGTCACATTCATATTTAACAGCCAGTGTATTCAAAGCATGCTCAATTAAATGAAGCTGAAATCCAAAATCATATATTACCAAACAGCCTTTACCGTTTTGGTAAGATATTTCATCGCTAAGCGACAATATCCAATCTGCAGTTAGTTTTATTTCTATAATTTTATTTCAAAGATAATTTATCACTATTCAGTCGCAGACAATATAGCAATTAATCGTGTGGCTTCGTAATAATTTTGTTTATTTTTGATTACAGTTTCAATTATACCTTAAATCCGCATTTAAAA
>DIZL01000009.1:52597-63439 GCA_002429385.1 Prolixibacteraceae bacterium UBA6029 | reverse complement strand
GGGCAGAAGCGCATTGCATTTTAGGGAAGAAGTATTTTGGAATAGCACACGACACGAGTTCGTTGCATGGATATTGCAGTTTCAATTCAAATTTCCTTGCACTTATTTTAAATTTAATGCGGTCATTTTATTGAAGCACTGAATATTATGAGTTTTTCAGCAGACCCTAGTTAGTTGACGATTAAGCTAAAAGAATCAGAGTATTCATGACTTCTATTCTTTCAGGAAGAAAATGGTAGCTGCAATTAGTCCGGCAGATACAACGATCCAGCGCAGCATCTCGGGTTTTATTTTTCCGGCCAGTTTTCCGCCGATCAATCCTCCGGCGAGTGATCCGAAAATCATTACTAAAGCGACCATCCAGTCTACTTTCCCGGAGAAGGCAAAATAAATGGCTGCTGCCAGATTGACGGCAAAGCCCAGTGCCTGTTTCAGGAAATTCAGCCGGGTCATCGAATCATCGGTTACATATCCCAAAACAGCCATCAGGATGACCCCAAGCCCTGCTCCAAAATAACCGCCATAAACAGCTGCCAGGAAAACCAGCGACAGCATGAGAATTGGATTGTGCTGTTCGTTATGAGCATGACCAATGTGGGCAACCACCCAGTTTTTAATCTGTACCTGTGCAGCCAATAGCAGGGTCGCTGCTAAAATCAGATATGGAATCAGGCTTCGGAATGCGCTTTCGCTGGTATTTAAAATAAGCAGACCGCCGGAAACTCCACCAATAATGGCCACCGGCAGTAATTTTAATAAACGTTGGTATTGGGACTTAAAATCTTTCCGTTGCGACCACATGCCACCAATGGTTCCGGGGACAAGGGCAACGGTATTGGTTACATTGGCCACTATCGGCGAGATTCCAACAGCCAGCAGTACTGGAAAAGTAACCAAAGTGCCACCTCCTGCAAGGGCATTAATGAATCCTGCCGCTACAGCTGCAAGGAAAATCAGAACTTCATTGAATAGGGACATTGCAAATTCTTAAATGGACGTACAAAGATGGGAAAAGCATTGGAATAAAGTTAAACCCACAATGGGTAGTAATTGTATGTAGCATTTCCCTGGCCTCATTTTATTCCATCACTATGATTTTTTATTATTTAATCCCAGTCAAAATGTTCCACCTTGCCGTTCAGCTTCCATGCTTTCGGCAAGGCAGTTTCCATCCAGTCGAGCGGCTCTCCAACAGGGATTTCTGTTGAGGCCAATCGGAAACATTCCTTGATGGTTGCCTTTTGTTCGGCTCCTGTTGCATCGGGTTGTGCCGAGATGAATAAGGGTGTACCGCTTTTGGCAACCAACTCCATCCATTGCTTGTTTTTTACCCAGGGAACTTTTAAAGTCAATCCAACACAATCACAATCGGCCGCATAAAATGTACCATGCTGAACGCCGCGGAATGCGAGTGTATTGACTCCCATCTTGCGGGTCCTTTCCCATTCATTGCCCGAAGTGTCGTCGCCTACACGGTTCAGCTCGAACAGCCCGGCTGAAAGATGACTGATCGTATTACACCCGATGATATACGTTTCTCCGGCTGCTTCCCGAATGGCCTGATACATATTAAGGATAATTTCCGCATTGGTTCTCGAGCTATCGTGCATGCTCCAGCCAGGTTCAGTCATCCTGTTGTCTTTCATCATTTCGAAGCCCCATTTACCCAGGATGTCGAAGGTCGTGAAATCGAATTTTACCATCTCATAAGTCCAATCCCTGTAAAGCTTAAAGTAGCTTTTTATACGTTCCAGATTTTCAGGAATAGTAGGGTCAAGAACCGGGTTGTTTTCTGACCGCCCTTTGATCAGGGGTAACATTAGTGATTTGGGGTCTTTCTCGTTTCCGCAGAGCGGTCGGGTCCAAATACCCGGGCGCATGCCCGTTCCCCTTATTTTTTCAGCCAGTTGACCCATGTCACTGAAATTCTCGTCATGGGTTTTCATGTCATTGCCCCAGCACACATCGTTGGGAGAGAATGAAGGACCTTTAAACCATCCCGCATCAATGACCGAGAATGGACGGTTCATCAATCCTTCAGCCATTGGAGCCATCATTCTGGTATGTTCCAGAATGAGTTTCTCCGAATTGTTTCCATAAGTGAAATACCAGTCATTGATTCCATACACCGGTTGTTTCGGCATCCTGACTTTGTCGCACATTACCTTGGTAAATCTTCTCGTGGTTTGAAAAGGTGATTCCCCCGGATTGCTTTTGAGGGTAACAATTTCCGCAGCCTTCAGTTTCCGGTCGCCCAGTTGGACGCCATTTCCGCCTGAACGGGTATCCATCGTCAGACTGAGTAAATCCTTGCCAACCTGCCAGGAACAGAACGAATCCGTTCCAGTTTTCACCCCAAAGCCGTTGGTTTCACTTCCTGAACGTTCCATGAAATACCATGGAAGCAGTTCCGTTTCCTGCGACTTGTGCCACGACACATCACCATAAGTGCGTTCCCAATGATCATTCATAATTACCGAATTAGCACTTGCAGGAATTTTCCAGCTTAAAGTAACAGAACTTAGCTTTACCCCAGGCGACTGGATCTCAGCTATCAGGCTGTGGCCAGTTTCATTCAGTCTGACCGTCAGTTGGTGATAAGTCCATTCTTTCTGACCTTGGCTTGAAAGAGTGACTGTTTGATCATTCATGACTGCCTTCACTTCATCGGGGAAGTTGATGACACTCTTTTTTGATGTTGCGTTGATAGCCATTAAGGTGTCGCTCATAAATAAGGCAGCAAGCGATATTCCTGATGTGCGGATAAAATTTCTTCGTTTCATGATTGTTGGTTCTTAGGTTGTATTCTTGGCTATTATTCCTCAATCGAATCTGCTCAAGAGTAATGAGACTTAATCAAGCAGTTTACATCTTTGGTTCATTATCAGCCGCATAATCCTGACAAGCTGTAATATCTTCTTCAGTCAATTGAGGAAATTCAGCAATGATGTCTTTACTTTCCATCCCGGTTGACAACCATCCAAGTACATCATACACTGATATTCTGGTATCTCTCACACAGGGTTTGCCGGTTCGCTTATCCGGGTTATTTCGTATAATATTTTTATAATCGGCCATAGTTTTCTTTTTACAAAAGTAATCATTTGATGCATGAGTTCTCAAAACATCATTTACACTCGATGGTCACAGACCATAATTATTACTGACTACATAAGCTCGAATCAGCAAAATCCCTAGTCCAAACAGCAGGGTGAATAGTAAGGTAGCCAGGGAAAGTTTCTTTAAGTACGGATCGAGATGACGGGGTTCTTTAATCTGGTAAATATGAATCAAGTCACTGATGAATAATGGAAATGCAATAATGAAAATCCACTGGGTCAATGCCTTCTGATGGATCATCGTATAGATTACCGTACTCAACATTCCAAGGGAAATCAGCATAGTATGATAGATTTTACTACCGGCACTTCCCATTCGAACCACGATGGTATTCTTTCCCGAATTTCGGTCGTTTTTAATGTCCCTCATGTTATTCAGGTTCAGAACTCCCGTACTGAAAAGTCCGATACTGATGGCCGGCAGGAATATCGAAGCATTAATCTGATGCGTATTTAGGAAATAGGTACCTGCGACAGGTAATATTCCAAAGAAAAGAAAGACCGCCAGGTCTCCAAAACCCGCATATCCGTAAGGATTACTGCCTGCGGTATAGCGATAGGCTGCTATCAGGGCTACAATTCCGAAACCCAGGAAAAGCAGAGACACATTCAGCTGTAGGCCTTTCGTTCCCTCTACTACCAGCCATATTCCCGTTGCCAGACTGAGAACCGTTAATACGATCATTCCCGCTTTCATTTGCCGCGGACTTATTTCTCCGCTTTGTACCGTTCGCTTGGGACCTACCCGGTGGTGGTTATCGGTTCCCTTTTGCGAGTCGCCGTAATCGTTGGCAAAATTGGAGAAGATCTGTATAAATAAGGCCGTTACAATAGCCAGCATGGTTACTTTAAGATTGAACCCGCCATCGAAATACGCCAGCGCTGCCCCCATCAGTATACCCGACAGGGCCAGTGGCAATGTCCTCAGTCGTGCTGCTTTAATCCAACTTTTCAATGATGCCATATATTATTTTTCACATTAAAGAATATGCTCAGTGATGAAATATAGGGAATTAACCTGATGTAACACATTTGTAAGTAACAACTTTGTTATATCTGTAAGTATCTTATACTAAGGGAATTTAGGGTATTTTTTAAAGTCAGGCTTGCGCTTTTCGAGGAAGGCATTTTTCCCTTCCTGGGCCTCTTCCGTCAGGTAATACAATAGTGTGGCATTCCCGGCAAACTCCTGAATGCCTATCTGTCCGTCGAGTTCGGCATTCAGGCCAAGTTTAAGCATCCGCAAGGCCAGCGGGCTGTGCTCCTGCATTTTCTGCCCCCAGGCAACCACTTCGTCTTCCAGCTGATCGAAAGGAACCACCTTATTGACCAATCCCATTTCAAGAGCCTCGGCAGCAGAATACTGCCTGCACATGAACCATATTTCGCGTGCCTTCTTCTGACCAACGATACTAGCCAGGTAGGAAGAACCCAGACCGGCATCAAAACTTCCAACCTTAGGCCCCGTTTGTCCGAAGATGGCATTCTCGCTGGCAATTGTGATGTCGCACACCACATGCAGCACATGACCTCCGCCAATGGCAAACCCGTTTACCATGGCAATGACAGGTTTGGGCATCGAGCGGATCTGCTTCTGAACCTCAAGGATGTTCAGTCGTGGGATACCCTCTTTATCGATGTATCCGCCTTTCCCTTTCACCGTTTGATCGCCGCCTGCACAGAAGGCTTTGTCCCCTGCGCCTGTCAATACGACCACATTGATACTCTGGTCCTCACGGCAGATCTTGAGTGCATCCGATATCTCGTTCACCGTTGTGGGTCTGAAGGCATTGCGGTAACGTTCGCGGTTGATAGTGATTTTCCCTATCCCGTCGAAATAATCAAAGAAAATATCTTCGTATTCCCTTATGGTCTGCCATTGTCTGTTTATGCTCATGGTATGTTGCTTGTCTTTAATTTTTTCAAGTCTCTTCGGAATCCATATCAATGAATCAATTGCTTCCTGAGAAGGGAAAAGTAATTTCTCTTCAATTTGATTAACTAAGTCCTCTCCCAACTCATTTATAATCAAATCATACAAGGATTGTCTTTCACTTACATCTATCCAATAATAATAACCAAACTTCAGCATTTTCTGAATACTCCATGCAGGATACTCAATTTTCTTTTTGCGTAGGCTGATTACAGCTACAAGTCCATCCAAATTGTTTTCATCCTGAAAGTCTGATTCCAGACCAATAAGAAATACATTCTCATATCGGTAAAGAGGTACTATTTTCATCGGTTCGATTTTATGGTCCAACTAATACAATTCAAGGCTCCACCTTCCTTTACAATTTCGGTCATATCAATCTGAACAATTCTATTATTACTGGCATAATCCGGATAATATATCTCGATCTGCTTAAATGCTTGCTCATCCTCATCAATATTCAGCTTTGGTAATAAAATCAAGTCTTTCGTTTGCAGGAAATTTATATAAGCCCAATTCAGATCCTCATTTGGATTTTTCACTTCGTACCGGATATATTCCCATTTCAATCCAAGTTCTTTTAATACTTTTTCAAGTTTTGGTGTCTTTTCAACTTCATTGATTATAACAGTCTTCTCATCAATAAACCGAAGCATTCCGTCAGCATGACCATAAGGTTCTTTCGTCCACCAGGGAATAAGAACAACATGATCAACTTCGAATAATTCTCCCAACTGCTTAATCAGTTTGGTTTTGTCGTACCAAAATTGGTTTTCTGAAACAATTTTATCTGTTAGAATAACACAGTTTTTCGACTTTATTACATTTCCGCCATCCAGTATGATATCTGTTTTTATTGTTTTCAGTTTGAGCCAATCACAAACAATGTCTGGATATGTCTTTATTTCTCGACATTCTACTTTATTTTCCTGGAGTGTTCCCTGTAAATAGTCTGGATCATAACGGTACTCAATGAACTTGTCTTCCGATACCTGAATGGGCATAAAATCTCTTGCCCAAATATCTTTAGTTTTTTCAAGAAAGGTATAATCAACTTTATACGAATCCAGAATATTGGTAATCTGGTTGCAGGTTTCAGTAAATCTCAAATCTGATCTGAGTCGTTCTGAAAAGTAAATCTTATTTGTTTGGCTGTCTGAAATCATTATCCCCAAATATTATTTTGTTCAATTTCTGAATAACCCTGTATTTTCATAGCTTCTATTATTCTAGTTTTGTCTGCATGTTTTTGTTTTGGCATGACCAGAAATCGGTAGTTTTTATTCCACATTTCAGGATCTTTCTCTGGATTCAATCCAATTCTGGGAGCCTGAATAGGTTTTTCTATTTCAAACAGACCTTCTTTGGCACGAATAAGACAAAAAGATATTTCAGGTTTGTAAATACTTGATAGATTACTGAATATCTCCAAGATACAATTTAGAGGGCCGTAGCAATATTTAATATCTTTATCACTGACCTTACATATTGCTCTAATCAGAATTCCGCCAAAAGATTCTCCCTCGCCAAAGGTTAAATCAATGCCTGATCCGTGAAAGTACCACTTACCTTTCTGTTTCTGCAATTCATTGCCATGAATGTACGTATCATTATGAGATTTATCATTTTTATAGTAAAACTCTATTTCTGTAATTCGATACAAAGCTTCTTCAACTTTCAAAACCCAATGATTAAGTAAATCGTTCGCAATCCGTTGAAAGTCGACATCAATTTTGTCTTCTGTAATCGAGAAATCAATTTCCATATTTCGTCTTATTAGATTTTACAAATTTAAAAAACTCCCTAAACACCCTGATATTGACCTCCGCATCCGTGAAGACCTCCAATAGGGCAGCCTGCCGTTGTTCCGGCGAATAAAACTTACCCAATGCCTGTGAGAGTTCATTATCGTTTTCGGCCTTTAGATAATCCAGTCCGAAAGCCAGTGCCAACCCTTCGGCTTTACGGGTGTTTTCTGTAAAAAAATGTTCAGCGTATGCAGGTGAATCGGATGGCCCTTTGATCATTCCGAATATGTTTCCGCCGCCATTATGAATCACAATGATCCGCAGGTTGGCTCCAATGTATTTATTCCACAAGGCATTTGAATCATAGAAGAACGACAAGTCGCCCAGGATGATGGTATTCAACTGATCCGACTGACTGGCAAACCCAACCGCAGTCGACAGGCAGCCGTCAATTCCGGCGGTGCCCCTGTTGCAGAAATAGGATACCCCTTCAACACGCTTGTGGATCAGCGCATACCTTACCGGTGAACTGTTGCCCAGATGAACCACCGAGTTTGAGGGTATGCTCTGCCTGATCAGATCAAAGGCTTTCAGATCGCAGAATTCAATGTTCCCCACAAATTCGTTGCGAAGCTGATTAACCCGTACTTCCTTACTTTTCAAGCGCTGTAAATAGTTCTTGTCACTTGGCTGTATCCGCTCTGAAAGCAATTCAAAAAGAGTCCTTGCATCGGTCTTTATTACCCGGGTCAGGGACTGATAGGTGTCAAAATGTTCGCCTCCCGAACTCAGGTGCCAGTGTTGCGCAGGCTTGTTTTTCCGCAGAAACTGCCTGATCGCCTTGGAAACCAGTTGCCCGCCAAAGGTGATGAGCAGGTCAGGCTGGTAATCGAAAGGCGATTCTTCGTGGATAGACGCCATCAGTGCATCAATGCTACCCACAAAGCAAGGATCGTATAGATTCGACAGATGTTCGTGTATAACTGCAGCCCCTGATTTTTCAACCAGTTCGACCAGCGCACTTTCCAGTCTTGGCGTTGGGTTCAGCTGACCTGCCAGGATCAGTATCTTTCGCGATTGACTGATCGTTTCGGCCAAAGAGGAAATCTCCTTTTCGCTTAGGCTGCATGAGCTTCCGGTTAGTTCAATGATTTTTACCGGGGGAAGTTCGGCTTCAACCAGTTGATGCAGGGGTTCTTCCAGCGGTATGTTGATGTGTATCGGGCCCGGAGTCCCTGAAACGGCAAGGTTCAGGCATTCACTGATCTGACGGGAGGCCATCCAGAGTTCCTTTTCCGATTCGCCCAGGGGTAAACTCACTCCCTTTTTGGTGAAATTCTGATAGATGTTTTCCTGACGGATGCATTGGCTTTCAGCCTGGTCAATCCAGTAATCAGGCCGGTCAGCCGTGAGTATAATCAGGGGGATATTTTGGTAGAAGGCTTCGGCCACAGCAGGCGCATAATTCAAGGTAGCCGTGCCTGAAGTACAGACAATCGCCACCGGTTTCTGCTTCGCCAGCGCCAGTCCCAGAGCGAAATAGGCCGCGCTCCGCTCATCTGCAATGTTCCTGCAATGAAAAGCCTTAATGCCCGAAAAGGTATTGATCATCGGCGAGTTACGGCTTCCCGGAGAAATGACAATATCGGTAATCCCCTTTTTCAGGAGCAGGGCAGCCAGCTGTTGAATGTGTTTTTTAGTACTTATCATCTCCTGTTTTTATTAAGAACTGACAACAAGGTCCCGGCCTTCTGATTGGTCTCGTCCCATTCCTTTTCAGGAACCGACCGCGCCGTAATTCCGCCTCCCGCATAAAGAATATACTCTTCGGGGGTAATTTCCATCGAACGCAGATTCACATAGAGCGACACCTGCTGGTTTAACCTCCAGAGTCCCAGGTATCCCGTATAATATTTACGTTCATAACCTTCATTGTTCAGAATATATTCTGCTGCAAGATCTTTCGGCAATCCGCAGACTGCAGGTGTAGGATGCAGATCGGCAATGAAATTACCCAAACAGTCTGCAATTTTATTCGCCGGAAAGAAGAACGAAGTCTTCAAATGAGCCACCTTACCGCTTTCCAGTGTTTCTGGCCCCCTGGTCTTATACTGATGGATATCAAAATTAAAGAACACGTCCAGCATATACCTTGAGACAAATGCTTGTTCTTCAATATCCTTCGTGCTCCAGTAATATTCTTCGGCATCCGGGTTCCTTACCTGAGTACCGGCCAGAGATACCGTCTCGAAGTTTTCGCCCTCCGACTGGATCAATACCTCGGGGGTTGCCCCCATCCAGAGGCCTGCAAGGGGCAGGTTCACCAGGAAAGTAAACGCGTTTGGAGTCTGGTCCTGAAGCTGTAAAAAGGTTGTTCCAATCGAAGTTTCTGTTCTTTTTACGGGTATCCGGCGTGAGATGATCACCTTCGAAAGCGCCCCTTCACGAATGGCTGCAATGGTTTCACCGATCAGTTTCAGGTAATCCTCTTTCGATTGAAATTTGCAGGCTGCTGTCTCCTGAACAGGCTCAAAAGGTTCAAGACTATCGATATCCAGTTGTTCTTCAGCATAAAAGTCTTCCAGATAGACCTTTGGCTTAAGCAAAATCACAGGGCTTTGATCCGTGATGCGGAAGGGCGCAAATACAAATCCGGCCTCACCGTTAAGCCGATTGAACTCACTGAAGAATTCGACATCCGACGCATTGCCGGCCAGCAGACCCATGCGCGAATCCTGAGGGAAAAACCACGCCGCAAAGGCAATATGTTTTTCCAGTAACTGATCGAGAACAGCTGCGATCTTTGTATTATTTTTCATTCCTTCTAACAATCATGTTCGTCACTCTGGCTGTCGAGATCAGCTTACCCGATTCACTTCGGATTTCAATATTCCACAAATGCGTCTGGAAGCCTGCGTGCACAATGTCGGCCCGGGCATAGACCGAACCCTCAGCCACACTCCCGGTGTGATTGGCGCTCACCTGCATACCCAGGATGTCAAATTCCTGAATATCAACCATCAACATAGACCCCAGCCCGGCGACTGTCTCGGCAAGCACCAGGTTGGCCCCTCCGTGAAGAAAACCGCCGGGGCGAAAGGTACGCTGGTCAACTGGCATACTGGCTTCGACCCAACCATCGCCAAGCGCCGTAAAGCGAATCCCGAGATGATCGATCATCGTATCTTTCACATACTGATTGATTAACTCCATTGGAGTTGTGATGGTAAGCTTTGGAAATATCATGCAGATAAATTTAAAAGTGTGAAATTAGAAAAATGCAACGAAGCAGCCAATTATTATGGAGAAATTGAACATTCCAACGAAAGAGGTTGTCATAAACTCCGCTGTTTTAACAAATTATTAATGGAGATGTTTTTAATCGGCTATCCTGTGCCTTCATGAATAATAAAATACATATTTGTCTTTTATTACTGAAGGGATCAATCAAAATCCGGATCCCATTGTTTCAATACTTAGAAATATATAATTCAATTTATGAAAAACATCGTATGCCCCATATCCGATCAGCGAGTCAATGAGCAGGTTACACGCTTTAATGCCTTGTTTGCCATCATAACCGTAGTCCTTGCCTTTCTCCTGAATTCAGTGTTCCTGTTTGTATTCCTGATGGCCGATTTCTTCGTCCGTGGCTTTACCTTCCTAAAATTCAGTCCCATCAGTTACGCCAGTCATTCGCTGACGAATTCGCTCAATTTTCCCGTCCGAATGATTGATAAGGCCCCCAAGATATTTGCCGCCCGATTGGGATTTCTAATGTCAGCCGTGATTGGCATATTGTTTATTCTCAACTTAAAACTGACCTCCGTTATCGTTGCCGGCATTTTAACATTCTTTGCCGCCCTTGAGTTTTTCTTCGCCATCTGCATTGGCTGCATGATCTATACCTACCTGGTACTTCCCTTCTACAAAAAATAGGTCAGGTCTACAGGTTATCCTTTAATTGAGATCAATTTCAGAACGTTCACCCTTTTGGGTGAGCCCTGGGTTCTGTTTGTCAGCTATCCGCCTCGTATCCGGG
>DIZL01000009.1:0-52338 GCA_002429385.1 Prolixibacteraceae bacterium UBA6029 | reverse complement strand
CCCGGATACGAGGCGGATAGCTGGCAGACCCCTGGCAAGAGTCAAGGAAGAAGGGGTATGAACCGGATTTGCACTCGTGTCTCCTGTTGCTCTTCACCGAACAGGGAAATCTCGGTAATCGTGCTCCATTTGATTTGTAATTGAACAAATCTTTTCTTCGGATGAAAAAATACCTGAATTCATTTGGAGGAATAAATAATAATGTCTTGTTTTGTAACCTCAAGGTTATATAAAGATGACTAAGGGTTATAAAAAGATAGCTTTGGGTTATATATTTCAAGTTCAAGGTTACATTTAAAAAATAGATTATGGAAACTTCACTGATTGAAAAGTTAGAAAAAACAAGGTACAATCTTCTCAAATGGCTGACCATTGGGTGGGGTATATGGTTTGGTACTTTTATCCTGAAAAATCTTTTGCAAAATCAACTGATTCTTCAATTCGCTACATGGATTGGCTTGTTGGGATGGGTTATCTTCAGCATCAATCTGGTTAAGTATTTTAAATTGAAAAGGGAATTGAAATGGGACAAAAAATTGGAAAGGGCACTAAATGATGAATTGCATCAGCTTAATATGTTCCAATCCTTTTTCATAGGATATTGTATCATAATATTGGTTACCGGGATATTATTTGTTCTTTCTTTATACATAACCCTTCCGGCAGTACTTGTCACTGAAATAATCCTTTACATTGGAGTATTGTCGGTTTTGATTTCAGGATTAATCTATAATAGGGATTAATTATGGAAAGCCACGAATTAATTAACCAGATTAAGGTTCAGCGGGCCATGAAAAACATTACCCAGGAGGAACTGGCCAGTCACATCGGGGTGACGCGAAAGACGATCAACACCATAGAGACGGGCAAATTTGTGCCGTCCACCATTCTGGCCATCAAGCTGGCCATGTTTTTCGATATAAAGGTTGAAGAGTTGTTTACACTGATCGAAAAGTAATACACCCAAAGTATGGAAAAGATTAAAAGTTCTGGCAGTAGTCCCGCTATATTTGGTTCCCCGGTGGACAATGGATTCCCAATGGAATCGTATTCTCATTATGCACTGATCTTTGGAATTGGGCTTGGCTCTATGTTGATTGGGTTTGTTGGATATATGGATACTGTGAACATAGACCTTTATTTCAAGATCCTGGTCAATGTCTTGGCCGTTGTGCTGCTGATCCGGCTTGGGGTGAAGTTGAAAAGGCGATTGAACTAGCTTGGGTTTCAAATCAAATTGAATTGTCACATGGAGAATGAATATTATCTATAATTCCTACTTGAAAGACATTTTAGTTTTTAGAATATAGATCGATTTAAAGAGAAGGCTATATTTTAAAAATTGTATCAGAACACTTCAGGTAATATAAGACTATTGTTGTGAAACAAATAATTATTGTTCTTTCCCTCTTCTTAGTTCTGTAAATTCTTTTGTATTTAAGACTCTTTTAAAGTTTTTTTCTTTTAATCCATTGTATAGAGGCTTGTCTCCAGTCCACAGATAACCTTTGATAAAATTTGTAAGAGCAACAAAATCAAGATCATCAATATCAATATCTCTTACAAGTATTTCAGCGGAAAGCCACAGTTTTTCAGGTATAAGTTCTTCATTAATGAAGTTAATCCGCTTAAATAATTCAAATCGTGCAATCTGAAGATGTTTCTCATCAAGTTTTGAGATGTTTTTCAATTTACCCCAATGCTTGTCAATCTCATACCTCATATAATCGCAGCTGTAAAACTCAACGTTACTGTCAGAGTTGAAAATCAAATCTCCAATAATACTTGTGCTACTAGGCAATGCACTGAAAATGATATTTGTATCTATAACTATTTTCACTTAATGAATCTGGTACGGTTTTTATCCCACCAGCCTTTCTTTACTTCAGCTGCAAGTTCATCCACATCAGTTTGACTGGCTTTAGATTTTGCTGTTGCTTCTCTGTAGGTCAGGAAGTCGATAAGTCTTTGTAAACCTTGCATGTCGACATCTGATGGGATTCTTATTATTATTTCTTCTTGTGTTCTTTCTATTTGCATCGTTTTTGATATTAAGTTCTTCAAAAATACGAAAAAATCATTGAATAAGTTAAGCTTCTATTATGTGGTTTTTACTTCCAGAAAGATAATCCTGTTACAAAAGCATCAATATTGAATTACAAATCAAATAAGCTGCTATTTTTGCAAGCTTAATACTGAAAGTACTCCATGCTGAAACTACGGTTTAACTCAAAGAAATACGAAGCCAACGAATACCTGGTTTTGCTTTATCGGTTTTTGGTACTGATGGCTTTTTATTCCTTATGCCGTATCTTATTCTATGCGTTTAATCCGGAATCATTTCCCAAGGTCACTTTTCAATCGTTCCTGACCATTATGAGGGGGGGACTGATGTTCGATATCAGTGCTTTGCTTTATCTGAATGCCTTGTATTCGTTGCTGTTTCTTATTCCTTTTCAGTTTAAATTCAACACATGGTATCAGCAGATGCTGAAGGGACTGTTTATGATCAGCAATGGGGTGGGTATTGCATTAAACCTGATTGATATTATCTATTACCGTTATATCCTGAAACGAACTACGGCCAGTGTGGTTGACATTGTATCCTACGATGCGGACAATCCCAAACTGATCGGCCGGTTCTTTTATGATTTCTGGTATATCCCAACCTTATTGATCCTGTTGCTTGTCGTCCTTTCGTTAGCCTATTCGCTACTCAAGCCCAAACCGTTCAGGTTCAGGAACCCGGTTGTATACTCGCTTTCGGTCATCCCGGTACTCATTCTCTTTGCCGGTCTGTCGGTCATCGGTATGCGTGGAGGCTGGCGTCACAGCACCAGGCCCATCAACATGAACAATGCCGGAGCCTTCGTGAATGCTCCTGAAGAAATGGCCCTGGTATTGAATACTCCTTTTTGCATCTTTCGCACCTGGGGAAAGAAAGCATTTGTTCACAAGACCTTTTTTGCTTCAGAAGAAGAACTGAACAAGGTTTATAATCCTGTTCGTGTTCCTGACTCTACGGGAACCGCCCGCAAAGACAATGTGGTGATCATCATCCTGGAGAGTTTCAGCAAGGCCTTTGTGGGTTCGTTGAATCCTCAGTATCCCGATCCGCGCGACCGGAGTTATACGCCTTTCCTGGATTCGCTTATTCATGAGGGCCTGGTGTTCAACAATGCCTTTGCCAACGGGCGCAAGTCGATAGATGCCATTCCATCGGTCACCTCAAGCATTCCTGCCCTGGTGCTCCCTTATGTGATTTCTGAGCGATCGGGCAACAAGATAAACAGTCTGGCCAGTTTACTGGGGGTTCAGGGTTATCAGACCGCTTTTTTCCATGGAGCGCCAAACGGTTCGATGGGATTTGATGCCTTTACCAAAATTGCAGGGTTCCAGAAATATTACGGGCGGAATGAATTTGGCAATGAGGCTGATTTCGACGGTGTCTGGGGCATATGGGACGAGCCTTTCCTTCAGTTTTTTGCCCACGGAATGGATCAAATGAAGGAGCCCTTCTATACAACTCTTTTTTCGGTTTCATCGCACCATCCGTATGAAGTTCCCGAGAAGTACCAGGGGAAATTCCCGGAAGGAAGAAATCCAATTGATAAATGCATTCATTATACCGATTATTCGCTTCAGAAGTTTTTCGATACCGCACGCAAGATGCCCTGGTTTAAAAATACTTTGTTCGTGATCACGGCCGATCATTCGGTCGATTCGGACATCATGGAGTATTACACTTCGGTGAACAGGTTTGCCATTCCGATCCTGTTCTTCAAGGGCGACGGAAGCATGAAAGGGGTGGACAGCGGTCTGGCCGAGCAAATCGACATCATGCCTACCATTCTGAGTTATCTGAACTATCCGTATCCCTATGTGGCCTTCGGAACCAATCTGTTTGATCCTGCCAAGCGAAGGTTCGCCATTAACTTCATCGAAGAATCGTACCAGTTCTTAAGCGGCGATTACGCGATCTATATGACCGACGATAAACTCAACGCCATATATAACCGCAAAGATGATCCTGAACTACAAAAGAACCTGATAGGCAAGATTGATCTCATCCGGGAACAGCAACTGATGAAGGCCATTATTCAGCAATTCAATAACAGGATGGCGGACAACAGGATGGTGATCGGGAAATAAGGGGGGAGATTCTTAAATCTGCTCCCAACCATCCCTATAGTTGTGTCTGATCCACTCTTCGGCAGTTGCCAGTGCGGGTATAGTCTCATATTTGGTATCGAATTTAGGATCGCCGTTTACCACCTGGAATTTGTTGGACGTAACCACCCTGATTGTTTCAGAGGCACCAATATTGGTGAACTGCATGTTTTTGCCATCCCATAATAATCGTTTATGTAAATCCTGAAGACGGACAGCTAAGACGCCCATTACAACCATTTCATTGAATGGGCCGGAATAGCTGAAGTTTGAGCTGGCTTCAACACGATTTGTTTTATTCTCCTTGGCTGCACGAATCCAGTCCTGCTCGTGTCCATTGGTATCAGCATTGAGGATTCGCCGGATTGTTTTATCGGGTTCTTTAAAGTTTGCCATTTCCGAAGTGGGTAATAAGGTAGGATCAGAGGCAGAACTACCGCAAATAATCTTCCCTTTCGTTCCGTAGAAGATTACCCCTCCGCTTGTATTTCCCATGGGTTCTCCGTCTTTCAGTTCCTGGGGACGCTCAGGCATCAATCCTCCGTCATACCAGGTTACCTTAACTTCAGGCATGCCGACTTTCGGAAGATTGTCGCGTCTTGGAAACCAATAGGTGATCTTTTCAGCGTTGGGAGCAGATTCATTATTGATCAAAGTAGAGGTACCTTCGACAGCAGCAGGATAATGTAACATCAGGGCTTTAAAGACAGGATCGAGAATATGACAGGCCATATCCCCAAGGGCGCCTGTGCCGAAATTCCACCAGCCACGCCAGTTCCAGGGGGTATATACTTCATGGTAGGGACGGAATTTCGCAGGTCCGATAAATAGATCCCAGTTTAAGGTAGAGGGAACCCGCATTTTGTCAGTTGGCCGTTCCAGTCCCTGCGGCCAGATGGGTCGGTTTGTCCATGCGTCAACGGATGTAATTTCACCAATAGTTCCGTCCCATATCCATTCACAGATTCTGCGGATGCCTTCACCCGAATTTCCCTGGTTTCCCATTTGGGTGGCAACCCCATACCGGAGTGCAGTTTCAGTCAGAATTCTGGACTCATACACTGAGTGGGTAAGTGGTTTCTGGAGGTATACATGGTGCCCGGCTTTCATGGCCATCATTGCAGGCAAGGCATGCGAATGGTCGGGAGTGGCAATCATTACGGCATCAATATCTTTCTGTTTTGCAAACATCTCCCGGTAATCCTGGTATTTTGGAGCAGTAGGCCATTTACGAAAAGCATTTCGCCCCGCATATTTCCAGTCCACATCACACAGGGCTACGATATTCTCCGTATCCATATTCACCAGGTTATTGAAGCCCATCCCGCCAACCCCAATACCGGCAATGTTAAGTTTATCGCTGGGGGCTTTGTGTCCCATTCCGGCAATTACTTTTGAAGGAAGAATGGTAATGGCCGTTGCGGCCAGGGCAGTTGTTCCCAGAAAATGGCGGCGGTTGATGTTCGAAGATTTGTTATCCATGGTATTGGAGATTCTGAAAATATACGACAATAAATGCTGATGTGAAAATAGGTATTCCAATCTGATTTCGAAAAGAAATTTAATGAATAACCAGAAGTTATATTACAGTATGTCAAAGAACGTCCTTTATTCCATAAATGTAATTACAACAGCACTGCAAAACAAGATATTGGTGAATTTTGCGCTCGTATAGTATTTTTTGCTTAGCTGTTACTAAGCAGGTGTCACAAAGAAGGCTATTCACCTGCTCAAGAGAGTTTCCGCCAACTCCGCCAACTCCGCCAACTCCGCTTTCCGCAAGTTCGCAAGTTCGCAACTTCTGTCGTTCTGCACGTTCTGCACAAGTGCATTTTCTCTAATCGTTAAAGAAATGAAAAAGGAGGTCTGGGATATTTGGCTTAATGCCTCAATGTATTATTAAACTGTGATCTTATTATCGTATAATTGCTCACAACTGCATCCAATTCTCGCATAAAAATATTGTTGAGCTGAGAGGAAAGTTCCTTATTATTCTTCAATTGGTTTGATAACTCTTTATTGAGATCCATTGCTTGGGAATACAATTGAGTATATAATTTCTGAGACTCATCCGCATTATTTTTGTTGATTTCTTTGTAATCGTTCAATGGCTGATATAATTTTCTCAATTTTTCCCTGATCGATTTTCTTAATACTGCATCATCTGATGAAACTTGCTTTTGTGCCGATAGTTGAATTTTGGTGAATAATTCGCTGTATTTATTTGTTTTTGCATTCCAAATCCGGTTAAATTCCACTTCAAACATTGGTCTTACTGTTAATTCATTGGTCATTAACTGTTTCTCTTTCCATTTAGATAGGCTGAATAAAACAGCATTATACCTTATCCCTGCTTCATATAAATTTGACAATTCGATTTTAGGAAAATCATGGTCGTAAGCAGCAAAAGTGCTATCAAATAATGCATTTACCCGCTTTTCATTAAACTGCAAGATTGGGACCTCTGATCTTTTGCTTATTATGTAATCCCGCTTTAGTGATTGCAATCCAAAGCCAAATAACAGAATAAATAAAAGGACTCCTGAAATTGAAGCTAATATTGTCTTTTTTTTCTGAAAAGATTCAATCTGCCTGACAATTGCGGAAATATCGGTATACCTTAATGATGGGTCATTCCATCGGCATTTTTTTGAAATGTCTTTATAAGGTTGTGGCAGTTTGTTAATTGATTCGGGTTGTATGCTTCCGGTAAACAAATACAACAATACATTCCCAAAAGCATAAATGTCACTTCGAACATCTGCTGTTATTGGATTCCCAAATTGTTCGGGTGAAGAAAAAGCGGGTGTTCCACATGAAATGGAATCATAACAATCGGATGAAGAAAAACCCAGATCAATTAGCTTTACATTTTGCCCTTTGCTGGTGATTAATATATTTTCAGGCTTTAGGTCAAGGTGTATAATCTGGTTGTTATGCAGGTAATCGAGTATTGATAAGATTTGTAATACAATTTTCTGAATAAATCGCCTGTCATTAAGACACTTAGGATTTTCGTTGATGAACTCGCTTAAATTAAGGCCTTCAACATATTCGGTGACAATGAAAAATCCTTGGTTGTCGGTACCTTTGCTGTAATATCTTACAATATTTGGATGGTCAAGTTGAAAACCTAAATCAAATTCTTTTTCAAAAGCTTCAATATAGATTGGATTGGAATTGTATTCTTTCTTTGGTCGCTTTAAAAAGTGCCACTTTCCATAGATTTTGACTTTATATGTGTCGCTTGTTGCTCCATTTTTATATAAAGTTTGAATTTCTGTATATAAACTGGATGGTTCGGTATTTCCGAAAGTTGAATTCTCTAGTGTCATTTTAGTAAATTTTCAAGACCAAAAATAACACAATAAAGAAGGTATGTTAACTTTAGTTAGTTAGTTTTTTAAGCATGGTAATTCCGCTAACCTTTCCTGCTGTGAACGTTCCAAGAGGCTTTCCATTTCTAACTACATTATTTATGAGAAGTGGATAATTCAAGAAAAAATGTTGTGCTTCAATTTGATCACCAGTTTGCAATTTGCTGTTTTCAGCATTTATTACATCAAATAAAAATCCGCCAATGAATTCAATCGTTACTTTACGATCAGGTGAATATTGAAATTCAATCTTATCATTAATCAGTAAGTCACCTGCATTAATTTCCTCCAACTTTCCAAACTCTGAATTGCCAGCCTTATTGATTGATAACCAATAGATGTCCCAATTGTCATACCCCAAATATTTTGCAATAGTATCTAGCGTGTAAAGTCTTGGTTCACGTGGTTCATCTATAAAACCAAGCAACCTTTTTAAGGTATTGGTGCTTATCCGTTCACCTGTTTCATTTTCGATCATTACTGATAATGCCACGCAATCTAATGGATACCGAATTGGCTTCCCAAATTTTGAAACGATATGCTGTACTGTAATAGGCGATAACATAGATTCTTTTTCTACAATATTAATACAAAAATGAATATGCTTTTTAATATGGATGTAATGGATGAATTGGATGTAATGGATGTGATGTTTATATATATTATGTGTAGATTTAACATGTCAAATTGAATTGAAAATTTGAATCTAAAAATAGCATTCAATTATGAAAAAAATACAATTATTAATGATGGCAATAATCATTTTTGGTTCAACATCAATGCTGTTTGGGCAAGCGAAAAGGCCAACTTTAATGATATTACCAAGTGATAACTGGTGTGAGCAGCGGTATTTTATGACCGTATTTGATAATCAGGGCACCAAACAAAAAGTGCCAAACTATAAGCAAGTTTTTCAGGAAGATACTGAAATAGGACAGGTAATTTCCAAAATTGGATCTTTAATGATTGACCGTGGTTTTCCACTTAAAGATGTAGAACAGGAATTAAAAGCCATTGAAGCAAGAAATTCGGAAGATAACATGACTGTCAGCGCTTCCTCCGGTTCTTCTATTTCAGAAAGTCCACTGGATAAATTGAAAAATAAAGCAAAAGCAGATATTCTTATTCAAATATGGTGGAAAGTAAATAAAACCGATCAGGGAAAATCGGTATCTTTTATTCTTGAAGCTTTTGATGCATATACCAGTAAGCGGATAGCCTCATCAACCGGAAATGGAGCACCTAATAATACAGATATTTTACCTATATTATTACAAAATGCAATATTGGCTCATATAGATGAATTTACTGATCAACTACAATCTCACTTTGAAGATATGGCCAAAAATGGTAGGGAAGTAATACTTACCGTCAAGAAATGGAATAATTGGAATAAGAATTTAGAAACCGAAATTAATGGTGATGAAATTACGGAGCACATTAATAAATGGATGCAGCAGAACACAGTGAATGGAAAATTCAATATGAGTGATGCAACTGAAAATATCATTCGTTTTGAACAAGTACGTATTCCATTATTCGATACCAATAACAATGGGTTGGATGCACGGCAATTTGCAAAAGGGTTACAGAAATTTTTAAAAGACGCACCATTCGGTTTTGAAGTGAAATTAATGACCAGAGGTTTAGGTGAAGCTATTTTAGTTTTAGGTGAAAAGTAATTATTATGAAAAAAATCTTATTACTCTTGATGGTTATTGCAACCTTCATTCATGAGAGCAACGCTCAAATAAAATTGAACGATTTTGGCCGTATCATATTAAATACCTATTTGCCGGATAACATTTCCATTCCATCCGAAGCAAAAAGATTACTAGAGACCAAATTAAGCCAAATTGCAAGCAACAACGGAATGGGAGGTAGTCAAGTTAATCCCCGTTTTATTATTACTGCTGCTATTAATATTGGAACAAAAGATATTATTGCAGGTCCACCACAGATGATTTCACAAAATATTGATATTACTTTATTTGTGGGTGACAGATTAACAAATACTATTTTTTCAAATACAACGCTCAGCCTAAAAGGTGTTGAAAATAATGAGAATAAGGCATTCATAGCTGCATTTAAATTGATTAATCCCAAAAGCAAACAGATTTCAACTTTTTTATCAGAAGGTAAGAATAAAATAATTTCTTATTACACATCGAACTGTGATTTTGTAATTAAAGAAGCTTATGCATTAGTAAAACAAGAGAAGTATGATGAAGCAATCTATCAACTTTCAATCATTCCTGAAGTCTGTCACGAATGTTATTTTAAATGTTTAGATGCCTTAGCAATAATTTACCAGCAGAAAATAGACACCGAATGCACCACAAAATTAAATATTGCCAAAACAGTTTGGATGGCAGATCAAAACCAGACAGGTGCAAAAAAGGTTGGAGCTATATTAATGACAATTAAGCCAATGGCAAAATGTCAACCAGAAGTGGCATCTTTTATTGGTGTTATAGATGCTAAGCTGAAAGCAGACGAAAAAGCACGATGGGAATTTGAAATGAAGCAATATGCTGATCAAGTTGCTGCACAGAAAGAACAAGTTAGAATTGCAGAAATAAAATCGAAGCGAGATGACAAATACAGGGAAGATCAAGCTTCCAGAAATTCTGAATTAGATAGAATTTCTGTTGATACATATCGTGAAGTAGCAGTCGAATATCTCAGAAATCAACCTAAAACTGTAACATACAATAACATTTATTGGAGATAATATGAAAATGAAGCACATATTTAAAAGTGGTACATTATTAATTTTCTTTGCTCTACATAGCAGTTACTCATTTCCTCAATCCTTTAGTGAAGATAAAACATCTATGATAAATTATATCAAAAGGATGTATAATACTGCACCTTTTGAGGGCGCAAAAATGCTTGAAGGTGCTGAAAATAAGTTCTATATTGCTGCAATTACATTAAGTGCTTCAGACAATTCAAACGATAAAATGAATAGCTTGGCTGAAATTAAAGCACAAGAAATAGCAAAAAAAACATTTGCTGAACCCTGTATTAAGTTTGAAATGTTATCTACCATTATTAACGAAAAAACTACAACATTTTTGTTTAGTTGTCAACCGCTGTCTGAATTTGTAGAAATAGCATATAAAAAACAGCCTTTTGATGGGGCAAAAATTATAGCAGCACCAAAATCAAGTTATTTTATTTCTATTGTTTCATTAGACAATGCAAAATACACTTCCACATCTATAATGGATCGGGTTGCACTTATCAAAGCGAAACAACAAGCAAATACGTTATTTAACGGATCAGTTATAAGCTCCGATATCATTATATATACTGAAGAAACTTCCGGTTCCGCAAAAACCCAAACAACCGAAATTATCAAAGAACAATCAATGGGATTTGTGGAAGGTCTGGAAACCTTATTGAAATTTGATGATAATGGAAAAAAAGTTTACACTTTCTTCAGAGAACTCACAACCAAATAAAACCTCAATATGACTTTAAATTTCAAAAAGATGTTGTTCGTTTGCTTTGTAGTATTAACTACACAGTTTATAAAGGCGCAAGATGCCGATAAAACAGTGACATTAACTGTTAGTGGAAGTGGTAAAACACAGGAAGAGGCCAAACAAGTAGGATTACGTTCGGCTGTTGAGCAAGCTTATGGTGTATTTATCTCATCGAAAACCGAAATCTTTAATGATCAGATAGTGGCAGACCAAATTGCCTCTGTTGCAAGTGGTAATATTCAATCATTTAAACTGCTGAATGAGGCTCAGTTACCAGATGGAAGTTGGGGCGTAACTCTTAAGGCGCTGGTTTCTGTAAGTAAATTAACAAGCTTTGTTGAAGCTAAAGGAATTGTTATTGAAATTAAAGGAGGCATGTTTGCATTAAATATAAAACAGCAACTATTAAATGAACAAGGTGAAATTAACGCCGTGAGTGAAATGGTTGGCTTATTGCATGAACCAATGCAAACATCATTTGATTATGTAATAAAAAGTAGCGATCCTAAATCCTTAGATGCAGAAAGTAAAAATTGGGAAATCCCACTAGTTGTTACTGCAACAGCAAATAAAAATATGGATTTTTGCGCAAATTATTGTATTAAAACATTAACTGCTCTGTGTTTATCCTCAGAAGAAGTTTCAAGTTATAAAAGTTTGAATAAAAATGTTTTTTCAGTAATCATCAATTATAAAGGCGTAGCAAAAACATTATATTTGAGAAAGGAAAGAAGTATTATGGCTCTTAGAACACTTACCAGACAATGGGGATTTTATACAAGATTGTTTTCCGTTCAATCTGGCATGGATGAGACAATTGGCAATGGAGAAGGCCAGATTTACGAGTTCAGTAACAAAAATGACAATAATAATGGAATATCAATAAATTTTTTAACAGCAAAACAACTAGCAGCTACATTTTCCTGGCAGGATAAGCGCACACTGACTCAAATTGAGCAAATGACTGGCTATAAAGTAAAACCAAGAGGTGTTATTTCGCAATTTAAACATGGTGGTTTTGTAGTTTATGAAGAAAATGGACATGGTTTAGTTGCAGCAATATCGAATTTAGAGGTTTTATTGCATTGGGAGGATGCAAAAATCACCTGTAATAACCTTGTTTTAAATGGATATAACGATTGGCATCTACCCACCAAAGACGAATTAAATTCTCTATATATAAACTTGATGCAATTGGGGATTGGCGGCTTTCCTAAATTTGAACATAATTTTGGCAATAATGTATATAATACTTATAATAGTTCCAGCATTTACGGTAAAGGTAGTGGTATTAACGAGTACTATGTATGGCGGCAGGACTTCAACGATGGCAGACAGTATAATGACTTCGTGGGTGGCGCAAGCCGTATTCGTCCGGTTCGTGTTTTTTAATACTTATAGTAAGCGTTTTCTAAGAATTTGAAATATTATATGAACAATACTAGTTGTATGTTGATATTGAATCTATTAAGTCCAATATTTAGTCTTGTTGGATCGATAATTTTAGCGATATCTTTGAATAAATATCTTAATTCAATTGATATATCATTTTTTACTTTAGAATCATCCGTTGATAGTTTAGCTGATATTTTAAATAATTCACAACAGAAAGGTTTTATCGTCGAAGGAATGAAAAATCATAGGGAAAAGAGCAAGAGATATACTAAAAACTACACACTCATTGGAATGATATTAATTATCCTTGGTTTTGGAATACAAATTCTTAGTATCTTAATTCAGGTTAATATTGCGAAGTAAAATATATTGAATTTAAGGGCCTTGAAATTTAAATAAAAATCAAATTTAAAAACTGACTAATTATGAAAACAGAATTTAAAATTTATAGTGATATCCAATCTTTTATCGCGCATAAAATAAACGTGAATGGAGAGATTCAGACTGATATGCTATGTGTAAATATAGAGGATGATAGTAAGTTGACAATTTCAATAGAAAATGAGACTTCAGGAAATTCCGCTGAATTCATCTTGGAAAGTGAAGAATTTCAAAAGGTTGTGGATTGGTTAAGAGAAAAGAATAGAATCAAATAGTTAGGAAGAACAAACATTCATTAGATAAGTTTTAGAGTGTTTGCTAGTTCTCATTTGTTAGATAAGGATTTACTGAAAAGAAAAAAAATAGGATTTTATACTTTTTGTGAAAATCGGAGTATTTATAGTAAAATAAATAAGATGAAGAAAAAAGAGATTAAAATTACACAAGAAGCATTTGATGCTTTTGAGCTTGAAGCTAAAGTTGGTTATATTGATTATGTCAGAGAAATTCTAGGAGACCCGGGTTCTCAAATCCAAATCGGAAGTAAAATATTTAAGGATCGAGAAGAATTACAATCTTGGAAAATTGGAAAAGGTTATATTTCCCATACAAAGAATAATTAGTAAAAGTGGATATGTATCGAGTAGACAAAAGAATATATGATGTTGGAGGAATAATATTTCCTTCTGGAACTTCATATCAGGATGAGTTGAGTTTTGATTACCAAAAGCAGAAAATTGAACAGATACTTCATAAGGTAAGACCTGAAGATAAAGAAGCAGATAGAAAAACTGAACTTTTCGTTTTCCAAGAATTAGCTGATGCAATACGATTTGCTTGTTTAATGTCTAATTCCAAAATTTACAAAGTAAAACCGGTAGATGATACAAAAGTATTTCATAGAGGTGATATGAATTTGACTGAAACAATGAGTAGACTTTTAGATAATGAAACTGCATTGAATCAATTAGCTGCATTATATTGGTCTGGATCTAAAACATTTAAACCTTGTTGGGAATGTATCGTTAATAAAATGCAAGTTGATTCAATTGTGGTTGGCAGCATTGAAGAAAGGAACAAATTAAGTCATGATTTTCATTCTTCAGCTAAATCAAATATCGAAAATCTAAAATTTTACATCGAAAATCTAAAATTGAATTGACAATATATAAGCGTAAAGTATGCCAAAAATGAATCACTGCAGTTTTTAGAATAAAAAGAAAGGTGAACTCTTTCGAATCCACCCTTTAAAATATCAATTAATTAGAAGCTTAGGCAGGCATTGCTGGAAGACTCCACCCTTCGCGATAAGTATGTTTGATCAGTTCAGCAGCAAATTGAGTTGCAGGAACAGGATCAGTGTAGCTTCTGTCGAATGTTGGGTTTCCGTCAGTAATATTAAACTTATCTTCGATAACGATTTTGATTTTGTCGCTGTCGGTGATGTTGGTGAATTTCATGTTTGGTCCATCCCACATCAGTTCTTTATTCAGCGTCTGTAAACGAACAGCCAATACGCCCATTACAACCATTTCATTGAAAGGTCCGGCCATGCTGAAATCTGAAGCAGTCATTACGCGGCTTGCAGGAGATTCTTTACATGCGCGTACCCAGTCCATTTCGTGACCACCGTCCATCGCTTTTTCAATTCTTCTTCTGAATTTTGGAGCTACAGGAGTTTCAGCTTTGCCTCCCGGACGTAAAATCCATGGGTTAACGCCGTAGCAACCACAAACTAAAATTCCTTTGGTTCCGTGAAATAATACGCAGCCACCTGCATCGTTTGGATTCTTTCCTGCCGGCCATCCTTCAGGAAGCATAGGTTTGATACCACCATCGAACCAGGAAACTTCAACCTGAGGAAGCATAGCGCCTTTTTTCGATCCTTTCCATGGGCGTTTTGGTACACGGGCAGGGAAGGTCAATTTTACAGACTGTGCTGTCGGAGCGCAATCCTGAAGTAGCAAGGTCGAATTACCTTGTGCTTTAATCGGGTAACTCAGTTCGAGGCCCATAAATACAGGATGTAAAATGTGGCAGGCCATATCTCCTAATGCACCAGTACCATAAGCCCACCAACCGCGCCAGTTCCATGGGTGATAAACTTCATTGTAAGGACGCATTTTTGAAGGACCTGTAAATAAATCCCAATTCAAAGTATCTGGAACCCATTGTCCTTGTTTTGGTGTGTTTAATCCCTGAGGCCAGATCGGACGGTCGGTAAATGCTTCCACTTTGGTTACTTCACCAATTTCGCCATTGGCAAGCCATTCGCAGGTTAAGCTAACACCTTCGCCTGATGAACCCTGGTTACCCATTTGAGTGGCCAATTTTTGTTTGTCAGCCAGTTTGGTAAGCAAACGTGATTCATAAACGGTGTGGGTCAAAGGTTTTTGACAGTAAACATGTTTTCCAAGAACCATTGCATTGGAAGCAGCAATAGCATGAGAATGGTCAGCTGTGGCGATCACAACACCATCAATTGATTTTCCGATTTCCTCATACATCTTCCGCCAGTCCCAATACTTTTTGGCTTTTGGGAAGTACTTGAATGTCTTGTCAGCATATTTCCAGTCCACATCGCACAATCCAACGATGTTTTCTGACTCAAGGTGCTTCAGGTTTGCGAAACCCATACCGCCGATACCAATACCGGCAATGTTTAATTTGTCACTTGGTGCCTTGTGGCCCATACCGGAAACTACATTGCTGGGCAGAATAGTAATGGCAGCAGCAGCAGTCGCAGTAGTTGCAAGAAATGATCTTCTACTCGTCTTGTTTTCCATTAGTAAATTATTTAAATCGATTTAGGTATTTAATTGATGTGAATTTAATCAAAAAATCAGCTAAAGGTAAAATTATCTTCCTAAATCACCAAGCTAAAGGCTTCCATCTTTTAAAAAACCAGTAACCTTTTATAAAGATAATAGAAGTGTGACTATGACACTTCAGCGTAAAATCAAGTAAATGAATTTTATCGGATAGTTTTTGTCTATTCGGGATTGAAAAATTCGATTTGACGGGCGAACAATTGAGGCTTATATTTGTCTATCATTTCTACGAATTATATAAATTTTAAGAGTATATCATGAAAACTATTGGAGAAAAATTCCCGGATTTTAAAAAAGAAGCTGTGGTTTCCCTTGAAGCAGGCAAAGAGTTTAAAACATTGACCAATGTCGATATTGCAGGAAAATGGACTGTATTCTTCTGGTGGCCTCTCGATTTTACCTTCGTTTGCCCTACCGAGATTGTATCTTTTAACGAACATTTCGAAGAGTTTGCCAAACGTGATGCGAATTTAGTTGGAGCTTCAATCGATTCACAATTTGTTCATCTGGCCTGGCGAAATAACCATCCAGGGTTAAAAGGATTGAAATTCCCAATGTTGGCCGACACAAGCAAATCCCTTTCGGAAGAACTTGGAATTCTGGAGCCTGAAAATAAAATTGCATATCGCACCACTTATATCATTGATCCTGAAGGAACAATTCAACATGTATCAGTGAATGGGCTGAATGTCGGAAGAAATGTAAATGAGGTTATCAGGATTCTGGATGCCTTACAAACCGGTGAATTAACCCCATGCGACTGGGTTCCTGGTCAGGCAACTTTATAATAATCTGAAAATAATCAACAAATTAAGGCTATCCCATTGGACGGCCTTTTTTTGCTTTATAAAAAGGGATTCAATCATTTGAGACAATCTGAAATCCTAATAATCAACAATTATCGGTAGTTTTAAGACGTCATTAAACCAATCTGGTCTATTACTTTAACTAATTAATCAAACAACATGGAAAGGAAAATGGGTAATCCTGCAGTTGTAGGACTTGCAGGTTTTGGATTAACAACGATTTTACTCCAGTTTCATAACGTCGGATTGATGGGTCTTGGGCCAGTCGTTGCAATGGGGTTTATCTTTGGTGGATTGGCTCAATTGATAGCTGGCTTCCAGGAACAAAAAACGGGAAATAACTTCGGCTATAGCGCTTTTGTAGCTTATGGCAGTTTCTGGATAGGTCTGGGAATCATCCTGATATTGAATTTCTATAAGGTTTATGAATCGAGTACAACTGATATTGGCTACTATCTTGTGGCCTGGACCCTTTATACCGCAATTATGTTTGTTGCTTCACTACGGGTACACAAAGCCATGGCAATTACTTTCGTGACACTTTTGCTTGGGTTCATTCTCCTGGATATTGGACATTTTGTCGATCCGATTTGGAACAAAGTAGCCGGATATGAACTCTTCATTTGTGCATTTGCAGCCTGGTATATGATGGCAGCTATTATTCTGAACGATGTGGCCGGCAAAACAGTTCTCCCGTTTGGAACCCCATTGATTAAATAAATTCACGAATACACAAAAAGCGGAACCCAGTTGCCTGAGTTCCACTTTTTTTAAGCTCATTGATCAAGGATAGATATTTAATTGTTGGAGTCAAACGAAGGGATTGATTCTTCCTGTGCGGGTTTGGCTTCGCGATCCATCTTGTAATTATTGATTTTGTAGCTCAGTGTCAGCATTACTACACGGGGCTCTCTGGTCCATCTGAAAGTTGACTTGAACCCATCACCATAGGAAGTGCCTTCATATCTGGCTGTTCCGAAAAGATCTCGTACGCTGATCGAGGCTGAAAGCTTCTTTTTCATGAAATCCTGACGGTAAGACAAGTTAGTGAACATCATTCCCTTCTGATCACCCTGTGCTGAAACAGAGGGTCCACGATACATTCCGGTAAGCTGCATGCGGCTGTCGGGAGTAAACTTCACCGTTGCATTTAACCGTCCCGAGTAATTGGTACTTTCTTTATCAATTGAAACGCCAAGTACCTGGCCGCTTATTTTGTAGTCGTATAAAGTGAAACTTGTATTTACCATCAACCATTTGGTGAAATCGATATTCCCCATAATTTCTCCACCTGCTGAATAATCACGGTTCAGGTTGTCCATCGTCATGTAGGATATCTGCCCGACTAGTTTCTGTACGCGGGTGATTAGATTGTTTGTCGTACGGTAATACGTTTCAAAGGAGAGAAATGACTGACCAAAGTTTCGGATAAAGCTTAGTTCATACGAATCGGTGTATTCTGGTTTTAGATTGGGATTACCTGTGCGAATGGCGTATTGCGACATATAATTAGGAAAAGGATCAAGATCACGGCCATCGGGGCGATTGATACGCCTGGAAAAACTGGTCATCAGTTGATTCTTGTTTGCCAGTTCATAGGAGAAATGGGCCGATGGGAAAACATCGAAACGGTTAAGCTTGAATGGTGTTGTTATTTTTGAATCCTCAATCGAACGGTTGGTATATTCGCCCCGTAATCCAAGCATATACTGAAATGTTTTTGCGCCACCCGAATACGTTGAATAAATGGAATGGATATCTTCTTTGTAATTCATTCCACTGGTAAACAGTGGGTTATTTACTCCGAAGTTTGTAAAATTGAAGTCCTCCGTTTCACGTTCCATGCGGCTTTGAACTCCGGCTTCAAACTTTCTTCCTGATGCCAGAGGCAAGGTATAATCCATTTTCATGCGGTAATCTTTCGAATTGCTGTTATCGTTGGTTACTACCTGTGAAATATAACTCGAACTTTTGCTATAGTTTGCATCCGAAAGATATTCATCAATGGTTTCTGCCGATTTACCATCGCGATCCCTGTACGTAAACGTCCCTTCGAGCTTATGCGTTCCCGATTCATTGAATTTAGTCAGGAAACTGGCGTCGGTGCTCACAGTGTTGCCATATCGGGTGGAGTTGTTGTCCTGTATTGAAAAGGTGTCAACACTGGCCGGTAAATAGTATTTATGCAGATTTCCACCGCCACTGCCGTCAAAATTGAATTTCCCGATTTGTGCCGATAGGGTCAATGAAGTATTGTCGGTAAGGAAGTAATCGAATCCGGCCTTGAGTTGTTGTCCGCCTCTCGTCTGGTTTCTCCGTCCGTTGGTGGTAAGATAGGTCGTGGTATCATTCTGATAGGTTTCTCGGGTCGATTTATTTGTTCCGAAATCGGTGTTGTCGTTCCAGTTTGCTCCTAAAAAGAGGTTATACTTTTTTGTTTTATAATTCAGGGTCATGTCAGTTCCATACTTTTGGCCGGTTCCCATATTTACATTGACAACCCCGTTTATGCCTGAAATGACGTTTTTCTTCATGACAATATTAATAATACCCGCAGAACCGTCAGGATCATATTTGACTGAAGGGTTGGTAATGATTTCGATGTTCTGGATCACTGACGACGGAATTTGCTTCAGGGCATCGCTTCCGGTCAGGACGCTTGGCCGGCCATCAATCAGTACGGTGAAGCTTGTCGAACCGCGCAGGCTCACATTCCCATCAATATCAACTTCAACCGAAGGGGTATTTTCAAGGGCAGTTACTGCGGTTCCTCCGGCAGCATTGATATCATTGGCTACATTAACCACTTTCTTGTCAATCTTATATTCAATCCTTGGACGGTCAGCCACGACATCAACAGTACCAAGCTGATGATTGGATGCCGACAGTTTAATCGTTCCCATGTCAATGGTGGTTGTATTTGGAATAATCTTAATATCCTTAACCGTGATTTTTTGAAATCCTATAAAGGCAGCCTCTACATAATAAGCACCATAAGGCAATTCACTGATTACGAAGCTTCCGGCTACATTTGAAATTCCTCCTGTAACAAGCTTTGAATCCTGTTGGCGATACACAGTCACATTTGCATATTCCATTGGCGTATTGGTCGAGGCATCAATGATCTTCCCAATAATCTTCCCGTTCTTCATCATATTTGCGGCACCGGGATAGTTCCCCTGCGGTGGCACCTGTGATAAAACTGTTCCTGCAATTGAAAGGACCAAAATCACCATCATCAAAAATCTATTCTTCATATTACATTTTGTTTATTTAACTCCCAATAGTACATCTTTTAATCTTGCAATACCCTTCAGACATTGGTTTAAACCTAAAGTTTAACCCAGGATTAAAAAGAGTTGTTAATGATTGTAAACCTCCGTTTAAACTATTTTTCGCCTGAAGTTGTTAATGGAATAATATTTGCAGGCCTATCCTGTACGCATTAAATTCCTGGCCATGAAACATCTGACTGCACTGTTTATCCTGATTTGTACTTTTTCTTCCTGCGCCCCAACCAACCGGATCGTAGTAATCAAGGATTCCCATTCTGACAGTAAAGGCTTTAAACTGGTTCAGAATCTGAAGACTACATCATCCGCGAAAACGGGAAAGGCAATTGTCAATCAATATTTCGATACCGAAGCAACCTATCTCTTTGAAGAGCGGAATGATCAGAAGCCAGTTGTCTCACTTCAGTTATCTGCCACCAAAGCTATTCGTGCGGATATGTTGGATTCCCTGATGGTCTTGAATCTTGATCGTGAAAAAATAAGTGTTGCTGCCATTGAAAATGAGCAAAAGCTGCCAGCCCGGGTTCCGGCTGTAACCGATCGTAATCAGATACAGCCCCGGAAATTTAGTATTCCTGAAAATCTTTGGCTATCGATTGCCCATTCAAAGGCCATCTCTTACAGCCTGAGTATCGGTAAAACACAAATCGGGATCAAACTCAATCCAGAAGAAATAACCAAAGTAAACGCATTCTTCAGACGTGCCATGCAACGCCGTTTAGAAATTGTCCCCCTGGTTCCTCCCGGAAAAGTAAAATGGTAATTTATTTGTAATTTGTCGGTAATGTGCCTTGTCCCCGCTGTAAACGGGCTGTGTTCCCGTGCCCTTTTGAGTATAAATTGTGTATACAATAAGTGTAGCATAAGTGTACCTTATTTGTTCCTGAACACACAAGGTACACACAAGGTACACACAATGTACACACAAGGTATACACAAGGGGGCAGGTTAGGGGTACCCGATTAACAGGGAATCCCGGTTCGGTATGGTTTTATGGGAGCGTGCTAAGGGTCGGAGGTAGATTGAGAAAATGTACAGCTTTTTAATCGGATCTTGAATTATTTCCTTTTTTGATCTTCCAGACGGTATTCCGGTTTTTCTTTCTGATCTTTCTGCATATCATCCATATCGTCAATCAGGGGGGATTCTTTAACGGCTTTCCAGTCAAAGTTTTCATCCAGGGGAGTCATGGCCTTCTTCGGATCAAAGATGCGTTGATCAACAGGAACTGCATTATAGGGTGTGAAGTCAGGTTTCGAACGGAACAGGTCCGCAAAGTCGTTGGCTGCAGCATCATACTGATTGAGGTACGGCATCCCAAGCACATTCCAGAAGGTTTTAAAGATACTTCCAAAACTGTAGTGCACGTTCGATACGTAATCTCGTTTTGCGTACGGTGAAATGACCATCAGAACGCTTCGGTGAGCATCGATATGATCGATTCCGTTCTGAGCATCATCTTCTGTAATTACGATGGCCATATTCTTCCAGAAAGGAGTGTGCGACAGGTACTCCACGATTCGTCCAACGGCCAGATCGTTATCGGCCATGTAGCTTTCACGGAATGGGTAGCCAGCTTCAGGACGTTCATCGGCGCCATGGTCATTTGGCAAAATAACGGTAAGTATGGAAGGCATCGGAAGGCCGGGTTTGATCCATTTCTGATCAAATTCCTGAATAAACTGATGTACACGAAACTGATCGGGAATGGCCATGTTGAACGTAGGGTATGTTCTCGAGGTACGCGAAAACATGGGGCGCGGCACAGGATAATTGACATACTGTTTAATCCCGGTGTATTTGTACGAGTCATCGTAAAAGGCCGGTTCGAACATCGTTCCGAAGCCAAAATTGTAGAATTCGACTTTATTCCGTTCCAGGTGATCCCACATTGATCCTGCTTCGTTATAGTCTTCAGGATAAATGGCTCCAGCCGAACCATTCATGGCAAGGCTCCCCGGCGCTTTCGACTTTTCCGAGTAGGAACGGTTGCCGCCATAGCTTGCAGGTACGGTCGATTCCACCCATTCGTTTGGATAGGTATTTACCAGCCAGCGATGCCCATCGGCCGAAACGTCTGAATCGACATAGAAGTTATCGGCCATGGCAAATTCAGAAACCAGTTTCAGATGGTTGGGTGCAACCGTTGAGTTTTCAACCTTTTGGGATCTATTCCTGTTTGTAAATGTCGCATTGGTACCGTAACGGGCAATTGTCGGATCACCTTTCCCTTTTTTAACCTGTCCGAAGATCTCATCGTACGTGCGGTTCTCCTTGGAGATAAATACCAGGTATTTGATCGGAGATTCCTTCTCTCCCCCAAAAACAGGGATCGGATTCCCTGCTCTGTGTTTCTTTGCAGTAGCGTAGTTTTCGATGTGATAATTGTTTTTTATGACGCGTTTGGTCAGGGCTGCCAGTTTTCTGGGGTTGGGGATGTCCATCACCGAAACAGTTCCCTTCATCAGGTTGCCAATATAACTTCCTTCTTTGCCTTCCTGAAAGGTTTCCCCTCCATTGGGGCCACTACCAAAGCCCTTGGCATTACTCACGACCAGGGTTTTCCCATCCGGGGTAACTTCCAGCTTCGAAGGGAACCAACCCGTTGGGATATGGCCCGTTACTTTCAGCGTTGGAATATCGATCACCCCAATGGCGTTGACCCCTGCCTCAGACACAAAGAGTTGTTTCTGATCGGGTGAAACCGCCAGGCCAAAAGGGATGACCCCGCGAAACTGTTTTACGGCCGGATCCAATTTAAGCGGGATAGTCGTTGTGATATGATCATGAACAATGTCTATGACTGAAATATTGTCGTTGGTCCCGTTGCTGACAAAAACATATTTGTCGGTTACAGCCAGTGAGTTGGGACTCGATCCGCCAACTGCCGGTATGCCTTCAATCAGGTCGCCCACCAGGACTCCTGTTTTAATTTTGGCGATGATCACAGGCTTGTCGGGCTTCTGAACGGAAAAGGACCATACGGAAAACGATTCAGGTACATTGGGATCGCCCAATCCGGGAATGTCCTGTGAGTTAATGCGGATCCCGTTCTTCATTTCATCCGTTCCGAAACCGAAAGCAGGGAAATCCAACGCTTTCTTATAGTCCTTTTCGGCCTCGATCTTGCCTATTTTACTGTATTCAAACATTCCCACGTTGGCCACATACACTTTTTTCTGATCGGGCGAGACAATCACCCCATAGGGATACCGGCCGGTTTTTGCACTGGCAATGATCTTCTTCAACCTGGTATCGATGACGATCAGACGAAACAACATTTGATCGACAGCATAAAGATAGCGTCCATCCCTGCTTAGTTTCATATCGCCGATGTATCCATTGGGAGTTTTAGTTCCGTTTTCGGCCAGTGAACAATCAATGGAATCAAGCTTATCTCCGGATTCGATTGAAAACAGGTAGATTTTATTTTCCTGACCACCGGCGACATAAACGATTTTATTATCCGGCGAAATGGCCAGTCCCATAAATACTGAAGCCAGAACGCCTCTGTCAGTCGATGCACCCGGAGGAATCTGCATTACGGTTGGTTTGGACGATCGCAGGTTCTTAATGACAGATATGGAAATGGGGGAGATGCCTGAATTGGCAGTTACTGCAATATTCCCGTCAGGACTAAGCGTTAATCCGAAGGGATGAGGAGCAACCTCCAGTGATGTGCCATAAGGAGTTAAAATGCGTCCGTTGGGGATTACCGTTCTTCCAATTTTATCAATGTGTGTGTATAATCTTCCTGATGGTGAAGAAACTACCTTTAGTTTTGAAGAAGTGTTCTGGCTGAAAGATTCACATCCCAGCAGGCAAAAAAGTATCAGAAAGATGATGTTAAAGTTCATGTCATTCGGGAATTTAAAAGCCTGAAGATACCTGTTTTTAAAATGGCAAAAAAGAACAAAAAACAGGTTCTTTTGGCTGATAAAGAAGAAATCGTTTGAATAAATAATCTAAAAATTGTTAAAGATAAGGCTGATATTGATTCTGTTTATAAAAAAGGTTTAATTTCGTTGAATAATCTAAAACAATTTAGCGTGCATCAGAACCTGGTATTGATTCCAACCTACAATGAGAAAGAAAATGTTGAGCGAATGATTCGAAAGGTTTTTTCGTTGAAAACTCCTTTTGAACTTTTGATTATCGACGATAATTCTCCGGATGGAACTGCCGCCATTGTTGAACGCCTGATGACGGAATATCAGGGAAAGCTTCATATTCTGAAACGGTCAGGGAAACAGGGACTTGGGAAGGCATATCTTGCCGGATTTCATTGGGCCTTGGAACGTTCATACGATTATATTTTCGAGATGGATTGTGATTTTTCGCACAATCCAAAGGATCTGGAAAAACTTTATAAAGAATGTGTTGTTCAAAAGGCAGGCATGACTATCGGGTCCCGTTATATTTCGGGAATTAATGTAGTTAACTGGCCATTGGGAAGAGTGCTGATGTCCTATTTGGCTTCTGTTTATGTTCGGACCGTTACCGGGATGAAAATCATGGATACCACTGCCGGATTTGTGTGTTACCAGCGAAGGGTGCTTGAAACCATAGATTTGGATAACATCCGTCTTAAAGGCTATGGATTCCAGATTGAGATGAAGTTTAAGACCTGGTTGCATGGGTTCAAAATCGTTGAAGTGCCCATAATATTTAAGGACCGTACAGAAGGGGCTTCAAAAATGAGCGGCGGTATTTTCAATGAAGCGCTCTGGGGAGTGCTGAAAATGAAGATCAGAAGTTGGTTTAAGTATTACGAAAAAGTTCGGGACTAAGCCTCCTGAAAATAAATATTCTGATTTTAAGACCGCAAGAGCGGTCTTTTTGTTTATATAATCAGTAAATTTGAATGCACAGCGCTGAAACAAAAATACCTGATATGAAGACACTGATAAAAAATGCCCGAATCATCAATGAAGGACTGATATCTACCGGAGCCGTGCTGATTGACGGAGAGTTTATTGCCAAAGTATATTATCAGGGAATTCCGGAGGAAGCTTCACTGGGGGTCACAGTCATAGATGCTGCAGGTCAGTACCTTATTCCCGGTGTTATCGACGATCAGGTACATTTTCGTGAACCGGGGTTGACGCATAAAGGTGAGATTGCTACCGAATCGAGGGCTGCCGTGGCAGGTGGAGTGACTTCGTATATGGAAATGCCCAATACCAATCCTCAGGCAGTCACACAGGAATTGCTCGAACAGAAATATCTCCGTGCAGCTGAGGTTTCGGCAGCCAATTACTCATTCTATATGGGCGCCACCAATGATAACCTGGATGAAGTGCTGAAAACAGATCCTAACAATGTTTGTGGGATAAAAATATTTATGGGTTCGTCAACAGGAAATATGCTGGTTGATAATGAAGCTGTGCTTTCTGAAATATTCAGGAATACCAAAATGCTTGTGGCCACCCATTGTGAAGATGAACCGACCATCATCCGTAACACAGCTATTTTTCGTGAAACGTACGGTGAATTTGTACCGATTTCAGCTCATCCTAAAATCCGAAGCGCTGAAGCCTGTTATAAATCATCCGCAAAAGCTGTTGAACTGGCCACTAAATTCGGAACCCGGCTACATGTGTTGCATCTTTCAACTGCCCAAGAGATGAAGCTTTTCGCTTCAGGGCCGGTAAAAGATAAACACATCACTGCCGAAGTTTGTGTGCACCATTTGTGGTTTGACGAACGCGATTATATGACTCATGGTAATTTAATTAAATGGAACCCTTCCATAAAGTCGGTCGAAGATAAAGCTGCTCTTTGGGTGGCATTGCTGAACGATCGGATTGATGTGATCGCTACCGACCATGCGCCGCATACTCTGGAAGAAAAAGATCATTCTTATTTCAAGTCTCCCTCTGGAGGACCATTGGTACAGCATTCGCTGGTTGCCATGCTCGAACAGAGCAAAAAGGGGCTGATATCGCCTGGAAAGGTAATTGAAAAAATGTGCCATGCTCCGGCAGACTTGTTCAGGATTGATCGCCGTGGTTACATACGCGAAGGATATTACGCCGATTTGGTGCTGGTTGATCCTGATCAGTCGTGGGAGGTTTCGCACAAAAACATTTTATACAAATGTGGTTGGTCTCCATTTGATGGAACTGTATTTTCGCATAAAGTTGTTGCAACTTTCGTTAATGGCAGCCTGATTTATGCCAATGGTGATATTGTTTCCTTAAAACAGGGAAAAAGGTTGGCATTTAACAGGTAAGTAAACAAAAGGAATTCTTACTGAGAAGAAATCATTCATAATTCATAAAAAGTAAATTACAGGAATTACAGGAAGTTGTCACATGTATTCATCCAAGAACAAGACCATTGGCCTATACCAATTCCATATATAAAATACAGTTTACCTATATTTTAAATACTAAATATCAAAACTTAGTACTTATAAAGTACTAAAAGAGTACTTAAACTAAGGCGTTAACCTATCTTATATATAATGTCGTATTTTTCATCAGAGCTGTAATATGATTATTTTGCCTTTATGCTGCTTTCATAAATAAAAGTTCGCACCACAGATTTACACAGATGTCTAGTCCTGAAATAGCGTTACACAAAAAGTGTAACGCTATTTCAGGACTAGACACTACAATAAGTAAAGAGGCACCGTTTTCGCGAAGCCTCTTTACTTTTTCAAGTCATCCTGTCCCAAGTACTCGGGATCAGGACCCCCTCTTTTACTTATTCCTTTTTCCTCTTTCCTGATTTTATTCTACAACAATCAGCAGGTATTTTGAAGATTTCCAGAATTCTTCCGGGTTGTCAATAACGATGCTTTCAACTGTTTTTACACCCGTCCAATGATACGATTTGTCAGGATGAATGGTAACCAGTTTTGCTTTTTTGGTATTCAGCGGTAATTGTTTGAACTCGCGGATGTCGATTTTCATGAAATAATCATGATTAAAATCTTTTTTCAATTTGATGACTTTACCTACACCTAAGACGCCACCTTCTTTTTCAATGACATTCTTTTCAACCAATTCTTTCTTGGTTCCGAAAGCATAATAAGCAGTATTCATTGCATTGGTCTGCTCTTCAATTGTTTGTGATTTAGCCTTGATCGTAGCATCAGTTTCTTTGGTGATGGTTTCAATTTTCTGGTTTAATCCGGCGACATTCACATGCAGATTTTCCAATTCTGTGTTCAGACGGACAAGTTCGCCATCTTTTTCAACCATTTGTTTGTTCAGCAATTCAATCATATTCTGCAGTTCCTTGACCTTCACGTTCGAACGATCAAGTTTTCCCTGCATCGATTTTACAAGATCCTTGTTTTTCTGCAACAGTTCGTTGATTTGTCTTATGTCCTCAACGATACGCTTTTTGGCGTCAGCTTTCAGCTCTGTGCCGGGAGCCGTTTGAACGGAAACTAATTTCTGTATGGTTTTCACTGAATCCAGGTTTGTCTGAATTTCGTTCATGGCACCAATAAATTCCAGGATGGAATTGTCTTTCTGCACGCCTAACTGTGCAATACTATCTTGTTTGGCCTGCATGCGTGCAATGTCTTTTTTGTGCTGTCCGCATGAAGTTAACACTACTACTGTTAAAATAAATAATAACTTTTTCATTTGATATAATTTAAGATGATTAAAAAACTTTCTACTTATCCAATATCGCTCTGTTCATTTTCTCCTCAATAACCTGACTTAAATCGATGGAGTCAAACATTTCCAGAATGCGCTTTTCGGTTTCTTCAAAACCGATCCGGAAGATTTCATCCGCTTTCCTGAAATCGAACGTATTGAACTGCCTGGTTTCAGGAGGTTCAATTACAAAATCGCATTTAGTAAGACTTTCCCTTACATTCTGGCTCATCACCAGTTGAAAGGTTCGTTCAGCTATATTTTTTATGCCTGAAATATTCTCTTCAACACCGTTATGGTTCACATGTACACCTATCAAAATATGACACTGATCACGTATGCAATCGACTGGCAAATTGTTTAATAAGCCTCCATCAACATAGGTATTTCCATCAATGATTTGCGGCTCAAAAATTATGGGGATAGATGCTGAGGCCATGACCCATTGAAACAACTTTCCTTCATTTTTAATTTCAGAATGACCACTATTGAGGTTTACTACAGAACAGTAAAATGGTTTCAGCAGACTTGAAAAATCATCGGTTTTTATATTTTCTTCAAGCAGTGAGAATATCTTCCTCAAATCGATCAATCCCCCTGAGGGCATTTGCCATTTGAACATTTTTACCATTTTGTTTGATTTCACCAGATCCAGAATATGAAGAGGTTCGAACCCTGCGGCATAAAAGACCCCAACCAAAGCGCCCATACTTGCTCCTGAAACGATCTCAGGCTGGATACCGTATTTGTGAAGCGCCTCAAGAACTCCGATGTGGACAATTCCCCTGGCACCTCCACCACTTAGCGAAATTCCGAATTTATATGGCTTTGATTTCAAATGCATGCATGTGAGATTATCTCAGATATAATTGTAATTTGACTTAGCCTATATTACGACGTTTCGAATATTAGTCATGCAGGCTCTAAATAAATCGATAAACAGGTAACAGATTTAAAGGCATAAAGTTAAGGAGATATTTTTTCTTAAAGTTACATAACTTTGAGAAAAAGTTACATCATTCACACTTTCAGATTATTTTAGTTTTCCAATTTCAGGGTTTCTTTCGGTATATGTTTGAAAGTTTGTAATATTGCATGCTTTTAAATTGCCAATCAAAATACGAAAAACGCGTATTTTCGGGAATGTTTCATACAATATTATTTCGAATTGGCAGTTTACCCTAAAGCAACAAAATACAGATATTGGTAAGACACTATTTATATCGTTTTCTCTTTGTTAGCATACTATTTTTCCTGGCCGCATGTACGACTGAGAAGAATACGATGATGTCGCGTGCATATAACAATGTTACAGCGCATTATAATGTATACTACAATGGAAAAACAAGCCTCAGATTAGGAATTGAGAAGATCAATAACTCCTATGAAGATGATTATTCAAAAGTTTTACCATTGTTCAAATCGAGCAATCCTTCGACAGCTGCTGCTGCCACTGCCGAGATGGAAAATGCCATATTGAAAGCCTCAAAACTCATACAGTCTCATTCGATTACAAAAAAACCCAAACGCAGGAAAAACAGGAGTAAGGCCTATATCCGTTTTGCAAGCCGCGAAGAATTTAATAACTGGATTGATGATGCCTATATCCTCATGGGAGAGGCGTATTTCTATAAGCAGAATTTTAACTTAGCAATCGAAAACTTTTCGTATGTGGTACGGAAGTTTAAGGAAGAACCATCACGTTACTCTGCATATATATGGCTTATAAGAAGTTATACTGAGACTGAACGATATGTCGAGGCTTATGAAATCATCCAGCAAATGCAGACTGATGAAGGGTTCCCTCGCCAGTTGGGAGGTGAACTGGCAGTGGTCACCTCAAACTATTATGCGAAGCAACATCAATATGCTGATGGAATTCCTTTCCTCTCAATCGGAATCAATAATACCGGAAACAGACAGGACCGTATGCGCTACAAATATGTTTTAGCCCAGTGGTACCAGGAAACCGGAAATACAGAAAAAGCTTCAATGATTTTCAGGGAGATTATCCGGATGAACCCTCCGTATAAAATGGCTTTCAACGCCCACATTAATGCTGCGGGAACCTTTTCAGGCATAGGGGATGCTGAGAAGTTGAAAAAAGAACTGCGTAAAATGCTTCGGGACAAGAAGAATCTGGAGTTTCAGGATCAGATCTACTTTGCAATGGGCAATATCCTGATGAAAGAAGGCAATAAAAAACAGGCAAAAGTTGAATATACACGATCTGCAGGGAAAAGTAAAAATAACTTATATCAGAGGGCTGTTTCATGTTTAACTCTTGCCCAGATATATTTTGATGAACTGGAATACAAAAAAGCACAGAGTTATTACGACAGCGCCATGGTGGTGATCGACAACAAGTATCCAAATTATCAGCAAATATCTGAACGGCACAAGAGCCTGACCCGTTTGACCGATAACATATACTCTGTTGAACGTGAAGATAGTCTTCAGCGAATAGCCAAAATGGACGTAAATGCCAGAAATATTCTGATCGATAAATGGATTCAGGTGGCTACCGAAAAGGAAGCCAAAGAAAAGAAAGATAAAGCATCCCAAATGATGGACCAGAATTATTTCAGGTCGAATGAGAGCCGTTTTGGACTAAGTCAGCAGCAGGAAGGTGCCGGATGGTATTTTTACAGTCCCACAACTGTTGCATACGGCAAGGTTGAATTTGAACGCTTATGGGGGAAACGTAAACTGGAAGATAACTGGCGAAGGTCTGACAAAAGGTCTGTGGCTGAAGACGCGGCCCAGCAGGCCGAAGATTCTCTTGCAAATGTAGCTGTTGCCGGGAAACCCAAAAAGATAAAAGATAATAAAAGCCGTGAATTCTATACACAGGACTTGCCTGTAAATGATTCGTTACTGACCCTTTCTCATGCTAAAATCCGTAATGCCTTGTATAATGAAGGGCGCATATTTAAAACCGATTTTACTGACTATCCGCGGTCAATTGAGGCATTTGAGGAATTGAATAAGAGGTATCCGGAGAATCTGTTCGCACTTTCATCCTGGTTTGAATTGTATGATTTATACAAAAAACAGGCCAATCAGGGAAAGTCCGACTATTATAGAAATCTGATTATTGGTAAGTATCCTGATTCGAAGTATGCCAAATATTTACAGAATCCGAACTATTTTATTGAGCTTGAGGCTAAAATTGATAGTTTGAACCGGTTTTATCAGCAAGCCTTCCTCGAATTTAAAAACGGACAGTATGCCCAGGCTGGAAAGATTACAGATCAGATCATGAAAATGCAACCCGATAGTGCGCTGATCCCAAAGATTAAATTCATCCGGGTTGTTGCCGATGGAACATCCTCAAACAGAGAATCCTTCGGGAAGCTACTAACGGAATATATTGCGTCTTATCCTAAGGCCGAACCAAAGCCTTTGGCAGAAAAGATTCTGAAATTAATTCAGGATAGCACCCTGGTCGATTATCAGAAAATGGTTGAATCAGGTTATCTGAACGATCAGATTAAAAATAGTGAATTGTCAACCGAAAACAAGAAAGGTACAGATGAATTTGGGGGTAAATTCTCGTACGATGAAGATCTGTTGCATTATTTTGTGATTGCCTACCCGAAAAGTTCAGAAGTTGATTTAAACCGACTGAAATTTGATATCGCCAATTACAATATCGATCATTATACCAAGGTTGATTTCGAAATTGAAACACAGAGTCTGAATCCTACTACTTCCATGTTGCTTATCCGATCACTGAACGACAAGGAACAGGGATTGATCTACTTCAGGTCGATTATCAAGAACAGAAATGTATTTGGCGCACTTAAAAAGGTCAAATATGTCAATTTTATTGCCTCTTCGACCAACTTCAGGGAGATTACTACCGATAAGGACTATGCGGAATACCTGAAATACTTTGTGAAGAATTACAGCAAATTTGTAACAAGTGATTTTTCAGAAGAAGTCCTTCCAGAGCCTGAAGAATTGCTGGCTAAAGTTCAGCATGAAGAAGATCTGCCCAAGGAAAAAGGGAGCTTTGTAGCGGTTGCCCCAACAGGTAATGGTCTCGACATCTATTCGAGTGAAGAAACCGGACAGCAGAATTTTGTTATTGCAATTAACGGCCCCGCAGTTAACCTGAAGCCAGTTGTAACTGCCTTCACTACGCTAAACCGGGATCAATTCCGCCAGGCCAATCTGTCTATCCGTCAAAGTCAGGTTGCTGATTATAAATTAATGGTTGTTAGTTCGTTTAAAACAAAAAATGAAGCAATCGGGTACTTCATTAAAGCTGTTGCTGCCAGGAAATTTTTCAAGAGTCTTGACACCTTGAGCTACCGTAATTTTATTATTACTGACGCTAATCTGAAAAAGCTAACTGAAACAGGGAAGATTTCGGAATACCTGAACTACTTCAAAATTAAATACATTGAAACCAATACAGATGTAAATTCTTCAACTGCAGCACCAATAGCCTACACAGGTCCATATAAGCAAGATGTGTCAGGAATACAGTCTTTTGCATTGATTGTACCAAAGGAGGAGGCCAATGCCGATCAACTCGCCGCCTCCATTAACCAGTTCAATCTGAAAAACTATGCGCAGCTGAGTCTTAAGCTATCCTCCGGCATGTTGGATGATTTCAGGATATATGTGAAAGTGGAAGGATTTCAGAATATGCAATCTGGATTGGAGTATCTCCGGTCAATTGCAAAGGATCAGTCGGTTTATGGACCGATACAGAATGCTTCTTACCGTAATTTTATCATTACTCCTGAAAATGAATTGATTTTCAAACAGAGTAAAAACATTCTGACCTACATGGAATTCTACAAAAAATTCTATCTTAAGCAGTAATATATCTCAATTTTGATTTGTATGCTTGATGTTGTATCTCGGGATGTTTCTACCTTCCTCAAGGTTAAATTTTGTTAAGTTTATACTTTTATTCGTTTGAACTTGTTAATACCTGTATTAGCTTACATTAAGTTAAAGCTATTTACTAATTCAGGAATATGTTGAAATATGGAATAAATTATAAAACTTGTTAGTATGAAGAAAACTAAAATACTTTGGACAGACGATGAAATCGACTTATTGCGTGCACATATTATATTCCTTGAGGAAAAAGGATTTGATGTAGTTACGGCCAATAATGGAACTGATGCGATTGAACTGGTCAAAAATGATTTTTTCGATATCATTTTTCTGGACGAAAACATGCCTGGATTAAGCGGTTTGCAAACATTGAATGAAATTAAAACCATTGACCCGAACCTTCCGGTTGTGATGATAACCAAAAGTGAAGAAGAGGATATCATGGAAGAGGCCATTGGTTCTAAAATGGCAGATTACCTGATAAAGCCGGTAAACCCAAATCAGATATTGCATTCTATTAAGAAGAATGTCGATCAACGACGTTTGGTCACTCAAAGGACTAATTCGGCCTATCAGAGCGAATTTTCCAAAATAGGGATGCAGATAAGTGATAAACTATCATTTCCTGAATGGGTTGAAGTGTATAAAAAACTGGTGTTCTGGGAACTAGAGCTTGCCAACTCTGAGGATTCGGCCATGGATGAGGTACTGAAAATGCAAAAATCGGAAGCAAACAATTCTTTCGCAAAGTACATCCGCAATAATTATCAAAATTGGTTTAGCAATGATAAAGCAGATCGCCCTTTGCTTTCAACCGATATCTTCCGGAAAAAGATAATTCCCCTGGTTGATGCCGGGAATAAAGTCCTGGTGTTGGTGGTCGACAATTTAAGATATGACCAATACCGGGTTTTATCTACGGTGCTGAACAATTATTATCATGTTGAGGAAGAAGATCTTTATTGCAGTATTTTACCCACAGCCACCATGTATGCGCGAAATGCCATGTTTGCGGGACTAATGCCTTCTGAAATTGAACGTCTCTATCCTGAATACTGGGATGATGATGACAATGAAGGTCACAAAAATCGATTCGAGCATGAGCTCTTGCAAAAACAGTTATCCCGTCTTGGGAAAAATTTCAAACTCTTTTTTGAGAAAATAACCAGTGTGAAAGCAGGCAAAAAGATGTCTGATTATCTGGGTAGTATTCTCCAGAGCGATCTGTCGGTGATGGTTTTTAACTTTGTCGACATGATTTCGCATGCACGTACCGAAATGGATATGATCAAGGAACTGGCAAGTGACGAAGCAGCTTACCGTTCATTAACGCTAAGTTGGTTTAATCATTCATCCTTACTTGATTTGTTGAAACTTCTGGCTGAAAATAAGGTGAAGGTTGTTCTGACTACCGATCATGGGACCATTCGCGTTGATGATGCACTCAAAGTAATCGGTGACCGGGAAACGAACACGAATCTCCGTTACAAAATTGGTCGTAATCTTAATTATAAATCGAAGGCTATATTTGATGTCCGAAATCCGGCATCAATCTACCTTCCGTCACGAAATGTGAGCTCCACATATATCTTTGCCACAAATACTGATTTTTTTGCCTATCCGAACAACTATAACCATTTCGCACAGTATTACCGCAATACCTTTCAGCATGGAGGAATATCGCTTGAGGAGATGATTATTCCTGTGGTAACACTAACTCCGAAAGGGTAGGGTGGACTCCAAATACAGTTCGAAGGAGTTTTAACTGATCCGTATACCTGGAACGGATCAATGACGTTTGGTGTGGGTGTTTAAAGTTGTATTCCTGTAAAACTTCAACACGCCAACCTCGGGCATAAGCCATGCACATGGAAACAGGCAGGATGGTGTCGGTGGCTCAGGCTGTTCAAAGAGACGACAGTGGTATAAATGAAATAAAGTCTATTCTTAAACGGATCATCAAGGGAACAGGACCAGAAAACAAAGGTACAGACCTGCGAAGGGGGGTCTGTTTGCTGTTTGATAATACCTTTTTCCCGGTGAAATGATTCGTTTCGATAGATCTCCCATCGTCGGATATTTCAGAAATAAATAAGTGAATTGTTCTTGTTTTTCTGATCCAGGTGATTTGATATCTTTGATTTAGAAGTTATTTCCCCTCCATTTTCTCGTCCCTGATCTTTTGATATTGCTTGTTGGCAAAGACGAATTCCTGAAGTTTATGATTTTCAGCATACAATACTTCCTTTCGGTTTCCTTCCCAGCACATCTCTCCCTCGGAAATAAACAGGATATTGTCGCCAATTTCCATGACTGAATTCATGTCATGGGTATTGATGATGGTAGTGATCTGAAGGTCGACGGTAATCGAATGGATTAATTCATCAATCACCATTGAAGTCTCCGGATCAAGTCCTGAGTTCGGTTCGTCACAAAATAAATATTTTGGATTCATAACAATAGCCCTCGCTATAGCCACCCGTTTCTGCATGCCTCCTGAAATTTCTGAAGGATAGAGTTTATTGGCATCCCTGATATTCACTCGTTCAAGACAAAAATCTACCTGTTTTTGTTTTTCGTGAGGTGAAAGCAATGAAAACATATCCAGTGGGAAACGAATGTTTTGTTCTACCGTTAAGGAATCGAACAAGGCGCCACCCTGGAATACCATTCCCATTTCCTGGCGCAGGTGTTTCCTGAATTTAGAGCTCATGGATGTAAAATCACGATTATCATATAGGATTTGACCTTTGTCCACTTCATATAAACCGACAATTGATTTTAATAACACTGTCTTGCCGGATCCGCTTCTCCCGATAATCAGATTGGTTTGGCCCTGGTTGAAAATCTTACTGATATTCCGGATAACCTCTTTTTGATCAAAAGACTTGTATATGTTTCTAATTTCGATCATTTATAATAGCAATTGAGTTAATATTAAATCGGAAACCAGAATCATGATGTTTGTATTTACAACAGCCCTGGTACTGGCGGTCCCTACATCAAATGCTCCACCCTCGACCGTATACCCGAAAAATGATGCAATTGATGCAATCAGAAATCCAAACACAAGGCATTTGATTAGGGAGAAAGTAACATAGTAAGGATTAAATGAATACTGTATGCCATTCAAATAATCGGTCAACGTTACTGCTCCAACTGCTGGTCCCACAATCATTCCTCCGATAATTCCAAAAAATACGCTTAAGATGTACAGAAACGGGAACATGAGTACTACCGCAATAATTTTGGGAAGAATGAGATAACCTGCTGAATTAACTCCCATTATTTCAAGCGAATCTATTTGCTCGGTTACTTTCATACTCCCAATTTCTGAAGTGATATTTGATCCTATTTTTCCAGCCATGATCAAACCCATAATCGTAGATGAAAACTCCAGGATCAGTGAGTCGCGATTACCTAACCCGATGAGTGAAGTTGGCAATAAAGGGTTTGTCATGTTGTAAGCAACCTGTAAGGTCATGATACCACCCATAAACAATGAAATCACTGCAACAATGCCCACCGATTTTACACCAAGGTTTTCAATTTCATTAAAAGTTTGACGTATATATAGGCTATGTCTTTCAGGCTTACTGAAAACCCTGAACATTAAGGCAAAGTATCTTCCCGTTAAATTTAAAATATTCATAAACAGATCTGTATGATTTCTTTCAGTAAATTACAAATTAAGTTCCAAATATTTGCAATTCAATACGTTAATTAGTCTTAAATATCACGCGTGATAGTAATTGTGGTTAAAGGTACAAATATTACAAAAACAGGCATTTTTTCGAGGGTTTTAATTTTAAACTCATTATCTTAATAGAAGATTTTGACGGTTATTCATTTTTAAGTATAATCACCATAAAGTATTTTTATGAATAGCTAAATCACTAACAGTTAATCTATTAAAAAATGAACAACACGTATTGTGTAATAATGGCTGGGGGTATTGGCAGCAGGTTTTGGCCTTTGAGCAAGAGTACAATGCCAAAACAGTTTCTGGATATCCTGGGAACTGGCCGTACTTTTATTCAACAAACCTATGACCGGTTTAAAAAAATATGTCCGAACGAAAATTTCTATGTCGTGGCGAGTGTTGACTACAAGGACCTTGTGATGAAACAATTGCCTGAACTTAAAGAATGTCAGGTGCTGTTGGAACCCTTGCGCAGAAATACCGCTCCCTGCATTGCATATGCCTGTTATAAGATTCAAACAATAAATCCTGACGCAAATATCATTGTGGCTCCTTCTGATCACCATATTCAGCAGGAGGATGTGTTTCTGGAGGTAATCAAAAAAGGACTTGAATTTGTCACTAACAAAGATGCATTGCTTACCTTAGGTATTAAACCTTGTCGTCCTGAAACCATGTATGGTTATATTCAGATCGAAAATTCCAATCGTAAGAATTCACAGGAAAACCTGCACAAGGTGAAAACCTTCACCGAGAAGCCTGATCTTGAATTGGCCAAAATATTTCTGGAAAGTGGTGAGTTTTTCTGGAACTCGGGAATCTTTCTCTGGTCGCTTAAATCCATTCTGAAAGCCTTTGAAATTCATTTGCCTGATGTGTCCGAACTGTTTGAAAAAGGAAATAAACTATATGGAACAGTCGATGAAGCTCCATTCCTGAATAAGACCTATTCTGAATGTCAGAATATTTCTATCGATTATGGGATAATGGAAAAGGCTGAAAATGTTTATGTCTTATGCTCTGATTTCGGGTGGAGCGATCTTGGAACCTGGGGTTCATTGTATGAGAATTCAACTAAGGAAGCGCAGGGAAATGTTGTTACCGGCGAAAATGTGATGTTATATGGTTCAAAAAACTGCATTGTGAATATGCCTAATGATAAACTTGTAGTCCTTCAGGGATTGGATGGATATATTGTTGTTGAATCTGAAGGTACTTTACTGGTGTGCAAGAAAGAAGATGAGCAGCAGATCAGGCAGTTTGTTAACGATGTCAGGATGAACAAAGGGGAACATTATATCTAGCTATTCGTAATAACTAGGTTTGAATGTACTTCGTACGCACCTGAATCCTACGTATGATTTTGCGGAATCCTGATATTCAAAACTACGGGTTGACACCTGAAGATAATATGCAATATCCTTCCATGACCCTCCACGAATAACTTTTCTCTTTAAGGACGGTGGGTCTTCCGGTTTGGCGTTGTACTGGAAATCAGGACTAAAATCACTCATGATCTCATAAGCCGATTCATCGTAAGCATTCGAAGTCCATTCGGCAACATTACCGGCCATATCATATAGTCCATATGAATTTGGAAGGAAATTAGCTACCTTCATGGTTGTTGCATTGGACCTGCTGTCAGCAACATAGTTGCCTCTCATTGGTTTAAAGTTAGCTAGAAAGCTACCTTCCTGATTTCGGGTGTAGTAACTTCCCCATGGATATAGTGACATTTGATGACCGCCACGGGCGGCATATTCCCACTCGACCTCCGAAGGCAAGCGGTAATCCATTACTCCAGGGTTTTTAACAATTTGCTGAAACGCATTCAATTGTTTTGTCCGCCAGTTGCAGAAAGCTTTGGCCTGTGTCCAGGTTACACCAACAACGGGATAATTGTCATAGGCTACATGGGCGAAGTATTTTTCGGTTAACGGTTCGTTATATGAAAAGGTATAATCCCTCATCCAAACAAGGGTATCAGGATAAACCGGTGTTGATTCACTCATTATAAACGATGAGCGGTTCTGAACAGGGGCAGATTTACCCAAGGCATCAACCGCATTTCCGCCATAACGTTGTGTGTTAAAATTATAACTGTTGGCCCGTTTGGCAGCCTGCTTGTAATCAATCCAGTAATACTCGTATTTGAGTTTTCGGGTATCAATTTCTTTCTTGTTGAAGAATCGTTCAGCAATAGGAATATACATTCCTTCTAAAGCTGTCTGATAATCAGGATTTTTCCACTCGAGAGGCTCTTCCCAGTTTAGTCTTGGGTTTTCGAGAATAACGCCTTTTTTCCCTTCTGAAATTAGGAATTCAGGAACGGTTTCTGATAAAAGCTGTCGGGCAATGGAATCCCTGACCCAATATACAAATTGACGATATTCATTATTGGTGATTTCTGTATCATCCATCCAGAATGAAGGAATGGATACCGTTTTTACAGGTGTATTTGTTTGATCCACTTCCTGGCTGGAAGGACCAATATTCAGGCTTCCCTGTTTGATAAAATTCATTCCATAAGGAATGGGCTCAAAATAAGGTTTCCTATTTTGGGCGTCTGTAAGCTGACTCGTCCAATCACGGTTGCAGGAGCCGAAAAGCAAAGTCGCAAACAAGCCTATGATTAGAATTTTATACATATTTCCCAATACCCGATTAACAAATAAATGGCTTTATTTACTGAAATACTCTTACAGTACGTTTCTATTGTTCAGAATATTGCCTTTCAAAAAAAAAGCCTTATCAGGAATTTCCCATAAGGCTTTGTCTTATGTTTTTGTGATCTAATACTCCCAAAGGTTTTGTTCGTAATCGAAGATTGAATTTTCGATTCGTCTGCTTTCAAGCATGGCATTCTTGCCGCTTAAATACTTGCTGATGTCACGGTTGTTGTATATGTTTTCCTCTTTTACAATGTATGAATCAAATTTGCGTTTCAGGAAAATATCGTCAAATGAAGCATTGCGTGCTGTATTCTGAGGATTGAAGACTTCATTGGCTGCAAGTATACCGCGGGCTTCTGGAAAATAAATCCAAAATACCTGGCGATGCAGTGCTGATTCCTGATTTGTGTCTTCGGCGCGGAAAAATTCCTGTATCGGGCAGATGCCGATAATCCGGACATTCATAGTCGAAGTTTGTTTGTCAAAAATCCATTCTTCTTTGACCATGATTTGTTTGATTTCTTCGGAATGGATTTCTCCGGTAACCTTTTGGGGCACTAATTCTCCTGTATCAGGATCTCTTACCATCTTGGTACGGGTTGTTGCGCCAAAAACTTCCTTAACCTGATCATAAGTCATGGGTATTTTAAATTCATCATCAAATTTAGCATCATAGGCAGTTAACTTGCCTTCTTTGATTCCCTGAACCAGAAGGGTTACCAGATTAGATCTGCCATCCATTACCTCAGTTGGAAAATACAAAGGCTGGTTCATTTTCTCGCGCAGGTCAATGATCCGCCATACTTTTTTCCTGAACATTACATCTGCTTCCCTGGTATAGGGAATGGCCGTGGGTTTACGGTCTTTAAGATCGACCCGTTTATAGGCACCATCAATAATCTGCGCTTTAGCTTCCTGATTGTTTGCTACAAACAATAAAGCCAATATTCCAAAGAAGATTAAAATCTTTCCCATGACTATTTTATTTTAAAAAAGATATTGGCTAAAGGACGATTTGATCCATCGTCACCTTTTGCCATAATGTTATCAATATATATCATACTTCCCGTTGCTAATTTTCCGAACATACTTTTTTGTTCATCGGTAAACTTGTTCGATTTCGAAGAACTTGTTTTTACATATGCCCCGGAAACAGTAATATCAAACTGGGTCACGTGGAATTTCAAATCGAAGTCAAAATCTTTCAGTTCAGCAAAAACTCCACCTTCAACCAACAGATCCTCTTTCTTTAATGTTCCTCCATTTAAACCTGCAATTGTGGCCAGTGGTGGCGGAACTTCTTTTACCCTGAATGCCATGGAACCCATGGGTCTTTTTATCCCATTCGTGTTCGCAAATACAGATATGGCTGTGTTTTTACCCAGGGCATCTAACTTTGAGGGATAGCAAAAGTAGCTGTCACCATTTTTTTCCATTCGTCCCCCATTACTAACCGACACTTCCAGATTCTGGGAGGCAACACCCGGCACCGAAACACTAATCGGATTGGCAACACCCATATACATTACATTCATCTTGGTGGGCGAAATGGTCACACTGGGCTTGCCGACCTGGTATTCACCTTTGAAAGGATAAGGCTTGATATTTCCTTCAGGTGTTTTGTATTTAATTAATCCATCCCATTTAAAAGTACCCTCATGCGTTGCAGTTGCCTTATAAATTCCCATTCCATCGCGCATGCTAAGCTTTGTATTATTTACATAGATTTCAGGTTGCTGGGTAGTATCTTCAGCAGCCAGATAAATCTCAGCTTCAAATTGATCTCCTTCAAGAACATAGGTTGATTTGGCCAGAATCCTTGCCCCCAGCCTGTTAAATTTAAATGAAGCTGCATCAATCTGGCTGTATAAAGTCGAAATGATATTCGTTTCAGCATTCTCAATGTCAATCTGTATTTTCGAAAGCAAGGTAACCACAGCAATAAGTGGTTTACTTTCAAAATAAAGACTTTCCCAGTTTTTTTTCTCCCCGCCTTCACTTAAGTCTATGCGTCCGTCCGGGGTATCCAGTTGCTTCAATATATTCTCACGTAATGGTGAACCTGCTTCCAGATTAGTCACCATATATTCCCGGTATTCTTTTATCAGGTTTCTTAGATCTGTGGCCTTTTTCTGCTTTATCATGATTTCTGAAGGGGTATTCAGATCGTCTTCCTTTTTCATCACAATGGTATCCCCCTTGCTGTTGACTATAAAAGGCTCTTCTTTCAACTTAAAATCAGGCTGTATACTTTTTAGCGGAACTCCTCCCGAGGCAAGAACAAGTTGCTCCTTAAGGTCTATTATTTTAGTAATTAATACAGAGGTCTTAACCTTGACCTGATCAGCTTTGTCCTTCCAATCCTTGACCTTGGCGGGATTTTGACGATAGGCCATGTCAAAAGCTCCATAGATCTGGTCATTTTTTCTTTTTACATTATTCAGTGTCTGTCCTAAACTGGTATCTACTATCCGAAATGATTCAAGCACTTCAGATGCCACGTTTAGCGCCAACAAAGCTGTCAGCACCAGATACATCATATTTATCATTTTTTGCCTCGGAGTTTCCGGGCAATTTTTAGTCGCCATAGTATTCGCTCCGTTAAATTACTTCTTTTTATAATTCATGGCTCCAAGCATATTTCCATAAATCGAATTTAGAGAATCAAGGTGTGAATTCAATTTTTCTGCATTTTCCTTATATTTCATCATTTCCTGGGCCGAGGATGCAATGATCTGGTTCATCTGGTTTAGATCTTCGAAGAACTTGGCGGATGCATGAATTTGATCGCTTGTCCCTTTCAATTGCTTTTCGTAAGTGACATTCAGCGATTCTATGTTTTTGTTAAGCTTTTGAAGGTTATCTCCATAATTGACCGAATTCATTTCAATATCTTTGAATCCTCTTTCCATGGACCCTGAAAGTTTCTGGTAGGATTCAACCAGTCTGTTGCCTGATTCATCAATTTGTCTGGAGAATTTTTCACTTGAGGCATTGAGCTTGGTAACCATGTTTTCGCCGGTTTCCGACAACTTGTGTGCCGTACTGCTGTATGTATTCACAAGCTCGCCGATCGACTTGTTAATCGTTGTATTGGCCTGTGTATTCATTTCTGAAAAGGCAATCATGGATTCAGAGGCTGAATTCAGATTTCGCACATAAACATCGGTAGCCAGGGTCGCTGTTGAAATGTCACTTATACCAGAGGCCGTATTCGATAAATCAACTAAACTTTTGCTGATTTTTGTCAGAAGTTCCGGTGTAATATTTGTGCTGCTTAAAATAGCATCGAAGCTGCTTTTAATGTTGGTCGGCAGATCATCTGCGGGGGCAATCAATTCATAGTCGTCCTGCAACTCGGGGTATACTTTTGCCCAGTCAGGTGGTTCAAGAGAAGGCTCAAACGCAGAGATGAAAAAGATGAACGCTTCAGTCATTAACCCGATAGTCAGCATTATGCCCGAATGATTCCAGTGCTCCAATTTAAACAAAGCGCCAATCAACACCAATGAAGCGCCCCAACCATAGACATAACCCATAAGGCTTTTCCACCTTTTTGACTTAAGCATTTCTCCTACATTCATGTGATAAATATTTTTATAAATAGAAATTAAAATTCATTGCCAAAGGACGAACGCACGCAACGGAAACCAATATATGATTTTGTCGTGTCCTGATACTCAAAGCTACGGGTGGCCACCTGAAGAAACACTGAAATATCTTTCCATGATCCGCCGCGGATGACCTTACGCTTCATGGCAGGAGCATCACCGGGCTTTGCATTGTATTCAAAGTTTGGATTAAAATCATTGATGTAGGTGTATGCAGATTCATCGTAGGCTGTATTGGTCCATTCCGCAACATTACCGGCCATATCATACAGGCCAAAATCATTGGGGTCGTAACTTCCTACTTTCATGGTTGCCATGCCACCGTCTTCCACATAATTACCTCTTAAAGGTTTAAAGTTTGCCATGAAGGATCCGTCCTTTTTACGGGTATAATATCCTCCCCACGGATACATCGAAATTTGGTGATCGCCGCGTGCTGCATATTCCCATTCTACCTCAGTAGGTAGTCTGTAATCATGTAAAGTAGCTTCTCTGCGGCTTACGAGATAATCGTTTTGTAGTTTGGTTCTCCAGTTGCAAAAGGCTTTGGCCTGTTTCCAGTCAACTCCCACAACCGGATAATCATCAAACCCGGGATGCCAGAAGTAGCGTGTAGCCCATGGTTCATTATAGGAGAAGGTAAAATCCCTGATCCAGCATAAGGTATCAGGATAAACAGGTACCTGGTCGCTTAAAATAAATGAAGACCGGTTCTCAATAGCCTTTTCTTCACCTTTGGCATCCAGTACATTGCCATCATATTTTTGAGTTGCATAGTTGTACATATTCTGACGACGTGCAGCCTGTTTTAAGTCAATCCAATGGTATTCAAAAAACAGTTTACGTGAATCAATTTCTTTTTTCTTGAAGAACCGTTCGTTTTCGGGTACAAACAATGGAGCCAATGCTTCGGTATATTCCGGATTGGTCCAGTCCAGTTTTTGCTTCCAGTTAATCCTTGGCGGATCAATCGGATTGCCCTTCCGGTCTTCACTGTTCATGAATTCGGGAAATTGTTCTGACAACAACGTTCGGGCAATGGAATCTCTGACCCATTGCACGAATTGCCGGTATTCATTGTTGGTGATTTCGGTGTCATCCATCCAGAAAGCATCCACGGATACCGTTTTTGAAGGTGTATTTGATGCCGTTACATCCTGGTCATTGGGGCCAAGAGTGAATGATCCCCTGTGAACAAAGGTCATCCCGTAAGGTGTTGGTTCAAACCACTTCCCTCTTCCTTTCACTCCGGTTAATTCACCATTTCCTGACTTGTTACAACTGGATAGAGTAACAATCGTCAAAATAAACAAGCCAATAGAAAAATGTTTTTTCATAGTATAGCGGTATGTTGCTTCTAATATTCTCTTTATAAATATCTTACACTCTTGTATTTTTTACTCCTGTTCTTGCCCAGATCAAGACTATAACCCAGATAAAACTCATGCGATCCGCCCCCAAATGCAGCTAACGCTGAGGTCATAATATCATAGGCATATCCTAATCTCATTCCGTTATTCAATTCAAAACCTAAAAGAACTCCCACTGCATCCTGGATCCGGTAATTCAGACCAGCCGAAAACCGTTTTTTATACACCAGATTAGCCGTAAAATCAGCCTGATAGGCCACACCGTCAGTTTTAAAATAGATTGCCGGTTCCAATTCAAATAACGGATCACGAAGGCTAATATTGTAACCGCCGGATACATAATAATGGCGGGCTAAAACTGTACTCGCCTGATCTCCCAATATAATTGTGGCGCGATTGATATGTGTTACTGAAGCTCCAATGAAATACGTATTCGATTTCAAATAAACTCCAAAGCCCAAATCAATGGCCAGCTTGCTCGCCAGTACCTGAGGAATCCCCGATTCAGTGGATGTCGCAGCTACATCACTTTCCGGAATAAACCACACCGGATTAATCGACATGTTGTAAAAACCAAAGCTAGGACCTACTCCAAGGTCCCCAATTCCTGTTTTTCTTCGATACGCATAATCGAAGCTAACGGAAATATTTTTGTAAAACCCCAATTCATCACTTATCACATTTAACCCGATCCCGCTGTTTACACCGAAAAGGTCTGTTGCTCCACCAGCGCTGAACACCAATGTTTTAGGCGCTCCTTTGATGCCTACCCATTGATAACGGTTTAGTATTGTACCGCTTATCATCCCATCATTTCCGGCGTATCCCGGGTTCACTGTTAGTTGGGTTTGCCGGTTAAAAGTGAACTGGGGATCCTGCTGGGCAACTGCGGCTAAGATAGCTATTATATATAAAAATAAAAAACAAAATATTTTTTTCATAAAAGCACAGTTGCGATCCGGTTTATCACCCTCTAATGTTCTGTAAAATAATGAAAAAATGTTTACTGTACCAAACATGTGAGAATCTATCGACTCAATGAACGCAGGTTTAGTTTATTTATTTTGTCTTTTGTGCATCTTGCGTATATTTTTCCACCACCGGTCAGGAATATCTCCATGCGAAGCATTCTTATAATCGTCTTCATCACAGGGGATTATATACATTCCTCCTTTTCTGTTTTCAAAATCCGAAACTTCCATCCACCATCTTCCTGAAATCCGGCTCTGAAAAAATACCAGTGTCATATTTATGCTCGACATGTCGACCATGAATTGATTGAAATTTTCCGAATCTTCTGAAGGATCTTCTGCCTTCCGGATGAAAAACCCATCCATAAAGTGCCAGACCACCTGGGCCATCAGGTTGGCCGAATTCGACGTGAGATCCTTTTCAGGGATAAGATTGAAAAAGCCTGCAATAGATAATTCATCACTGATGCCTGCATACCGTGCTATCTGGCAGGCTTCCTCCGCGAAAAGTCCATTGGGCGAACCCATAGATTGGCCGGGTGCATCTATCGAACGTATAGCATTCAGATCAAAACCAAAAACCTGGGCATCACGCAGGATGGGTTCAACCGAAGTAAGATCATACCTCACCTGTCCCAATCGTTTGACATCCCAGTGAAAATTATTGAATTGGTCAATTTCCATCTGATCAACAAAGTAGTTCTGATAGGCAATGGAGGTATAGGAATAAAGATTCTTTTGCTTTTCAACTATCAGGTTCAAATAGTTCTCTGAATTAATATTCTTTACCCCTTTTTTGAAATCGAGTTTGGGGTCAATAGTCACCATATTGAACAGTCTGCCATCAAAAGCTTTGGTCATCCCAAAAGTCAGGTCCTGGCTTCCGCCTAAAACAATTAAAGTCTGGTGGTTTTCCAGAATATGTTCGCAAATATCCCTTAACGCAAAATAAGAGTCATTGACGGTATGTCCGATCTTCAGATTGCCAAGATCCAAAACCTTGAACCGTGGACCTATCCGGTTTAGGTTGTAAAGGTGTTTCCTGATTTCATTTGGAGCCTTAGCTGCTCCGGCCATAACTGAGTTTCGATCTTCACCTGCGCCGATTATAATCAGTTCAGCCTTTTCCGGCTTAAGTTTCTCCTGATTTTTTTGCAGCAGGGCTCCTAAAGTGTATTTTTGATTGGCCCATTCAGCCGTATCAAACTTATTGAAATCAACAGGATCGAAATAATGTAGCAAGTCCATCAGCAATTATTTATCAGGAGTTGAAAATACGCTTTTAATTAAAACGGGCAAACAAAAATATGTTTACCCGTGAAATTTATTTTTTCCTCGATTTCTTTGGTGCCGGCTGCTTTTCAATCAATGTCATACATTCATCAAGAGTCAGTATGGAAGCATCCGTATTTTTGGGAATCTTATAATTGTTCTTTTTGAAGGTAATGTAAGGTCCCCATCTTCCGTTCAGAATTTTCACTTCAGGGTTTTCTTCAAATACTTTGATTAAAGCGTTCAGATCTTTCTCCCGTTTGGCCTCGATCAGGATGATTGCTCTTTCCAGATCAATGGTGTACGGATCGTCGATGTCTTTCTCCAACGAAATGAATTTGCTGTCGTGACGGATATACGGGCCAAAACGCCCGATTGCAACTGTTACCGTTTTACCTTCAAAATCACCGATGTTCCGTGGCAGTTTAAATAGTTCCAGGACTTCGTCAATGGTAATGGTTTCAATATGCTGACCCGAACGAAGACTGGCAAACTGAGGTTTTTCGCCTTCTTCAGTAATTTCGCCAAGTTGAGCCAGGGGTCCAAAACGACCTATTTTTACCGATATTTCTTTTCCTGAAGTTGGATCAATTCCTATAATCCGGACTCCATTGGTTCGTTCGGCTTCGCTCAAGGCACTTTCAACTTTTGAATGAAAGGGCTCGTAAAAGCTTCTGATCATATCATTCCAAACAATGGCTCCTTCGGCAATTTCGTCAAACTCTTTCTCCACCTTGGCTGTGAAATTGTAATCCATGATCATATCAAAATACTTAACCAGAAAGTCATTGACTACCATTCCGATGTCGGTTGGGAAGAGTTTTGATTTTTCTGCTCCCGTAAGTTCAGTTTTTATTTTTTCACTAATCTTTTGTCCCGAAAGGATTAATTCAGTGTATTCACGATCGGTTCCCTGTCGGTCTTCCTTGACCACATATCCCCGGTTTTGAACGGTGGTGATAATCGGGGCATAAGTTGAAGGACGTCCGATTCCCAGTTCCTCAAGCTTTTTTACCAGACTCGCTTCAGTATAACGCGGTGGTTTCTGTGTGTATCTCTCTGTGGCCTGTATCTTATCCCAACGAAGAATCTGATTGGCGCTTAAAGCGGGTAATAAACCTTTGGTTGTACCATTCTGGTCTTCATCGTCAAACGATTCCATATAAACACTCAGGAATCCATCGAAAATCAATACCTCGCCTGTGGCAATAAATTTATCCGGGCCATTCGAAATGTCAATGGTCACTGTAGTTTTCTCCAGCTCGGCTTCACTCATTTGCGAAGCAATGGTACGCTTCCAGATCAGCTCATATAATTTCTTCTCCTGGTTGGTCCCCGAAATTTCTTCATTATCCAGGTAGGCAGGACGAATGGCCTCGTGGGCTTCCTGTGCGCCTTTGATCTTTGTTTTATATTGTCTGACCTGGTGGTACTTTTCTCCAAACAGGCTGATGATCTTTTGTTTTGCAGCGTTAATTGCCAATCCGGAGAGGTTCACCGAATCGGTACGCATATAGGTAATCTTTCCTGATTCGTAGAGTTTTTGAGCGATACTCATCGTTTGTGACACCGAATAACCTAATTTACGACTTGCTTCCTGTTGAAGGGTAGAAGTAATAAATGGCGGTGCAGGTGATCGTCTACCAGGCTTCTTAACCACTTCACTGATCTGGAATTCCGCATTCTTACATTTCTCGAGAAAGGCTTTAGCCTCATCCCTGCTGTCGAACCTACGGTTCAGTTCAGCTTTTAATTCGGTGATCTTGCCGTCCTTCTCAGGAACCATGAAACTGGCAGCTACCCGAAATGCCGAGGTGGATGTGAAATTAATGATATCACGTTCCCGTTCAACGATCAGCCTTACTGCAACCGACTGAACTCTTCCGGCCGAGAGCGCAGGTTTTACTTTCTTCCATAAAACCGGCGAAACTTCAAACCCAACAATTCGGTCCAGAACCCGACGGGCCTGCTGTGCATTGACAAGGTTCAGATCAAGCGGACGTGGATTTTCAACAGCCTTGAGTATCGCTTCTTTGGTAATCTCATGAAATACAATCCGTTTTGTCTTTTCAGGATCCAAGCCCAGGGTCTCCATCAGATGCCATGATATGGCTTCTCCTTCACGGTCCTCGTCAGATGCCAGCCAGATTATATTGGATTCCCTGGCAAGCTTTCGTAGCTCAGTGACTAATTTCTTCTTGTCCGAAGTAATTTCATATTTAGGAGTAAAATTATTCTGAATGTCGATACCAAAATCCTTTTTCTCGAGATCCCTGATATGCCCCATGCTGGAGGTTACAAAAAAATCCTTCCCTAAAAACTTCTCAATCGTTTTTGCTTTGGCAGGTGACTCAACAATAACAAGATTTTCATGCATATATTGGTTTTTATTCGTTCTGTATTCTAAATTTTGTGCAAATTAAAGAAAAGGAAACGCTAACTTCAAAATTAAATCCAATATATTTTAAACCTTATTCATTTGATAATGATTTAATTATTCAGTTACATGGCCTGTAACTGTTAGATAACAAGCTTTTTTTGATTACCCTTTCCTGATTCGGAAGCCTTAATTTCAGCGGGGTTTAATAAGCTCATTAAATGTGCGTTGAACCTATGTTTTTCAAGTGTTTTACCTTAAAGAAAACTCTGTGTAAATGAAAATAATCCGGAGGGTTTATCTCCCTTGTTTAAGGGATATTGTTTTTTACATTCCGTGATTTTTTCTCCGTTAATATTTTGCGATACAGACTTGTGTTCTTTACCACATCTTCTTTATCTTTAATCTTTGCATGAACTCATGTCATAGTATGACGATAAGATTCAGAAATGAATCCATTGACTACGGACACTAATTCTCTTTCCATTTAATTTTAATTCAGGAAGGTAATACGCCTGCTTTCGACCTGTACAGAATGGTTACAGGCCGGGATTGCGCCGTACTGGGGCTTTATAATTTGATTTTTAATTGACTTCTATCTGTATTCAAATCTAAAATTAAACACAGATAGAACACAGATACAAGTCAGATAATAAGAAGTAATCCCTATCCAATCCCTGCTCAAACCCTGTTTGTCTTATGGAGATATTCCTTCGGTCAGCCACTTTAACAATTGGCCTTTTCGCAAACGGGAATAATAGTGTGTGACACTTCGGGATAATAATAATAGCTTGAAAAACATCCGGGACTTTTCAAGTATCTTCCATTAAAAATGTACGAATATGTTGATGAGTATTGTTGCCAGAGAGGCAAAATATTCATTCAGCAAATAATTCTCCTTTTTTTAAAGCGATTTCGCTGCCCTTTGTTTTGAAGCAAAAGAAATTTGTACGAGTTTCATTATCTTTGTCGCCTAAAAACATAATCAATTCTGAATGGATAAAGATATTTCAGTCTATAAAAAATACCTGCGCGTCTTCTGGGTTCTATATGCAACGGGCGTTGTGGCCGTATTCCTGATGTTTTTTATGATTGCCCAGGGTTGGCTTGGTTATATGCCCTCTTTTGAAGATATCGAAAACCCCGAGAGTCTGCTTGCCTCCGAAGTGGTTTCTTCTGATGGAGTCGTTATGGGTAAATATTTCAAGGAAAACAGAAGCTTTGTCAAATACAATGAATTCAGCCCTAATTTATTAAATGCCCTGGTGGCTACCGAAGATGTGCGGTTTTTCAGTCATTCGGGTATTGACCTGAGAGGCTTGTTCCGTGTGATGAAGGGAATCCTTTTCGGGGATGCCAGTTCGGGAGGTGGTAGCACCATCAGCCAACAGCTTGCGAAAATGCTCTTCCCCCGCGATGTGCTGGACAATAAGCTTCAGTTAATTTTCAGGAAATTTAAAGAATGGGTCATCGCGGTCAAGCTGGAGAAGAGTTATACGAAAGAGGAGATCCTGACCATGTACCTCAATAAGTACGACTTTCTGAATCTGGCTGTTGGGGTAAAGTCTGCAGCTGCCATATACTTTAATACAACACCTGATGCCTTAAGGATAGAGCAGGCAGCCATGCTTGTTGGAATGGCCAAAAACTCTTCGCTATACAATCCAATCCGCAGACCCGAACTTACTCTTCGCCGCCGCAACGTGGTACTGTCACAAATGAGAAAAAACGGGAACATTACGAAGGAGCAATACAATTCACTGAAATCACTTCCATTGGGATTGGACTATCATAAAGTCGATTTCAAAACCGGTCTTGCCCCTTATTTCAGGGAATATCTACGTCAGGCTATGAATGCCGGCCTGCCCGACAGAAAAGATTACCGTGCCTGGCAGATTCAGAAGTACAAGGAAGATTCGGTGGAATGGGTAACCAATCCTCTTTACGGATGGACAAAAAAGAATAAAAAGGCGGACGGCACCTCCTACAATCTATACCGCGACGGGATACGGATCATTACCACAATCGATTCGCGCATGCAGCGTTATGCCGAGGAAGCCGTAAACATACATCTGAGATACAACCTGCAGCCCGGTTTTAATAAACACATGCGGACCCTGAAAAACCGGCCATTCTCAAATGATTTGAGTACCGATGCCGTTTCTGCAATTATGGACCAATCCATCAAACAGACCGAACGCTACCGTCTGGCCAAAGTCAGTGGCAAATCCTGGGACGAAATCAAGCAAATATTTAACACTCCGGTTGAGATGTCTGTTTTTTCCTACAAAGGCGATCGGGACACTACCATGACCCCTCTTGATTCCTTAAGATATTACTTTGGAATCCTTCGTTCATCCTTCATGTCGATGGAAACCAAAACAGGGCAGGTAAAAGCTTATGTGGGCGGACCTGATTACCGCCATTTCATGTACGATATGGTGAAAGGAGGCAAGCGGCAGATCGGATCGACCGTAAAGCCTTTCTTATACACCCTGGCCATGCAAAACGGGATGTCGCCCTGCAGCAAGGTACCAAATGTGGAACAGCAGTTCATTTTGGGGGACGGAACCATCTGGCAGGCGAAGAATTCAGCCCCTACTAAATTTGACGATAAAATGGTCACCCTCAAATGGGGTTTGGCCCATTCGGTCAACCAGGTTTCCGCCTGGGTCATGAAGCAGTTTAATCCCCAGTCAGTTGCCGATATCATGAAAAAAATGGGGGTCTACAGTCCGATTGATCCTGTCCCTTCCATGTTTTTAGGCACCTCCGATGTTACATTATATGAAATGGTTGGCGCCTACGGAACATTTGGCAATAAGGGAGTATATACACAGCCGTATTTTGTAACCCGTATCGAAGACCGGCATGGAAATGTGATCTCATCGTTTAATCCTGAAAAACATGATGCCATTGACGAACAGACAGCATACCTGATGACCGATCTTATGCGCGGTGTTGTTGATGCAGGATCGGGCGGAAGGTTGCGATGGAACCCCAAATATGGCGGCTTTAAAGGACAAATTGCCGCAAAAACAGGAACTACCCAGAACCATTCGGATGGCTGGTTTATAGGCGTCACACCCGAGCTGGTTAACGGATCATGGACCGGGGGAGAATTGCGAAGCATCCATTTCGAAGATATGCAATCGGGTCAGGGAGCGAACATGGCCTTGCCCATTTGGGGATATTACATGCGTAAAGTATATGCTGATCATAGCCTTCCTTACAGCGATCACGTTGATTTTGAACGACCTGCAGGTTTCTCCGTAAATGTCGATTGCGATGATCCTGAAAGTATTGAACAGAGTAAGGATAATTCGGAGGATTTCTTCTAAATCAAATCTGTATAAGAATATACCCGAGTGTTGGTTACCCGATGACTGCTAAATGTATTTGAGAATGGAGGTGAAAACCTATGGATAAGGTTTTCAGGGATCACATGATATTGTTGATGGGAAAGCAAAGTCAATGGTAATTTTTTAGAAATCTTACTTTTTTTAATTAAAGCTTAGTAACCCGGCAATGACCCCCAGAGCCAAATCTTATCTATCTTATATCATAAGGTACATAAGATTAAGGTTGTGGGGGCTGATGTAAGTTACTAAGATTTTTTCAGAAAAGTAAGATATTTCCAAAGAAAACACGCCTGAGTATTGGTTTTGATCCCGAGTATTCGGGACCCACAACAATGTCATGTGACCCTTCACTTCATAAAAAATACCATACGGATAATTCTACAGGGTAAAATCATTCGTATGGTACTTATGTGCGGTAATCAAATGTCAGTTCAGTTACACGTACAAATCAATATGGATCAGGGGAATCCCCGTTGAGGGCATTCTTTATCTGTTATTTTTCAAGCTTTTCAGAGTCTTTTTTTGGGGCTTCCTCATCTTTGGTGGCATTCTTGAATTCCTTGATTCCCTTTCCTAATCCTTTCATCAGTTCAGGAATTTTTTGGCCGCCAAACATCAGTAGGACAACTACTAAAATAAGAATAAGCACTTCGGGATTCAATCCCATTGCAATAACTAATAAGTTCATACTATATAAGTTTAAATGGTTTTTACAAAAGTAATAAAAATTAAATAGTCAGATCTTTATTTGCAACACTTCGTTCAAAACTCAGT
>DIZL01000073.1:32855-142698 GCA_002429385.1 Prolixibacteraceae bacterium UBA6029 | reverse complement strand
GACATTTCGAGAAAATCGGAGAAAACATGGGATATGCTATTTCTCCTTGCCAACTGCTGCATATACTGTGAGAAACTTTTCAACTTTTCCATCTTTTTATGAATTTGAATGAATAAAAAAAAAGGCCGAAGCCTTTTTCTTACATTTTACCTTCATCGGCAAAAGAGAAGTATGATTCAGAAGTAATAATCAGATGATCCAATACCGCAATGTCGAGAACCTTTCCAGCTTCTTGAATCTTCTTGGTTAAATCTTTATCGGCTTCACTAGGCTCCAGGTTCCCACTCGGATGGCAGTGACTTAAGATAATTGAGCAACTATTTGATTTCAAGGCAGCTTGCATAATCATTCGTACATCTGCCATTGTGCCAGTGAGTCCACCCGCTGAAATCTGGCAGTATCCCAATACTTTGTTATTTCTATTCAAACACAAAATGTAAAAGTATTCCCTGTAATCCAGGCTTGGGAAAACATCCTTTAAGCAACAGTAAGCATCAGCGGAAGTAACCACCTTTTGTAATTCTGATGCCTTGTACTTTGGTTTGTAACTGATTTCAATTTCTGCCAAAGTTGAATTGTACATTGGCATGGGAGTAAATAAATTTGTTTGCATTGTTTGTCACCACTGCCCTGTGGATTTTTGTAGGCTGGCTCTCCAATTAATTTTGAGCCAAAAAGGATTGAGCAGACTGGATACTTGTCAAGGGCATCCTTAGATATGTTACACTATTCTTTTACCAATCGAAGGACGCTTGTATTACCCTTGACTTTTCCGGAATGCGGAAATAACTTTGGAGAAAAAATTGAGTGAGAGTAGTACCTATATGTCTGAAAGTAAGTTATTCGTGTCAATCTAAACCATTAACACAATAATGGAAATATCTTCAGGATATCTTGTTGTTTTTGAATTCTGGTGTCAGTCATATATTAATCCAATATTTTCCAAAAAAAAATAATAACGCTGATAAGTTTAAATAATATTGGTTGACAATTGATATTTAATTACTACATTTGTCAACACAAACAAACGAACAAACAAATACAATGGAAAACATTTTTGCAACCAGACTTATAGCAGCCCGAAAAATGGCTGGATTGTCTCTGCAGAACTTAGCCGACAGGTTGGGTAATGTAGTTTCAAAGCAGTCACTAAATAAGTATGAGCAGGGCAAAATGAAACCCGACAGTGATTTAGTCATTACTTTATCAACCATTTTGAACGTTCCGGTAGATTTCTTTTTTTCTGAACCTGAAGTGGCTGTTGAATTAACTAATGTTGATTTTAGAAAATTTAGTTCAAAATTATCAAAAACTGAACAAGAATCAGTCGAAGAAAAAGCGAAAGAAGCGTTCGAGCGGTATTTTGAACTTGAAAATATTCTAAACCTAAAGGAGCAAGCCTCATACTTTGAGTATCCATCCATTGTTTCAAATGCCAAAGAAGCAGAAGAAGCGGCTCACGCATTGCGCAAGGAATGGGATTTGGGTTATGATCCAATTCCTGATGTAGTTGAAATGCTCGAAGACAAGGGATATAAAGTTGTTGAGATTGATGCACCTAACTCTTTTGATGGGTTAAAGGCTGACATGGGAATTCAAAAGGTAATTGTTCTACGCAAATCATCTCCAGATGACGATATTGTAAGAAAACGGTTCACTGCACTTCACGAACTGGCACATCATGCCCTGACCTTCCCTGAAGGGATTGAAACCAAAATTGAAGAGAAACTGTGTCATGCTTTTGCCAGTGCATTATTGTATCCTGAAGATATGGCCCGTAAAGACTTACATAAAGACCGGTTTCATTTCTATCAAAATGAGTTGGTTTTAATAAAGGAACGATGGGGTATATCTTTTTCGGCTTTGTTTTCGCGTTCATTGCAGTTGGGAATAATTAACGACTATGTATATAAGAAATTTATCATGGGTTATCGGCAGCGGAAATTGCATGAACCTGGAAAAGAACCTGGTCGTTTCATGAGTAAGGAAAAACCTGTGCGTTTTGAGCGATTAATATATATGGCATTAGGCAAAGAGCTTATTTCGGTTAATGAAGCTGCTTATTTTTCGGGCACTTCGGTATGGCGATTCAGAGAACAAATGCAACCTATGGTATGAAGCTTATAATCACAGATACAAACGTATTTTTTGACATCATCAGCATTGGTGCATTGCCGGAGTTTTTTGCGTTGGACTTTGAGATTTGTACAACCGATTTTGTAGTAAGAGAAATATTGCAATCATACCAAAAAGAACAAATTGAATCGTTCATCAGGGCAAAGAAGCTTATTGTTTTTAAGCTTACAGCAAATGAAGTTGAAGAAATACAGAACTTCGCAACCAAGCGATTTTTCAAAGGAATTACAGACAAAACAGTGCTCTGGAAATCACACCAGCTAAAGTGCCCTTTGCTAACAGGAGACAGAAAGCTGCGAAATGAAGCCGAAGATTTAAAAATTGAGGTACACGGAAGCATTTGGGTGATTAAAACAATTGTTGAAGGGGAAATAATAAGCAAGACAAACGGCGCTGAATTACTGGAAAAGTTGAAACTAATTAATGCCAGTTTGCCACACGATGAAATTGACAAGCTGATAAAACGGCTTAAATAAAAAAACCGAAGCCTATGGAATAAAGCTTCGGATGGTTGAAATATATTTTTCCTGGCGGGATAATATTTTCGATCGTAAAAGTAGAAATATTTATATTACTACCAAATTTATTCCTTGGGCAACACATAAGCGCCTTAGTATTAAATAACTTATGAGCCAAAAATTTGAAACCATGGCAAAAAATGGAATAACCGGAGACGGACACCGCAATGGTGCTGTTAAGGAACGTTCGCAGGTTTTCAATCCTAAAACTGAACAGTGGGTGAAACGTGACACCAATACTGGGCAGTTTATTGATGTGAACCAAAACGGACAGCCTCACAAAGGTGTGCGCAGGGAAAAGTAATAGAATTTCCCAAAAATTGCTTTATAGCCCTGCCCTTGCGGTGGGGCTGCTTTTTTAATTAATTCACTCTCACGAATCAATACTGAAAACTTCTGAAACAGAGGATCAGATACATTCAAGTTAAAATGACTGTGTTCGAAAATAGGCTGTGCTAAAAACTAACCTTAACAAATATCCTGCTAATGACACCGTTCTGATCTAATGCTCTAACTTTTATTTTTAGACCTTTGGCACTTTTTGGAAAAAAAACACGGGAATGAATTTTTTTAATATATCCAACCTGAATGTCCTCCTTAAATACTTTTACAGCGTATTTATCGAACTCGTTTTCAGGCTCAGTTTCAAAAGTTAAGAAATCACCAACTTTTATTGATCCGGGCAGAAGTTTACGAGACAGAACACTAGCCAGGTCTGTAACAAAAGATAAATCTTTGCGGACTTTATAATCAGCTAAAAACTCAAAGTTGTCAGTAGTGACCATTCCTTGAGTATGTGCCAACAAATAATATTTATCAGTCTTAAATTCAGGTTTGATTTCCCAAAAATCGTAAAATGACTGAATATCTGCACGCTCAGATTTCATTAATCGCTGACCGAAAATATCTAATACATTATCGGTGTATTTTTTTCCAACATCCGGGAATTCGGTATATGGAGAGAATCCATCTTGTATGGCTGCCTGAATATTTTTTTTGATATAGGAAAAGCGCACTCCTTCAGTAGCGTTTCGCCGGATAATTCCAACTAAATGCCTGCGATGAGATTGGCCTTTTCGCCAGCAGAGATATATGTTTCCTATTGATTTCAAGCTAAATAATTCATTAATTTTTCGAACCGCAAAGTTACCAATATTACCAATAATTCCTTCCTGTTTGGCGGAATTTTGCAGAATTCCAATTCAGGTGGCACACTATCGTCAATCGTATTTATGATAGTTTCAATTTTTTCTTTATTGTGCCTTGCCTTTAAACGGTTCAAAATTGTGAGTAACTCGGGGGCATATTGGCTTTGTTTAATGTTTTCAATCATTTTGAAAAACTTTGGTTTTTCTGTTTCCCAGTGTATTTCAGATTCACCTCTGTTTATATAAGCCTCTAATTCCTGATTATTCTTGAGCATTGATTCCACCTTATGCTCCACCAATTCCCTGCCCAAACTACTGCCACTATCGTAGATTGGCGAAAATCGTGCATTCTTATTGAAATGCAACTTCATTTGCTTACCAGTCTCATTTAAGCCAGACTCATCTTTATTTAACAGCACTTTCTTAATAAGGTTTCTGAAAAGCGATGGAAATGTATCCATTTTCTTGTTTTTTACGAAATCTTCTATATTTTTAATACCATGACCAACTATAGATAATTTTGTAATAAATGCCCAATTTTCCTGATGCCGGTCACTATTTCCGATTAGAGCATCAAAAACCAGAATCTCGATAATATCCTTAATCGTTTTATCGTATTCAAAGAATTTCAAAGTACTTTCTATCAGTTGAAACGAGTATTTTTTGCGAAGTTGCCGATCCGATGGATCAAACGTATTGTCAAATGCCTGAAGAAATTTTCCTCCTTCAATAAGTTCTTCCTGTCCGGGTATAAACATTGATTTGCTGATGCAACCAACCTTCAAACCATCGAAGGCCACGTGATAGGGTAACATATCGAAACCATACAAAAGACCTATTTGTGAGGCTATAACTTCGCTCCAAAACTCATATTTATAGTCTTTTCCGGGTTTAAGCATGGAGGTTTTGAAGTAATAAAATTCTCCTTCAGGGCTTTGAACATACTTTTTATCCCGGGTTCCCCCAGTATTGAACCACTGTTGTTCGTTCCAGCTTTGTATATCGAAGAATTTTACCTCCATAATTGGTACATCAAATTATTTGATAATGTTAGCCTGATATCCCGTCTCTGGTTCTGCCGCCATTAAAACCCCTTCTCCTAACTGATTTAAGCTTAATTCTCCCCGAAACGCACGCTGGCTTAAACTGCCGTACAAATTTTCCAACACCTGTAAACTGCCTTGGTAGTATGCTTTGAGTGCTTCAGTTTTTTCTGTGATTTGGGCAAATTGGTTTTGGAGAGCAATAGGTGGCACTAGAATAGGCAATGCATTGATTTTCGTCAATGTTAATCTCTGAATTGCCCCTCCAGACATCCCTAAAAGAATCTTAGACTTAACAACCGGATTGTTTAACCAAGAGCATAAATATTCTGAATTACACTCCGTACTATTGGTCTTTAATAAAGCAAGACTGGACAACATACTAAACTCAAAATCATACTTATTAATTGCTGCGTAACCAGTTGTTGCACCATCCTTAATGTACAAAACATCTCCTCTTTTAGGGTCGCATCGTTTGTATATATCCTTATGATCTTGTTCTGAAATAAACCATGGCTTACCGAAAAAATCAATTTTGTTTTCCCTGACATGCTTTGCCGTAATATATGGAATACCATTTTCAATTATAGGAGGAGAAAAATGTGTCCCATCAGTAATTCTAATACAGACGTCTTTCAATTTCTTCAATGCCCAACCTTTCTCATTCCTCACCGGGTCTCCAAACATCTCCAAAAACGTGCTTTTCAAAAACTCATCGAGCAAAGCCATGCTTTGTTTGCGCTGGGATATCAGGTTTTCGGCTTTGCTTAAAAGGTTTGCAATGTGGAGTTGGTCAGAGAGTTTTTCAGGAATTGGAAGTTGCAATATTTTCAAAGATTCTTTGTTCAGGGTAGCACCCATTGCAGCATTATTCGAACCGATTAAAGGGATATTTTTCAATACATAAAGCAAATAATCAGGATGTAATACCTTTTTATCTTTGATCTCTAAACCAACAATTGCTTCGTTAGTATATAAATCCTTTCCTGCAAAGGCAAGTTTGCCAATGCTCAATTTAAAACTCATCAGGATGGTTCCTTCTGGAATAAGTTTGCATCCACATTCTTTAATCGCCGATTCTGTTATTTCTTCTTTGGTAGTAGTTATTATCCTCAACTTCATATCAGAAATACTTACCCAGCTATAACCCTTTCCCCAATATTCTTTGACTTCTCTTCGAGGTGTTTTGCCAATTTGAATATTGCAAACATCTTCCAATTTGTATTTTCTGAATTTCATAACTATACGAACTGTTTTAGTTCAGAAATTCCGCTCAGAATACCATTTTCAATACTTTCCAATTTCTCAATAATCACTTGAGGCTTTTCATAAACCACTTCTTCGTACACTTCTTCCTTGTATTTGCTGATGCTTAAATCGTAATCGTTTTCAACAATTTCGGCTTTGGGAACAAAGAAATATTTGGCCTCGCGGTCGTTTTCTTTTTGATTATTTCGTGCTTTGAATTGCTTTACAATGTCAGGCAAATCGCTGGCTTCAATTTTATTTCGTTTATCGTCCAAGGTATAGCCGTCGGCCTGCATATCGTAAAACCAAACTTTATTGGTTTCACCACCTTTAGTGAAAATTAAAATTGCAGTGCTAACCCCGGCATAAGGTTTAAACACGCCACTTGGCATGGCAATCACCGCTTTCAGTTCAGCTTTTTCAATCAGCATTTTCCGGAGCGTTACAAAGGCATTGCCGCTTCCAAACAAAACGCCTTGTGGTACAATCACAGCCGAAGTTCCACCCATTTTCAGCATAGTAAAAATGCGCTCCACAAAAAGCAGTTCCGTTTTTGTGGTAGGCAATTTTAAACTTGCGTTGATGTCGCCTTTGTCAATATTGCCAGTAAATGGCGGATTGGCCATGATAATATCATACAAAGCGTCTTCGTTGAAACTCTTGCTTAAGGTGTCTTTGTAATCAATCTGCGGTTCGTCAATACCGTGCATCATCAGGTTCATCAGCCCGAGGCGCACCATGGTGGTATCGATGTCGAAACCAAACATGCTTTGCGCTAAAATTTGTTTAACCTCTTCTGTAAGGAAAGAACTCATGGTAGCACGTTCAAACCCATCTTCGTCTCTTATCAATTTCGAGGGTTCGGTTTTGCGTACAATGTCGGTCAAAATATATAGGTAGTAGCCGAGGATAAAACCACCGGTACCACTAGTCGGATCGGCCATTCGCTGCCCCAATTGCGGCGCAACCAATTCAGCCATTAGTTTAATAATGTGTCGCGGCGTGCGGAATTGTCCGTTTTTACCTGCGCTGGCAATTTCGCTCAGCAGCAATTCATACACATCACCTTGTATATCCTGAAAAGCCTGTCCGCCTTCGCTGGCATCTTTTTCGATTTCAATAAAAAGTTGTTCAATAATATTGATGGCTTCAACCAGCAGCGATGCCTTGGGCATAATAAACACTGCATTGGCCATGTGTTTGGTAAACGGCGAAGTTGCGCCGTTCAAATCTTTTAAAAATGGAAAAACTTTGGTTTGCACATGCAGCAGCATTTCGTCGGCTGGGCGGCGTTTAAAATTGCTCCACCGTAATTCGCTTTTATCAATTTCGTCAGTACTGCCAGGCACTTTAAACTTTCCGCTGAAACGCGACACGTATTTCCCGCCGGTAAATTCGGCATCACGTTCACGTTTGGCTTCCAGATCGTCCAGCCGTTTCATGAAAATCAGATAGGTGATCTGCTCAATAGCCGTGAGTGGATTGCTGATGCCACCGCTCCAGAAGTTGTTCCAAAGTTTGTCGATGAGCGATTTTATGCTGGAGTTATTTTGTAACATGCTAAGCTGCAATTAATTTTTCAGTCAATTTTAATATTTCATTGATCTCATTCGGATTGAAGATGCCCCGGATACCTTCAGGATGTAACTGGGTAAATGGTGATTCGATCAGGTTTTTCCGTGTTAACTCTCCCTTTTCGATGATGAAGGTGCGAAGTAAGTCTAAAAACTGCAATTGTCGGCTCGAAAGATAGGAATGAACGGCAATAAATTCATCGAAGCCTTTGGAAACCGTTTCAGGAAACGAATGCAATATCTCGATTCCCAGGATGTGTTTGATGAATTGAACAAATACCGCTTTCCGGTGATTATAAACACGTCGAAGCAAGTCGATCGTAATGTGCGGATGTTCATCGTGAAGTTCTTCAGCCAATTGTTCGGCTTCATCTTCGCTTATTTCCAATCCCTCTTTAAGTTTCTGCAAAATAGGATTGGCCAACACCAGTTCATTCACTTTCTGTTCAACCAATTCGCGGTATTTGGCAATGCTCAACGCTTCATGTTGTGGACCAAATTCCACATATTCTTTTTCACTGATGAAGTCTTTCAGGTTGAATTTAGCCGGGCCAAGCGGAATAACCGATTCGCGGTATTTCATTAGCGGAGCCAATTTGTCAATTAACTCATCAAATTTTTCTTCTGAAATGGTAGCCCAATAATGATTGGTTTGTGCCTGCCGGATTAGTTGTTCCTGTTTGGCAACCACATTCACGCTTAACGGCAGTTCCCCAATCTCTTCGATGATGCTTAATCTCAGGGTTTCATATTTCGGGAAAATCACATCGTTTGGTGAAAATGGTTTTGAATAGGGCGTATGGTCTCCTTTGAGTCGTTCCAACGAAACTTCGACAATATCCTTTTCAAAACGCATGGCTTTAAAGTCGGTATCGGCAACCGTCCGGAATAATGGCTTTACTACAGCTTTAAGGAATTCAAGTTTATCCTCAGTCAGATTGTTCCAGAAATTCTCATCCTCCAGGCGTTGCAATTCGTGCCGTGCTTCCATAATCACCACCGAATTTTGAGGCAAAGTAGTAATTTGTGCTTTCAGTTTTTGCATTTCCTTTTCGGCTGTATCAGCAAGGTTTAATTCAATTGCCTTTTCGATTTTCTCCAGCCGAACGCCAAACAGCCTGACGGGCAGAGGTATTTGAGGTTTTAGCTCTTTTCCTCTTGGATTTAGCTTGAAATATTCAAAATTGTCCCAACAATCCAGAATCAGAAATTCATCTTTCTGCGTACACCAGGGTTTTATTTTGGTCCTTTCGAGCAGACGGGTTCCCCGGCCAATCATTTGCCAGAATTTGGTGTAAGAATATACCGGCTTCGCAAAAACAAGATTGGTAATTTCACGAATGTCAATACCCGTATCGAGCATATCCACACTCAAAGCCACACGTGGCATATCGTTGTTTTTGAATTGATCCAAAAGTCCACCCTGGCCATATACACGAGGATCATCACTTACTATCACCTTGGCTAATTCACCCTTGTATTCAGGATAAAGCGAATCGAAGATCTCTTCCATTCGCCGGGCATGGGCTTTGGTGATGCAAAAGAATATTGTTTTTCCGGGCAAGACTCCGTTCTGGTCTTTGATCGATTCTTCCATAAACTCGCGAACGATCAAAGCATTTGTTCCTCGGTTAATGACTTTCTTTTCTATCTCCGTGCCTTCGTAATTGATTTCCTCAATCTCTTTCCCTTCCAGAATTAAATTCTTCTGGTCTTCCAGTGCAATGGTCCGCTTGCTTATTCCTTCATCCTGAAATTTGGTCTTAATCTTCATGACTTGGAAGTTGCATAGGAAAGGCGGAATATGATTTACCGCTTCGTCATATGAATACGCGAAGGTTGGAACTCCATCCTCAGTTTCAAACAACTGAAAGGTATTGTGGTCAATGACATCAGTAGGCGTTGCTGTCAGGCCAAGGGTGATGGTATTGAAGTAGGTCAGAACTTCCTGATAGGTATTGTAAATGCTACGGTGGCTTTCGTCCACTATGATCAAATCGAAGAAATGAGGCGAAAGCGAATGTTCTTCGTCACGAATAACGTTCAACATGGTAGGATAAGTCGCAACGTATATTCTCCGATCCGATGCAATTTCCCTTTCCCCTTGTTTAGGCCAACGCGGTTCGTTGGGTAAATGTTCTTTAAAGGCATCAAGCGCCTGATCACGCAGGGCAATCCGGTCAACCAGAAACAAAACACGTTCTGCCCAGCCTGCACGCATTAAAGCATCGACCAGAGCAATGCACGTTCTTGTTTTACCCGTTCCGGTTGCCATTACCAATAAAAACATGCGTTTACGTTTTTCAATGGCTTCCATCACTGCACGAATGGCACGAATTTGATAATCACGTCCGGCAATTTTGGTATTAATGAGTTCACTGGCCAGTGCTTTTCGCGCTTTGCGAATGTAGGCATACCTTTCAAGATCGTCACGCGATGGAAATCCGTAAACCTTCTTTGGTGGGTAGTTATCTAAATCCCAGAAATAGATGTCATGCCCGTTGGTATAAAAGCAAAACGGCAATTCGTAATTGGAAGATTTATGAATGTGATGACAGTATTGTTTGGCCTGTTCCCGTCCGATTGCAGCATCAACAGAAGTTTTTTTCGCTTCAACCACAGCAAGCGATTTTCCGTCTTTGCCCAACAAAACATAGTCGCTGAATTGGTGCCCGGCATAAGGAGTTGAAGCTTCCTCAGCTAGATTGTTATCCAAAATAATGTCAAACTCTTCAATGACCTGAGTACGGTCGGTAACATTCCACCCGGCTTGTTTAAGTCGGTAGTCAATGATTTCCTTGCGTGTCAGTTTTTCGGTTTTCAACTGTAATTGGTTTGGACTTCCAAATGTACAAATAATGTTAAAGTTATTAAGCAATTTATTTATCAATATCTAAAGTTGATACTACTTTTCAACTTAGTCCTAAGATTTCACTTAAAAGTCAATACTGAATCTGATATAAATTTGCATCAAGACTACCTCCACACTATGAACGCCTGCCATCCTCCTATATATATCTAATTAGTATCTGTACTACATCTGTAGCATTTTGTTTATTTTAGTACAGATAGCAAACAAATATACATTAACTGATAAGGAGCGGGTGGCAGGCGTGTGGCGTTCGGATAGAACCTGGCTAAAATAGAAATCCCTACTGGATCAGTGACCGAACTCAGGGCTGGTCTGGCTCTCCTGTTAATTTTGAACCAAATAGAATTGGGCAGACCGGATTTTAGTTATAGGTCCAACATCAATTTTAAGGTACAAAAAACTGAACTAGCGACTTTGGCGTTGTTTCGGTTCGACAAGCTCACAGACCGCAACTCCGAAACAAGCCTTGATTTTTCCGGAACGTGTACCTATACACAAAATTGTAGGGGAGAGAACCCCCTTCTGACTATTCTATGAAGGAAAGAGCATAAAACAAGAGGCTTTTCGCCTCTTGTTGCAGAATCTGTTACGGTTATTTTTTGTAACAACTCTTATCGGAACTGTATTCGAACTCAACCAATTCTTTGTCAACCTCTTCGAAATACAACAGTGTTGTCGGAAAAGATTAACGGTAGTAAGTGAAATACTTTTTCTTAAGTTCTAACAGTGATTGTCCACCGCCTATCCTGGGAATAAAATTAATATATGACATTTACTCGAGAATGTACGAGTCTATTCATACATGCTATGATATAATAGCTTGTCCATTCGAATAAAAAACAACTAATTAAGGAACTTATGCAAGCAATAGTATAAGAAGCTTTTCCCCAACATATAAGCTGATGAAGTAATATCTTAGATTGCATGTAGCTTTTTTCTATTTCATATATTGATTTAACCAGGAAATCCAAAGATTGTCTCTTTTCAACAGGGTTACCGGATCAGTCGCATTATGCGCAGGAATTGGCTGAATTCTAATATGAAATTAATTTATTTTGAAGATAGTTTCACGAAATCCCTCATAATTTTTATTGCATATGAAATACCATTTCGTAATTTTGGCACTGATATAATTGAATATGTTAATAAATCTAATGATAAACCGCTTTTACTCCAAATGCATCTCTGGGAGGGCTTGTTGATCATGGAACCCCTATGCGGGATTTTATAGTAATGACCAGATGATGCGATTTGGAGAAGCGAACGGTACACTGGTCAGACCGAATTGGCAGACGGAGATTAAATAAATAATTCAGGGAACCTCGGCTATAGATGTCTGAAAAACTATAAAGCAGACAGCGTTTTATTGTGTATTAATTAATTAAAAGGAGATATAAAATGTTGAACGAAAAACTATTGGAAGTCTTATTACATCCCGCCGATGGGGAGGTCGCTATCGTAACTCAAGGTATAGATGGACCTCACGTCATAAACACATGGAATAGCTATGTCAATATCACTCCCGATGGGAGAATGTTAATTCCCGCCGGGAGAATGAACAAAACAGAAAAAAATATAGAAGGAAATCATCTGGTTAAACTAACGATTGGAAACCGCGAAGTTCAGGGATTAAGTTATAAGGGGACAGGTTTCCTAATTACCGGAACAGCAAAATTTATAAAGGATGGTGCCGAATTTAATATAATGAAAACAAAGTTCTCATGGATCAGGGCAGTACTCGAAATAACAATCGAAACTTCTGTACAAACCCTCTAAGATTAGTTAATGGCCTTTCGCTTAACGGAAAGAAGGCGTTTATTTTAGTTGAAAAATATCATTTGTTAGGATGATGAAAATTTCTCCTTCTCTGTACTATGAAATATTTCTTTTTAATTGCAGCATTCAATGCCTTCTTTTTCTCTGTTTTACTTTTTCAGAAAAAACTGAAAGCCTTACACGATAAGATACTCATTTTCTGGTTAGCTTTTTTAGGCTTATATACAGGTGTGTATGGCCTTTTTTCGAATGAATTGTTTACGCGCTTTCCAATTTTGTCGGCCAGTTTTATATCCCTGCTTTTATTACATGGCCCCTTTTTGTATTTCTATATTTCTTCCCTGGTAGATAGCCCAAATAAATTTAGAACCAAAGACCTGCTCCATTTTACCCCTTTTCTCCTGTTTAACCTTTATCTGATCATTGTATCTTTTTTACCGATGGTATCGGAGCGGATCAGTTTAAACCATGTTGCAAGTGAACTTGAACCACCCTTATCGTTTCAGCTGTTCCTAATATTAGTTGTTTTATCAGGTCCTGTATATTTTTTGCTTTCGATTCGCCTATTTAAAAGTCTGGATATCCACATTTTTAATAATTTTTCCAGAGCCGAAGATATTAACCTCGACTGGCTGCGGAAGTTGGTGTACATATTTGGTTCCGTTTGGACTTTGTTGATGGTTGTTGCTTCCATCCACCACGTGTTTCATCTGTTTTCGTGGATTTTTTGCACCGATGGGATTTCTCTTTCATTGTCGATTTTCATTATTCTCATCGGTTATTACGGGTTAAAACAGAAAGAACTATTTTCATTTCCCGAAAAGGAATCTTTTATTCTAGAACAGAAACCTGAAAAGTATTCAGGTTCAAGGCTAAAAGAGTCGGAAGCCAGATTATACCTGGAGAAACTGAACAGTTTCATTGGAAAGGAAAAACCTTACCTGAATCCGGATTTAAATCTTCCACAATTGGCTAAAGAAGTGGATATCCCGTCACATTATTTATCTCAGGTAATCAATGAAAATATTGGACTAAACTTCTTCGATTTTATTAACCGGCAGCGAGTTGAAGATGTGAAATCTAAAATAACCGATCCTCAATACAATAATTTTTCAATATTAGGGATTGCCTTTGAATCCGGGTTCAATTCCAAGTCAGCCTTTAACCGGGTTTTTAAAAATATTACCAGACTAACTCCCAGCGAATATAAGAAGTCCCGTTCAGTTTAAAATTCAGTAATTTCTTTCCCTATTCAAGTATCGTATTATAAACCGGAACTTCCCGGTGCGATAAAATGAGTGCCACTTTAGAAAGTAGGTCGCGTAGTTGTTTTGCTACCTCTATTTTTGCTACTGAAATAAATCTTATTAATCATTTAAAAATCAGTAAAAATGAAAAACGCAGAAATGAATTTCAGGCAGAAAAACAGCGACACGTTTAAAGCAGCGGGTATCGCTTTCTTATTATTAATGTTAACTTTATTCATGGGTGCACCCGCTTTCGCTCATTGCGATTCGTATGATGGCCCTGTTATTAAGGATGCTGTCAAGGCGCTTGAAACCAACAATGTCAATTTAGTTCTGAAATGGGTTACTACAGAACAGGAAAAGGAAATTATTCCGTTATTCAACAAAACCTATCAACTTAAGAGTGGTGATAAAGAGGTTTACGCAATTGTTGAAAAATATTTCTTCGAAACTTTGGTTCGTTTGCATCGCGAAACAGAAGGCGCACCCTACTCAGGGTTAAAACCTGCCGGAACCACAAAACAAATTATCCAAATGACTGACAAAGCGCTTCAGGAAGGCAATATCGATGATTTCTTGGTGAAATTGAATAATCATATTGATAAAGTAGTTCGCGAAAAATACCAAAAAGTAGCTGAACTGAATAAAGTAAAAGATAATTCAACAGAGCAAGGCCGGGAATTCGTTGAAGCTTATGTTGATTACACGCATACCGTTGAAGCCATGCATGATATTATCGAACATGGTAGCGGACACGGAAGGCATAACGAATGATACAATACAATCCTCCTGAAGTAGCTGAATTTCTTGGGAAACTGACATTACATGCAAAAATTAAGAAGAAGTTTCGTACCACAAAACCAAATTGATTGGCGGATGTTTTAAACTAAGATAAAAGTAATATGTTCTAGTCTTATTATGGTAAAAGATATCTTTCAAATCAGAAGAACATTAAAAATCGAGGGGAAAGATTATTCCTATTGTAGTCTTCCTGAATTACAAAAGCAAGGATTCGCAATAGAAAATCTTCCTTTTTCCATTCGGATTTTATTAGAGAACGCCTTGCGTAATTTTGACGATTTTTCGGTAACTAAAGAAGCTATTGAAACGCTATTGAATTGGAAGCCCAAAGGCTCCGATCAGGATATTCCGTTTAAGCCTGCCCGGGTTTTAATGCAGGATTTCACCGGAGTTCCGGCGGTGGTTGATATTGCCGCTTTGCGGGCGGAAGTGGCGCGAAAAGGTAAAAATCCTCAAGCCATTAACCCACTTATCCCCGTGGATTTGATCATTGATCACTCGGTTCAGGTAGATTATTTCGGGACGGAATATTCCTACAAACGCAATATGGACGAGGAGTATAAACGCAATACAGAGCGCTATCAATTTTTGAAATGGGCACAAAAATCCTTTGATAACCTCAGTGTGGTTCCCCCTGGGATGGGCATTTGTCATCAGGTAAATCTGGAATACCTTTCTAAAGGGGTTGTCGAACGCAACGGAGAAGTTTTTCCAGATACTTTGGTGGGAACTGACAGTCATACCCCAATGGTCAATGGTATTGGGGTTCTGGCCTGGGGTGTTGGGGGCATCGAAGCCGAAGCGGCTATTCTTGGGCAGCCTATTTATTTTATTATGCCTGAAGTTATCGGGTTAAAATTTACTGGAAAACTTCCATTGGGTTCAACGGCGACAGACCTTGTGTTAACTATTGCTAATTTACTCAGAAAATTTGGCGTGGTAGGAAAGTTTGTCGAAGTGTTTGGTCCCGGTTTAAATAATCTTTCTGTTCCTGACCGGGCAACCATAGGCAATATGTCGCCCGAATTCGGGTGTACTGTCACCTATTTCCCCATCGATGATAAAACGCTGGAGTATATGCGAAAAAGTAATCGCTCTGAAGCACACATTCAATTGGTGGAAACGTATTGTAAAACGAATATGCTGTGGCGGAAAAATGAAGATAAAATCACCTATACCGATGTTTTGGAATTGGACTTGGCAACTATAGAGCCTACAGTTGCCGGACCTAAACGTCCGCAGGATAAAATTCTATTAAAAGACTTTAAATATAAGTTCATCAATTTACTCGACAAATCGTTCGACCGAAAATACATAGCTCAGAAAGACCGTGAAACCGAAAAATCCATTGTCCAATGGAAAGACGAAGGAGGCGACCAGCCTTTTACCAAACCCGGAGCGAATCCTTTGGAAATAGAAATTGAAGTTCAGGTAAAAGACGGATTGCAAACAGTATGGATTACCCGGGGACAGGAGAAATTTATGCTTTCTGATGGAGCTGTTGCCATTGCAGCCATTACTTCCTGCACCAACACATCTAATCCATTTGTAATGATTGGCGCCGGATTGGTAGCCCGAAAAGCAAGGGAACATGGTATTGGCATAAAGCCGTGGGTGAAAACTTCACTTGCGCCAGGATCCAAGGTAGTGACTGATTATCTTGAAAAAGCGGATTTGATGAAAGATTTAGAAGCCTTGCGATTCCATTTGGTTGGCTATGGCTGTACTTCTTGTATTGGAAATTCCGGTCCTTTACCTGTGCAAATTTCCAACGCTGTTGAAGAATACAATTTGGTGGTGGTTTCGGTGCTTTCCGGTAATCGAAATTTTGAGGCAAGAATTCATCCTCAGGTAAAAATGAATTTTCTGATGTCGCCCATGCTTGTAGTCGCTTATGCTATCGCGGGTCGTGTCGATATTGATTTGAAAAGCGAGCCGATAAGCTTTGATTCCAACCAGGAACCGGTTTTCCTAAGTGATATTTGGCCAACTGATGATGAAATCAATAAAATATTAAGTCAGGTGTTATCGCCCGGTGATTTCGCAAAGAATTACGGGGAGATTTTTGAAGGCAATGAGATTTGGAAAAACCTGGAAGTTCCCGGAGGTATGTTGTACGACTGGGATAAAAGTTCGACCTATATCAAAGAAATCCCATTCTTTAAGAATATTTCTAAACACCCTGATCCTCTGCACGATATTCTGAATGCACGGGCCTTATTGGTTTTGGGCGATAGTGTAACCACCGACCATATTTCACCGGCAGGTGCATTCGACGAACATACTGCTTCCGGGAAATATTTATTGGATCACGGAGTTGAAAAAGAGAATTTCAATTCATACGGGTCGCGTAGAGGAAATGATGAAGTAATGGTGCGTGGCACCTTTGCCAATGTGCGCATTAAAAATAAGCTCGCATCGAAAGAAGGTGGCTATACTTTTCATTTGCCTTCCGGAGAGGAATTATCCGTTTATGACGCTTCGATAAAATATATGGAAACGCAAACTCCATTGCTGGTTTTAGCTGGGAAAGAATACGGTAGTGGTTCTTCAAGAGATTGGGCAGCTAAAGGAACTTTTCTATTAGGCATAAAAGCTGTGTTGGCCGAAAGTTACGAGCGAATTCATAGGAGTAATTTAGTTGGAATGGGTGTGTTGCCGCTTCAATATAAAAAAGGAGAAAATGCCGAAAAATTAGGACTTACAGGAAAAGAAGTATTTTCAATAACGGGTGTTGCCCAAAATATCACGCCTTTAAAAGAAATTCAGGTAATAGCCAAAAATGGAAATGGGAAAGAAATTAGGTTTCAGGTAATTGCGCGGTTGGATTCACTGATTGAAATTGAATACTACCTTAATGGAGGTATCTTGCAATTTGTGTTACGACAATTTTTTAAAAACAACTGAATATCTCTGTGTTATAAAATATTTCTCGAGATATTTGAACTTTTATAAAAAGACATTGTTGTCTTTTTATAAGAAAAACAGTTGATCATGAAAAAAATAGCAATTAACGGTTTTCGCAGAATTGGAAGAGCTATGTTAAAAGTGATCATTGAAACTGCTGAAATGAGGGTCGTAGCAGTGAATGACCTGATGAGTATTGAAAATGCGGCATATTTGTTTAAATACGACAGCGTTTACGGTGTGTATGAAGGCGAAGTGGGATTTGACGACAATCACCTTTTAATCAATGATGAAAAAATTCTGTTCCTTTCTGAAAAAGACCCGGCACAGCTTCCCTGGAAGGACTTGAGCATCGATGTGGTCATTGAAAGCACCGGATTTTTTACAAAGAAGGAAGATGCTGAGAAGCACATCCATGCCGGGGCAAAACATGTAGTAATATCTGTCCCATCCAAAAGCAAAGATACCCCGACAGTGTTGCACGGGGGAAACAGTTTAGAAGGAAAAACCTCGGTATTCTCCTGTGCAAGTTGCACCAAAAATAATATTGGCCCTGTGTTGAAAATCATTGATCGCAAGATTGGGATTAAAAAGGCAATTTTAAATACGATACATGCCTATACTTCATCCCAATCATTTATAGATGCACCTTCAAAGAGAGATTTTCGCATGGGCCGGTTGGCAGCAATAAATTTAGTTCCAGCATCTACAGGTGCAGCAATAGCAGCCACGAAAATACTACCGCAGTTGGATGGCAAATTCGACGGCATAGCTATTCGTACACCGGTTCCCGTAGATTCTATTTCAGACATTACCTTGGTGGCAGCCAGAAATACATCTGCCGGAGAAATTAATGACATCTTGTTGGAAGAATCAAAAACCGACCGATACAAGCAAGTATTATCGGCTTCTAATGAGTCCCTGGTATCCTCCGATATCCTGCAAAGTTCGTTTGCTTCTATTGTTGACCTGAAAATGACAAGGGTTGTAGATGGAGATTTAGTAAAAATCATGGCCTGGTATGATAACGAATGGGGGTTTACCAATCAAATGATTCGTGAAATAAAAACGTTGTAAATAATTAGCAATCAAGATAGTTTATAGTAATAATTAAAATTAAAAAAAACGACATGACAACATCAAAAGTACAAGCACAATGGAAAGGCAAAATTAAAGAAGGTCAGGGTACAATGAAATTTACAGGTTATGACGGTGCCTACACTTTCGCCTCGCGCTTTGAAGGTGGCAAAGGAACAAATCCTGAAGAACTCATAGGGGCAGCCCATGCCGGATGCTATTCAATGTATCTTTCGCTCTTGTTAACACAAGAAGGGCTGGACCCAGAAAGTATCGATACAAAAGCAGAAGTGACAATTGACCAGGATGACTCCGGCCCGTTTATCAAGGAAATAAAGCTGGACTGCAAGGTGAAATGCAATGGGCTGGCAGAAGCAAAACTAAAAGAACTGGCATCTGCTACCAAAGAAAAATGTCCGGTTTCACGACTTTATGCGGGAGGAACAGCCAAGATTTCGGCTGAGACACATTTGATTAAGTAAGCCAGGATTGATTAAAAAAAGAAATTGGCTGAAATGCATATTCTCTTAAAATTTTAAAAAATTACGGATGGATTTTTTTGATCATATCGATGACTATTTTAACAAGCTTAAAGAAGAAACTGAAAATACAGCTCCTGAAGGAGTTTGTCCTCTTTGCTGGGGCTATCAGGAATATGATCATAAGATACGAAAACTCTTTGAAGACATGCAAATTGATGTGATAAACCACAAAAAAAAATATACTTACATGCGTAAGTTTGTTAAGGAACATATTGATGGTATTCGATTATTAAAAGGCGAAGTTGAGGTATGCCCTAAGTGTGGTAATAAACCTGATAAAAATGATTGAATGCAAGGCGATAAAAAGTTATATGAGTTGATGCTAAATTCAAATTAAAAGAATAACATGGCAAACGAAAATTTATACCCAAAAGTAACGAAGGTAATTGTTGATAAACGAAAGGCTTTGGCTCCTGAAACAATGGAGGCTTGGAGCAATTTCAGCAAAACAGTTTTTAAAGAAGGGGCACTTTCTGAAAAAACAAAACAATTGATAGCTGTAGCTGTCGCACATGTAACGCAGTGTCCATATTGCATCCGATCGCACACCAAAATGGCGATGCGAAAAGGAGCAAGCCAGAAAGAAATCATGGAAGCAATTTGGGTAGCGTCCGAAATGCGGGCAGGAGCGGCTTATGCCCATGCCACTATTGCTTTGGATGAAATGGAAAGCCTCCCCTAACCTCCCGGCTGATCGGGATAAACTCTCCGAGGAAGGGGGATAAGAATAAGCAGACGGGTAATGCTACGATGGGAATGAATCAGTTCTTCAATTTTTCAAATGAATACGAATCAACAAAATACAGAGGTTTGGACGATTGGCCATTCAACCCACAGTATGGATGAATTTGTTGCTATGCTAAAATCCTTTCAGATTGAATTGGTGGCCGACATCAGAAGTTTTCCCGGTTCGCGCAGGTTCCCTCATTTCAATAAGGAAACTCTCGAAGTTACTTTATCACAAAACAACCTCATATACATCCATATAAAAAACCTTGGCGGGAGGAGAAAGGTAAATCCCAATTCAAAAAATACATCCTGGCGACATCCAGCATTCCGGGGCTATGCAGATTTTATGGAAACAGAAGTTTTTAAAGATGGAATAAGAGAATTGGAACAGATAGCTTCCAAAAAGCGAACTGTGTACATGTGTTCTGAGGCCGTGTGGTGGCGCTGTCACCGCTCCATGGTGTCTGACTATTTAAAAGTTAGTGGTTGGAAAGTAATGCACATTATGGGCGTGGGGAAAGCGGAAGAACACCCATACACACAACCTGCAAGAATCGTGGATGGTGAGTTGAGTTATGAAGTTGAATTGGAGGAAGACAAAAACTGATTGAAAATTTTTATACTTTAATAGAAAATAGATTAGAAATAAAACAACTAAAAACTAGAAATAATGAAACAAAGATTAAACTATTCCCAAATCTCTCCGGATGCCTTGAACGCAATGCTTGAACTCGAAAAATATGTTCATGGTTCGGAGCTTGAACGCTCACTTTATGAGTTGGTAAAAACCAGGGCGTCACAAATTAACGGATGCGCTTATTGTATTGATATGCACACCAAAGATGCCCGTAAAGCCGGAGAAACAGAACAACGATTGTATGGATTGAGCGCCTGGCGCGAAACACCTTTTTATTCTAAACGTGAACGTGCTGCTTTGGAGTGGACCGAAGCTTTAACGTTGATTGCAGAAAATGATATACCTGATTCCTTGTATGATTCAGTTCGCAAACATTTTGATGAAAAAGAAATGGTTGTACTCACTATGGCGATTATTGCTATAAACGGATGGAATCGTTTGGCAATCTCATTTCGAACCGTTCCGGGGACTTATCAAGCAAAATGAATTTATCATTTTTGAAAAATTATCAAATGGAAATTAGTCAAAAAATAGCAGTAGTAACGGGCGCCAGTAGTGGATTGGGTGCCGCTTTGGCAAGTTCTTTGGTTACAAAAGGGGCAATGGTTTACGGTCTTGCCCGCAATTTAGATAAGCTCAATGCACTTCACAAACAACTGGGGAAAACATTTATTCCTGTTGGGTTGGACATTACCGACCAGAAGGCCATAGTCTTTTGGGTAGAAAATTCATTCTCGGAACGCCATGCTCCTGATATTCTCATCAACAATGCCGGAGCGGGTTATTTTAGCAAAATAGATGAACTTCCTTTGGAGAAATGGCATGCGATGATCAACACCAATTTAAACGGAATGTTTTACCTGACCACTTCCATCGTACCAATGATGAAGAAAAGTACGAACACCGGCCACATAATCAATATCGGCTCTATTTTAGGCAAAACAAACAGGGCAAAAACAGCGGCTTATTCCGCTACTAAATATGGCGTACAGGGTTTTAGTGAAGCATTGTATAAAGAACTTAGCAGGCATAGGATAAAAGTCACCTGCGTAAATCCCGGAAGTATTGATACACACTTTTTTGACGATTCGGGTATATTGCCGCACCCTACTTATTTGCAGCCCAAAGATATTGCTGAGTTGATAGTGAAGATCATTGAAACTCCTGATAACTTTTTGGTTGACGAGATTACTTTAAGGCCATTAATAGAGTATTCTTCTGTATAGCTTTTCAGCCACCAATCGGAAATGACAGAAAAGTAATTGCAAATCATATTTTTCAAGGTCATAATTAAGCAATTTAACTTGAAATACTGTGATAAGATGGTTGAAAGGGTAATGAACAAAATTAAATATTTAGCCTTATTATTTTCTATAAAAATGAAATTGAAATGAATGGAGACGACCATGTTGCAACCTCATTGGAAACACCGCTCCGTGATGATGCTTTTGCTATCGACGACGATCTGAAAATTGAATTAATACAAAAGCATTTTAAAGAAATTATGCGTGTATTGGGTTTGGATATTGAGGATGACAGCCTAAAAAGAACACCATACAGAGTTGCAAAAATGTATGTGAAAGAAATATTTGCCGGATTAAACCCAGCGAACAAACCAAATACGAAACTCTTTGAAAATAAGTATCAGTACAACAAAATGTTGATTGAAAAGAACATTACGATGTATTCTTTTTGCGAACATCATTTTCTGCCAATAATCGGCAAAGTACACGTTGCTTACTTCTCGGGCGGAAAGGTGATTGGACTGTCGAAAATAAACAGGCTGGTTCAATACTATGCCAACCGGCCCCAGGTTCAGGAAAGGCTGACCAACCAAATAGCGGATGGCTTGAAAGAAGCTTTGCAATCAGAAGATGTAGCTGTAATTATTGATGCGGAACACCTTTGTATTCGTTCGCGCGGAATTAAAGACACCAATTCAAGTACAATTACTGCAAGTTATTCGGGAAAATTTCAGGATGAAAAGAACCAGATGATATTTATTTCTCTGGTAAATAATGGTAAATAATGAAATAGATAGGTAGAAAGGATAATGCATGTAGAATCAATTTAAATTACAAACCCATGAAAGACATAAAATTAAAGCGGATTTACGATGAACCCTCAGACGGTGACGGTTACCGCGTTTTGGTGGATAGGCTTTGGCCTCGCGGCGTTTCCAAAGAAGATGCGAAACTCGATGAATGGGACAAAGAAATCGCTCCATCAAGCGAACTAAGAAAATGGTTTGATCATAAAGAGGAGCGGTTTAATGAATTTTCGAAAAGGTATCGCGAAGAGTTGAAAGACAAGGAAAACGATTTGGATAAATTACGGGGAATCGCTAAAAGTAAGACACTTACGCTATTGTATGCCGCGAAAGATCCTGGAATTAATCAGGCTGTTGTACTGAAAGAGGTATTGTTTAATCAATAAGTAAAAATAATATGAAAAAGAACCCATTGATTCAACTTGAAGAGTTAGGCCAATCTGTTTGGTTGGATTTTATTAACCGTAACCTTATCACAAGCGGTGAACTCGTGCGTTTGATTGAGGTTGATGGCATAAGCGGAATTACTTCCAATCCTGCAATTTTTGGAAAAGCCATATCTGAAAAGCATGATTATGAACATGATATAAAAATCATGTTGAAAGACGGCAAAGATGCGAAGGCTATTTATGAAGCTATCTGTTTGAAGGATTTGCAGATTGCTGCTGATAAGTTTAGATCCATTTATGACCAAACAAATGGCGAAGATGGTTATGTAAGCATGGAAGTCGATCCGCACCTTGCATATAATACCAAAGGTACCATTGAGGAAGCCAGAAGGTTATGGACTGCATTGAATCGACCAAATGTATTCATTAAAATTCCTGCCACAAAAGAAGGATTACCAGCCATTCAGCAACTTATCAGTGAAGGAATCAATATCAACATAACATTGCTCTTTGGATTGCCACGTTACCGGGAAGTTGCCGAAGCGTACATTTCGGGTTTAGAATTGCTGGATGCCAAGGGAAAGGATTTTAAACAAGTGGCTTCTGTAGCCAGTTTCTTTATAAGCCGGATTGCATCATTGGTTGATCCGATTGAAGAAGAATTCCTTGCTTCTCATGGAGAACAGGCTCATTTTGGAACTTACGTTAAAGGGCATGTTGCCATCTCAAGTGCAAGAATTGCCTATAAAATGTATAAGGAAATAGTTGGAAGTGAACGATTCGGAAAGTTAGCCGCCAAAGGTGCGCGAACGCAAAAATTGCTTTGGGCAAGCACCGGTACCAAAAATCCGGAATACAGTGATATTAAGTATGTTGAAGAGCTTATAGGAAAAAATACAATTAATACGATTCCTCCTGCAACAATGAATGCTTATCGTGATCACGGGAATCCGAAAGAAAGGATCGAACTCGACCTTGAACAGGCGGAGTGGGTAATGGACGTATTACCTGAATTGGGCATTAATATCGACGCAATTATACAACAACTTGAAGACGAGGGGGTCGATAAATTCAATAAACAATTTGATAAAATCATGTCGGTTATTAAGCTCTTATCGAAATGATTAAAGGCTGTGAATCATTATTGTCGGTAGAATTAGCGCGTTATTGTAGTTAATTTATCTGCGTTGCATCTATCAAAAATGTGTGTCTTTTATTTCCTATAAAAAGATGCCAATGTCTTTTTATAATATATTATTTTATATATTTGTGGCACAGAAAAAGTTAACCATTTAAATATTGAATTATGAAAACGTTAGATGCAACAAAAATTGAACCCAGGTACAAACACCCCACCATCTTTCAAGCCTACGAAGATTTGGCTGTAGGAGAATCTTTTATCCTTCATAACGACCACGACCCAAAACCGCTTTACTATCAGTTTACCGCTGAAAAAGGGAAAGAATTTGGTTGGGAATACCTTCAGCAGGGTCCAGATGTGTGGGAGGTAAAAATCAGTAAAATGAAAGTTGAATAAAGGTTATGGATAGGATAACCTGGCGCTTGACCATTCAAATTTCATAATTTCCGAAACAATCCTAATGCATTAGTAAATCGTATGATAACAAATTATTTGATATCGATTTTTGTACATGTGATTTGTGCAGCATTTTGGATAGGCGGTATGCTGTTTATCCCCCTTGTTTTAGTACCAGGCATAAAAAATCAACCCAACCGTGTATTGTTACTCCATAAAACCGGAATTAAGTTCCGGTTTTATGGTTGGCTTGCAGTCATAATCCTGATTATAAGCGGAGTTTTAAACATACATTTCAGGGGACTGCCATTTACAATTGAATTTTTCATGAACACAAGTTACGGAAAGTTACTAAGCATAAAATTGTCTCTTTTCGTAATAATGTTACTGGTAGGTGGAATCCATGATTTTTATATTGGCATGAAATCGATTGATGAAATGCAACAATCCTCAGGAAATAGATTCAAATTGTTGGCACGGTGGACCGGAATGCTTAACCTATTGCTGGCCATGATTATTGCCTTCCTGGGCGTTGCGATATCGAGAGGTGGATTTTGAAATTTTGAATAACCAAATTCTGGAAAAATGAAAATTAACAGCGGAACAAAAATATCAGTTCTTATAAAAGATAACCCAAACACGATTGAGGCTATCGTTTCCGTCAACCCTCATTTTAGCAAATTGAGAAATCCCCTGCTCCGTGGAATATTGGCCTCAAGAACCAGTATTGGAGATGCAGCCCGAATTGGGAAATGTGATATCGAGGTTCTTTTTAAGTCCCTTACTGAAATTGGCTTCGAGATTGAACAGGATACAATTTTGAAAGTAGAGAAAATAGCGGATTCCGCAAATCCGGAAATTTTAAACGCCATTAAATTGTCAAAGGTCAACTCATTAGATGTAAGGCCAACTTTGGAGAGAGGCGGAGACCCATTTAATGAAATAATGGGCGAATTAATGACACTTCAGAAAGGGTATGCGTTAGAAGTAATCAATACGTTTGAACCAACTCCGCTGATCAAAATAGCGAATTCCAGAGGATATGCAAGTATGGTTGAAACAAAAGAAGATGCCGTTTACACTTATTTTTTTAAAGTGTCCGAAGCCAAAGAAGAAGCCTATTCCAACAACATGGTTTTCAAGGTTTCTGTGACTGAACATGAAGAAAGAAGAGCTAACTGTAAAAAGGATATTCATGAAATCGATGTCCGCGATTTAGAGATGCCATTGCCCATGGTAACCATTTTAAAAGAGTTGGAAGAGCTGAAAGAAAATGGAGCGCTCTATGTTCATCATAAAAAAGTGCCCCAATATTTATTGCCCGAATTGGCTGATCGGAATTTTAAGACCTGGATTGCCGAGGTGGACGAAAACAACGTTAAACTTTTAATTCACAAATAAATGAACCAGATAGCCAGCCAAAATGCACCTTCATCAAAGGTAGTTATTCCCCATTACGCTTTCGGGGGACTAACCTGGCTCGCGGTAACCCTGCTTATCGTATTTAACCCTGAAGCTTTCACGCAACATTTTTTCAATCCTGAATTACTTGCCATCACCCACTTATTGGTGTTGGGTTGGATTACCATGATTATTTTTGGAGCCTTGTACCAGTTGCTCCCGGTCATTATGGAAGTGAAATTATATAGCGAACCATTTGCAATAGCTTCATTTATATTGCTGGGCATGGGCACAATTCTACTGGCTTTCGCTTTCTGGCAATTTTCGTTTGGCGCCATCATGTTTGTTGCGGCAACATTTGTTGTTTTAGCCGTAGGGTTGTTTGTTGCCAATGTATTGTTTACGGCACGTTCTTCCACAAAAAAAGTAATAGAAAGAACCTTTATCGTTACTTCGGCAATTTGGCTGTTATTTACGGTTTTGGCCGGTTTAACTCTAGCCATTAACCAAGTTCACCCTTTTTTAAAAACTTCGTTAATCGAACTGTTAAAACTACATGCACATGCTGGTATTGTTGGATGGTTTATTCAGTTGATTATTGGCGTCAGTAGTAAATTGTTGCCTATGTTTATGGTTTCACATCACGTAAATACCAAAAAGTTAACAGTTGCGTATTACGCCATCAATATTGGGCTAATTATTGGGATTGTGTCGTTATTCGTACAACTGAAATTTGGCATCATATTGAGCGCGATTATTGTCGTGCCGGGTATTTTTAGTTATTTGTCATTTATTTATGAAGCCTATACAAAGAGAGTGAAAAAACAACTTGATATCGGGATGAAACAAACGGCCTTTTCCTTTTTGATATTGGTTATTCCTTTCTTCCTGATTTTCTCACTTCTGTTTAATTTCAAATTCCTGAACAGCCTCACGCTACCCCTTTCTGTGGCTTATGGAAGTGCAATTGTAATTGGGTTTATAACTTCATTGGTAATGGGGCAAACTTACAAAACATTACCTTTTATTGTTTGGCTGAAAGTTTATCGTGGGCGAATTGGGAAAGTGATACTGCCCTTACCGAAAGATCTTTATTCTGAAAAAGCGGCCATTGCACAGTTATGGCTTTTTGCAATTGGATTTGTATTGCTACTGATCGGAATCTCTGCCTCTATCACTAATTTATTGATTTTGGGTGGAATCGTTCTGTTTTTGTCGGCAGCGCTTTATAACTTTAATTTATTTAAAATCATTTTTCACAAACCAAAAAATAAATAGTTGTGTTATGAATACGGAAGAAAAGAAAATATTTGAATTACTCAAGGAGGTCGTTGACCCTGAATTAATGGTAAACATTATTGATCTGGGATTGATTTATGGCGTGACTTATAATGAGACGGAACATAAAATCGATGTGGATTTAACGCTTACCTCTCCCGGGTGCCCGATGGGCGGCTTAATTATTGAGGATGCCCAACAGCTAATTGAAGCCAATTATGCCAATTTTGAGGTAAAGATAAATCTTGTTTGGGAACCAATGTGGTCAATCGAAAATCTTACAGAGGCAGGTAAAGAAGCTTTAGGCCAGATATAAGATGTAAGAATGCCATCCTATTTTTTGTTTTTTATAATCGTGAGATATGCAAGAAAAGTAAAAATCAAGGTTACGAATATTCTAAAAATCATCGCACCAATAGTTTTAGTTTCGTATTTGCCACCTGTTTTGACGTGAATAATTAATCCAATGAATGTAAGGATGAGTACCAGAGCTGAAATTGCCAAGGGCTGCACAGTCCACTTTTTAGCTTTTATAAAACCATAAGCAGCAGACAAATAGAGTAGGCTGCTTACGAAATTTGCCCATACAACGAATAAAACATAGTTGCCTTCTTTTGCCCGTATGCCAAATAAATCAAATATTATTGAACTACTTAGAAATAAGGTTAGTAAACCAAAGGCCGCTAACACTGATGCCAATAAATAGGGAAGTGCTTGTTTCATGATTAATTGATTTTAATTAATGTGAGATTTGATTGTACCATATTTGCTCCTTCTTCATTCAAACCTGCTTATGCCGAACGTTGTAGCTGATGCCTAACACCAATAACAGCGCGATGATTGCTGGCAGGGCCAGAAAAAGCAACCCTAATCCGGGAGCGTTTTTACCCGTTTCGGGATTGTAATTAAAGCAGGAGAATAGTTGGTTATTATTTGGCAGACGATATGAAGGTGAAAAAATATCGTGAACACTACTGATCAACAGTCCAAGTTCATGTTTGTCCCTCAAGCCAAGCAACTTTTTCGTGATATATCCTTCTTTATTGATTCCTACAAGAAAGGCATCATGGTCATACTGGCTCCGTGCACTGTCCCAAACAGGATTAAACCCAACTGATTGGTTCATTTTTTCAATATCACCGGTTGTTGCAAAAAACCATTGTTTATTGTTTTTAAGGCCCAGCCGTTCGGAAAGGAGAATCATATCTTCGCGGGTGTCCCTCGGATCGAAACTAAGGACCAAAACGGTGAAGCCCCCTGTATCCGATTTAAATTGCAAATTTTCTTTTAACTGTAGAAGAAAAGGATTACAAATGCCGGAACACCTTGTGAAAATGAGTGCCAGAAGCACTGGCTTCTCATTATATAGCTGAGAAAAGGTAAGATTAATTCCTTTATTGCTGGTTATGGATACATCATATACTTTTTCATAAATATTGGCCTCTTCCTTCCAATCGGCCGGATTAACCTGGCCAAAAGCAGCAGTACCATAAAAGAAACTTCCCGCTATGAAGGAGAGAATAATACGTTTAAACATCTTTTAGAAATGTTAAAGAAAAAAATAAGGATAGCTATTAAATAGATAGTAGCAAAAAGGGCTGCCCCAGCGGCTAATGGCGCTGCCATCGGAAATTCAGCCGGGTAATTGCTATATCGGCGCGGTATCGATTCTGCTCCACCAATGTAAAAGGCTAAAAGAAAGCCAATACCACCAATAAGAAGCAGTGTCAATATTAATTTTGTAAATTTCTCTTTATGGATGCCCCCTGTAAATTGGATTGAAAACCAATGGAAGAATGCCAGGCTGAACAGAACATTGCCCAACGCGTTATAGGTGTGAAAATGCGCGGGAACCCAAAGGGTATTATGAAGAACAAAATTATTAGTGATAGTTACATCTATTACAGCTCCTAATCCGCCAATAACCCATCCGGCCACACCAATAAAAAACAAGAGGTTGGTAAGCGACCATTTTATGGGTGTCCGATACACAGCTACCAACACGCTGAATACTGTAACACCGGCAGCAGGCAAACTGGCCATGTATGAGGCAATTTGCCCAACAATTTGAAATCCAACAGGCTGCACAAAGTCCATGTATAAGTGATGAAAAAAAGCGGTAAGTATAAATACCAGGGTGCAGTTCCAGGCCAGAGCCACATACCAGGTGGTTTTCCATTTTGGCCTGCCACCAACTTCCGGAAATAACTCATAGATAACCGCCAGACCCAAATAGAGCATCTCATTGGCAATGGTGTGCCCAAAAAAGAAGGTAAGGTTTTTCATTAGTAAGGCGTCATTAACAAAAGTACCATTCGAAAAATATTCGGCAGAATACATAGCAAGCAACAGCACCGCCCCCAGCAGGCAGGTTATAATTCCAATCAGCGTAATCATTGTGATCAGGATAAAGGGAGGTGTTTGAGTCGAAGGATTTTTCTTGAAATGCTGCCAGGCCAAAGCCCGGGTAAGTGGATATTTTTTAAGCAGTTGGGTCATCATACTCACACTCCAGGTTAACCATCCCACGCCCATCACTAAAATGGAACCAAAAAACATTGGGGTAGCCCATTTGGCCCACATAATTCTAAGTGGCAATGGATAGAGGAAGGTCCAACCAGCATGGAATTTTCCGATATAAGTTGAAGACCAAAGCATTAAAATACCAATTACTGTAAGCACCATGGCCACAACATTGGCCGAATAGCTGGTCTTTACATAGCGTTGCAATAAATAATTTACGGCAGCCATCCCCGCGACAAACCAAATACCAATCTGGGTAAGCCCGTGAGTTGTCATATTTGCATAAAAAGTTATGGGCGACTGATGGATTATTTCGCCTTGGTTTAGGCGCATGAGTATGCCTAATACAATATTAACAATGAACAATACCAGGACTATTAGAATCCAAAGCGATGTGATTTTTCTAAGTTTTATTGATTCCATGATTTTTCTATTTTACAGTAAAGGATGATCTCATTACCTGATGTGCCATTCCACAAAATTCAAGACATAGGATAGTATATTTTCCAGGCTCTTTAAATTTCCAGCGAAGACGGTTTACATATCCGGGCATTGCTTGCGTCTGGGCAATCAACCTGTTCGATGGATTGTAGATTGCAAAGCCATGATTTACATCCAGACTAGTTACCCGGAATTCGACCAACTCGTTTGCCAAAAATTCGATAGAATCTTTTCCTTCAGGATTTTCAGGATCAATTGCCTTATCAGATAACAAAAATGCAAATTGTCTGGCAGCCACGTGAACTACCCGGGCAGGGACCTCATCTGCAAAAAGAAAATAGGGCGAACGGGGAATTGTAACCGAGGCGAAAATACCCAGAACTACGAACAGAATAAGTAAAAACCAGAACCTCTTCTGCAAGGGATTGGATAACCCTTGTCCCGATATACCCACTTTTTTGGAAGAAATAAACACGAAAGTAAATACCAAAGCGCTTAAAGCGGTCAGAATTAAAAATAACAATAGAATAGAATATTGCATAGTATTATAGTTTTAATTGTCACTATCTAAAACAGGGTAATAGATACTTCGTTTTGTTTGCAATGTTATTCCGGAAATTGCTCCTTTATAAGGATTTTCAGGTCAGCAATCAACCGTTCTGTTTCCTTTGGATTTGTTCCATCATACACGCCACGTATGTGTTTGTGGATGTCAACAAGCATAAGGCCGCCACTGTGAATATAATTGCCAGGTGAGGATTTATCAGGGTAGGCCGTTGCAAAGTAGCTGTTTTCCGCCATCGAATAAATACTGTCTTTTTCTCCAGTTACAAAAAACCATTTATGGCCATCCACACCCAGAGCTTTAGTAAATGCTTTTAGCCTGGGTATCGTATCATTTTCAGGATCAATGGTGTGGGACAGGAAGCAGATATTCGGGTTTGTTTTAAATTCTTCATATACTTTTTTCATTTCACTGGTCATAATCGGACAAATAGAAGTGCAGGAAAGAAATATAAAATCGGCAACGTATATTTTATTGTTGAAGGTTTTACCGGTGACTACTGCACTGTCCTGACTTAAAAATAAGAAGGGTTTAATCGTAGAATACACAGTATCGTTGCCTACTATAGTCGGGTGCCCAATGATTGGCAATTTCTTGCCGGAGTTTGAACAGCTAAACAAGAATAAAGCAATTATTAAAATATTCAGGATGTTTTTCATGATTATTTATTTGAAAGAATATAGTTAACTATTTCGTCTAATTCTTCTGCAGGCAATGCCTTTGTAATAGCTATTTGTGGTTGCATCACGCTAGCCAGAGACGGATCAACAATGGCTTTGCCTTCTCCTCTCAGAAACGCAGTCAAACCCGCTTTGTTTCCTGAATAAGCCGCTGCAATGTCTTTTATGGCTGGTCCAACTAATTTCGTATTCACTTGGTGGCAAACAACACAACCCTTGTCTTTATATAGTTTCTTTCCCGGATTGGCTTCTTCTACCATGGGTTCAATACTTGTTGCTACCTCTTTTGTAGCTGTACTTTTTTCTTTTTTCGGTGAGCTGCAGGACACACCCATTATTAAAACCAAACTAATTGTTATAAATGTTATCCTTTTCATGTTGCTAATTAAAAATTGTTCATTTATTTTCTTCATCGCCAAGAAGAAAACTGTCATTAGATCCTTTTTAAGAAATATTCTCTAATGACTTTTTTGCAATACCTTCCAGTAGCTTATCAAAAGATTCAATAAATTTTTCAACACCATCCTTTTCAAGTTTTCTGCTAATTTTTCTTATATCGATTCCGACCTCTGATAATTCAGACATCACCCATTTAGCCTGAGCAATATCAACTTCCAATTGGAGTGCAGGATGGGCATGATTACGATAAGCTTGAAGAGTTTCGAGAGTTATTGTATTGATTGTATCAGGCCCAATAAGAGTTTCTACATATTTAATATCACTATAATCGTGATTTTTGGTTTTTGTACTGGCCCAAAGTAGTCTTTGGGGTAAGGCTCCTTCGCGGACTAATCTAGCGAACTGTTTACTTTCAAATGTCTTTTTATAAATTTTATAAGCAATTTTAGCATAAGAAATTGCAACCTGCCCACGAATATCTGTGGCAAATAGTGCCTGTTCTCCATTTGAAGCAACAAAGTCAGCTTCTATCGGATCCATCACAGAATCGATACGACTAAGAAAAAAACTTGCTACAGAAACAATATTCTTTACAGGTTTACCCTGATCAAGACGATCTTTAAGGCCTGATATATAAGCTTTTATAACCTGCCTGTATCGCGATAATCCAAATAGTAGCGTAACATTGACATTAATTCCTTCGCTAATAAGTTGCCGGATTGCAGGCAAGCCTTCGGTAGTTGCCGGAACCTTAATCAAAACATTGGGCCGATTCAGTGTCATCCATAACCGACGGGCTTCCACTATTGTACCATTGGTGTCGTGTGCCAGATGAGGATTCACTTCCAGGCTTACATATCCTTCTTTACCATTTGTTTCTTCATACAAATGTCTGAATTCGTCAGCAGCATTCTGTATGTCTCGTTGGCTGATCGTTTCATAGATTGCTTTAGCATTATTTTTCTGAAGGGCTAATGCGCGAATATCCTTATCGTAGATATGGCTTTCCGTTATTGACTTCTCAAAGAGGGACGGGTTCGAAGTTATTCCCCGCAGCCCATCCTTCTCAATCAACTGTCTCAGCTCACCACTTTCGAACATATCATTCCTGATATAATCTAACCATATTGATTGACCGAGTGTTTCTAATTCTACTAAAGGGTTGTTTTTCATGATCGTATTTTTTTTATCTTTCTGTTTCTTTCTTTTCTGTTTGGATGGTATGATGAAAAGCGGAATAGAAGAATGATCTAAAACCTTTTCAGTAGCACTCCCCATTGTTATATCTTCCAGCCATTTCCAGCTGTGAGAGCCCATAACAATAATATCAGCATGCCAGTCTTTTGAACTCTTTAATATCGATTCTGCAAAATCACCTTTCTTTACATGGGTTTGAATGCTTTTATCACCAAGAAGTTGTTTGCATTTATCAAGAAAATGCTGCGATGCTTTTTTTAGTCCTTCAACACTATCTGATTGCAATGGACATTCATTCACTGTACCCGTAAATCCCATTATCGGTGAATATCCTATTGAAGGATAATACACCGGATCTGCGATTACATGCAACAATACAACTTCAGCATTTATGGATTTAGCCATTGAAAAACCTGCTTTTGCTACGTTCTGTGCTGTTGAATCATAATCCAATGCAATCAGTACTCTTTTCACCTTATTTTTGTTTTTTTATTTAAGGGTACTATTCCTGCCATTTCTCCGATAATATTGACAAGTTCGGTACCTGTTGGAATTACAATTTTAGTATTATCGCCAAGTGATACTTCAAGAGCCTCTAGCTTCCGCAATAATTGAGCGTTTCCGATAAAATATTTATCTGCTGCTTCATTGACCAGTTTAATGGCTTCGGCTTCTCCTTCGGCATGCAATATCTTCGATTGCTTAAAGCCTTCTGCTTCTTTGATCTTAGCGCGTTTTATACCATCGGCTACGGTTTCTGCGGCTGTAGCCGAATCAATGGCCGCTATTTTTTCATTTTCAGCTTTTACCACTTTATTCATGGTTTCCTGCACATCTTTTGGCGGATCAATTTCTTTTAACTCTGTGCGCACTATCTCTATACCCCAGCTTTGAGTTTCACCATGAAGTGTTTTATAGAGTTCTGCATTAATTTTCCCGCGCTCGCTGTTTGCCGACTTAAGCGTAAGAGTACCGATGATATTTCGTAGCGTAGTACGTGCTAGATTAACGATTTGCGATCTGTAATTATTAACATTGTAGATCGATCCTTTAACACTTTCTTCATCAGATTTCACCCTAAAATAAACTTGTGCATCAACGCGTGCATTCAGATTATCGTTGGTGATTATTTCCTGTGGCTCAGCATCAACCATTTGTTCAGTAACATTCACCATATATAATCTATCGATAATTGGAATAATCCATTGAAATCCAGGATAAGCAAAGTTATGGTACTTTCCGAGCCGTTCAATCAAACCACGATGAGTTGGCCGTACAATCCTTATTCCTAAAAGAGATAGGAATACAACAGCAATTATTGAATACAAATAGTACATTTCATTTTCCTTTCTTTTTTTTAATTATTATGTATCAATAGAATATTTGTCTATTTCTGCCTCCTATGGATTAATTGATTCCATTTCATCTATTGCCAATGCAGCATGAGCATAGGCGGCTCCGGCCCGCATTTCCGAAGCTACCCAAATAGCTTCCATAACTTCTTCTTTGCTGGCTCCTTTTCTCAAAGCCAATTTCGTATGGCTGCGTATGCAATACGGACATTGGGTTACATGTGCCACTGCTATGGCAATAAGCTGTTTCGTTTTTTCAGATAGTGCACCTTCTTTAAAAACCGCTTTTCCGAAATTGTGGAATGCTTCTGACATTTCAGGCGCCAAAGCCACTCTTTTCTCGTAAATCTCTTTTGTTGTCTCAGGATAAAGCTGATCACTTTTCATGGTACTTTATTTTATTGTGTTTAAATAATTGTGCATAAGAATTTCCGCACCAGATCATGGAAATATTAGCGGCTAAAGAGTTCTTTAAGAACAAGCGCTTCATTGTGCTCTTCATCTTTTGCACCAAAAATCAGGGTCACATCTCCATTTGTTAGCTGTTCTTTCAGCATTGCAACTGACTTTTTGTTTTCGTTGAGTTCAGCCAGATAGCGTTTTTTGAATTCATTCCATTTCTCAGGGTCATGATTAAACCATTTTCGAAGTTGTGTACTTGGAGCAATATCCTTCAACCATAAATTGATGCTCGCTTTTTCTTTTGTCAATCCACGTGGCCAAAGTCGATCTACAAGGATTCGTATGCCATCTTCATCTTCCGGCTTTTCATATACTCTTTTGATTTTAATCATTTTAGATTGATTTTTTTTGTCTCGCTAACCCTTGATCATAGTCAACAGCATTTTGAACTGTTCAACAGCCTGCAAGGCATGTGATACATTTGCCGGCATAATAATGGATTCGCCCTTTCGTACTAAATTGGGATTTCCTCCGATAGTGATTTGTGCTTCGCCATCCAATACCTGCACAATGGCATCAAACGGTGCGGTGTGTTCAGTCAGACCCTGCCCTTTATCAAAGGAGAAGAGGGTGATATTTCCGGACTGATTTTTCAACACCTGCTTGCTTATGACTCCTCCGGATGAATATTCTACCATTTCTTCCAGATTCAGTGCTTTTCCTTTGCCAAATAGTTCTTGCATAATTAATTGTTTTAGAATGTTATCTCTTGTTTGGGCCAATCATTGCCATAGGCGCAATCCATTCATCAAATTGCTGTTCTGTTAAAAGCTCCAATTTTAATGCTGCTTCCTTCAAAGTTAAATTATCAGCGAGGGCTTTTTTCGCAATTAATGCTGCATTATCATATCCAATGTGAATGTTTAGCGCAGTAACTAGCATTAATGAATTATTGAGGTTTTCTTCAATTCGTACCAGATTGGGTTCAATTCCAACAGCTAATTTATCATTGAATGCGTTGCAGGTATCTGCGATAAGGGTGGCAGATTGAATTAAAGCACTTATCATGACCGGTTTAAAAACATTAAGTTCGAAGTGGCCATTTGAGCCTGCAATGGAAATGGTTGTGTCGTTGCCCATAATTTGTGCACAAACCATAGTCATAGCTTCAGCCTGAGCTGGGTTTACTTTCCCGGGCATGATAGATGAACCGGGTTCGTTCGAGGGGATGGTTATTTCTCCAATTCCCGAACGTGGTCCCGAGGACAACATCCTGATATCGTTTGCTATTTTCATTAAGCTGACCGCCAATTGTTTAATTGCTCCATGAGTTTCTATAATGGCATCATTTGCTGCCAAAGACTCGAACTTGTTTTCGGCAGTAAGAAAAGGCAGCTTTGTCAATTGGGCAATATTGGCGGCGACTTCTCTGGCATAACCCTCCGGGGTGTTCATGCCCGTTCCTACAGCACTTCCTCCCATTGCCAATTCCGAAAGATGTGGTAACGTATTTCTCAATGCTTTAATTCCATGCTCTAACTGCGACACATAACCAGATAGCTCCTGACCGAGTGTTAGTGGTGTTGCATCCATAAAATGGGTACGACCTATTTTTACAATTTTGGCCATTTTAATTGATTTTACAGTCAAGGTTGTTTTGAGTGCTTCAATTGACGGGATGGTATATTCAACTAACTTCCGGTAGGCTGCAATATGCATGGCGGTCGGGAAAGTATCATTGGAAGATTGTGACATATTTACATCATCGTTTGGATGAATAAATCGGTCTCCTTCTCCTAATTTGTTACCTCGCAAAACATGTGAGCGATTTGCTATAACCTCATTACAATTCATATTGGTATGAGTTCCTGAACCTGTCTGCCATATAACCAAAGGAAACTGGTCATCAAGTTTCCCTGATATGATTTCATCACAAACTTGTGAAATGATGTTCAATTTTTCGTTGGTCAACAATCCAAATTTATTATTTGTTATGGCAGCGGCCTTTTTTAAATAGCCAAAGGCATGGATAATTTCAATTGGCATAGATGCGGCTGGCCCAATCGGAAAATTCATTATTGACCGCTGCGTTTGGGCTCCCCAATATCTATCCTTAGGTACCTGAACCTCACCCATTGTATCTTTCTCTATCCGATAATTCATCCGTATATAATTTGTTTTTTAAGGCTAAATAGAAATCGTACCTGAATATTCATCTGTGTTAAAGTTTGCAACGAATATGCTCTTTTCATAACTTATTCGTTTCAAATTAATTCAAACATTCGTTGAATAGGTATTCTTGCTTTTTCCATGATCGATGGGTTTATGTTTATCTCAAATTTCTCCTCATTTAGGCTGTCGTATATTTTTTGTAAATCATGGAGTTTCATAAACCGACAATCGTTGCATCCACATGTTGAATCAATGGGTGGCGCCGGAATAAATGTTTTATGCGGACTCTGTTTCTTCATTTGATGGAGTATGCCCGATTCGGTGGCTACAATGTATTCGCTTCCAGGGTCTGTTTCGGTAAACTTTAGTAGGGCCGATGTTGAGCCAACGAAATCGGCGGCTATCAGAACCTGTCTTTGACATTCGGGATGAGCAATTAATTTGGCTTTTGGATGCATTCTAAGTATTGCCAACATCTTCTCCAATGAAAATTCCTCGTGTACATGACAAGCTCCGTTCCAGAGAACCATTTCTCTCCCCGTAATACTGTTCAGGTAATTTCCTAAATTCCTATCGGGCGCGAAAATTATTTTTTGATCTTTTGGAATACTTTCGATTATCCGAACAGCGTTCGTGGAGGTGCAGGTAATGTCCGTCATTGCCTTAATTTCCGCCGTCGTATTCACATAAGAAACAACGATATGATCGGGGTATCTTTCCCTGAATTCCTTAAATTCGTCCGCTGGGCACGATTCTGCCAGTGAACATCCGGCATTCACATCCGGAATAAACACCCTCTTCTCGGGCGACAATATTTTGGCCGTTTCGGCCATAAAGTTAACCCCGGCAAATACGATAATATCAGCCTTTGTTTCAGCCGATTTTCTTGACAGATCAAGGCTATCTCCAACAAAATCAGCAATCTCCTGTATCTCCGGAACCTGGTAATAATGTGCCAGGATAACTGCGTTTTTCTCTTTCCTTAGCTTCCCAATCTTCTTTATCAGTATGTCATCATTTCCCATAACTGTTTTATTTTTATCACTTTGTATTCGCGATGCAACTTAATATAGAATAAACAGATTATTCATCTCGTTTTTAATCCGCTCCCACATTGCAATTGAGGCAGGCAAGAGCGAACGCGTCATATTCATCATACGCCGGTCCAGGTTTCCCATTTATTGTGATAATACGATCGATGCGGGCTTCATCCCCCGAATCGAAGACCAAATATTCCTCAATGCTTCCTTTCTTAACTAAACTGGTGATTTTGCCCTTTGCTTCTTCCACTTCGGTTCCGTTTCCAAAATAGAAAACTTTGCTAAATTCCTTTTCCTGTTCTTCTGAAAACACTTCGTAATAAACAGGATAGACAGGACTAAATTCTGTTTTCATAATGTTATTGTTAATGTGAGCATAAATTATTGTAATTAAGCGCTATAACGGCACTAAATCCAGATGCCAAACCTTGAATGATGACATCTGGATTTTCTGTACCGGTAGATAACCTCATGAGGTATCTTTTCAGCCCCATTTCAGCCAGAGTTACGTTATTGTCATGGTAGTGCGTAATCAAAGAGTAAGGCATCAACATTGTTTTTTTGAATCCCATGCTGGGTCCCTTAATTGGTATGGTACAATTATCATAGAATGCTTCAGCGGTCTCATAGCTGTCGTTTAAAAGCTCGAAACTAACTACATGCCCATTCCCATGTTCTAATCCGGTTGGGTAATACACCTTTGCGACACTGGAATTATGCAATAGATATTCTACAATTTTTTCAGTATTTTCGGACATCTTCTTTATTCTTTCAGGAAAACTTCGAAGATTTTCTGAAAGAACAATTCCTTCATCATCATCCATTTCGAATGGCAGGTGCAGAATCTTTTTTGCAAGTTCAGCATTTTGGGGATTAACAAATAAAACTCCGCCTATATGGTTGTTTTTACCACTTAATGACTTTGAAGTGCTGTGAATAATTATATCAACATCAAAATCAAAGGGCGAAAAATGAAATGGTGATGCAATTGTGCTGTCAACAATAACAACCGCTCCTTTTGCATGAGCTTGTTGTACAATACTTGCCAAATTTTCTATCTTAAGTAAAGGATTCGTCGGGATTTCAAGAAATACGATACTTGCCGAATCCGGAATGTGGATCTGACTTCCACTTTCAATGAAGATAGTCGGGTTGTAAGGAAACCTTATTGGTAGATTTTTAAATAATTTCAAGGTATCAACATAGGCGTTCCCAATTACAACAGCACCAGTTTCTTTTTTTAGGAAACCACTTACAGCGCTGAAAATTGCAGCCATGCCACTGGTGAAAAGAAAGGTCAGTTCCTGGCTGGAACCTGCTTCTAATTTACTTAGCAAATACGTAAGATCATCACTTTTTTTACCCTGAGTACTATTTTCGAGTATTCGTTGAGCTTTTCTGGAATTAAGAATAACTCCTGCATTCGTTACACTATCGCGTGCTGATTTAGCGTATTCTTTACTTACATAAATCAGCCCATATCTTTCTTTCCCGTTATTACCTACTTTTATTTCAGAATGTTCCCGGGTTTGGGCATCGAAATAGTTCGAATGAACAAAGCTGGCTGCCTCCGGCGTTTGAATTGCAATAACTTCATAACCATCCTTTCGATGTTTTTCCTGTATTGAAACGACGAAAGGGTGGGGGATAAACCGTGGATAGCCCTGTTCAGGAATCCGCCTTTGCTCCTCGTAATCGATAATGTCACGCAGACATGGGAAAATGCAGGTCAGCCCATGTGTTCCACCGACCATCTCCGCTTTGTAAATTTCTTTGTTATCCATGGTGTTATAAATTTTCGCGACAATACTTTACAATTGATTCTACATGAATCTTGGTTGTGTTCAATACAGGTATTCCTGCATAAGTCTCTTTGTCCAGAATTAACGGGAACTCGGTGCATCCAAGAATCAGAGAGTCGATATGTTGTTCCCTGACCATCTTTTCTATGATCCCGATCAGGATTTCGCGTGTTTCGTCTTTAAAAATGCCCAACTCGATTTCACTGAACAGTTTGTAATTGATTACCTCTTTGTCGTGATTGTCAGGCATGATCACATCTATACCTTGATTTTTAAATACATCAGGAAAAAAAGATGCTTCCATGGTAAATTCCGTCCCAAACAATCCGGCACGCTTTAGCCCTCTTGTTTTAGCTTCGTTACAAGTAGCTTCAACTATACTAATCAGCGGAATGGTTGATTTTTCTCTCAATTGATCGAACAACTGATGTGGCGTATTGGCACTCAGAACTGCAAAATCGGCTCCGGCCCGTTTTAAGCTTTCAATTCTATCCAACAAATACATCGTGGCCAATTCATATTTTTTTGCCCTCATTAATCCTATAAATTCTGACATGTTCACACTGTACAATATGATTTCAGGATAATTTAAATCGCCACTTTCATTTTTAAACGCGTTGATTATTCTCTGGTAATAATCAACTGTTGCCTCGGGTCCTAATCCTCCAATTATTCCGATTTTTTTCATCTGTCAATCTTATTTATATTCTGCTTAATGTAGCCTCGTGCTTGTTAATTTTATTGGCAAGCGATTGTATTGTCATTTTATTGACCATCTCATAAAAGGCTTCTCTTACCGGAGCATAATTATCGTGTAAAGGGCACGGATTATTGGCATCACAGCGTTTTAAGCCGAACCCGCATTTTGAAAAGTACTCTTTGCCTTCTACTGCTTCGATTACTTTAAATAAAGTTATCGGGTTTGTTGGTTCATCAAAGAAAAAACCTCCGCCTCTGCCTTTCACTGAAGACACTAATTCGGCGCGAGCTAAGTTCTGCAGAACTTTTGCTGTAAATTGTTCCGGAGAATCAATCTCTTTTGAAATTTCTTTATAACCAGGTCTTTTGCCTTTAATATTTTGCATATAGACATAAACCAAGGCCCTGAGGGCATATTCAGTAGTTTTTCCGAGCATAGTAGCTACATTTTAGATTTTTAACCGAAGTTTATTGTACAAATTCGATATCCGAATCCTTTGACATTATTACCAACGCTTTGAATTTTGCTTTTACAGAAAGAGTATGGTTTTGATGAGCTGGAATGATAAACGTACTTCCTTCCTGAAGCATATGTTTTATTTCGTCGATTTTAAGTTGTGCAAAGCCTTCCTGAACGATAACCACCGCTTCTTTGGTGCTGTAATGCAATGGCATTTTCATGCCCGCATGGCCGGTTACCTGATAAACTTTGAATGATTCTCCGGTTTTCAGCGTAATTAATTTGGGTATATTTTGTGTATTCATATGGTAATTTGTTTTTCGAGTTCAATGGCTTTTGGAAATAAAATATTGTTTTCCAGATGGATATGGCGATGCAAATCATTTTCAAAATCCATGAGTTGTTTAAGAGTTACCTCATAAGTAGTACAAGCATCTTCAGGAATCCGGTAATTATCAGAGAGTTTTGAGATCTGATCAAAACGGTCACCTTCATTCTGATGATCAGCAAGCATTGTCGCAATTGGATTGGAAACTGAACCAAACGGACTCCCTGTAAGCGGGGTATTGTTCTTCCGGGCCAATTCCAATCTTTTAATAAAAGGAAAAAGCATCAGTTCCTCCTTTTGCATGTGCATGGTCAGATCTCCTGCCGAATCGAAAAACAACTCTTTTATCGCGAAAAGTTCGGGATGATGTTCACCGTGTACCTGACAGATTTTCTCAAGGTTCTTTTTTAATGGCGGAATACTTTCGTGAACATATTTGTGATGTCGGTTAACGACGTAGTCAGAAAGTTCGGTCAGACTAAGATTATTGAAATACTCAGAATCCGGATCTTTTTGTGCAACAACTGTTTCCAGTTGCTTGATGAGTTGCCCGGTATCAACGCCAGCTTCTTTACAGGCTTCCGAGATAAGCTTATTTCCACCACAACAATAATCGATACTATTTTTCTGAAACAGGGAAGCAGTCTTGAAATTTAGCTTTACCACTTCTCCAACTAATGAATTTGGCAAAATCTTCATAGCTTTTGTTTTTAAGAATTCACCTGTAAAGATATTAAATAATTTTATAAAAAGACATGTAGGTCTTTTTATATTTTATTTTTATTACTTTTACAAAGTCAAACAGTATAAAAGTATATTAAAGATGATAACACATAATTTAGGGTATCCGCGTATTGGAAACAACAGGGAACTCAAAAAAGCGGTTGAAGGATATTGGTCAGGAAAAATCACTTATAGTCAGTTAATACAGATCAGTGCAACAATAAAACAGAAAAACTGGTTAACCCAAAAAGATTTGGGAATTGATTTAATCCCTTCCAACGATTTTTCCCTTTACGATCATGTATTGGATTTAGCGTTTGCTATCAATGCAATTCCAACACGTTACGCACATCTTCCACGTAATTCCGACAAATCAAAACTCGATCTTTACTTTGCAATGGCAAGAGGCTGTCAGGAAGGTGGAACAGATATTACGGCCATGGAAATGACCAAATGGTTCGATACCAACTACCATTATATTGTTCCTGAATTTTATAAAAATCAAAAGTTCTGGTTGTCTAATCTGAAGTTGATTGATGAGTTTCTGGAAGCAAAACAACTTGGAATTATCACAAAACCAGTTCTGGTGGGGCCTGTATCTTTTCTGCTGCTTGGAAAAGAAAAGGAGCCGGGTTTCGACCGGATTGATTTGTTGGAGAGCCTTCTCGCATCCTATTTCGAAATGCTTTCACTATTGTTGGATAATGGCGTTAAATGGATTCAATTTGATGAACCTTTTTTGGCTCTGGATTTAACATCAAAGCAAAAAGAAGCCTTCATGATTGCTTATTCACGGATTAAGAAAAATTTTCCTGCTGTCAATGTTTTGGTGGTCACTTACTTTGACGGCTTGCTCGACAATTCTGAATTAGTGGCAAGCTTGCCAGTTGATGCAATACATATTGACCTGGTAAGAACTCCCGAACAACTGGAGCCGATGCTAAATTTAATTACTGAAGATAAAAAATTATCACTTGGCATAGTGGATGGCCGAAACATCTGGAAAAATAATTTAGCGAATTCTTTAAGGCTGATCAATAAAGCCGTTGGAAAAATTGGAGAAGATAGGGTGATGTTAGCCCCATCCTGTTCCTTACTCCATGTACCCTGTGATTTGGATTTAGAAACCAACGAGGACGTTCTGTCTCCCGGAATCAAACTATGGCTTGCTTTTGCGAAGCAAAAAGTGGAAGAGGTCGTGGTTCTTAAACAATTATCGGTACAGAATAGCAATAATTCAACAAAACTATTTTTTACAGATAACCAGACAGCTATTCAAAGCAGAAGAATATCCGGTCTTATTCATAACGATTTAGTTAAAGAGCGCATCGATTTTATCGAACAATTTGAAGAAATGAAAAGGTCGCCATTCCTGCTGCGGAAAAAGGAACAGCAAAAGCGCCTTCTGCTTCCGCCGTTTCCAACAACTACGATTGGCTCATTTCCACAAACGGCCGATGTGAGGAGTTGGAGGGCAAAGCTGAAAAAGAAAGAACTCACCTTAAATGAATACAATTTCCTCATCCAGCAGGAAATTGAAAGAGCGATTCGCTGGCAGGAAGATGTTGGGTTAGACGTTCTGGTTCACGGAGAATTTGAGCGCAACGATATGGTTGAATATTTTGGCGAAATGCTGGATGGTTTTGTATTCAGCAAAAATGGCTGGGTTCAAAGTTATGGTTCTCGATGCGTGAAACCTCCTATTATTTTTGGTGATGTTCAGCGACAAAAACCGATGACCGTTGATTGGGCCAAATTTGCGCAGTCGCTCACTTTAAAGCCGGTAAAAGGAATGTTAACAGGGCCGGTCACTATTTTGAAATGGTCGTTTGTAAGAGACGACCAACCACTTTCCGTAACATGCAATCAAATTGCTTTAGCAATCAGGGACGAGGTACTTGATTTGGAAAAAGCAAATATCAGCATTATTCAGATTGACGAACCGGCGCTCAGAGAAGGGTTACCACTTCGGAAAAACGATTGGAAAACCTATCTCGACTGGGCTGTTAATGCCTTTCGACTTTCTTATGCCGGAGTTAAAGACGAAACTCAAATCCATACACACATGTGTTATTCCGAGTTTAATGACATCATTGACAGCATTACAGCCCTGGATGCCGATGTAATCACCATTGAATGCTCGAGGTCACAAATGGAACTTCTGGATGTATTCGCAGAATATAAATATCCCAATGATATTGGACCCGGATTATATGATATTCATTCACCGCGTGTCCCTTCAGATACAGAAATGGTTGATCTGCTAAAGAAAGCGGCAGACGTTATTCCAAAGGAAAATATTTGGGTTAACCCGGATTGTGGTTTGAAAACACGGAAATGGGAAGAAACAAAAGAAGCAATTAAGAAAATGGTAAATGCGGCCAAAACCATTAGGGAAAGTACTTGGTTGTAATACCTTGCTATCTGATTTCGTACCTGTGTTTCATTGAATATATAAGCATAGATTAAAAAGGCCGAACATGGAAAATTATTTTGAAAAACAATTTGAGCTAAGATATTTTGAAATGAATAAATTCGGAGAGGCGTCTGCGACTACGATCTTAACTTTACTTGAAGAAACAGCTGCGGATCATTGTTATTCAATAAATCATAGTTTGTATGATCTGGAAACACAAAATATTGGATGGGTATTACTTTCCGGAGTGATGGAAATAGATCACTATCCTAAATATAAAGAAAAAATCATCATTAGAACCTGGTTGTCAGACTATTCCTCGATTAAAGGAATTAGAGAAAATATTATCTATAATGAACAAGGGCAAATTATAGGAAGAGCCAGAGGACTATGGGTATTCTTTGATATTATGAGGCGAAGACCTATTCAGATTTTTGATGACATAAAAGAGAAATGGTCCAGTTATCATGAAGAATGCTTTGATCATGATATTAAGAAAAAGATTGAAGCAATCGACTATGGGAAGTATTCTAATGAATTTAGGATCAATCGGTTTGATGTTGATACAAATCATCACGTAAACAATATCAGATATTTGCAGTGGCTGATAGAATCAATTCCGGTTGAGATTATTGATAATTATAGTTTGCATCGTATAGACGGACGCTTTATTGCTGAAGCACATTTTGGCGATATAATCATGTCTTGTACTGAAATGGATAGTCTTGAAAATTCTTTTGTTCATGCCATAAGAACTAAAAGTAACAATAGGCCTTGCGCTACAGGAAAAACGTTATGGAAGGAAAGAATAAAATAGACTGAAAGCATACGTTTACAAAGAATTACTTTCATCTAACTTTGTTTTATTCGTGCCTGATCCTGAAATGATAGCGGATATTATAAGACAACAGACAACAGACATCACACGAACAGAATGAAATTTTACAGACAGACAATTCTAATTGAAATATTTTGAAACTAATTAAGATATTAATAAATTCCAACCTCTATATTTCTTTTGCGGCAGTTTTTCTTACCATAGAAACACAAGTACAACTGGGAATGAAGCCACAATGGTACCCCTACCTGTTTATCATTTTCTTTGCTACACTATTTGAATATAACCTGCATCGGTTCATTACTGTTATCACTAACAAAGAAGCATTAAATTCAGACAAACACAAATGGGTCAGAGAAAACCTAAATGGGTTCTATTTGTTAGTATTTACTTCACTGGTAGGTTTTATCTGCGTTGCTTTCCTGGCTAAAAAAGAAGTTCTGATTACATTAGCTCCGATTGCAATACTTACATTGTTTTATTCGATACCAGTATTTGGAAATAAGAAAAGCATTTTCAGGTTAAGAGAAATACCGTACCTGAAAATATTTTTGATTGCTTTTGTGTGGGCGTCCTTAACTATACTCTTACCCATTATTCAATCAAATATTACATTCAACAGAGTTCATATGATAATAATGTTAGTGGAACGATTCTTTTTCGTGTTTGCCATTACAATTCCTTTCGATATAAGAGATATTGAGGCCGACAAGCAAGCTGGATTAAAAACTATTCCAATATTATTTAACGAAAACACATCGAATGCCATTGCCAATTTGTCTTTGTTTAGCTTCTTTCTAATCTCATTCTTTCATTACCAATTACAGAATTGCTGGTTTATTATTGGGGCGTTAAGCGTTTCTACTTTAACTACTTTTTTGTTTTTAAATGAAAATAAATTTAGAAAATTGACCTATTTCTATTACGGGATTTTAGATGGGACAATGCTCTTGCAAGGATTACTGGTTCTGGTATTCTACTATTTAATATAAATTTAAACAAGCAATAACGCTATGATAAACAATCATATATTGAACAATGGCATCCCCATCTCAATTTCATTGAATCCTGTATTGGAGCAAGAGCATTTTCAGGCAAAAAAGCCCTATGATAAAAAGCGAATATTTACGATCTCAGCTTTAGCCGTTTTAATTGCCGTCTGTATCAGTTTCATTGCTAAGTTGTTGGTTTATTTTATCGACCTGTTTACAAATATTTCTTTTTATGGAAATTTCTCCATAGAGCCATCAAGCCCTGCTAACAATACTTATGGATTATTTGTGATTGTCATTCCGGCAATCGGAGGACTAATTGTAGGATTAATGGCTTTCTATGGTTCAAAGGCTATTCGCGGACACGGCATACCAGAAGCAATGGAACAAATATTAACCAATCAGAGTAAAATTAAGCCTTCTATTATTTTTCTGAAACCGCTTTCTGCTGCCATATCGATTGGTACAGGCGGACCTTTTGGAGCCGAAGGGCCAATTATTGCAACGGGCGGTGCATTGGGCTCTACTTTAGGACAGCTTCTTAAAATATCAGACAATGAGCGTAAGATATTACTTGCGGCAGGAGCTACGGCAGGTATGGCTGCTATTTTCGGAAGTCCGATTGCCGGAATTTTCCTGGCAATAGAATTATTACTGTTTGAATTCTCTCCACGGTCAGTTATCCCAGTGGCAATGGCTTGCATCACCGGAGCGGCAGGACATCACTTATTGTTTAAGGCAGGGGTGGTATTTCCATTAAAGATCGCCATCGAATCAGCATCCAATTCGGCACTTGGCTTTTATGGTATAATGGGTATAGTAATTGGTTTTGTATCGATTTTAGTTACCAAAATTGTTTATTTGATTGAAGACGGATTTGAAAAATTACCCATCCATTGGGCTTGGTGGCCAGCTATAGGCGGTTTGGCAGTTGGAATTATTGGCTACTTTGCTCCCCGAACACTGGGAGTGGGATATTACAACATTATAGATATACTTTCAGGAACAATGTCAATCCATATTTTATTGTCTTTGAGTATCTTGAAATTTATCTCCTGGTCTATTTCATTAGGTAGCGGCACATCAGGCGGCACGCTTGCACCATTGCTCATTATTGGTGGAGCAACAGGGGCGCTGCTTGGAAGCCTGATTATTTATTGGTCTCCTGCCTCAGGTATTACACTTCCATTAGCCGCATTAGTGGGTATGTCTGCAATGTTTGCAGGTGCTTCGCGGGCATTCCTGACTTCCATTATATTTGCTTTGGAAACAACTGGTCAATCCAATGCCTTATTGCCTTTATTGGCAACCTGCACAACTGCTTATTTCATCTCCTATTTTTTTATGGAGAATACCATTATGACAGAGAAAATTGCACGAAGAGGAGTTAAAACACCTCATTCTTATGAACCAGATGTACTGGAGAAATTAACTGTTGAGCAGGTTCTTACCGACAATGGAATAGTAATCAGTGAAGAGAATAGCATTAGAGAAGTCCGGGAATGGTTAATCAGGGAACAGAACTTCAAATCAAATTATTTTATCATTTCAAGCAATGAGAGAGTGTATAAAGGAATATTGAGTTCTTCATACTTATTTAGCAACCATCATTCGCAGGAAAATTTAATTGGAACACTTATTAAGCGTAATGGCATTTATATTGGACTGAATGATACGCTACTGACTGCTGTTGAAATCATGGCGAAAGAAAACATTGATGTCCTCCCCGTTGTTTCGAAAGAGAATACCAAAATTATTGGCATTCTTTCTTATCGCGATATTATTGCTACTTACAAGTATGGCATTGACGAACACGAGAAGAAACAACCCCATATTTCATTAAAAAGGAATGGGATAAAAATATTATTACGTGGACAGAAACTGGTATCTGATATGAAACGAAAAGACAAATAACATCTCCTAATAGCACTTACAAGAAATTGGCGGTTCAGTGGTCAAATGAAGCTTTGTGTTTCGAAATCGCCAACTACTTGCAGCTACAATAAGAAATACACAGTGTCCGGACAAGGATTAATAGAATAGGATATAAAATAAAAACTCAATAAGCTATGGATGATTTTCTTGCTGCACGATTGCAAATGACCGTTTCATTTGTATTTCACATTGTTTTTGCCTGCATTGGGATGACCATGCCCTGGTTAATGTTTGTAGCCGAATTGAAATGGATAAAAACAGGACAGAAAGTATATCTGAATTTGGCAAAGGCCTGGGCGAGAGGAGTGGCAATTTTTTTCGCCATTGGTGCTGTATCAGGAACCGTATTGTCGTTTGAATTAGGAATGTTATGGCCAAAATTCATGGAACATGCAGGTGCAATTATTGGGATGCCTTTCTCGTGGGAAGGAACAGCCTTTTTTCTGGAAGCTATTGCCCTTGGCATCTTTTTGTATGGAAGGAATCGGGTGAACAAGCGCATTCACCTAGCCTCCGGGCTTGTGGTTGGAATAGCAGGAGTACTATCCGGAATATTTGTCGTCGCTGCTAATTCATGGATGAATAGTCCTGCAGGTTTTGACTGGGTTAATGGGCAGGCCATCAACATCGATCCGGTGAGGGCCATGTTCAATAAATCCTGGTTTCATCAGGCGTTGCACATGACAATTGCGGCTTTTGCATCAACAAGTTTCGCTGTGGCCGGCATACATGCATACATGTTGCTTCGTCACAAAGGAAACGATTTCCATCGGCAGGCTTTACGCATTGCACTTGGCATTGGAACCGTGGCAGCAATCCTGCAACCCTTTAGTGGCGACTTTTCGGCAAAAAAGGTAGCCGAACTTCAACCAATAAAATTAGCCGCAATGGAATCACTGTTCAAAACCGCACAGTCTGCATCACTTGTAATTGGTGGAATACCAAATGTTAAAGAAGAAAAGATCGAATACGCTTTGCATATTCCCAAATTATTAAGCTTTCTGGCTCATGGGGATTTTAATGCTGAAGTGGAAGGATTGGACAAGACAAGCAAAGAGAATTGGCCGCCGGTTGCGATTGTTCATTTTGCATTTCAAATCATGGTGTTTATGGGTATGTTAATGATGGGAGCAGGAATTTTATTCCTGATTTTTAAATTCAGATGGAAAGAAAATCTTGATAAACGATGGTGGTTAAAAACGCTGGTATTGCTTACACCCGCTGGGTTCATTGCTGTAGAAGCCGGTTGGATTGTAACAGAAGTGGGGCGGCAGCCATGGATCATTTATGGCATCATGAAAACCAGAGATACTGTTACGCCTATGCCAGGTATTCAGTTTTCACTTTATACTATCACTTTGATATACATCTTGCTTACTTTTTTGGTTTTTTGGCTGATGCGGCGTCAGATATTGGCTATTCACATGGATCATCAAAACTTCAACACACATGATTGAAATTCTCATATTTGTTTTAGGAATCGCAGTCTTACTATATGTATTGCTTGGCGGTGCTGATTTTGGTGCCGGAATTATTGAATTATTTTCCGGAAAGAAAGGCATTGATATAATTTCAAAAGCAGTTGCTCCAGTGTGGGAAGCAAACCATATCTGGCTTATATTAGCTATAGTGATCCTCTTTAATGGATTTCCTTTGATTTTCACAACGATTACTACTTATTTACATATCCCCCTTTTTATTGTTCTCTTAGGTATTGTCTTCAGGGGCGCGGCCTTTACTTTTCGGTATTACGATACCATAAAAGACAATTCTCATAAGTATTATACCCAATCTTTCAGAATATCAAGTCTGATAACTCCCTTTTTTCTTGGCGTTAACCTTGGAGCAATTATTCTGGGAAAACTACCAGCCAACTTTGATGGTACTTTTTACGATATATTTGTTTCTCCCTGGTTTAACTTTTTCACTTTTACAACGGGTATTTTTCTAACACTTTTGTGTGGGTGGCTGGCCGCTATTTATCTTATTGGAGAAGCACATGAAGAAGAATCCTACCTGATATTTGCAAAAATATCACGGACATTTTTTATATTGTTGATACTGTCTGGACTGGGTGTGTTTGTAATTGCCGAAATGTATGGATTACATTTATTTAGCCGGTTTATTCATTCCTGGATAGGTATAGCAAGTATTGTCGTTGCGACCTTAATCATTCCATTTTTATGGAAGAATATAAAACGACGGAATTGTATACAGACCAGGTTATTGGCCGGAATACAAACAGCATGTATTATTACCGGTTGGTTTGCTGTTCAATTTCCGGTAATGATATTCATAACAGATGGCTCCCATTTGACTGTTTGGAATAGCAAGGCGCCTGACAGAACAATTGATTTATTGGTATATGCATTAATAGTCGGCATTTTACTTATACTTCCAGCATTTGCCTATCTTTTTAAAGTGTTTAAATTCGAGGTCAATAGGAACGACGACATTAGCCAGAGCTTGTAAGAGAAGTCTTTGAAAAAAAAACTACATTAAAATTTAGATCATGAAAAATAAAATGAATAATAATTCGAAGATAGACAAAGTATCTAGCCGAACAAATCATGATTCTAAAACATCTGATTCGCCCAATGAGCCTGAAGTAAAAAGGATAATTATAGAACCATTTCAGGAGCCAACCCGTTTATACTTTTCTTCACCATGCCTTCTTTCTGAGATTGAAGACGATGAGGATTTTCTTAATCGGTAGTGCAGCCTTCAGTTGCGGTAGATACTAGCAAAGGATAGCCTTTAACATTCACCTCATGCATCATTTGATATATGTTCTCGAAAACCAATTCTACGTTTGGTTTTGTGAAATATTCCCCGTCGATTCCGTAGGCCGGACGATGTTCCATGGCAGACAAAGTCCGTGGGGCGGCATCCAGATAATTGAAAGTCTGTTGCTCCTGCAATACTTTTTGCATCATGTATGCAGTACCACCTCCCGGAACATCCTCGTCTATAAAGATCACTTTATTGGTCTTTTTTACTGATTCAAGAATCAGATGATTCACATCGAAAGGCAATAGAGTTTGGACATCAATAACTTCAACTGAAATATTTTTGATTTCCTTCAGGAGATGAGCTGCTTTTAACACATGATGCACATTCCACCCATAAGTCACTACTGTTACGTCAGTTCCTTCGTGCATGATTTCGGGAACACCCAGCGGTACTTTAAACTCTCCAATGTTTGATGGCAGTGGTTCTTTCAGATTATATCCTTTCAATGGTTCAATTATCAAGGCAGGATCATTTGCTTCGAGCAAGGTGTTATAGAATCCGGCAGCTTGGGTCATGTTTCGTGGAACGCAAAGATAAATTCCCCGCAAGGAACCAAGAATGAGTTGTATGGGCGAACCGGCATGCCAGATTCCCTGTAATTGATGCCCCCTGGTTCGTATAATAAGTGGAGCCGCCTGTTTGCCTAAAGAGCGGTATTGCATACTGGCCAAATCATCACTTAGGGTTGATTGCGCGTAGATTAAATAATCAAGGTATTGAATCTCTGCAATCGGTCGGAACCCTCTCAGTGCCAAACCAATTCCCTGTCCGATAATGGTCGTTTCTCGTATTCCGGTATCGAAAACCCGATGTGTACCGTATTTAGCCTGCATGTCTTTCATCCCCTGGTTTACATCGCCCAGCTTTCCAGTGTCCTCTCCAAAAGTGATTAAGTTCGGGTATTTTTCGAACAGTGCATCAAAGTTCTGATTAAGAATCTGTGAACCATTTACCTGGAGTGGGTGGTCTTGATACTTGACAGAAATACCTTTTACCTGAAGTGCCGAATCTTTACCTTCCCTGTAAAGGTTCGTGTTATAAAACTTCCTGTTTTGTTCCCCGAATCTTCCGGACCATTCAATAAGCTTATTCCGTTCATCAGTTAGTCCATTTACCTCATGCATTACAAACAGTATCCGTTTAGCAAAACTGTAAAAAGCACGCCTGGTTTGGAATATCTTGACTGTAAGGGTTTCAAGTTCATCTGTATAATTTAATTTTCCCAATGATTTCAGATTAATTTGATTAACAATTTGGGTCAGGGATTTTGTTTCCACCGAAAAATTATTCACATAATGTTCCCAGGCCTTATCGCGTGCATTTTGAGCGGTTTTGGCAGCTCTATTTTCAATTTCATAAAGCGTATCCTGATTAGCTTTCCCGGTTTCGAGCAACCATTTTCTAAACTGGATCAGACAATCAAACTCGTTTTCCCATGCAAGCCGATCTTTTGATTTATAATGCTCGTGCGATCCGGAAGTGGAATGGCCAAGGGGTTGGGTTACTTCCTGAATGTGAAACAATGCTGGATTTTGGGTTTGGCGGCAGTGATCAATGCCTTCTGAAAACGTTTGTACCAACTTGGGGTAATTCCATCCTTTGCACGTATAAATTGAAATTCCGTTGTTACCATTATCATTTTCAAAACCTTTTAATGCTTTTGAGATGCTTGATTTTGTCGTTTGCAGCTCAATTGGCACACTAATTCCAAAACCGTCATCATAGACAGCCACAGCCAATGGAACCTGTATAACAGCTGCAGCATTAATTGTTTCAAAAAACATTCCTTCGGAGGTGCTGGCATCACCAATAGAACCAAAAGCCACTTCATCTCCATTGACATTGTTATGAAGGTATTTTTTTAATTCTGGATTTTGCCTTACCATTTTCGAGGCCTGGGCAAGCCCCAGCAATCTCGGCATTTGTCCTGCAGTTGGTGAAACATCTGAAGCTGAATTGAATTGCTCCATCAGATTTTGGATTTGACCATCGGGATTTATATTTGTTGTACTGAAATGATTGTTGAAATTTCGGCCTCCGGTTGAAGGGTTGAAATCTGCATCTGTATCACCGTACATCATAGCAAAGAACTCTTCAGGTTTCAGCAAATCCAGCGCCAGCATAAATGTTTGGTCCCGGTAGTAACCCGATCGCCAGTCGCCTTTTCGGAATGTTTTGGCTAATGCAACTTGGGCAAGTTCCTTCCCATCTCCAAAGATTCCAAAATGTGCCCGTCCATTGTGGACTTCCCTTCTTCCCAAAAGGCTCAACTGCCGGCTCAAACAGACCAGGTAATAATCATTTAATACGGTCGCTATCATTTCTTCTGTTTCCACCAAACATGCTTTTTCAAGATACATAAGTTTCAATAGGTATTAAAATTTACATTATTATAAATACGGATTCACAAACAGGAAAAAGTTGATTTTCGTGAGGCGATAAGGCTGAAAAGTAGCAGTATGATAGAATTAGAATCGGTATATTTGGGTTATACGTTTATTCAAATACCACTTATCATGGCATCAAAAATAGTATATTTAAGTGAATTTAAAAGCGTTCTTTCCATGAAAGTTACCTGTTTCCCAATTTAGCCGGGATTAATATCGGATCAGGTTCGGCTTCTTCAATCCGATTATTAACTAGCATTTTATACCTTTCTTAATTTGTTCTTTTGATTTGTAATCTTCAAACATTCATTTAGAACACGGCAATGCATCATTAGATAAATGAATGCTTTCTATAACACTTTGCGAATCCCATTTCGTAGAACCTTTCTTTAAGATTATCATAATAGTTGTGTTAAATCTGTTCAACGTACGGATTATTTCTTTAATTTTCAGAGGTCTTCCTTAATAATTAATTATTATGCGATTCCGTACATTCTTTAATCTTTCATTTTATATAACAAACACCATTTGCTTCTGGTTGGAATATTACATCGGTTATTCTAATCCGATTCTCATTTTGTAATGGCATTCTCTTTTGGTTCTTTTCTCTGATGCCTTTCTGCAAAATCCAGAGAGAAGAAAGCGTTAAGAAATTTAGGCGCGTAGCGGGTCCCTGAATTTTTCTGCCGTTTGTAAAACGGTTGGCGCAAGTTCTTTTTCCCCAACTTTAATCTATGAAGGAAAAAGTTGTAGAATTCCAATTGAAAAATAATTTTCCGGATAATTTTTATCCAAAAACCTGAAAATAAAGCAACAACAGAATCAAATCCATTTTCGGATTTGATTCTGTGTTGTTATACCCGAGCATGCCCTATGCTCTCAGGCAGAAAAAAAGGCAGAAAATGCGGATATATGACGCCTCACACAGCCACACAATAGCCATCATGCAGCCTAATAGCAGCATCCTTTCTACCAGTTAGCACACCCTATTCTGCCAAATAGCAGCCACCATTAAGCCACACAATAGCCACCACAGTGGATGTCAGAATCAGTCCTGATCTATGGTGGTTCAGTCCTGATGCTGGCAGATATACCAATAGAGTCCTTGTTGCGAAGCACAAGTAAATGCTTATCAACATATCAGGAAGAATGTTGAATTTTATTTGATCGTACGTAAGGAGCGAAAATAAAATTTTGCAGAATTCGAATAAATTGATTCCATATTGAATCAGATGGTTGATCTGAAGGATGTACAATTGGATTGGCTTTCTATTGAACTGGCGATGCTTAAAAGCAGGGGGGAGTGGGGTTTCGTTTAATAAGTGACCGAACAAATTTGGCATGAACCTGAAACGAATGACTGAAATGATAATGAAGGGAAATGAATAAAGGGATTGGCAAATCGGGTGAGCGAAACGAATCAAACGTACTTTGTTTATCAGTCCTTGAGTTGGCAAGGTGTATGTCTGGATGACCGGCATTCAGTCCGATCATTCAGAGCTTACACGCTTAATATTGAAGATTGTTTGATAAACGAATGAATTAGCATGGAGTGCAGCTATTCTTATCGGGATAGTGGGAACGGACGTTCTGCAATCGAATGGCCTTTGTTCAGGTAGTAATCTTTGTTATTTTACTTGTAATTTAACCTGTGCAACAAATTCTTTGGCTGGTTTAAAAGAAGGAATGACATGGGCAGGAACAATAACTGTAGTATTCTTTGAAATATTACGTGCAGTTTTTTCTGCTCTTTTTTTTACGATAAAACTTCCAAAGCCGCGAAGATAAACATTACTTCCCCCGGTTAAAGAATCTTTCACTGTTTCCATAAAAGCTTCAACTGCTTTTCCCACGATCACTTTCTCAATTCCTGTGTTTTGGCTAATTTCCTTAACGATATCTGCTTTTGTCATCTCTTAAAAGTTTAATTATCAATAATCTATATTTCTTAAAAACTGGTGTGTAAATATAAAATTATTTCGGTACAAAGCTGACCTGTATTCATGGTGCAATTTGCTTTGTATTGATTCCATTGGAAATATACGACACACAAAAAAGCCTTTCGGCTTTCTTGTTGTTTTCAGCTAAAAAGGAAGGTCATCTTCAGTTTAGGCAGCCTGTTTCTTTGACTTCTTTTGTCCGTTTTCTTTTGTTTCTCAGCAGCTTCGTCATGAGTTGGGATGGCTGAAGAAACTTTGGACTGATAATAACAAGTGTGGGTTCTTCCGAATTTGTCTTCTCCGCGCAATTTAGCCACCTCAAAACTCAGGTACTTTATTCCATTCATTTCAAACACTGCCTTTTCAAGTCCTTCTACTGGCAACACGATTTTAATGATGTCAAGGTTTTCTACTTGTGTTCCTTTTCCGATGTAATGTTTTTCAAAAGTTGTCATAATATTGATTTTTAAGTTATAAAAAATTTCTGCATGATGACTATTCTGATGAAAGGTGGCAATGAAGGAATTGGAATACCGAAACGTAGAGAGGATATGCCGGGAAAATTCATTGACAGGATTCCTTCCATCTAAGAATAAATCTTTGTAGATAATTTTAGACTAACTGCTCAATATTCTGTCAACCATAGAAAACTACATACGAAACGGTTACACTTGTAAAGCCTGTAATCAGTTTAGAATTGTCAATAGTAGTTGGGCATTTTAAGTCGTTTAAAAACTAAAGTAAAGTTCCATTTGAGGTTGTGCTAATGTGTGTAGACAAATGGCTTCCATACTTGAATCAGACCAAAGTGCAGCCATCACACAGGATGGTTGCCGAAACAAAAGCCAAAAAAGAATTCATTTGGCTGCCAGGAAGATGGCCATCCCAGTTGAAACCTAATGCCGAAAGGATTTTAGGGGAGTTTAAGTCTTAATGGTTTGGGTTAGCGACTAAAAAAAAGGCGGAGCCTCTTTCCTTTTTCAGTAAGCACATGGACCATTGTTCGGCTCCCAACTGGGTCACTTTTAAAAACAATAAAGCTCTGTAATCGGAATGATTGCAGAGCTTTCGTTTTTTGTAGGGGACATCGTGGGGCGTTATTTTAGAGCATCTTAATTAAGGTATCATGGGATCACATGATATTATTGTGGGGAAAGCAAAGTCAATGGTGAGTTTTAAAAAATCTTACTTTTTTTAATTCAACCTTAGTAACCCGGCTATGACCCCCATCCCGGTAGTCACCGGGATTATCTATCTTATAATTGGCTTGATCCCGAGTACTCGGGAGGAAGTGGTCATATTCCTGGGCAAAACTCGATAACTATCGGGACTATTTTCATAAGATAGATAAGATTAAGGTTGCGGGGGCTGATCCCCCGAGTACTCGGGGCTAAGATTTTTTCAGAAAAGTAAGATTTTTTCAAAGAAAACATTTCTGAATATTGGTTTTGATCCCGGCTAGCCGGGACCCCACAAGAATGTAATGTGATCCCTCATAACGTTAGGTTTTATTATTTAGGTATTTCAAATTTATAGAAAATACTATTTCAATATTTATGTTGCCTATATTATCTTTCATTATTTTTGAGTAACCTGCGTAAGTTGAGCAAGTTACCCGTTTGATGTAGAAGTGAACTATTCAATAAAGCATTACCAATTCCATAGATTAAATACAGTTTACCCTTGTTTTAAATACTAAACCTCATGACTTTATACTTATACAGTACTCAAACAGTACTTAAACTAAGGCGTTAACCTATCTTTATCTAAGCTTTGTGGCTAAAATAAAACGTAACATCTGTGAATTGGTTTCAGGCAAAATTGGTAAGGTTGTTTTTGTTCAAATGAGGGGTAAAAGTTATGTAAGATCAGCTCCTGACCGAACAAAAGACAACTGGTCGGAAGCTCAGCTTCTTTACAGGAAAAGATTGAGTGCTATTGCTTCACCAGGACGTACGCTTAATTGTCAAAACATGAATCAAATTTGAATGGTTCCTGCACCAAAAGCAAGGTAAATGTCAATGGATTGTTGCGGGGAGTTGAATATCTGTTTCGTGTAGCCGGTATGAACACCGATCCTTCACGCAATTGGAGCGAACCTGACCCCAAACGGATCGTTTAACTCCCCACACACACTCCCTGGTTCAACAACAGGAACCAAAAGGAAGATCATTTCATTCACGGAGATTGAAAGGTTTGCTGGGGGAGGGAAATTTTATTAAAAGTACTTGTTCTCAATAATAATTGAAAAATCTTTCTAATCACTTGATGATATTGTTTTTTTATTGAAAATCATAAAATAAGTAGAATTTTATTGTTTATTTAAAAGGGGAATTAGTAGATTTGAAGGGAAAGCAAAATAGGAATAGGAAAGGACTATAAAGTTGACGATATTTTATAATTATGGGGAAGTTTAAAACTGCTTTGTTGAAACGATATTATAAATTACTATTCATATTGATACATTTTAGAAATGAAACAGTTGCCATTAACAAGTAAGCAGGTTGAAATATGTGATTTCATTTTAAAAAACAATAACATACAAGACACCTACGGTAAACTAGAGGACATTGGATTTAGTGACTTTGATAATAAAATAGCATCAAGATTTCTTGTAGATAATAAACTAATCACGTCAATACATCCAGTCGTTTTGACAGATATTGGCTCACGATATTTGGACAAAGGAATTATTAAATTCATAAAACGTAATAGACAAAATGATTTTTTAAATTCTGTAATTATTAGGACAATTGCAGTATGGACAGGAATATTGATTTCATTGGCCTTTGGTGTAACGAATTATATTCAAAATCGTGAGAACAAGCATAATGATGGAATATATATTAAGCATAGCGAAATAGATTCCATTCTTCATGAAAAGGGCTTTAAAAATAGTGACAGTCCATCAGACAAATTCGCTATCAAGGAATTTATAAAAGATACTACTAATCATATTGACAAGAATTTAAAAATTGATAAATGATTGAAACCTGATCCCATAATATCAGATACCAGTAAATTCGGCAGCAATGGTTTTTGGAGTGTATCTTTTCGCTCAGGTAGCTTATCGGCTTGATGGGAAATCGCCCACAATCCGCCTCTGGGAGTGGCTTCCTAGGTTATGTGTTATTTTAATGCACTGTGCTTTGACATGATAGATTTATAAATGATAAAATTTGAAAACCATATAATTCTTGATCAGACAAGTTCTTGGCCGGAGAAAGTTCTTCAATTAATTGAAGAGCACAAGTCTTCTTTGATCTATTATTTACAAGAAGAAAAAAGAATTGAAATCCTTCGCCATACAGATTTAAAAATTAGATATAATAGGCCACAAAATCCATTTGTCGATACATGGATTGAAGTTATAGATACAATTGACGAGATCTTACAAGAATATAAGATAGTGGGATTTCACTGTACTAAGTTAATGGACTATGAAATAGGGGACGTTATTAAAAATGGACTAATTCCATTAGATAAAGACTTTGCCAACAGTAGAATTAATATCCTATTCGACAAAGGATTAATCTCTAAAGAATTAAAAAACAGAATAATTGATAAAGCAGAATTAAGTGAAAAAATAAGAGCTGGAAAAATATTTGTATTTCATTGTTTATCAACTTTGAAGGATGAGTGGGGTCTAAATAAGCTTTTTGGACTTTGGGGAGGAGAATCAATTTACCAATATTTAAAGAATTCAACAGAATTAAGCCAGATTGGTATTCCTTGTATTGTTGTTGCTTCAATAAAAATTATAGAATTAGACATATATCCAAGCTTGAGTAAGAGAATGCTTTGCATTTATTTTGATGATAATTTACATCCTCATGACAATGATTCAATAATTGAGAAGAAACTTGATGTTTTGGAAGTTATTCAGCGAGACAATAAACTATTTAATAAATTGACGAATATTGAATCTTGGATTGAAGAAAAGATTAAAAACAACACATAAGATCAGTTAACCGCAAATTCGGCAGCAATGATTTTCGTTGTGTGTCTTTCCGCCTAAATCTGAATCTTCAATCTGTTTTTGTTTGAATGTTTCTGAGCAGATGACTATTTTTAAACAAATGGTTACGGTTCAGGAGTTTTACATCACTTATCAAAATAGTCATCCATTCAATAATTGATCAGGAAGCAGGGGAATCTTCCAATGAAGCATAAATGATGATTAGCACGTCATCCTGAGTCATCCTGAATTCATTTCAGGATTGTTTCGGGATTCCCTCCTTTTATCTTCTTTTCTTTTTTCTTACAGGTGGCAGAGTATATTCGAGGGGATCCTGAAATGAATTCAGGATGACGCGCTGAACATTATTCCGGAAAACATTGAAGTTTTGCATAACACATGATTGTTTCGGCATCTTATTTTTTCTCTTCATAATCATTAAAATACATTGAAATTTAGCTTAACTTAGAGTATAAATTTCGCATTATGAGAAAAGGGTTTGTTTATATCATGTCGAATAAATACAGAACCACTTTTTATATCGGAGTAACTTCAGCAATTAAAAGGAGGGTGCTGGAACATAAAACAGGGAAAGGTTCTGCTGCATTTACTTCAAGGTATAACCTGTTCGATTTGGTTCATTATGAAATAATCGAAGGAATGGCTGAATGTATTGCAAGAGAAAAACAGTTAAAGAACTGGCATAGGGATTGGAAGATTAATCTGATCAAGGAAAATAATCCGGAAATGATTGATATAGCTGCAGATTGGTATGTTACAATAGACAATCAATTGGTTATTGCATATGGATTAAACAGGAAGGTTTGATAAAGATAGGTTACGAGAATTTAGTAAAAGCGTAGTGCGTGATCGAAGCGTCATCCTGAACTTGTTTCAGGATCCCCTCGCATTTATCTTTAATTCTCTTTTCTTACAGGTGGCAGAGCGTATTTGAGGGGATCCCGAAACAAGTTCGGGATGACGCTTCGATGACATAGGATGACACTTCGATGATGAGGGATGACAATAGTCTCACTTATTTTCCTTTCGATTTCCTTCTATTATACAAAAAAATACTACCTTGCTCTCTCCTATTAAGCCAATTGATTTGTTATGAGCCTTTTCCAGAATTCAGTACAACAGAAGTATTTAAACTTGCTTGATGCAAAGCTTGTCGATGCAAAATACACAGAGTTTAAATCTTATTTTGGCAATCCTGATATTCAGGAAAACATACGAAACAGCAAGGAAGAACAATTCCAGGAAGGATTTCTGAGAGAGTTGTTTGTAAAAATATTGGGTTATACACTTAATCCATCCTCCAACTTTAACCTGACCACTGAATACAAAAATGTTAAGGATAGCAAAAAAGCGGATGGAGCGATTCTTACCTTTGACAAGGGTGCATGCTCCCTTGCAGAAGGCTTCCTCGTCGTAGGGGTTATAGAATTAAAGGGAACCAATACAACCGATTTAAGCAAGATAGAAGCGCAGGCTTTTGGATATAAAAACAATCAGGCCGATTGTGTGTATGTGATTACTTCAAACTTCGAAAAGCTTCGTTTTTATATCGACAATGCCATTGAGTTTATCGAATTCAATTTGTTTAATCTTAACCGAAGCAATTTTGACCTGCTTTATTTGTGTTTGTCGTACGAGAACATTGCAAAAGGGATTCCCAAAACAATCAAAACCGAATCGGTTAGTCACGAGGATATTATTACCAAACAACTGTACAAGGATTATTCACAGTTTAAAAGCGAATTACACCACAACCTTGTGTCCCAAAACCCGCAATTTGATGTATTAACCATTTTCAAAAAGTCGCAAAAGTTACTGGACAGGTTCCTGTTTTTGTTTTTTGCTGAGGATCGGCAGTTATTACCTCCCAACTCAGTACGGTTAATATTGAATGATTGGAAAGATTTACAAGACCGGGATGTTGATATCCCCCTATATAACCGGTTTAGAAAATACTTTGAATATCTTAACACAGGATTCAAAGGCAAGCGTTACGATGTATTTGCCTATAACGGTGGTTTGTTTAAACCGGATGAAATATTAGATGCTGTTACCATTGATGATAATCTGCTCTATAAGCATACAGCGACTCTTTCGGAATATGATTTTGCAAGTGAGATAGATGTTAATATACTTGGTCATATTTTTGAAAATTCACTCAATGAACTGGATGAAATAAAAGCTCAACTCGATGGGGAGGAAGTAGATAAATCAAAAACAAGACGTAAAAAGGATGGTGTTTTCTATACGCCCAAATACATCACCAAATACATCGTTGAAAATACCATTGGCAAGCTCTGTATCGATAAAAAAGCGGAACTCCTGATTGACGAAGAAGAATATACAAGCGATAAGAAACGGACGATTAAAACCAAACAGGCTTTATTGGAGAAACTGAATGTTTATACCAATTGGTTGATCCAATTGACTATCTGTGATCCCGCTTGTGGTTCAGGTGCATTTTTAAACCAGGCATTGGATTTTCTGATTACCGAACACAAATACATTGATGAATTAAAAGCAAAGCTTTACGGAGTACCTATCATTTTTAGCGACATTGAAAAAAGCATTCTTGAAAACAATTTGTTTGGAGTCGATATAAATGAGGAAAGTGTTGAAATTGCCAAACTCTCCTTGTGGTTACGCACTGCACAACCCAATCGTAAATTAAACGATCTGAACAACAATATTAAATGCGGCAACTCTTTGATTGACGATCCCGCATTTGCGGGAGATAAAGCATTTAACTGGCAAAAGGAATTCCCCAGTATATTCAGGAAAAAGCTTAAAAAAACCTGGCATATTACCTGTGCCACGCATAATTCACGGTATTCGCAGCGAATGTTTGATCATTACGTGAAATTAGGTGTCCCAGTGTGGTTATCGGCAAAAGAAGAAATCATAGTAACGGAAACGATTGCAGATATTGCACAAAAAGACGCACTCAATATTCTGGCATATAATATCTGTGGCGACCATATGCACCTGATTCTTGTGTGCGATGACGAAGAACTACCGAAGATTATACAGAAAATAAAGAGTATGAGTGCACGTGCTTGTAATATCGCGATGGGGCGGACTATCCCTGATAATACCGGAATCGGAACCGAAACAGAAACAAGGGAGCATGCTCCCTTGTCAGTAGCTGCTCTATCTCTCCCGAGTAACGTGTCTCCTATGTCTTCGGAAACATGGGAGCAAGCTCCCATGCTGCTCCCGTACACCTCCTCCTCCTCCTCTTCCACTACGGCATCCGATTTCGAATGGGTGAACGATGATGGAGCAGATTATCACAGAGGCACTACCCAGGCTCATTTGTGGACGCAGAAATTCGGTCGCACACTGATAACCTCTGGACAACAGTTAGAGAATACGATAGCTTATATCAGTAATAACCGCGTAAAACATGGACTTCCTCTACTTGGAGAAGACACAGGAGACGCAGGAGACACGGGTACGGGTATGGGAGACATGGGAGCATGCTCCCGTGTTATAGAAAAAATAACCTGTTCTATTCAGCATGCCTTTCGAGTGGAATACACAGGAGGTTTTGATGTAGTGATTGGGAATCCGCCATATGTGCAGCTACAAAGCATGGGAGAAATGAGTGACATACTCAAAAATTGTGGTTATGAAACATTTGATAAGGGCGCTGACCTTTATTGTATCTTTACCGAACGTGGTTATCAATTGTTAAAGAATAATGGCATACAATCTTTCATTATGCCCAACAAATGGATGTTGGTAGCCTACGGCAAACCACTACGTAAATTTCTTTCTAAAACAGGCTTACGACAGATTCTTAACTTCGGAGACATTCAATTCTTTCAGGAAGCTACTACTTATGTCTGTATTTTCGTTACACAAAAAAGCATTCTGCTCGATTCCGTGAGAGTTTTGTCACTTAACCAGAAAAACTATCGTGGTGATTTTCTTTCAGAGGTAAAAAGCAATATTTATGAATATTCTTCTTCTAATTTTGGTGAAAATGAATGGAGTATCCAACCCTACTACGATGCCCAAAAGTTGAGGCAAATGAAATTGACTGGTACAGAATTAAAGAACTTGCCAATTTCAATTTATCGGGGAATACTTACAGGTTATAATGATGCTTTTTATATTGATGAAGAAACACATAAAAAGTTGATTGCTGCTGATTCCAAAAGTTTAGAACTGATCAAACCAATGGTTCGGGGTAGAGATATTTCTGCGTATATTAATTTAGGCAGTGAATTTTTAATTAATGTGCATAATGGAATAAAAGAGAAGAATCCCCCATTGCCATCAATTAAGATAGATGAATATTTCGCAATAAAGAAACATTTGGATGCCTTTTATCCTTTTCTTGAAAAACGCGGTGATAAAGGAGATACACCATATAATTTGCGTAATTGTGCATATTTGGAAGAATTTGCCAAACCTAAAATTATTTATCCAAATATGACTTCTGTATTTCCTTTTATGTATGATGAAAGTGGCTTCTTCAGTAATGATAAAAGCTTTATTCTTACTGCAAATGACAATTCTTTTTCGTTAATGTATTTAATTGCAGTGTTCAATTCTTCATTGGCAAAGCTTTGGATTTGGTATAATTGTCCAGAACTATTAGGTGGTACGAGAGAAATTCGTAAAGTCTATTTTGAGCATTTTCCTGTTCCACAAGCAAACGAAGAACAGACTGCTATACTTGCACAATATGCAACAGAACGTACTCAATTAACCGCCGAATTGCAACACATTTGTTCTAAATTTACCCATAACCTGCAACGTGAATACAATTTGGAAAAGCTTTCCGCAAAAATCGAAAATTGGTTTCAAATAACCTTTAAAGAGTTTTTAAAAGAGCTTGAAAAGAACAAAATAAAACTCACACTTTCACACAAAGCTGAATGGGAGGATTACTTTTTACAGGAATCAAAAAAGGCAATAGAAATAAAAACCAAAATAGAAACCACCGACAAAGAAATAGATCAAATGGTTTATAATCTATACGGATTGACGGAGGAAGAGATTGGGATTGTGGAGGGGTAAATTGTCTGAACATGATTAAAAGATTATAGGATGGTCAGGATTAAAAAACGCATAGGATTGAAGTAATCGTGTAAATCAAGAAATCAAGAAATCCTGTTCAAGACTTCTTTGCCCCATTTAACTGTAGATCTATGATCCGTTTTTGTTTGAATGTTCCCGAGCAGGAAGCAAGGGAATCTTCTCAATGAAGCTTAAACGATGAACGAAGCGTCATCCCGAACTTGTTTCGGGATCCCCTCCTTTTATCTTCAATTCTCTTTTCTTACAGGTGGCAGAGTATATTTGAGGGGATGCTGAAACAAGTTCAGCATGACGCGCTGATCGTTCGGAATAACGCTTCGAAGATGATTCCGGATAACTTTGACGCTTTTCCTTCTTTCTAAATCTTATTGGAAAATTCCCTGGCTTTTTGATTGTTAAATGCGTTTTCTCTTTTAGTCCTTGCCACGATTGCTGTATGGTTTCCGATCACATTTACCGTTGTGCGGGTCCTATTCGTTAACACATCGAATCCCAAATGACCAATGGTAAAGGCAAAGGCTCCAAAAACAGCCATAGGTCGTAGTACATGATACTATAATTTGTTTCACGCGTTTCCCTTTAAGTGACTGTTTAAATTTCCCGGAGGGAAAATATATGGGTAGAAAAATTGCAATTTACCTTCTCATTTTGTCCCGTACGGAACAAAAGATCATTTAAAATCATTCCTTTTCTACCCATATTTTGTTCCTAACGGAACGATAGAATAAAATTTAAACAGTTTCTTATTTTACAGAACAATTGTTTCCTATATAAATTATGCATTACAAACAGACGGGAATAAGTATCTGTTTGTAATGCACTTCATTCTCATTTTACCAGTCAGGTTATATCTTATTCCATTCAAGGTTACAGGATGAGGCCTTTATTTCTTTGGATATTTAAATGTATAATTTCCTGATCCTACAGTTAATGAAACTCCCTTATCAGTTTGTTTCAGGCTTTCTTTTATTGAGGATGTCAACGTTTGTGCGTTTACCGTAATCTGGTCCGCTTTTGCTGAAGGCAAAGTAACCGTTGCAGTAGTATTTGCCGGAACAGTCACTTCATAAACAAAGTCATTTCCATCAATCTTCCATGCAGATTTTATTTTTCCGTAAAGTGAAGTAAATTCCACTCCAGCATTTGTCAATCCGCCTCCAGGGTGTGGAGAGAGCAAAATATGCTTATACCCCGGATTCTCAGGATCGATGTCCATTCCTGCTACATAACGATACAACCATTCGCCGATAGCTCCATAAGCATAATGGTTAAAACTGTTCATGCCTACATCCTGAAATGATCCGTCAGGTTTCTGACCATCCCAGCGTTCCCAAATTGTAGTTGCACCCTGTGTTACCGGATACAACCATGACGGATACTCTTTGCGGTTTAGAAGCATGAAGGCCAGATCGTCATACCCATATGCCGACAGCGTTTTGCAAAGAAGTGGAGTACCTACAAATCCTGTTGTGAGATGTCCGAATTTCTTCACATCTGCGGCCAGATAAGCCGCTGCTTTAGGAATTAAATCTATAGGAAGAAGGTTAAATGCCAGTGCAATGGAATAAGCCGTTTGTGTATGTGAAACCAAACGTCCGGATGGAGTGACAAATTCATGGACGAATGCCTTTTTTATATTTTCTGAAAGCAGAGCATATTTCTTTGCATCTTCCTTTTGCCCGATAATTGTTGCAATTTTGCTCAGTAAACCGGTAGAATAGGAATAGTAAGCAGTGGCAATCAGATCTTTTTCGGTTGTTGCACCGGGATAATCTGAATTGTTTGTTGCAAAGGCCAGCCAATCACCAAAATGGTAGTCTCCCGTCCAAAGAAAATCTTCACCTGCCCGGCTTGTCATGTATTCGACCCAGCCTTTCATGCTCGGATACTGAACTTTAAGAATACGCTGATCCCCATAAGTGAGGTATGTTGTCCATGGAACAATGATGGAAACATCGGCCCATGCAGTTGATCCACCTGCTCCTTTTAGTACATCAGGAATAACATGAGGAACCAGTCCGTTTGGGAGTTGATCAGCAGCCACATCACCCAACCATTTGGTGTAGAATGGGGCCACATTGAAATTGAACGCTGCGGTCATACTAAACACCTGAGCATCCCCGGTCCAACCCAAACGCTCGTCACGTTGAGGACAATCAGTCGGCACATCCAGAAAATTTCCTTTTTGTCCCCACTGAATGTTGTGCTGAAGCTGGTTAATCATAGGGTCGGAACAGGTAAATGTTCCGGTAGGAATCATGTCAGAATGAATCACAACACCAATAATCTGGTCAAGTGTTGGTTTAACGGAAGCTCCTTCGATTTTCACAAATCGGAACCCATGGAAAGTAAAATGAGGTTCGAATACTTCTTCTCCATCACCTTTCAGGATAAAGTTATCGGTTGCTTTTGCGGCGCGAAGGTTGTCTGTATAAAAATTGCCCTCCTTATCCAGAACTTCAGCAAATTTCAGTATAACCTGGTCGCCCGATTTACCCTGAACCCGAAGTTTAACCCATCCAACCATATTCTGTCCCATATCGAATACCGTTTCGCCTTTCGGAGTTGTGAATACTTTTACCGGTTTTATTTCCTGAATAGCTTTAACGACCACTCCCTGAGGTGCAATCAGTATTTTTTTCGACTGGTCTGTGATCGATACTTTTTGCCAGTTGCTATCATTGAAGCCTGCTACTGACCAACCCGGCATTTCTTTACGGGCATCGTATGTTTCACCATTGTAAATATCAGATAGCAGGATTGGTCCGGTAGCTACTTTCCAGCTTTCGTTGGTGCCAATAGTTTCGCTTGTTCCATCAGCATAGGTGAGTTGCAGTTGAGCTAAAAGTGCTAATTTATTGCCGTAATATCCATCTGCATTACCCCAACCAATGTTTCCGCGATACCAACCGTCGCCTACTATTGCTCCAATTGAATTCTTCTGTTGAATCATCGAAGTAACATCGTAGGTTTGGTATTGAATCCTGTTTTTATAACTCGTCCAGCCGGGAGTAAACAGATCCATACTGACTTTTTGCCCATTCAGGAACAGTTGATAAAGACCAAGCGAGGTAATATAAACGCGGGCAGATTTAACTTTCTTCCCGGTTGTAAAACCTTTCCTGAAATATTGGGAAGGTTTCGAACCTTTTATGACTGGTTCGGCTCCAAATGAAATCCAGTCCGCTTTCCAGAATTGAGGTTCCAGAAGACCCATTTCCCAAAAAGCCGGAGTGCTCCAGTCAGTCGCTTTTCCCTTGTTGTTCCAAACGCGAACCTGCCAGAATACCCGTTGCATTGATTTTAACGCCGGTCCTTCATAGGCCACATTGACCGATTGAGCCGAGTTAACTTTTCCTGATGTCCAGATCAGTTTACCCTTGGCCGTTTGGTCCGTTACCTTAATTTCATAGGCAGTTTGTAGAAGGTTATCCTCAGTTGAACTAATCTGCCAACTCAGTCGTGGTTTCTGAATATCTATTCCAACGGGATTGGTGTGATACTCACAGATCAATTCCTTTACTTCGGTCTTTTCTGAAGAAAAGGAATTCAGGCTGTTAAGTAGAAAAAACATGACGAAAAATATCGTCCATTTTATACATTGTTTCATAATGCTATAGTTTAGTTTTTTGGTTATTTCAAATAAAATACTTCTTCCAAAGGTATTGAAACTGGTGAGTTATCCGGATTAGTTTTCATGATATCTGACATGAAAGCCCACCATTTCTGAACAACCTCGGTCTGGCCCAAATCCTGTGAACCACCTTCACCACTTACCTTCTGAAAAGCAAAAAGAATGTTGGTTTCTTCATCCAGAAAAATGGAATATTCGCTGACTCCTGCATCTTTGAGGAGTTGGTGTAATTCTGGCCACAAGGCATTATGTCTCTTTTTATATTCTTCCTTTTGACCTTCATTGAGGTACATTTTAAAAGCCAGTCTTTGCATAGTTTCTGATCCCGGGTTTCGTGTATAGTTTAATCTGGTCCCGAGGACTCGGGATTGAATCTTCTTACATTGAATTTCCGATACCTACCAAAGCAACCGCTAACAAAATGATTGCAATACCGGCAGTAATTGTCCCTTTGGTTTTGGGTGAAACTCCTGTCCATTCTTTTCGGTAAATTCCCCACATGTTCGCAGTCAGGATAATGGTTGACATGTGCAAAATCCAAGAACTTGCCCCATTTCCCAGTTTGCTGGCGCCCATTCCGTAAAAGAAAAACTGCATAAACCACATGGTTCCGGCTAAAGCCGAGAAAATAAGGTTGTTAGCGATAGGAGTAGACTTGTTGGTGAAATCGCCGTACGATTTATTCTTTATACTAAGGATGGAAGTCCAAATAAGATTGGTTGTTAAACCGCCCCAAAGGATAACCACATAAGACACGTTGGTTTGAAATAATGGGTTGCAACCATGGGCGACAGCAACATTTGCCATAGGTTGCCCTGCTTCAATACCGAAATTCATAAATGAACTTAATATCCCTGAAATGACCGCAATGATCAAACCTTTTACCAAACTGAATTCAGAAACACTTGCTTTTTGTTGTTCTTCTGAGAGTTCGCCCTCCTTCATCATTCCGGCTTTCCCGCAAATGGTGATACCAATCAGACAAACCAATACTCCCAGCAAAACCAGTCGCCCACCAGGACTGGCCAACATATCGGTAAAGGAGATTTTTCCAATAGTTGGATTGATCGAATAATAAATTGATGGAACTATAGCACCAAATGCTGCACAAAAGCCTAATACCACTGAATTTCCAAGTGACATTCCCAGATAACGAACACCTAACCCGTAAGTTAGACCACCAATTCCCCAAAGCAATCCCATCAGGAAGGTAATCGATAGAATTTGACTTGAACTGGCAGCAATAATACCAGCAAACCCGGGAATAGTAAGGTATGCAGCCAGTGGCGGAACTATGAGCCAGGAAAAAAGCCCTCCGATAATCCAGTAGCTTTCCCATGCCCAACCTTTTACTTTGTTGAAAGGCATGTAAAAACTTCCAGAAGCAAATCCACCAATCGAATGAAAAATAACACCTAGTAATGCGTTCATAGTTTTGTTTAGTTAAGCTTTTTAAATTATCTCTTTATTCTCCTCGCCTGCCTGTTACCTCTTTTTCGTATTGCTGAATATCGGCAATGTATGCTTCACCGGCCACTACGCCTTTTTTCATACAATAGTAATCGAATACGGCTGCCCATGGCAAAGACTTAGCTTCTTCCAATAAAGCCAGGCGCTCAAAATTCTGACCCTTTGCTTCATAAGCACGTAGTTGTGTAATAGGTTCCAGTAATGCCTGAAGTAATGCTTTTTGTGTTGCACGAACTCCTACCACATAAGCGCCTATCCTATTAATGGATGCATCAAAATAATCCAAACCGATATGTACTTTATCAACTGCATCAGCACGAACAATTTCCTGAGCTATGGCCTGCAGTTCATCACCCAAAATAACTACATGGTCGCTGTCCCAACGTACACCACGGCTTACATGCAACATGACTTCAGGCAAGAAAAGCAACAAGGAAGAGATTTTATCTGAAATAACTTCTGTTGGATGGAAATGACCAGAGTCGAGTGTAACTATTATATTATTCCGGATACCATAACCCATATAAAATTCATGTGAACCTACAGTATAACTTTCGGCGCCAATACCGAACAATTTACTTTCGATACAGTCTTTCATGTATATGTCGTTGGTCTTGTATTCAAAGATTTTGTCCAGTGAATCTTTCAGGTTCTGACGATAGTACAGACGATCTACGGTCAAATCTTTCGATCCGTCAGGAATCCAGATGTTGTGCATACATTTTGAACCCAGCTGACGTCCCATTTCTTCAGCGATCTTACGACAACGAATGACATGGTCTATCCAGAATTCACGGATAGTGTTATCACGATGTGATAAAGTGAATCCGTCACCTGATTTTTCATGGGAGAAGCAGGTACAGTTGAAGTCAAGTTTATAATTCTTTGCTTTGGCCCAATCAATCCAGCTCTGGAAATGTTTAGGTTCAATCTGATCACGATCAACGCTTTCTCCGCCAAAGTCGCCATAAAAGGCATGAAGGTTTACACGGTGTTCTCCGGGAATTAATGACATTGCTTTCTCTATATCGGCACGAAGTTCGGCGATAGTCCTTGCCTTTCCGGGATAATTTCCGGTTGCCTGAATTCCTCCGGTGAGTTCAGTGTCGCCGCTTTCAAAACCGCTTACGTCATCTGCCTGCCAGCAATGAAGCGAGATTGGAAGTTTATCTAATTGTTCCACCGCCTTTTCAACATCGATGCCCAATTCGGCATACCGTACTTTTGCATATTCAAATGCCTGGTTGATTTGTGCGTTTTTCATATTGGTTTTCAATTAATAGATTGGTTTAATAATCTGGATGGTCTATTATTATCTACTATGACATTATTTTCTAAATTTGTAAGTGTAAAGATACTTTGTATTTAATGCGAATCAATGTGTGAAATGATTCTTAATATACACAAAATGACACTTATCCATGTCCAAAGAATCGTTTGCAAAATACATTACCAGCGGAAGAAACGATACGGATCATCCCATTCTTCGGGCTGATCCAGGTAAAGACCATCCAGCCACCTTTTTTCGGATTTCCCTGCATCTACTGGTTGATTGAATCGTCCAATCAATGCAGTGGTACTCTCAATACCCATGTTCCCCGTTAATCTGCTTAATAGAAAGGAAGAGCGCCGAAAGGTCTGTTTGATGTTATGCTGTTCCCCGCTGTAATCGAGCTGCCAGGGTGCGAGTTGACAGAAGACGACCTTAGCCTGATCAGACGCGGCCAGAACGCCATTGCCAATGATTTGGGCTCCTGCTGACACCAATGATATTTCCTTGGGAGCACGGTTGTGAACATCCGAAGGCCCTATTCCTGCAAAAGGGGAACTGGTCTTTAGGGTATCGAACCAGGCTGAGATATGCTCCTCTTTTTTCATTTCTACATTAAAAGGCACTAACGCACCGGCCTCTTCCTGATCGAGACCGATAGCAAGCAACCTTCCGCCTGTCGAGATCCACAGACGAATCGCCTTTAGGTCTGTCATTAATTGTTGACTTCCTCCCGGACCTACGATCAATACCTGTTCTGAGGATAGTTTTTTATGCTCGTACGGCAATACTGATAAACCTGTTTTTTCGAGGTGACTCTTGCCTGCTGCTTCACCTGCATAGATGGCTTGCCTTCTGATTTCTGGCTTCCAGGCCGATACGTATGATAATATATTGCTTACCAAACGTTCCGCAGCAGGATCTTTCTCTGTACGACCCGTTACATCCATCTGGCAAAACATCACCATCCCCTTGCCTTCAAGATACTGCATGAGAGGGCTGTACTGAAGACTGAAGCCTCCGTCAACGATTGGGAGGAAATCTCCGCTGGCAGGTTTCTCGATCAGCACGCTGGCCACATTACCCCGGTTGCCGCACCGCCAGATTCGTGTCACAGGAATGTCACACCATTTGACCGTTGGAGAACCACTGTATACATTGTCATTCGTCTCATACTTTAGCTGAGAGGGCAGGAGAGTGGATGCGCCTTTCCAGTCGTGCAGGTTCTCCCCATCGAGTCCTGCAAGGATCGGATGATCCGACATCCGCGGATAGACCTTACGTAAACCATACTCGTGTACCCGGAAGCCGAACCGTTTTTCGAGTACCTCGGAAGTCTGTTCAAACACAATTACCTTAAGCCCATTTCTGACATTCGTCACATCCAAACCCTTGCCATCTAATGTCAATGCTTTCTTGCCCACGATCAATACATCATAGCCGGTAAGCGCAGCCCCGGCATCAACTGATTGGTAGGAGACTCCCATTCCATCCAGCAGTTGTTGGGTCTCGCCTTTAGGATCAAACAGGGCAATCTTTGCATTTGGTTTCCCCATTACAGCCGAAGGGATTATATTGAGGTCAAAAGTATCCTTTTGGGTCTCTCCATTGCTGAAGCTTACAGTCGAACTAAGTTTGTATATTCCTGAAGACAATAAACCGGGGAGATCAATACTGATAGGTATGCGTTCCTGCTGGCCTGTCGCAAGATTTACCGTTTTACTGTGGCTTTCCGCTCCTGGTATGTTCAGCGACCAGCTGCACTCGCAGTTAACCTCCCTGCGTGAATTATTAATGACGATGAGTTGTTTCTCCACGTTAGTCCCCGGAAGGAAGTTATGGTCCTTACTGGTAAATGCTTCACTTTTCCCCCCGATATATGCCAGTAAAGGCATGTTGTTTTTCAGGAGCGCCTCAGCAGCAGTAGGAATCCAGTCTGATTGATCAAATGATGTATCCAGGTCCATACGATTCAATCGTTCGCTAAAATCAGCGCTCAGGCCCGGTCGTTGAAGGTTTTCCCAATCAACTACCAGATTCTTGATTCCTTTATCAACCTCCTTGCGCAACTTCCAATAAGAACTGTAATCCCAGGGTGAGTTGGCCGACAATCCCCAGGTACGAAAAGCACGCCATTGGTCGACAAGATGCATCTTCAGCACCGGATTGCGTTCCTCCAGACGATTATCATCAAAGCTATAGGGGTAATCCCAGCGTGCCCAAACTTTTCCAGCTTTAAATTGTTTAGCTTCCCAACGCAGGTTCGCCTTCTCACATTCACTGATCCGATAGGCCTGGTCTCCCAGGAATTGTGCGTTCCATTCGGCCAGGCAAAACTCCCAGGGTGCAGGAGCGCTGCCGAATTCCCGCTTTCCTTTATACCAACCCCTGTATAAGGACCAATCCCAGCCAAAGGGTGCACCGAATTCGCATAAGAAGAGCGGTTTGACCCCTACCGTTGCCCAATGGCCGAACCAGTCACACATTTCCTGAATGGGCGCCCAATTGGGATAGAAATTACTGGTATGCATCGAACTCAGGTTCCCCGACGAATGGTGGTAAATAATGCGGCTGGAGTCCAGTCTGGCTACTATAGCTTCCGTCCGCAAGGCCTTTTTCACATTGTTTGCCGACCAGTTATTCTCAGGACGACTCAGTCCGTCAATCCTGTCTGGATTCATATCATCGGTATATCCGCAGGCATTGTGGTTCATGGAATAGAATACCACTGAAGGATGGTTCAGTGCCACCCGGGTATAGAATTTTGCGTGATGGGCATACCCGTTTTTCTGATCCGCATCCGCAGCTTTCCAGTCATATTGTCCAAAGTGTGGTTGAGAGAGGGAGATCAGCATCCCCGTGTCATCGGCAGCCTTTAGTATTTCCTCAAAACTCAGGTGAGTGCCGGGCTCACAACCGTAATTGTGCGTATAAACCATGTTGATACCGAAGCTCATTAAACGCTTCAGGCTTTCCTTTGCCGCCTGATAGTTCGCCAGTGAGGCTCCTACCTGCGCATTATCCAGGGGAACGGATGAAAGGAAGATCCTGGTCCCGTTCAGGTAAAAGTCACGGCCTTCAATCCAGAATTCCCTGAATCCAAAACGATGGGGCATTGCAGTATCCAGCAGTTTTTTATCCTGTTCCAGAAGTGACAGTGTGAGTTCGAACATGTTCTCAGGAGTATGAACATCCCAGAGCCTGTCAGGCATCCATTGCTCCGAAAAGGAGAGCAGTCCGTCAGTTGCCTCTCCAGCCGTGAATGCTTTGCTTTTAAACGCGGCAACAGGATTTCCCTTGTCGGTGATAACTGCATTGAGCGTATACTTAGTGGCCGGGTTGAGATTTTCAATACCCGTATTGAATGTAATCTCTCTTTTACGGACTGATGTTGTGACCCTCACCTCAGTGATCCTTGCTTTTAATGGGGCACTATTAAGATAGATATCCCCGCAAAGACCTCGTCGCTCAACTCCTCCGCGACCCTGCCTGGGAGCATTACTGTCGCTGTAAACCGCAACCACGTCACTCAAAGGGAGAGCAGTGACTTTCATACTGATGATATACGTTTTGCCCGGGGAACATACCGCTGTCAGATCCATCTCTCCTGAAGGAAAAAGCATCTCACCCAATCTTACCCCATCAATATAGACCACTGCACTCGAATTCAGGTAATCCACCCCCAGGGTAATATGCCGGTTGGTCCAGTTCTTAGGGATGCTAAGCTCGCGCTGGTACCAGGCCACCCCCAGTTTATTTATTGAACGGTCCTTCCATGAAGGATGAATATACAGGATCTGACTTTCTTTCTGCATGTAATCAGTAATTCCGGGCCAGCACCCCGGAACTTTAAAATATCCCCAGTTTGCACCCGGTAGCTCATCTGATTGAGGTGTTCCCGGTTGCCATTTCCACAATCCATTGATGGAGATGCGTTCACGTGTAGGCGTTGTCTCATGGAAGGCTTTGGAAATATCCCATACGGCACTTACTCCCTGGGGTAAAATTCCATCCGTTTGCGCAATTCCCTCCGCACCTGGGTTTATGGCAGGTGCACTCATTCCCGAACTGAAGTTTCCACGGGCAACCAGGGTCGTTGGCAACAGGCTGATTCCTGCAATGGAAACACCTATTGATTTAAGAAAGGCCCGTCTTGATTTCTGTGATTCCTGTTTAGTTGATTTGTCTTTCATGGTTTAGGCTTGAGAACTTAGTTTGTCGGAAGCAGATTTCCGTACGCGTGCTTTTAGTTGATTAGTGCTGTAAAGAAAGAAAATAGTTGTATATAATACTCAAACTTTACCTACTATTTTTACATGTAAATCGCTTAAGATAAAGGATAATAATTTATTAAGTGTCTTCAATTTAATCCGAAGGGCCACACATTTGTATACCCTTTCAAAATGTCTTGTGGCGAAAAGTCTATCCATTAAAGTAAATGACTGCAGGAAAGCCACTTCAATCCGGGTCAGGTTTGGGAGGGGATCTGGTGGGGAACGAGAGGGTATTCCTTGTATATAACTGTACTATGACTGATCTACAACTGTACTAAAATACAGATCTTAGTATAGTTGCAAGTCAATCATAGTTCAATTTATCCGAAGCAGATGCGACGCAATCCCTTCCCGGATACATTCCGTGTAGGTCGAAAGCCGGTTCATTGCTTTCCTGAAAAACTTCTGATTGTATTGAGAATTGATGTTCTGAGCCAAAGGGTCCATTTCTGAATCAATTTTTCAGCCTTTGGTATGAGCTCTTTCGAAGATTAAAGGTACAAAATTTTTTGTAAATAATACACTGCCTGAATGGGAGTAGTTTCCCAACTCATCAAAAAAATATCTTGACTTTAAGATAAACTGAAACAGGAAGCAGTAAGCTGAAAATTATACTTCAGTATACCACGGTACAGGCAATTCCGGCAGGGCCATCCGAATACGCCATTCTTTTGGAAAATAGTTGTTGGCGCGGTTTCCGAGGTTCTTGATAAACCCAAGAGGTACACCCTGATACTGGACCAGCATCCAGCCTTTTACCGTGGAATTCACTCGGATTTCTTCTTTCTTCTGAAATAACAATGCATCGCGCAAGTTCAGTTCAAGGGTCTCAAATCTGGAAGGATTACGGTCGACTGAAAGTGCATAGGTATGTTCAGGAAGGAGATCATTATTCTTGAATTGTGCTACGGGTAAGCCGAAGCTGATTATACGCAGTTGTTCGGCCAGGGCATTTAGTACGGGTATCTTGCTTTCGGGAAAGGCAATAAGGAATTCATTCTTAATAAAAAACTCTGAATCATCCGTAGTGAGCCAGTTACGGATTTCGGCATATTGTTTGGGCATCTTCTCAAACCTTGATTTGATTTTCTTCGGAATCGAAAAGGCGTCGCTGTCCTCTTTCTTTCGGATCAGGGTCAGGAAAAAGCCTTCTCCCTTTACACGATGAGGTAGAAACCGGTATCCAAACAGTCCGGCGGATTCTGTTTCTTCGGCACCCCAGCTTTCCTGAAGCGGAATACGTATGCTTTCTACTTCATTGTTTTCGGCCAGCCACTTGAGGTTTTCCTCATTTTCAGCCGGATTAAAGGTACAGGTGCTGTAGATCAGGTAACCCCCGGTTTTCAATGAAGGCCAGATATCGGACAGGATGCGGCGCTGACGGGTGGAGCATAAATTGGTATTATCTACAGACCAATGATTGATGGCTATGGCATCGCGCCTGAAAAGGCCTTCTCCGGAGCAGGGTGCATCGACCATGATCAGATCGAATAAGCCATCCAGATTGGAAAAATCAGCAGGATCATTGCTGCAAACCACCACATTCTGATGGCCCCATTTGCGGATGTTCTCGTCCAATACCGACACCCGCGAACGGATCACTTCATTGGCAACAAGGAGATCGCTGTGATCCAATAGACTTAGCAGATGCGTTGATTTCCCGCCGGGAGCGGCACATAAATCCAGAACAATCCTGTTATTGCTGTGTTCCATTTGACGGAAAGCCTGTTCCACAAACATCGAGCTTGCTTCCTGTACGTAATAGGCTCCGGAATGTAAAAGGGGATCCAGTGTATATGACGGACGTTCATTCAGGAAAATACCGGTTTCGCACCAGGGAATTCGTTCCTTCGTATTCGGGATATTGAATTTCCGGGGGTTGGTGCGTAAACTGATAGCGGCAGCCTGATCAATTGATTGTATAAATTGATCAAAATCAGCAGGGAACTGTTTCCTGATACGTTTCAGAAAGTCTTCAGGCAATATTTCGGATGTCTTTTCGATGATCGTTTGAGTTTTCTTGTGATATTTGCCGGAAAGATAAAGGGATTGGGTTTAATAAACAAATTACCAGGATGGATCAGAATATAGTTTCGGACTTGAACAGACAGGCAGATGCAGCCAATTTGGTTGGAATGCTTGAGAAAATAGCTTCGCAATTTAAAGGGAAAGCGGTATTTACAACCAGCCTGGGAATTGAGGATCAGGTGATCACGGATATGATTTTCAGTAATAATCTGGATATTAAGGTGGTTACATTAGACACTGGGCGATTGTTTGAGGAAACCTATAAGGTGATGAACCGTACCACAGAAAAGTACGGAAAATCCATTGAAGTTTATTTTCCGAAGAATGAGGCAGTTGAAAAAATGGTCTCTGCAAAAGGTCCGTTGAGTTTCTATCTGTCGGTTGAAAACAGAAAGGAATGTTGCGGTATCCGTAAGGTTGAGCCACTTGGGCGTGCACTTCAGGGAATGGAATGCTGGATTACCGGTTTGCGTGCCTCACAGTCGGATAACCGCCATGACCTTGATTTCTTTGTTTGGGATGCAGGGTTTCAATTGATTAAATTCAATCCGTTGTTGCATTGGTCACTTGAAGATTGCCGGAACTATGTGAAGGAAAACAACGTACCTTATAATGTTCTGCACGACCGAGGTTTTGTAAGTATTGGTTGTGCCCCCTGTACACGTGCGATACAACCGGGTGAAGATTTCAGGGCCGGCCGCTGGTGGTGGGAAGACAATTCGAAGAAAGAATGCGGGTTGCATACGCATCAGGAATAAGAATTAGGAAAAAGGAAAAAGGAAAAGGGAAAGAGGAAATGGCGCAGGGTAGTGATTGTGCTATTGATGGTCATTCGTTTCACGTCATTAGGGGTCATTTATTGTGTTTAAGCCCTGAATGGACGAAATAGATTCAAAAGAACTTGTTGAGAACAAGAACTAACAATCATAACTATTAGAACAATTCTATACAAACTTTATTTATCCACAATCTCTCTTCCAAATGGAGTCAGAGCAAGCGATACGAGTTTGAAATGCTGTTGTGCCCAGGGAATTCCGACGATTGTGATGGCAAGAAGCACTCCGAAAATCAGGTGTGTGAGTGCGATCCAGATTCCTCCAATGAGTAGCCAAATCAGGTTCATGATGGTTGAGAGACAGCCCGGTGCATATGGCTTGAGTATAATGGTCTTGCCAAATGGCCATAATGCCAGCATAGCAAGCTTAAACGCCTGAATGCCGAAAGGTATGCCTATAATGGTCAGGCACAATAAAAACCCGGCAATCATATACTCAAGGAATACCAAGAAACCTCCAAAGATTAACCAGATTAAATTTCCAAGTGTGCTCATGAGTTGTAGTTTAGAATTCTGAACTAAAGATACATCATTTAGCTCAATCATTTTAATTTTTGGCTAATTCTGTATTGACGTTTTTGAAAGATTAATCATGCAGGCCTATAGAATGCTATATTTGTCGCCTATGTTGCCCGATCAAATAGAACACTGAATGAAAAGATATTTTTCGAATGAAGCTTTTGCGGTAATGCATATACGCAATTTCCGATTATTTATGGCTTACCGCTTTCTAATGACAGCTGCCATATTAATGCAGGCAGTTATTGTTGGCTGGCAACTGTATGATATTACCAAAGACCCGCTTTCACTGGGCATGATTGGTCTGACCGAAGTTATTCCGCAAGTCGGTATTGCTTTGTTTGCCGGACACTTTGTGGATATCTGGGACCGAAAGAGAATTATCTTTCGCACCAGTTTTCTGCTGTTACTGGGTTCGGGCATATTATTAGCCTCCAGTACCCATCCTGAGAATATGCACTTCTTATCAGGAACAACGCCTATTTTTGTTACGATATTTCTGGTTGGACTTGTACGGGGAATTTTGATGCCAGCTCATAATGCCTTGCTGGGACAGCTTGTTCCGCGTGAATTGCTTACCGGAGCTTCAACCTGGGGCAGCACCATCTGGCAAATAGCTGCCGTTACCGGACCAGCACTTGGTGGATTAGTGTATGGATTCTTTGGAGTCGTTCCGGCCTATTCGCTTGTATTCCTGTTTTTCCTGATTTCTGTTCTGATGGTATTCTTTATTAAGAGTCCCGGCAAAGTTGTTCATGCTCCTAATCGTGATGAAAGGATCTTCGCAAGCATCGGTGAAGGCATTCGTTATGTGTTTAAAAACCAGGTATTGCTGGGGGCCTTTTCTCTTGACATGTTTGCTGTTTTATTCGGTGGAGCTGTTGCCATGTTGCCGGTTTTCGCTTCTGATATATTGAAAGTTGGACCCGAAGGACTGGGGATTCTGAGGGCCTGTCCGGCTATCGGTGCTATTTTCATGTCGGTGATCCTGACTTTTTATCCTCCGGTCAAAAACTCAGGAAAACAAATGCTCTATAGTGTCGCCGGGTTTGGAGTTTGTATGATTGTATTTGCAGTATCCAGGAGCTTCTATCTTTCGGCAGCCTGTCTGCTGTTGAGTGGTTCCTTTGACTTTGTGAGTGTGGTTGTCAGAAGCAGTATTCTTCAGTTATTCACTTCAAACGAAATGAAAGGACGCGTATCGTCGGTGAATAGTATATTCGTTGGATCGTCAAACGAACTTGGCGCCTTTGAATCGGGTACAACAGCCAGCCTGATGGGATTGGTCCCATCGGTTATTTTTGGTGGTGTAATGACCCTTATCGTGGTTGGCGTAGCCACGGGTACTGCATCCAAACTTCGGAGATTATCACTTAAAGACTGGTCAGTTTAAACTTTCACCATCTTCCATTTTCCATTCCTGAAGAAATACCAGGCAGACAGACTCAGAGCCGATTCGGCAATGACTATAGCTATTGAGATACCGTAAATTTTCATATCAAATACAATAGCGAGCAGGTAGGCAAGCGGTATTTCGAATAACCAGAAGCAGTATAGGTTAATATATTTGAACCGATTGATGATAAAAATGTTTCAGAAGGAAAAAGATTGGAATGAAGTATAAACAATTACTGGCTTTTGCCTCAATTTCACTGTTTTTCGTTGCATGCAATCAGGATAGAAATCAATTAAATGTAATTGATTCAGGTTCTTTCCCTGATAAACAGATTAGCCTTGGTGGCGATGTTACCAAACATTTAACAACAGATTCCCTATTATCAGAGCCAGGTAATAAGCTAAATGAACTGAATCCCGTTTGGGGAAAATTGGAAGAAATGATTCAGACAACAGAGAATGTCAGTAAAATGAAAACTCAAGGTACCTGGAAAGCTCTTTCGTCAAAGTGGGAAGATTTCAGAATTAGTCATATTGGAATGAATGGGATACCCATGATCTCAGATTCGCTGACAGCATTTGAGTCAACTGTATTGGCCCGAAAATGGGTTGAACTGAATGTTCGTTTGCTTAAACTGTCGGGAGAAGTTCGGTTTGGTGATGTTTTGGAGAAAATACTCTATGATGCAAAAGTCCCTGTACTGTCTTACGACCTTTTAAAATCAATCATTTATACTCATATTGATGATCAGATCTTTATCAATTTATTCGGCTCATCAAGCCTTATTCATCATCATACCACAGGTGGAACAATCAAACTAATTCAGGAAACCAGCTTTCCGGCTAGTAATGAAATCATTCTGAAATGTGAGACTAATGATACGCGATACCTGAATGTATTTATACGGATACCCTCCTGGGCTGTAAACCCAACTGTTACACATGGAAATGTCAAATATGTGCCACATCCGGGCGAATATTGTCCGGTTTCACGCATGTGGAAAGATGGCGATGAAATCAGGGTGGTATTGAAAAATTGATTAATTATTCATGCGAATGAATCGAGATGTGGTTTCCTTCGGTATCTTCAAATACTGCAAAATAACCGATATCGTCGCTTATCCTGGTTTTCGGATGAATAATAACACCTCCGGCAGCAACTACACGGTTTAAAACGGTGAGTAGATCTTTGCCACCGTTGAGGTAAACTTTAGCACCAAGGGATGAGGGCACATAGTCATTCCCCTGTATAATGGCCCCTCCAACTCCCTGTGAATCCGGATCCATAGGTAAATAGCCTATTCGATTTGAACCCATCATACTTTCGGCCATTTCATAATCATAAATGCGGGAATAAAATTCCTTTGCCTCTTCAAAGTTTATCACGGGAATTTCAACCCAGTTGATTGCATTTGCCATCTTTTCCATAGTCTGTGTTTTTTGATATGTGAATGAAAACAATTACTGATGAAACATGGTTCAATCGGTCTGTTTTGGCTTTACGATAATTTTCTTCGGAAAGATTCGTAAATTTTCAGTTTAAATATTCTTAAGAAAGGATTTTGTCAGGTACATTCATTTATCTTTGTGTGCATTCAAAAATTAAGTTATGAGCGAACGGCCCCTGATTTTAATAACCAACGATGATGGTGTTTCGGCAAAAGGATTAAAAGAACTCACCGAGGTAATGCGCCTTTTCGGTGATGTTACTATTGTGGCGCCTGATAGTCACCGATCAGGCATGTCGAATGCAATCACAGTCGATCATCCGATCAGGGTAATAAAAACTATTGATGAAGAAGGTTTTCAGGTATATAAATGTACCGGAACACCTGTTGATTGTGTTAAGCTTGCATTTAACCAGTTGCTGGATCGAATGCCGGATTTTGTTGTTTCAGGAATCAATCATGGTGCAAATTCATCAATCAGTATCATGTATTCAGGAACTATGGGCGGAGCTTTGGAAGGCTGTATCCATGGAATTCCATCGATTGGCTTTTCCCTGAATGATTATGAACCGGAAGCTGACTTTTCGAGAGCAAAAATATATGTTGCCCGTGTTTTTCAGCAGGTCGCCGAAAAGGGTTTACCTCCGTTGGTTTGCCTGAATGTCAATATTCCGAAGGGAGAAATAAAAGGTATTGAAGTATGCCGTCAAACAACAGGAAAATGGGTGGAAGAGTTCGATAAACGAACTGATCCTCACAAACAGGACTACTTTTGGTTGTCAGGATATTTTGAAAATCATGAGGTAGATGTTGCTGAGACCGATATTTTTGCCTTACAAAACGGATTTGTATCAGTGGTTCCGGTAAATGTTGACATGACCTGTTACCAGACTTTTGAGAGTATGAAAAGCTGGAGGTTTTAATATGGTAGTAACCACACGAAACCGCTTTGACAGGATTCTGATTGGCTGGTTAATCGGGATCCTTGTGCCTCTGATTATTTTCCTGATCACCTACATGGTGAAGTATGGTCAGTTGGATTTTGTAGTTTTCCTGAAGGACCTCTGGCAAATGAAGATGCTTCTGAAATTAATGAGCCTATGTGTATATGCCAATCTGGGACTTTTCTTCTTATTTTACCGCTTAAAATATGATATGGCTGCCCGTGGCGTTATTATGGCAACTTTTATGTATGCGTTCCTGGTGCTGGTTGCTAAATTGATTTGAAAGAGGAAAAAGAAAAGAGGAAAAGGGAAAAGGGAAACCGGTACCAGGAATTCAGCAACAAGGAACTTGAAATTTTGAACTAATGAGATACTACGTTATTGCCGGTGAAGCATCTGGCGATTTACATGCAGCCAACCTGATCAAAGAGATTGGTTTGATTGATCCTCAGGCTAAATTTCGGGGATTTGGGGGCGATTTGATGGAAAAGGCCGGGATGACGGTGCTAAAACATTACCGCGACATGGCATTTATGGGACTTATGCCAGTGGTCATGAATATACGCACTATTCAAAGAAACTTCAGGTTCTGCGAAAAAGATATGCTGGAGTTTAAACCTGATGTTTTGGTTTTGATTGATTATCCGGGATTTAATCTACGGATGGCCAGGTTTGCCAAAGAGCACGGTATACGCACCTATTATTACATTTCTCCAAAAATATGGGCATGGAAACAAGAACGGGTCCATAAAGTAAAAGCCTATGTCGATGAGATGTTTACTATCCTGCCCTTCGAAGCAGAGTTTTACAGGAAATTCGATTATCCGGTCAATTATGTAGGAAATCCTTTGCTTGACGCTATTCTGGAAAAGAAGATAGCACCTGATTACGAACTTTTCTTTGCGGAGAATAATCTTCCCAAAAAACCTGTACTTGCGATTTTGCCTGGCAGCAGGAAAGGAGAGATCAGCGTTTTGTTACCAACCATGCTCAAGGCTGCAACGCAATTTTCCGAATACCAATGTGTGATTGCCGGCGCTCCAAATATGGGCATTGAATTTTATCAACCGTATATGAATGAGAGCCTGGTGCCGGTTATCTGGGACAAAACTTACGAGATTCTCATTCATAGCCGGATTGCCATTGTTTCATCGGGTACTGCTACACTCGAAACTGCAATTTTAAATGTTCCGCAGGTCGTTGTTTATCAGATGACTCCAAACTGGTTGTTTAAATACCTGAAGTTCTTTTTGATCACTAAATGGGTATCGCTTGTAAACATCATTTTAGGCCGGGAAGCAGTTAAGGAACTCATTCAATCAGACTTTTCCCTGAAAAAGGTAGTTCAGGAACTGAAGAAGATTCTTGATGATCCAGAAAATGAAAAACGTATGCTTGCTGATTACAAGGATATGATGATTAAGTTAGGCGAGCCTGGCGCATCGAAACGTGCTGCAGGGTTAATGGTTAGTAAATTAAAAACGTCAATTTTTAAAGGTTGATTTCGTAATAAAAATTTCATTTTAATGATGAAATAGGTCCTTCAAAAGACTTAATGATTCGATTTATTTTTGTATATTCATACTATGAAAATGAGATTTCATGAATATGTTTTTATGCAAATGACAATGTTTTACTCATTATATTCGTAGCATAACATGGATAAATTGCGCATTACACAACTCAAGTCTTTATTTGACGAAATAGGTCATTTTATCAACAATGAAGACGATAGCGAACAGGTAGAAATCTGGTTTGCCCGCGAATTGCAGGAAATACTCGGATATGCCCGCTGGGAGAATTTTATTATAGCTATACAGCGTGCCGTAGATTCTTGTAAGACTCAGAATGTCAGTATTGATGATCATTTTCGTGAGGTCACGAAAATGATCGAAATTGGGAAAGGAGGTAGACGTGAAATCACTGATTTTATGCTTACACGCTACGCCTGTTATCTGATTGCTCAGAACGGCGACCCAAAGAAAGAAGAAATTGCTTTTGCTCAAAGCTATTTTGCTGTTCAAACCCGAAAGGCTGAACTCATTGAAGAGCGTTTAAATCTTATTTCCAGACTGGAAACACGAGACAAACTTCGTGCTTCAGAGAAACAACTTTCTCAAAATATATATGAGCGTGGTATGGATGATAAAGGATTTGGTCGAATCATGTCAAAAGGTGACACGGCTTTGTTTGGCGGACACACTACAGAAGACATGAAAAATCGCCTTAATGTAAAGTCAAATCGCCCGCTTGCTGATTTCCTTCCAACATTAACCATTGCAGCAAAAAATTTGGCAACTGAAATGACCAATCACAATGTGGACAACAAAAATCTGTACGGTGAACAGACTATTACGATTGAACATGTACAAAACAATAAAAGTGTCCGTGATATGTTAGGTCAGCGGGGCATTAAACCTGAAGAACTACCACCTGCCGAGGACATAAAGAAATTGGAACGTAGGGTATCAAGCGATGAAAAAAACATTGAAAAGGTAACAAAGAAATTGCCGAGATTAAAGAAATAATACCTTAAGTATGTTCAGTTTATTAAAAAAAGAGATTGCCAGTTTTTTTGGATCGCTTACAGGATATGTAGTTGTTTTCGTATTTCTGCTGGCCACCAGTCTATTTTTATGGGTTTTTCCGGGGAATTACAATATTCCTGATGGAGGATATGCATCTCTGGATGGTCTTTTTTCGCTGGCCCCCTGGGTTTATCTTTTCCTGGTTCCTGCCATAACCATGCGCCTGTTTGCTGAAGAAAAAAGGCTCGGTACGATGGAATTGTTGCTTACCAGGCCGCTTTCTGTATTTAAGATTGTTTTGGCTAAATTTCTGGCAGGATTACTTTTAGTTTCGATTTCATTATTGCCAACACTGATCTATTTTTATTCCGTTTATACCTTGGGCAATCCAGTGGGATGCATTGATACCGGCGGAACCTGGGGCGCTTATTTAGGATTGTTTTTTCTGGCTGCAATTTATGTTGCTATTGGTGTTTTGGCATCTGCTTTGACTGACAATCCACTTTTTGCTTTTATTCTGGCATTGTTTCTTTCATTTCTGGCATACCTTGGATTCGACCTGGTAGGTTCCATGCAACTTCCTTCAGGCATTCAACAAATGATTATAAACGCAGGAATAAACGAGCATTATAATTCGATCAGCAGGGGAGTGGTAGATTCAAGAGATCTCGTCTATTTTATATCCGTCGTTTTTCTTATTCTTTATCTGACGAGTCGGGTGATACATTTCCATAAGATTAATTTCAGGAATGAAATCAAATCCGGAGTATTGGTCGTAATTGCTATTGCCTTTATTACAATACTCTCCGGGCAGCTATTTTTTCGTCTGGATCTAACTGCAGAAAAAAGGTATTCAATTACTGATGTTTCAATAAAGTTAGTAAGTAAGCTCGACAAGCCTATAAATATTACCCTTTATCTGGCAGGAGAATTGCAGCCAGGTTTCAGAAAGCTTCAAAAGTCAATTCAGGAAAAAATAGCAGATTACAATGCCTGGTCTTCAAAACGGATCAACTTATACATCGTTGATCCCTATGAGATTTCGGATGTAAAACGTAGAGAACAACTTTTTTCAGAACTTGCAGAAAAAGGATTACAACCAACAGATATCAGACAGAATACAGAGCAGGGAACTATCACCAGACGCATTTTCCCGGGTGTCGTAATTGAATACGGAGAAAAACGGATGAGCGTTAATTTGCTCAAGAACAATCCTGCACTTCATGCTGAGGTAAATCTAAACAATTCGGTTGAAAGCCTGGAATACGAGTTTTCTGCAGCATTTTCGGAACTGATGGGAAATGGGAAGCAGACTGTTGCTTTTCTGACCGGACAAGGTGAACTGAATGAAAACGAAACTCATGATATTACTGAAGCTTTGGCCAAAAAGTATTCAGTTAGGCGTGTTTCAATTCAGGAACTTGGATCAGAAAGCGCAAGGATAAAGTCATTAATAGTGGCAAATCCAACTCAGAAGTTTACTGAAAAGGAAAAATTCCAGATCGACCAATACCTGATGAATGGCGGACGGATTATTTGGCTTATCAGTCATGTTTCTGTGAGTCTGGATAGTTTAAGTAAAGGTAATATGACTCTTGCTTTTCCACAGAATCTAAATCTTGATGACCAGCTTTTTCGGTATGGTGTCCGGCTCAATTCGAACCTGGTTCAGGATGCAGAATGTCTGCTGATTCCAGTAGTTACTTCTCCGGTTGGCTCTCCAACCAAAATCACACCTGCTCCATGGTATTATTCTCCTTTGTTATCACCATCAAATGAGCATGTTATAAGCAGTAACCTCAATCGTGTAAAAGCTGATTTTGTAAGTTCAATAGACATCGTTGGAAATCAGGAAATGGTTCACAAAACAGTAATACTGGCCACATCGGCCTATTCGCTTGTTTCACAAACTCCTGTAGAAATTAGTTTGTCAAGCACCAACAATCCACCCGATCGTCGCTTGTTTCGTGATCCTTCACAGCCAGTTGGCGTTTTACTCGAAGGAATATTTACTTCGGTATTTAAAAATCGCATGGTCGAATCATTTGGTGTAAAAGCTTCCGAAGTGAAAACAGAAAGTATGCCTTCCAAGATGGTTGTATTTTCAAATGGGAATCTGATTGCCAATCAATACAGATTGTCAAACGGAGTTCCTGAATACATGCCTCTTGGTTACGATCGTTATTCGCAACAAACTTTTGGAAATAAAGACCTACTTTTGAATACTGTGAATTATTTGTGTGATGATGAAGGTCTGATGAACCTTCGTTCCCGCGTATTTAAAATTCGTTTACTCGATAAAGTGAGGATGAAAGAAGGTAAACTGATCTGGCAAATTGTAAATGTGATTATTCCCTTATTGATTATTTCCCTGTTTGGCGCTGTTTATGTGTACGTTCGAAGGCGCAAATATCGTTGGTGATTTCTTTTGGATAAAATAATGACAGATCAATAGGTAAAAAATTTCAAAGTTTGTATATTCGTGAACTTCCCGCTAATCTTTAAGGGAGATGATTTTATGACAAAAAAGAATCTATAACTCTAAAAAAATATCGAATGAAATTTGTTGTTTCAAGTACAGAATTACTCAGTCATCTGGCTTCAATAAGCAAAGTGATTAATTCAAAAAACACACTTCCTATTCTGGATAATTATTTGTTCTTACTGGAAGATAACCGTTTGACTATTACTGCTTCCGATTTGGAATCAACATTGATTACAAGTCTCGAACTGGAAAACACCAGCGGAACCGGCGCTATTGCAGTTCCGGCTAAACTGATGAATGAAACGTTAAAGGAATTTCCTGAACAGCCGTTAACTTTCCAGATTGATCCTGAAACTTTTGCCATTGATATTTTCTCACAAAACGGAAAATTCAGTATTGTTGGTCAAAACGGGGAAGACTTTCCGCAACAGCCCATACTAAACGAATCAATCGCCTCATCTATCAATTTGAACCACAGTTTACTTCTGAGTGGAATCAATAAAACACTATTTGCAACAGCAGACGATGAACTTCGTCCGGTTATGAATGGTATTTTTATTGAACTTTCAACTGAAGATATCAAATTCGTAGCTTCTGATGCCCACAAATTGGTTAGATACAAACGTTTCGATGCAAAAGCTGAGAATGATGCTTCATTCATACTTCCAAAGAAGCCTGCTGCCCTATTGAAAAGCTTGCTTCCAAAAGAAGATTTTGACGTGAAACTTGAGTTTGACGATAAGAATGCCTTCTTCACATTAAGCAATTATAAACTCATTTGCCGTTTGGTTGAGGGAAATTACCCAAGTTATAATTCGGTAATCCCAACCAATAATCCAAATAAACTGATCATCGACCGTGTCGAATTCTACAATACTGTCCGTAGGGTATCCGTATTCTCGAATCAGGCAAGTAACCTGATCAGGCTCAAGCTGACTGAAAATCAGTTGGTCGTATCGGCTCAGGACATTGATTTTTCAATTTCTGCCGTTGAGCGTCTGAATTGCCAGTATGAGGGTGATGATATGGAAATCGGTTTCAAATCTACCTTCCTGCAGGAAATATTGTCCAATCTTTCGGCTACTGATGTTAAGGTTGAACTTTCAGATCCGACTCGTGCGGGCTTATTGTTACCTGCCGATAATGAAAATGAAGAGGAGAATGTATTGATGCTATTAATGCCAATGATGATAAATGCCTGACGAAAAGTGGGGAAACTTTTCCAAAGCTTTATAAATTGAATAAAGCTTTGGAAAAGGTAAACCTAACAGCATTAACCTGTTAGGTTTTTTATTTTAAACCATAATAACATCTAAATCTTTCTTATGAACTTGAATCTTAGGAATCCGTTGATTTTTCTTGATCTGGAAACAACAGGAATGAATATTGTAACAGACCGGATCGTAGAAATTGCCTTGATCAAAGTTCATTCGGATGGAAAAGAGGAAGAAAAACAATACCGGATTAATCCTGAAATGCATATCCCTGATCTGGTCAGCAAAATTCACGGTATTTATGATGATGACATAAAAGATAAGCCAACCTTTAAAGAGGTTGCAAAAACCATTGCGCAGTTTATGGAAGGTTGCGATTTTGCCGGGTTCAATTCCAACCGCTTTGATATTCCGTTACTGGCGGAGGAGTTTTTACGCGCTGATGTTGATTTGGATCTGAAAAAGCGTAAATTCATTGATGTTCAGGCGATATTTCATAAGATGGAGAAACGAACTCTTACAGCAGCTTATAAATTTTATTGTCAGAAGCCCTTGGAGGATGCACATAGTGCCATGGCTGATACCAAGGCAACTTACGAAGTGCTGAAAGCCCAGCTGGATGTGTATAAAGACGAAGAATATGATGATGGACACGGCAAAACGTCAAAACCGATTGTCAATGATATTCAGGCATTGAGCGAATTTTCGGCTTACGATACCAATGTCGACTTTGTTGGACGTATTGTTTATGACGAGAATGGTATTGAGATCATCAACTTCGGGAAGAACAAAGGAATACCCGTTGAAAAAGTATTGCGCGAACAACCCGGATATTATGGATGGATTCTGAATAATGAATTTCCGTTATACACCAAGAAAGTATTGACAGCAATCAAACTGAGAATGAAAGATAATTAAATAACAGTAATATGAAGATTATTTGTGTAGGTCGTAATTATGTAGCCCATGCTAAAGAGTTGAATAATGATATTCCTGATGAACCGGTATTGTTTATGAAACCCGATTCGGCTTTGCTGCGCAATAACGATCCATTTTATATTCCTGAATGGTCGAACGAAGTACACCATGAAATTGAGCTGATTGTAAGGATCAAAAAGCTGGGAAAGAATATTGAGAAGAAATTTGCTTACCGATATTATGGGGAAATCGGAATTGGTATCGATTTTACTGCCCGTGATGTTCAGGATGCATTGAAAAGTAAAGGATTACCATGGGAAAAAGCCAAAGCATTTGATCATGCCGCTGTAGTCTGTCCCGAATTTGTATCTATCGATTCGTTACCTGACAGAAATGCTGTTCATTTCAGGCTCGATATCAATGGGAAAACCGTTCAGGAAGGAAACTCGGAATTGATGATCTTTCAGATTGATGATATTATCTCACACGTTTCAAAATATTTTACCCTGAAAATAGGAGATCTTATTTTTACCGGTACACCTTCCGGAGTGGGACCCGTTCATCTTGGTGACCGCCTTGAGGGTTATCTGGAAGGGGTGAAGAAGTTCGACTTTTGGATAAAATAATTGGTGTGATGTTGAATTTGATATAAATATTTAGTCCACTCATTCTCCTTTTGCCATAAAGTATTAAATAAGATAGGTCAACGCCTTAGTTTAAGTACTATTTGAGTACTTTATAAGTACTAAATTTTGATATTTTGTATTTAAAATGTAGGTAAACTGTATTTTATCTATGGAATTGGTAAAGGTCTGGTATCTTGTTTTTAGATGAATGCATGTGACAACTTCCTACGATTCCTATACTTCCTATGCTTCTCCTTAATTCTACTTTAACAGATTCAACATGTGTCTTTTTTAATTGAATACCGATTTTCTGCATCTACCTATTTGTTGAAACTCAGGCACTGTCCCCGCTTCCCCGGAGCAACAGCCAAATCTCCAGGCCGACTCCCAACGGGCTGAACCCGGAACCATATAAAAGCCCTGTCAGTAGACCTGAAGGATAGCTTAAACAAAGTAACGCATACTAAACGAGCTATGATCGGGCTTCTACTTGTGTGCATCTTGTGTGCTTATGCTGTGCTTATTCTGTGCTCAAAAGCCAATTTAAGCACACAAGATGTACACAAGTAGAAGCCCGATCATAGTCCCTTTATCAGGAGGGTTAGAAGGATTGGTAAATATTAACCAAAAACATTGTGTAATAGGATAGATATTTGTAAATTTAAAGAATATAACAAACAAAAACCAAAACCTATGAGAATAGTTTTCAATTTCAAAAGAACTGCAATTTAACCCTCACAACTCTATTAACTCGAAAGTTTTCTCTATTTTTGAATGTTATTGAACTAAAAAATGATTGACAAAAAAACCTTATCCGAACGAGACATCTGCACCAAGCTTATTACTCCTTCACTTGAAAAAGCTGGGTGGGATACTCAAATGCAGCTTTTGGAAGAAGTGTCCTTCACTGATGGAAAAATATATGTAAGAGGAAAGTTTACTGCCCGTGGAGCCAGAAAACGAGCCGATTATATACTTTATTACAAACCAAACATTCCTGTTGCAATCATTGAAGCCAAAGACAACAACCATTCTGTAAGATCGGGCATACAACAAGCATTAGACTATGCCCGGATACTCGATATTCCTTGCGTATTCAGCAGCAACGGCGATGGTTTCCTTTTCCACGACAGAACAGCAACCGACTCGAATATTGAGACAGAAATCAAGTTAGACGAGTTCCCTTCGCCACAACAACTTTGGGAGAAATACAAAACATATAAAGGTATCACCACAGATGCTTCGGAAAAGATTGTTTCACAAGACTATTATTTTGACGGAACTAAACGCACTCCACGATATTACCAGCAAATAGCTGTAAACAGAACCGTAGAAGCTATTGCAAATGGACAAAACAGAGTGCTTTTGGTGATGGCAACAGGTACCGGAAAGACCTATACTGCTTTTCAAATTGCATACAGACTATGGAAATCAGGTGCTAAAAAAAGAATTCTTTTTTTAGCAGACCGAACCGCTTTAATTGACCAAACAAGACGTGGAGATTTCAGACATTTTAAAGGCAAAATGACTGTCATTCGGAAAAAAGTGGTTCAAACGAAAGAAGGAAAAGAAGAATTGGTTTCAACAAATAAAAGAGGAATCGATTCATCCGATAAAGCCTTTGAGGTTTTTCTGGGATTATATCAAGGATTAAGTAATAACGAACCTGGGATTGAAGATGCTTACAGAGATTTCTCACCCAATTTCTTCGATTTGATTATTATTGACGAGTGTCACCGGGGAAGTGCAAAAGAAGACAGCAGTTGGCGCGAAATATTGAACTATTTCAAAAATGCCACACATATTGGTTTAACGGCAACACCGTGGGAAACAAACGAAGCCAGCAATTCAGAATATTTTGGTGATCCACTTTACACTTATTCTTTGCGCCAGGGAATTGATGATGGTTTCTTAGCTCCTTACCGGGTAATCCGAATTGCGTTAAATATAGATGCTGAAGGCTGGCGACCCGAACAAGGAAAAACTGATAAAGATGGTAACGAAGTTGCAGACCGCATTTATAACCGAAGAGATTTCGACAAAAATCTGGTTATCGAAGAACGAACAGAAAAAGTCGCAGAAAAGCTGACCGAATTTCTAAAAGGTTATGACCGATTTGCTAAAACCATTGTGTTTTGTGTTGATATTGACCATGCAGAACGAATGAGAACTGCTTTGGCAAAACAGAATCCTGATTTAGTGGCTGAAAACTACAAATACATCATGCAGATTACCGGCGATAACGACGAGGGCAAACGTGAACTGGACAACTTCATAAATCCGGAAGAAAGATATCCTGTGATTGCCACAACCTCTGAATTGATGACTACTGGCGTTGATGCACAAACCTGCAAAGTAATTGTGTTGGATGCCAACATCAATTCAATGACTAAATTCAAACAGATTATCGGACGTGGTACACGCATAAATGAAGAATACGGCAAGCTCTATTTCACCATCTTGGATTTCAGAAATGCTACCGACTTATTTGCCGATCCTGCATTCGATGGCGACCCGATTCGAATCAAACCGGCAACCGAAGAAACCGATTTGAGTACTATTATTGATGAAGAAGAAACCAACAAAGAACCGATCATTGATGCAGAATCAGGAGAAGAAATTGAATTGGTCATTCCGCCTATTCGATATCCTGAAACTAACCTTCCTGAAAGATTAGCAAGGGAGCCAAGGGAAAAAGTTTATGTAAACGGCATTGATGTTTCGGTATTAATTAGTCGTGAATTGTATTTTGACCAACATGGCCGTCCAATTACCACAAGCTTAAAAGATCATACCAGGAAAATCATCAAAGAGCATTTCGCTTCGTTAGACGATTTTCTGAACAGATGGAAAACAACTGAACGTAAAGAAGCCATTATTGCTGAATTAGTCGACCAGGGTATCATGGTGGAAGCTTTGTATGAAGCAGTCGATAAGCAGGTCGATTTATTCGATTTGATTTGCCATGTTGCCTACGATCAACCACCTTTGACCCGTAAAGAAAGAGCAAACAACGTTAAGAAACGAAACTACTTTACCAAATACGGCGACCAGGCTCGCAATGTGTTGGAAGCATTGTTGGATAAATATGCCGACGAAGGCATTGAAAACATGGAAAATATGGAAGTACTACAAGTAAAACCATTGTCCGATTTTGGGTCAACTGTTGAAATTGTAAATGGTATATTTGGTAGCAGGGAAAAATACCTGCGGGCAATTCAGGAATTGGAATACGAACTATACCAAACTGCCGTCTGAATTAGGATTTATTTGATTTTAAGATAAAAGGATAAAAAAGCCGATGAAGTACGAAGCTATAACACGGAATATTATTGGATGTGCCATGAAGGTACACAGTACTTTAGGTAATGGATTTCAGGAAGTTATCTATCAAAGGGCATTAGCTATTGAGATGCAAAAACAAAATATAAACTTTCAACGAGAAATGGAAATGACCATTTTTTATGAAGGCTTTGATATTGGAACCAGGCGGGTTGATTTTTTTGTCGAAGAATTTATAATGGTCGAACTTAAAGCATTAACTAAAATAGAAGACGTTCATTTGGCACAAGCAATGAACTATTGTCAGGCTTATAATTTACCTGTTGGACTACTTCTTAATTTTGGATCCAGAATTTTGGAATTCAAACGGGTTTATAATCTAAACCATCCCGAAAATATAGAATATACAAAGAATAATCCTTCAATCTTAAAATCAAATAAATCATAATTCTGACAACGTAACAATGAGCAACATAGGAGGCGTAATTAAATCAATACGTGATATTTTCAGGAAAGACCCTGGTTTAAGTGGCGATGCCCAGCGTATTGAACAATTGGGATGGATGATTTTTTTAAAACTGTTCGACGATAAAGACAAAGAAAAAGAACTGCTCGATCTGAAATACAAATCGGCCATTCCTCCCGAATTGCAATGGCGCACCTGGGCCGAAAACGACGAAGGCATTACTGGCGACGAACTGATTATTTTTGTAAACAACAAACTCTTTCCGCAGTTAAAAGAACTGCCCGTAACCGCAGATAACCGTTTGGGCGTGATTATCCGAAACATTTTCGATGGTACCAATAACTACATGAAAAGCGGTACCACCTTTAGACAGGCCATCAATAAACTCAACGAAATTGACTTCAATAGCAGCAAAGAACATCATATATTCAATGCCATTTACGAAGACATTTTACAGGGATTGGCAACCAAGAAAGACACCGGCGAATTTTACACCCCGCGTGCGGTAACACAGCTTATCATCGACATGGTAAACCCTCAATTGGGCGAAAAGCTGAAAGATCCGGCCAACGGAACAGGTGGCTTTTTGGTTTGCGCCATCGAGCATTTACGAAAGCAGGTAAAAAATGTGGCCGACCTTAAAATATTACAGGAAACAATCACAGGCACCGAGCTAAAACCCTTGCCTTTTATGCTCAGTGTAATCAACCTTATTATTCACGACATTGAAGTGCCGCAAATTGAAAACGGCGATTCACTGAGCCGCGAACTCACTTCGATAAGGCAGGCCGACAGGGTAGATGTAATTGTTACAAATCCTCCGTTTGGAGGCGTGGTTGGCGATGGCATGGAAACCAATTTCCCTTTGAACTACCGCACCAAAGAGAGCGCCGACCTGTTTCTGATCCTCTTTATACAACTGCTCAAAGAGGGAGGACGGGCAGGAATTGTTTTGCCCGATGGCTCGTTAACTGGCGAAGGCGTAAAAGCAAGAGTGAGAGAGAAACTGTTAAGAGATTGCAATCTTCATACTATCGTTCGTTTACCTCAATCGGTTTTTGCTCCTTACGCAACTGTAAATACCAATTTATTATTCTTCGAAAAGAAATCAGGCAAATCATTTAATCAAACAAATCATAGTTCAGACAGTTTTGCCACAAAAGTAGTTTGGTACTACCAACACACTATGCCAGAAGGCTACAAAGCATACAGCAAAACCAAACCCATACGCATTGAGGAATTTGAAGACATCAAAAATTGGTGGAAAAATAGAGAAGAAAGCGAGGTAAGTTGGAAGGTTTCTATCGATACCATTAAGGAACGTGGATTTGATCTGGATATTAAAAATCCGAATAAGGTGGTTGAAGAGGTTATTTATGACCGGAAAGCAATTTTAGCAAAGCTTGAACACTCGTTTCAGGCTTCATTGGCATTGTTGAACGAATTAAAATAATCAGTAAAATGAATGAGTTGATACAACACTTTTCCGAAATCAGAAATATTATTATACAGGCACAATACAATGCATTACGTTCTGTCAATGAAAAACTGATCCAACTATATTGGCAGGTTGGGGAATATGTGAGTAACAAACTTACCAAATCAGGATGGGGCGATGGGATCGTAAATAAATTAGTTGAGTTTTTAAAGAAGGAAGAGCCCTTATTGTCGGGGTTTACACGCCCGGGAATTTATAGAATGGTTCAATTCTATGATACCTATACGAATCCAGCAATCGTCTCAACAGTGTCGAGACAATTACTATTTGATGATAATCAATGTAATGAATTTGTCTCAACACTGTTGAGACAAATTAGTTGGTCGCATCATTTAGAGATAATGTCAGCATGCAAATTACCGGAAGAAAAAGTCTTCTATTTGATTCAAGCTCCTAAAGAAAGGTGGAGTGTTCGCGAATTGCGTAGGCAAATAAAAAGTAGTTTGTTTGAACGAACCATGATGGGAAATCTGACAATATCTGCTGCAGTTAAGGATTTGCCTCAGTCTTCTAAGGTTTTGAATGTGTTTAAAGATAGTTATGTATTTGAATTTTTAAATCTGTCTGAACCGCACAAAGAGATTGATTTGCAAAGAGCAATTGTGGCAAATCTGAAGAAATTCCTAATTGAGTTGGGGAGTGATTTTGCATTTATTGGAGAAGAGTATAAATTACAGGTTGGAATGCGTGATTTCAGGATCGATCTACTGTTTTATCACCGCGAATTGCAATGTTTGGTAGCTTTTGATCTAAAAACAGATATGTTTGAACCTGAATATCTTGGCAAGATTAATTTCTACCTCGAAGCGCTTGACCGTGACGTAAGAAAGCTGCACGAAAACCCAAGTATTGGTGTGCTGCTATGCAAATCAAAAGACGATGTATTGGTAGAATACGCATTAAGCAGAACCATGAATCCTGCTATGGTAGCTGTTTATAACTTAAAAATGCCAAATAAGAAAATGCTTCAGGATAAGTGGCAGGAAATACTCGAATTGGCAGAGAGGGGAATAAAATCATGAGTAAATTAAACTTTGAATATGTTCCCCTTACATTTATTTCAGATAAAGAGGAAATCAAAAAGCAAATACGGAATACCTTAATTCTCATTTATCTTTTCGAAAAGTACAACAGTCCGGCTCGTTTAGAAAAACTAATTGAAGGCACTCAATATGGTTACAATGCCTCTGGTTTACAATCAGGAAAAAATAAATTTCTGAGGATAAGCGATATACATGAAAGCAAAGTAAATTGGGAAACTGTACCATATTGCAATTGTGATGATGAAGAAACATATCTTTTAAAGAATGACGATATTTTAATTGCCCGTACCGGTGGAACCACTGGAAAGAGTTTTAAAATTGATACTCCACCCAAAAACTCAATTTATGCGGGCTACTTGATTCGTATCAGAGCCAAAGCAACTGTTAACCCTGATTATCTTTACTTATTCTTGCACAGTTTCGCATATTGGAGCCAGATTGTAAACTTGAATGAACGAAATTTCAGACCAAAGGCCAATGCTGAAAATTTAAAATCATTGATCCTTCCTGATTGTCCTAAAGCGATTCAAGACGAAGCTGTTTTAATATCTCAAGGCCAGAAATTAAAAGGATACGAAGATTTGTATGCGGAAATAGAAACAGCGTTGAGCGAATATGATAAAGCACAAAAGGTACAGAATTTATTAACCGATCAACTTACCCAACTCGAAAACCTAAACCATGCCATTTTACAAGAAGCCGTACAAGGTAAGTTGGTAAAGCAAATCCCCAAAGACGAACCAGCCAGCGAATTACTCAAACGTACAAAGGCCGAAAAAATAAAATCGGGCAAAAAAGAACAACATTTACCACCTATCAAAACAGAAGAGATTCCTTTTGAAATTCCGGAAAGTTGGGTTTGGTGTAGGTTGGGAGAAATTTGTGAAGAAATTATAGATTGTCCACATTCAACCCCAAAGTATTTATCTACAGAAACAGGATATTATGGTATTGACACAAATTGTATTGATAATTCTGGGAATATAATACGATTAAGACATCTTTCAAAGGAAGGATTTGAAGAACGTATTAAAAGAATTGTGCCATGTGAAAATGATATTGTTTATGCGAGAGAAGGGTCAATAGGGCTTGCGGCATTTATTCCTGCTTCAAAGAATATCTGTTTAGGACAAAGGGTAATGTTGTTTCGTTCTTCTAATGGAATTATTCCATCATTTCTAAAAATGATAGTAACGGAAGAAAAGTATAAAAATCGATTACTTGAAAAGCATAGAGGAATGGGTGCCAAACATGTTAATGTTAAAGACATCATCTCCTCATTAATTCCCCTTCCCCCACTTTCCGAACAAACCCGCATTGTAACCGAAATAGAAAAACAATTAGACAAAACCAAACAAATCAAGGAACACATCATCGCCAACCAACACGCCACCGAGCAACTGCTCAAAGCTTTGTTGCACGGGGCATTCCAGCCACGGCTGGCAGGTGAGGTAGATGAAAAGGAGAATGTTGAATTTAAATAACCACAAAAAGTGTAGTATGACTTTTGACCCTGAATTTAAAAAAGCGTTGCAATTACTGCCAGACAATGAAAAAGACAAGCTAATTTTAAGGCTGCTAAAGCACGATTTGAACCTGGCCAATAAACTACGATTTGAACTGGTTGATACCGATTCAGCTCAAGATAAAAGAGAACAGCTCAAAAACAGAATGATCAAACGTATTCAATTGGCTACCGAAAGTTATTATTCAGCCGGATATTTATTGATGGATATTCGCGACATTAGCGGTGAAATAAACGAGCATGTTTCCATCACGAAAGACAAGTTCGGTGAAATAAGTCTGAATTGCCTAATGTTACGTCAACTGTTGGAACTTAATAACGAGCGCATTGGAGCCGAAAAATACGACAAAGCATATACTTTATGTATTTACATTGTTGCACGAATTTTTAAAATCTTAATATTGATTCAAAAGCAGCATGAAGACCTGCACCTGGAATTTAGAGAAGATATTGAAACAATTGGGAAATTCATAGGCAATAATCATCTTTTAATGAAAACTGCCATTCCGAATGGCTTAGATGTTAACTGGCTCATTCGATTCGATATACCTAAAAACATTGCTGACATTTATAAGAATTTGCGTGAAAGAGGACTGGTGAAATAGTAAAGCAATTAGCCAAAACCATACAGTTGTCTTGTCCTGAAACAGGTTTACAAATAAAATAAACCCTATTTCATGACAACATAGCTATGGCTTCGTAAATAAACTACCCTTAAAATCCATCCTAGAGCCGATTACTTGAATGTAATTTCATTAGTATATGTACTTCATTAACTATTTTTAACAAGACAAGGTCCGATTTCAAAAATAAAGAACTATTTTTGAAATTCATTAGCTTAAAGTATATGTTGTTGTTTTTCAGTTTACTAAGCTAATGATTGACCTGAGCCAACCAAAATAACCTAGTATGAGAAACAAGAAGGGACTCTTAATTGCAGTTTCAGTATTGGCTGCGATATTAATTTTATTCATTTTATCCCATAAATCTGGAATTCCTTCATTCCTGAATACTGATTCCAAAAACTATCAAACCTCTGTTGTTGATAGAGGTAAGGTGATCATTCCATTGGATGCCACCGGAATAGTTGAGCCTGAAAATGAAGTCATTTTGCTCAGTCCCCTGACAAGCATAATCCGTAAGATAAGAAAAGAGCCGGGTAGTCGTGTGAAAAAGGGTGAAGTAATCATTGAACTTGATCCTGAACCTACACGAGCAGAAATCGATCAGATTTCAGATCAGCTGGAAGTAAAATCCAATTCACTCGAACGATCGAAGCAGGAAGGACAGATGGCACGGATCGATCTGGATTACAATGTAGAGGTAAAAAAGCTAAAAATTACTTCCACCAAAGCAGAGTTAGCCGACGAGGAACAATTACTAAGCGTTGGAGGTATTTCATCTGCTAAAATTGAAGAAACCAAACAAAATCTGGTCCTGGCAGAAAAGGATCTCGATGTAGTTCAGAAAAAGAATGCTATTCGTATCAAACAGATGAAAACTGAAGAAACCGGTTTGGATCTACAAATTGAAATTCAGAAAAAGCAACTGACTGAAATGATTGGAATTCTCGGTAAATTGGATATCAAAGCGCCATCTGATGGTATTATCCTTACCATTTCAGGAAAAGAAGGGGAGAAAGTTGGAAATGATAAGATGCTGATTTCAATGTCTGATCTCACTACTTTTAAAATCAGGGGATTAATCGACGAAAAACTTTCAGAGCAAGTAAAAACCGGTAATCCTGTCATCGTTCTTTCTGACAATGAACAACTTGCCGGAACAATTGGAAATGTAACACCGACAGTGGCTGAAAATAAAATTCAGTTCAATGTCCATCTGGAAAATAGTAATAATCCAAAACTGATTCCAAATAAGACCGTTAAGATTCTTGTTCTGAAATCATTAAAGAACGATGTGCTTCGTATTTCCGCCAATAATAATTTTAAAGCGAATTCAGAACAAACTGTTTATATTCTTGATTCAGGGAAAGTGGTATCAAGGATTGTGACTTTTGGTATTAAAGGTAACGAATATCAGGAAGTAATTTCAGGATTAAATGAAGGCGAAAAGGTGATCCTGTCCGACTCTCCGTTATCATGGAGCCTAAAAAACAATGAGAAGCTGAAATAGATGGAACGATTAATCACAAAAAGAAGTTTTTCGGGAATCATTGTTTGTTTATTCATGATTTCCTCTTTAATCACACGGGCCCAGGATACCATAAAATATAGTCTTAACCTTCATGATGTGGTTACTATGGCTATCGAACAGTCCTCGGATGTTAAGTATGCCCAAAACACCAATGTAAATTATTACTGGCGGTATAAAAATTTTAAGACTTCAAACATGCCTAAACTGGTTTTGTCGGGCGAATTACCTACTTTTATTAATTCCATTGAAGCGGTGGGGCAAAATGATGGAAGTACTGATTTTCTGAAAGTTCATAGTTTAAATACCTCAGCCAGATTATCATTGGCTCAATCAATTGCTTTGACCGGTACCTATATTTCTGCCTCCACTTCGGCTACGAGGTTTGAGGATAAAATTCAACATTCAACACAGTTTAATGGTAGTCCGCTGTCATTTAGTTTTTATCAACCCATTTTTGCCGTCAACTGGCTGAAATGGCAGAAAAAAACTGAACCCCTGGTATATGATGAAGCACAGAGAAGCTACATTGAAACGATCGAATCGATTTCGTTAAATTCAATGTATCGTTTTTTTAGATATTTATTGGTACAAACCAATTACAACCTGGCGGAAAGTAACCTGAAAAATAGTACAATCAACCTGAAGATTGCTCAAACAAAAAAAGACATTGGTTCTATATCAGATAATAATTATGCACGAAATGAATTGGCTGTGCTGAATGCAACGAAAGCTTTAAATAGGGCAAGAATGGATTTGAAGAACGCCGATTTTGAACTAAAGTCATACATTGGTCTTCCGCTTGATCGGAAAATTGATTTACAAATGCCCTTGAATATTACCTTATTTGAAATAGATTCAAAAAAAGCTTTGGAAGAAGCTAACGCTAACCGAAAAGAAGGATCGGCTTACAAGCGCAGGTTGATTGAAGCAGACCGTAATTTGGTGAGCGCCAAACGAAGTACCGGTTTAAGCGCTACATTGCAAGGTTCATACGGATTGGCAAACAGGGCAAATGACTTACCTGGAATTTATAAAGATGCACCGCTGCAGCAATACTTAGGCCTTAATTTAAGTATTCCGATTCTGGATTGGGGGGCATCGGCTTCAGCGGTTAAACTGGCTGAGTCCAGTCGAAATCTGGTCATTTATGAGGTGGAGAAAGACCGTACTGATTTTGAACGAAGTATACTGGTACAGGTCGAACAGTTTAGTTTATTGAAAGATCAGTTAATAACCGCCAAAGAGGCTGATAAAGTAGCGGCAAATGGTTACCTGATTGCCTTAAAGCAATTTCAAAACGGAGAGACTACAATTACCGACCTGAATATTGCCCTTTCAGAACGCGATAATGCCAAACGAGATTACATCTATTCATTACAATCCTATTGGGAAGCTTATTATAAATTGCGGATACTAACCTTATATGATTTTGAAACAAATCAAAAAATAGGCTACGTAAATCCGTTGCTCTCGAAAAGTAAATAAAAGGAGTTAACTTCTAAATTTAGCTGAAATTTTGTATTTTTGTCGTCCTTAATACCGGGGCTGACTGGTTTTGACAGCGGGTAGAAGAGGTATGTAAGCATGTAGGGCCTTGATCGCACAGCCCGTAAAACTCGGCGTTCACAATTCAATTGGCGAAAATAACTACGCTCTTGCTGCGTAACCGAACTAAGTAGGTTATACTTTATTCCGGTATTAGATACTGGAACGAGACATCGCCCGGGTGCTACTTCCCTGAAGCGGCCCGATCAGGCGGTGCAAATAAATCGGGGATAGTGGAAGTGAGGCTTCGTAACTTCTGCAAAATTAAGAAGATAAGGTAAAAGTCGGTGGCCCTGATCCAGCTTTTACTCGAAAATAAAGTCTGGGGATAAACATGTAGAAAGCATATTGCTTCCTCGTTTGGACGCGGGTTCGATTCCCGCCAGCTCCACGAACAAAATGATGAACCCAATTAAAAATCCTGAGGTTAATTGATCTGCAGGATTTATTTAAATTATGGAACCGAGAAGAATAGAAGAAGCATGTTCAAAATGTAAGGATCATTGTTGCGCCCGTTGTTTTGACGACGGGGAGGATAACATTTTTAATTGCCTTACAAATAATGAACTCGAGTTGATGGTAAAAGAAAAAAGGCATGTCCATTTCAACCCCGGTGAAACCATTCTGAAACAAAATACTTCGGCAAGTCATGTGGTTTGTGTAAAACGCGGTTTAGCAAAGATCATTGCAGAAGGTGAAGGGGATAAGAAATTAATATTACGGTTGGTCGCTACTCATTCAATATTAACCGGTGGAGGTATATTTGTTGATGAAATCAGGCACTTTACCGTACAGGCGGTTACTGAAGTTGAATGTTGTTTTATCGATTCGGACAAAATATATGAATTAGTATCATCGAACAGTCAGTTTGCCTTTGAATTATTAAAGCTGAATAATCGCCAGAATATTCAAATGCTGAATAACCTGGTTGGAATTACCCAGAAATACATGCCTGGCAGAGTTGCAGATTTGATCCTTTATCTGAAAAATGAAATATTTCTTTGTAATCCATTCGATACTCGTCTTTCAAGACAGGAATTGGCAGATATGACAGGGATGACCATGGAGAGTTTTATTCGTATTTTGAAGGAATTTAAATCTTCAGGAATTATTGCTGTTGATGGGGGAAGCCTACATGTCCTTGATGAAGAAGCGCTTGCTTTGATAAGCAGAAAAGGATAATTTTTTTGCCTATCGCGATTGATATATATCAATAAAAATACTGTGAATAATCAAATCATTTCCTTCTAAACATCAATTGTACGTATCAGAAATAATCAGCTAAGGTTCCTACTTTAGCCGCGTGTAAAACCGTTCGCATATTATGAAATGTGTGGATACTAATAATAATCTTAACATACTTAATTTATGAAACTTAAAAATTTCTCACGACTTTTGCTCTTTGCATTTGTAATCATGTGTATTGCTCCCTCCTGCGTAAAAGAGGGTCCTCAGGGTCTCGCTGGTACTAATGGTACAAACGGAACTAACGGTCAAGACGGCGCTGCCGGAACTGTAACATGTCTTGCATGTCATGCCGGTACATCAATGGATCAGAAAAAGGCAGAATTTGCCATGTCAGAACACGCTGTAGGTGCAGTTGCTGTGGCTTCAGAAGGTGGAAATCCTTCGTGTGCACGTTGCCACTCATCACAAGGATTTATGGAATATGCAACATTAGGTGCAGTAGCTGGTACAATTACCAATCCAAGCCCATGGGAATGTGCTACCTGCCATGGTCTTCACAAAACATTTGAAGCAGGAGATTATGCTTTACGTTTTGACGCACAACCAGTCCCGTCAAATATTAGTGCAACTTACATGTTTGATTTCAAGAATAACAGTAATCTCTGTGTGAACTGTCACCAGGCCAGAACAGCAGAACCGAATATTGCAAAACCAGGTGCAACATTTGCTGTATCTACAAGGATTGGGCCACATCATGGTCCTCAGGGAAATATCGTAGCTGGAGTTGGTTTTGCTGAAATCCCAGGTTCAGTTGCTTATCCCGCACCAGGTTCTTCAACACATTATGTAGGGGCATGTACAGGTTGTCATATGGCTACATTTACAAATGGCCAGGGTGGCCACTCATTGATTCCTAGTCTTGCTGCTTGTAATACCTGTCATAACGCTACAGACAAAAGTTTTGACCACAATGGTGTTCAAACCGAAATTGCCGCTGATCTTGTAAAATTGCGCGATCTTTTGATTGCAAAAGGACTTGTTGTTGCTACACCAAGCGCAACTGATCCTACCGTCTTCACTTACGCAGCAGTTTCTAAAACGTTCCCAATGGTTCAGGCACAGGCAGCCTTCAATTATTTCGGTCTTATGGATGACAGAAGCGAAGGTGTTCACAATCCTCCATATGTTAGAGCTTTGTTGCTTAATTCAATTGCAGCACTTCAATAAGGTGATTATGTAAACGGATAGAAAAAGACTTCTTTTTTAAAGATTGAAGTCTTTTTTTATATTAACAATTTAAATATGAATACAATGAAAAGACGTAACATATTCCTTATTTTAGCTTTGTTTTCTTTGTTGTTCACAGGATGTAAATACGATTTTATTATTCCGGTTGATGTTCCGGTAATCGATAACAGAGGACAACCAATCAGTTTTGCCTCACAAATTGTACCTGTTTTTTCAACTGGTGATAAATGTACCCAATGTCATAAGCCAGGTGGATTAGGATCTCCCGATTTATCGAATCCAACTACAGTCTATTCGCAAATTGTACCTCAATATGTCAATACGGCCACTCCTGAAAGCAGCATTCTTTATGTCAATGCATCTTCGGGTAATCATTATGCCAAGGTCTCTGCGACACAAGCTGCATTAATTCTTACATGGATTAAAGAAGGAGCTAAAAACAATTAGTGCAAACATTTAATATTCGCTGAAATGAAAAAAAATATTTTATTTATAATTCTTTTTTCCCTAATAACGACTATTTCATTTGCACAGAAAGAAGCAACTGAAACAACCGGTGCTAAAGAAAAAGACTTTCCAGTAACTGGCGCTTTTGAAAGTGGTTATCTGATCGACGCCCAAACCACTGTCATTCCTGAGAAAAAAACCCTCGAGTTTGGGATACAACACAAATTCGGAACCATCGAGAATGGGAGTACAGATATGTGGGGTGTTTATGGATCAGCAAACATCCGTTTAGCTTTAGACTATGTTATTGCCAAGAATCTGCAGATTGGCGCTGGCCTGACTAAAAAAGGCATGAACGGTGAAAAGAATATTACTGATCTGAATGCCAAATGGTCTTTACTTCAACAGACCCGTAAAAATACGATTCCGGTATCTGTTGCATTGTATGGTAATGTCGCTATTGATGGCAGACCTTTGAGTTCATATCAAACAGATCAGGTAAGAATAGCTTACCATAATGGGTTACCCAACAAAATTGAATTACAGGATCGGTTAAGTTATTTCTCTGAAATTATTATAAGCCGTAAATTCTGCAAAGAGTTTTCGCTTCAGGCTGGATTAAGTTTTACCCATTACAATTCAGTTAATGATGTCGCTAATAATCTGGTTGTTGGAGGTTATGATCATGATAAATTAGGTGCTCATGTAAGTGGTCGAATTAAAGTTACGCCTCAGGGTTCGATCATTTTCAACTACGACCAGCCTTTAAAGATCAAACAAATGTCTGAACAAGCCATATTGAAAAATCCGTCTAAACCAAATCTGGCTATTGGTTACGAGGTTTCAACCGGTACCCATGCTTTCCAGATGTTTATGGGTTCATCCAGTTCAATGTTGCCACAGGATAATATCATGTACAACCAGAATGACTGGCAGAACAAAGGTTGGTCAATTGGCTTTGTTATCACAAGACTTTGGGCATATTAATACTAAGGAATTTTTAAGATAAGTTTTAATAAAAATGGTAATATTCCTTATCTGAGGATATTACCATTTTTTACTAACGCCGGAAGCATTGATTATATATTGTTAAAATATTTGTTTACTTCTCTTTTTGAAAGTGATTTTTGAAATTTGCTTCAGTGTACTTTCACTGAAGCAAAATTCAACTTTATAATCTTTTATACCCATGAAATATACTTCGGTTATTTTTGTTTGTCTATTTTTATTTTGCACCACTGGAATTGTCCCGGCACAATCATACAAGAATGCCCAGCATCACCAATGTCTAAAATGTCATTCCAATCAATCGTATTCATTCATGAATACGGTAAAGAATAAGGTAGAAAAAAGGTTGATGAATCCTTATTTTATTATTGATACCGTTGGATTAACACATGGAGTTCATAAACAGTTTGATTGTACAGATTGCCATTCCTCTGAATATGGCACATACCCGCATCAGGCGACCTTAAAACTACAACCTTTAAGTACCTGTCTGGATTGTCATGGAGGAGATGCTTCATTTGCCACCTATCATTTTGAACGGATTGACGAGGAGTTTAAGAAAAGTGTTCATTACAAAGTATATGGTGATAATTTTACCTGTACAAAATGTCACAGCCAACATACTTATAAAGCCACCGCCCGTACCAGCAGCGATGTTCTCGAAATTGTCGATTACAGCAACAAGATGTGCCTTTCGTGCCACAACGACATGAAAAAATACAAAATGGTATCGGGGCATGATAATCCAAAATTAATTCAGGTTCATGAGTGGTTACCAAATCAGGAACTTCATTTTGCCCATGTCAGATGTATTGAATGTCACACTGAAGTGGCTGATAGTCTCATGGTCTCACACAATATATTGCCCAAAGAGAAGGCTTTGAAAAAATGTGTTGAATGCCACTCAGCAAACTCCCGCTTAAAAGCCTCCTTGTACAAATATCAGAATCTACAGAAACGTTCTGAGAACGGCACTTTAAATACTGTTTTGGCAAACGAATCCTATATCATTGGTTCACACCAAATCCCATTACTAAAATTGGCAAGTATTCTGATTTTCTTTATTGCTCTATGTGGAATTTTAATCCATGGTATTTTCAGAATAATTAAAAAGAAATAAAATGGCAGCTACTGAAAAACTATATTTTTATCCCGTCTGGTTAAGAATCTGGCACGGAATTAATGCCTTAGGGATTGTCACACTAATCATTACCGGTATTTCCATGCAATCCAGTGTGGAGTCCTCGCATATTCTTGGATTCAATCTGATCGTTAAGCTTCACAATATTGCAGGTACCCTGGTAACCCTAAGTTATTTTATTTATTTCATCGGAAATGTGGTTACCCCAAACGGTAAATTTTACAGGATAAAACCCCGTGGATTCTTTGCAAAACCGATACAACAGGCTATATATTATGCCTGGGGAATGTTTCACGGAATGAAACCTCCCTATCCAATTTCAGAAAAAAGGAAATTCAATCCACTACAGAAATATGCTTATGTAATGGTTATGTATATGGCAGTTCCAGTTGTAATCATATCCGGAATCGGCCTTTTGTTCCCTGAAATCATTCTCGATAAAGTTTATGCCTTCAGTGGTGTGTTCGTTACCGCAGTTGTTCATTCGGCCATGGGATTTTTTATATCAGTATTCTTAATGATACATCTCTATATTGCCTCAATTGGTAAATCTCCTCTTGAGAATTTCAAAAGCATTATTACAGGTTGGCATCAGGTTCATTAAGAATCCAATTGTAATTATTATACTGATTCAATAGACTTATATAAAACAGGGGGAATGATGGAAGGATATACTAAGTCTTATTTAGCTGACAGGTTAATGATATCCCTGGGAATTTCGATTTCAGGATTTAAGGAAAGTAAACTTCGTATGATACACACAAGGATTAAAAGATTGAATCCCATGGTATTCATTATGCTTGTCATGATGATGTTTCTGGGAATTTCAAATTTGTCGGCACAAACCAATGAGGATTGCCTGGCCTGTCACGATGATGCAGGTTTGACTTCTGCCAAACCAGGTAAAAAGGTATCCAGGTATGTGCCTGCCAATGCACTTGAACACTCCGTTCATAAGAGCGTAACTTGTGCCTCTTGTCATAAGGATGCTGCTGTGGCTGAATTTCCTCATCCTGAATCATTAAAACCTGTCGATTGCGGAACTTGCCATACCGATGCCAAGGATAAATATTTCAGGGGAGTACATGGACAAGCATTTCTTAATGGCGAAAAGTTGGCCCCCACGTGTAAGGATTGTCATGGTACTCATGATATCCTGAAATCTGCCGATACTAAGTCGCGAACCTATAAAATGAATATCCCGGTTTTATGTGGTTCATGTCACAAAGAGGGAGCGCCTGTTGCAAAGAATTATAACATCTCCGAGCACAATATCCTTGAAAACTACAGCGAAGGTATTCATGGCCAGGGTTTATATAAAAAGGGTTTGATTGTTTCTGCGACCTGTAACAACTGTCACGGCAACCACCTTATATTGCCGCACACCAATGTATCCTCAAGCATCTCGCCCTTGAACATTGCTGCAACCTGTATGCAATGCCATGCCCGAATCGAGGATGTTCATACAAAAGTGATCAATAAGGAACTTTGGGAGAAGAAACCCGGAGCAATTCCTGCTTGTACTTCCTGCCACCCACCTCATAAGGTCGAATTAATTAATCTCATATCGACCATTTCGGATAATACTTGTCTGAAGTGCCATGACAAAGCGGATACACACAAAACGGTCAACAATAAGATCATTTCATTAAAAGTGGAAGTTGGCGATCTGGCTGTTTCAACCCACAAAAATATCACCTGTGTGAAATGCCACTCGGATGTAACGATACATCTGGCTCGCCCATGCGAAACGGCTGGAAAGGTTGACTGCTCTGCCTGTCATGCTGCTGAATCGGATATTTACTTTGCCAGTGGGCATGGTCAGGCCTATTTCAATAAGAAGCCAAATGCCCCATATTGTACCGATTGCCACGGAACCCACCTGGTTAAACCAAAGACCGACGAAAGTTCACCGATCTACCGTTCTTCCATTCCTAAACTCTGTGGACAGTGTCACCGTAAAGGCGGAAAAGCTGTCGAAGGAACAAATCTTCGTGAAATTGATGCCTTCAACGATTATTCGACCAGTGTGCATGGACGAAGCCTTGCTGAAAAGGGATTACTTTCGGTAGCTGTGTGTACCGATTGCCATACCACGCATTTTATGCTGAGAGCCTCTGACCCGAGGTCATCAGTTAATCCTAAAAATATTGGTGCTACTTGTGGAAATTGCCATAAGGGTATTTACAATCAGTATATTGCCAGCGACCATGCTTATCGTGACAGTACCAGCGAATTGAAATATCCGACTTGTGCAACCTGCCATACCGCGCATAACATGTCCGAAGTACATCAGGATAAATTTATGTCTGAAATAACAGTTCAATGTGGCAAGTGTCATTCGAAACTGGCCGAAACTTACCTGGAAACCTATCATGGCAAAGTCTATCAGCTTGGATATTTGCAGGCGGCCCGTTGTTCGGATTGTCACGGGGCCCACAGCATTTATAACAGGCGTAACCCAAAATCTTCTATAAATCCGAATAATATTGTAGCTACATGCCAGAAATGCCATGCTGATGCCAATGAGAAATTTACAGGCTATTTAACTCATGCCACCCATTCGAATAAGAGTAAATTCCCATGGCTGTATTATACGTTCTGGGCCATGACCAGTTTACTGGTCAGTGTATTTATCTTCTTCGGTCTTCACACCCTGCTTTGGTTGCCACGGTCTATTGATGCCATGCGCAAAAAGAAGGTACATGTGCTGGAACCGGGCGATAAAGTCTATATCCGGCGATTCACAAAGAGCCAGCGCATCACCCATATCTTTGTAATTGTCAGCTTCCTGTCACTTGCCTTCACGGGTATGTTGCTGAAGTTCGCCTATATGGGATGGGCCAAAATATTTGTAAAGTTACTTGGCGGAGCTCAAAATGCCGGTATTATTCACCGTTTTGCTGCGGTAATCACTTTTGGCTATTTTGCTTATCATGTGTTCTCTCTGGTGAAAATGAAAATCAGCAAAAAACAGAACCTGTCCGGTTTCATCTTTGGCTATAATTCACTCATGTTCAATCTTCAGGATTTGAAGGACTTTTGGGCCTCTGTAAAATGGTTTGTCGGCCGTGGTCCACGCCCGCAATATGGCCGTTGGACCTACTGGGAAAAATTTGATTACATGGCTGTGTTCTGGGGGGTTGTGGTTATCGGCTCAACGGGACTAATCCTGTGGTTCCCTGTATTCTTTACCAACTTGTTGCCGGGATGGGTCATCAATGTGGCCCAGATCATCCATAGTGATGAGGCCTTATTGGCTGTTGGATTTATTTTCACCATCCATTTCTTCAATACTCACCTTCGCCCTGAGTCGTTCCCAATGGATACCGTTGTATTTACCGGTCACGTATTGTTTGAAGAATACAAGGCCGACAGGCCAAGGGAATACGAGGATCTGGAAAAAACCGGAATGCTTGAAAGTGTAACTGTGAAGAAAGACTTCTCGAAAAAACAAATGACGTTCGTAAAGTTCTTTGGCTATATCTTCCTGTTCACCGGAATTATCCAGGTCATTTTCATCATCTATTCACTGCTGTTTCATTAATATTTGTGTAAATATTTTTTAGGAGAAAAGGCAATCCAGCCCAAGGCTACCAAGGTATCCTGACGGCTGGATTGCCTTTTTCTTTTGATATCAGCAATCTATCCGGGGAGTACCAAGGCTATACCTGCTCCTTATAAT
>DIZL01000073.1:12470-32619 GCA_002429385.1 Prolixibacteraceae bacterium UBA6029 | reverse complement strand
GATTATAAGGAGCAGGTATAGGGAGGGTATAGTTCGGATAGCGGAAAAAGAAGACAAAATAGGCTGGCTATAGATGTAAGTCGGTTTGGATGTCTGGGATTATTTCAGGGTAACAAGGATTAAAGTTACAAGTTTTAGGTTCGGAATGCAAAAATAAGTTTATTCATATTATAATTGCAACTTTCTGACAAGCGCTACAAAAAGAATAATCGTTGGCTGTTTTTATAGAGATTTGAAAATTCAACGACCACATACACTTGGAATTTCTTCCGGAGGGTAAATATTTACGCACAGAACTGTAAATACATTTGAAATTACACTTTTTGTGAAGCCGTAATATTTTGAAATTAAATACGATAGGTGGCTGACTTGACACTTGTCAATATTGAAGAATTATTGCATACTTTTTACAAACTTGCACCATCAATCAAAAGCATTTAGTCCAAAAGTGTTAAATATGAAACTTCCTTCGTCGATTAAAAACTATATATCAATAATAGGGGCTGTGCTGGCGGTTTTCAACCTGGCGGCGATCCTATCCCTGATGATTTTAAATTCATTTTTTAATTTTGGGGGTAACTATATTGGCCTGTTTATATATATGGTATTGCCCGCCATAATGATTGGCGGATTGTTGATGATACCTATCGGGATGAGATTAAACAGCCGCAGGGCAAGACGGGCAGAAGCAGCCGGGGAGAAACTCAACTGGCCGGTATTGAATTTCAACAATGTTGCCACGCGTAATGCATCCATGATCTTTATTTTTGGTACCATTTTCCTGATCATCATTTCTTCGGTAGGCAGCTATGAAGCCTTTCACATCACGGAGTCGGTCGAGTTTTGCGGTAAATTGTGCCATAATGTTATGGAGCCTGAATATACAACTTATCAGGGATCGTCACACGAAAGGGTTGCCTGTGTCGAATGTCATGTGGGGTCAGGAGCCAGCTGGTATGTGAAGAGCAAAATGTCGGGAATGTACCAGGTTTATTCAGTACTTGCAAAGAAATTTCCAACACCAATACCTACTCCAATCGCCAACTTGCGTCCAGCAAGGGAAACCTGTGAGCAGTGTCACTGGCCTGAAAAGTTCTATGACAGGAAATTGAAAATTAAGGAAACATTCCTGGCTGATAAGACCAATACGGAAGAGATAATCAACCTGCAAATGAAGACCAGTTCAAAGATGACTGCCGCCGGATTTGAGAAGGGGATTCATCAACACATCAGTCCTGACGTGCGGATTGAGTATAAAACAACTTCAGCCAATCGCCAGGTTATCCCATGGGTGAGATATACCAATTTGAAAACAGGGGTCAGCGAAGTGTTTACTGACAGTGAAAACAAACTTAGTCCCGCGAAACTTGATTCACTTGAAACACGGGTCATGGATTGTCTGGATTGTCATAACCGACCTGCCCATAACTATAGAACGCCTCAGAATTTTGTCGACAAATCGCTGAGTGAAGGTAAAATCTCAACAACTTTGCCTGAAATTAAGCAAATCTCCATGAAGGTGTTGTATAAGACTTATCGCACGAAAGACAGCGCTTTTATGGCTATCCGCAGCCAGGTAAGCGAATTTTATCAAAAGGGTTATCCAAATCTGGTCACCGAAAGGAAATCGGATATTGAGGCTGCGATTGTCGAAATACAAAACGGTTATTCGAATAATATTTTCCCTTACATGAATGCCAGCTGGAAGTCTTACCCGAACAATATCGGGCATATGGAATCCGATGGTTGTTTCCGTTGTCATAACGACCGTCACGCCACCGAAAAAGGGAAGGTCATTTCAAAGGACTGTAATTTATGTCATACGATTCTGGCCCAGGGTACGCCTGCAACGATGGAATATTCCAAGTCATTGGAGCCACTTGAGTTTAAGCATCCGGTAGATGTTGACGGGGCCGAGAAGACCGAATTGTGTTCATTGTGCCACGCACAGCTCTATTAAAAAGATTATTTTCTATTTTTAATAATAAAGCGGTATAATCTTTTGTGAAACGAGAAAAAATGTGCAATTTTAGCTTTGAATTGTTTGACAAATGAGGAATGATTGTTGCAATGAATCAATGGATTTAAGTTTGAATTTTTTTTTATTAATCTTTAAATATTGATGGTCATGAATTTAAAAAAATTATCTTTTATACTTGGACTGTTCATCATCTTCAGTTCGGTTGTAAATGCTCAGAATGCCCAGTATGTCGGGGCAGCCAAATGTAAAATGTGCCATAATAAGGCAGAAAAGGGCGAACAGTATAATAAATGGCTGGCCAGTCCTCATGCCAAAGCCATGTCGGTACTGAAAGGCGCTGATTTAAAGAACCCAAAATGTCTGAAATGTCACTCTACTGCTGCCGGTGCTGACCAAAGTCTGGTTGCTTCCATTACAGTTGAAGAAGGTGTATCATGCGAATCATGTCACGGAGCAGGTAGTTTGTATAAAGTTGCTACTGTGATGAAAGATATGAAGGCTTCTATGGCAAAAGGTTTGATTATGCCTGACGAAAAAGTATGTAAGAAATGTCACAATGCAGAAAGTCCTAATTTTAAAGGATTCAATTTCAAAGAATATGCAGCTAAAATTGCACATAAAGACCCAACAAAAAAGTAAATTCCTCTTTTAATTGATACTGAAAATTCCTTTGTTTTAACTTAAAACAAAGGAGTTTTTTTTAATATATGACGGGTCTGTCTGGTAGTCTATGGCCGAAATAATTTTTATTAATCCGCATGAATGATTGATCATGAAGAAACTATTTGCCTTCTTTTTCTCGATGTTTTTCTCCGTTTTGCTGTTGATGGTGTTTGCCATCTCCATAGCTTATGCCACATTTCTGGAAAATGATTACGGCACTGATACAGCACAATTGCTTATTTACCAGGCCTGGTGGTTCGAATTACTGCTTTTGGTTGGTGCAATTAACCTTGCTGGAAGTGTAGTCAGGTATAAATTGGTTACCCGCAAGAAATGGGCGATCCTGCTGTTTCACCTTGCCTTTATCGTTATCATCATCGGAGCAGGTGTAACCCGTTACTTCGGATTTGAAGGAAGCATGCATATTCGTGAAGGCGAATCAACCAATCAGGTGGTTTCGGGAGCCATGTTCATTCAGGTTCATGCGGAAGCCAATAACAGTCAAGTGACTTCACTGACTCAGGCAAAATTTACTCCAAATACATCCAATCGCTATCATAAAACGCTGACGGTAGATGGCAAAGAGGTTTCCATCGAAAACGAGTTGTTCGTTCCAAATGCCATAGAAACCATTGTTCCCGATGGGAATGGTACACCGATCCTTTTATCAAAAGGAAATGGGGAAGGAGAGGATGCCTTTACAGCAAAAATAACCTCCGGCAGCGAAGTTAAACGTGTAAATGTATTTACCCATGAGGGTGTAATTCTGCCCCCGGTTGGATGTACGATCAACGGTGTAAAAGTGAGTATCACGTACGGATCGATCATTCGTGAATTGCCGTTCAGCTTATTGCTGCGTGATTTCCAGCTTGAACGTTATCCCGGTTCGAAAAGCCCTTCTTCGTTTGCAAGCGAAATTACCTTAACCGATCAGGCCGCGTCGGTGGTACGCCCGTTTCGTATATTTATGAATAATATATTAAAATACAAGGGATATCGTTTCTTCCAGTCTTCCTTTGATCAGGATGAAAAAGGAACTGTATTGTCGGTTAACCAGGATTACTGGGGGACCTTAATTTCTTACCTGGGATATTTTCTGATGGCTTTGGGGATGGTCTTTACAATCTTCAGCAAGAACAGCCGATTCCAGACCTTAATCCGGCTAAGCTCAAAGCTTCAGGCTATGCGTAAAACAATGAAGGTTTTGATTATTGGATTAACTGTATCCGTTTTCAGTATGAATTCTCATTCAGCTTTTGCGGCCGGGAATCAGAACTCCAAAGAAACACTTCTTGAGTCGTTTGGCGAATTGGTGGTTCAGGATCACCAGGGGAGAATAGAACCCGTCAATACACTGGCATCGGACCTGCTTCGGAAAATATCACGCAATAATGAATGGGAAGGAATGTCGGCAGTCGAAGTCTTTCTGGATATGAATGCCAATGCAGAAAAATGGAAGAATATTCCGTTTATCAAGGTGGCCAATTCAGAATTGATTAAATCGCTAGGCTATTCAGGCAATTATGTGTCATTCAATCAAATGTTTGATCAGTCTGGAAATTACAGGCTGAATGCAAAGGTACAGGAGTCGTACAATAAGAAACAGACCCAGCGGAATAAACTGGATAAAGAAATTATCAATGTGGATGAACGGGTGAATATCTGTTACCAGATTTACAATGGTGAATTTCTGAAGATTTTCCCTATTCCCAATGATGCAAATAAAACCTGGACGACCCATACTGCCTTGCCCTCCAGTCTGAAAAAGGAGGAAGCTGATTTTGCCGGTAACATCCTGAATTTGTTTTATAACGATTATAACCTTTCGGTTGGGACGGGAAACTGGTCGAAACCCATTGAATACCTGGGATACATCAAGAAATACCAGAAGACCTATGGTTCAGACATTATTCCATCGCCTTCGAAAATAAAGATGGAGATCATCTATAATGACTGGAACATTTTTGGCAAACTAGCCATCATCTATGTCTTGCTGGGATTCGTATTGCTTGTGGTTCATTTTATGCTCATTTTCAAGCCATCGGGTAGTTTTACGAAACTGATCAACGGAGGAGCAATATTGATTTTTGCTGCGTTTCTGCTTTATACCGCAGGGTTAATTATCCGATGGTATATTTCGGGTCATGCGCCATGGAGCAATGGTTACGAGACCATGATCTATGTGGGTTGGGCGACTAGTCTGTCGGGCTTTATTTTCATGAAAAGATCGCCCATCACTTTGGCTGTAACTACTATTCTGGCATCAATCATTTTGTTTGTTGCAGGGATGAACTGGATGAATCCTGAGATCACCAATCTGGTTCCCGTGCTTAAATCATACTGGTTAGTCGTTCATGTGGCTGTTATTACGGCCAGCTATGGATTTCTATTGATGGGAGCGCTTCTTGGAACACTGAACCTTGTTTTAATGATATTAAGAAATAAAACGAATGATAAAAACATCAGCTTCACTATACTCGAGGTTTCCTATATCATTGAGATGGCATTGATGATCGGTTTGCTGATGCTTACCATTGGATCGTTTATCGGCGGAGTCTGGGCCAATGAATCGTGGGGAAGATATTGGGGCTGGGATCCCAAAGAGACCTGGGCGTTGGTTTCGGTCCTGGTTTACACGATCATTCTTCACCTGAGGAAAGTCCCGGGATTAAAAAGTATATTCTCGTTGAGCAGTCTGGCGCTTGTAGGGGTAAGCACCGTATTAATGACCTTCTTTGGAGTCAATTATTACCTCTCAGGAATGCATTCTTACGGACAGGGCGATCCGCCACCAATCCCCAGTGGATTGTATGTTGCCATTGTTTTGGTCATTTTGTTGATTCTTGGCGCATACCGTGCAGAGAAAAGGACGGGCAAGATCTCTGATCCATTGGATGGCGTTGAATAAAAAAGAGAAACCCAACTATTTACAGATAAAATAGTTGGGTTTTGTTTTGGGGTGGATGATGGGATTTGAACCCACGACCCCTGGAACCACAATCCAGTGCTCTAACCAGCTGAGCTACAACCACCGTGTTTCAATTTTCGGTTGCAAATATAGTATTAAATTTCTTAGTTGTGCAATAGAGAGTGCGCGTTTTTGTTGCTGTTTTTAACTTTTTTTTGTTATGATACCGGGAAATTAATATCCGGTTCAAAACGAAGAATGATTTATTGATTGTGATTTGGAGCGCGGAATGAGGGGTGATTTGACGAAGGCATTCTTACCGGTTTACAGTTTGTTTTTCTGGATTAATCCGCCTTTTTCATTTAAGAGTACAGAGAACCGAATCAGTGTTTCATCACGTACGATAAGTTCATAGCCCACAATTTCTTCTTCCCTGATTTCAATGACATTCATTAATTCACCATGTATTGCGGCTTTTAGTATAATGTGTGCAGGAGCGGTGTGAAGAGGAAGGTTTTTCTTCAGATTAATCAGTTTTCCGTTGGTGTCGAAATGCGCAATATGTTCGATTTCTTCAAGATAAAATATTGTTTCGTATGATTCATCTGTATGCAGCCATTCCACATTTAAAGAATCTCCGAATTTTTCAAGAAATGACGCTTTAACCTTAGCCGGGATAGAGACTTTAGAGAATTTTAATATTTTAGTTAAAATGTTTTTCATGAGACTCAAACTAGTTACTGGCTTTAGATTGCTTTTCGGACAGGAGGAGAGAAAAAATAAATAATGCATTCACCTATTCCCGCCTTCTTTTCTATAGACGGTAAATCAGCTCAATAGTAACGTTTTTAAAAAACAATTAATTATTCGAAGCAAATTTCTGATTATACATATAGATTACGCGGGTTCGGGCTCTTTTAAGTCTCATCTTAACGGCATCCTCACTAATGCGCAAGGTTTTGGCGATTTGTTTGATGGGGAGATTATCCTGGTATTTCATTAAGAGAAGCACTTTTTCTTCCGGGTGGATTGCTTCGAGAATAATAAGGAGGTTCTCATAGCTGGCTTCTTCAAAATCTGTTCCTGACTCGTCAATAATTTCAGGGATTTCGTTGCTTCTGTTCCAATCGGGGTAATGTAATTTCTTTTTAACCCGTAAATAATCGATGCAGTAATTATAAGTAATCGAATAAAGCCAGGAAGAAAAGGATGAGTTTCCTTTGAACCCTGGTATTTTTTCGTAAGCTTTGGTCAAAATATCGTTTGCGAATTCTTCGGATTGTTTGCTATCCTTCAAGAAGCTGAAACATTTATCTCTTACTTTCTTGAAATATCTGGAATAAAGGACTTCATACAATTCATGATTACCTAAATTCATGATCGAATGAACTATTTCTTCATCAGTTTTTTCTTTATATTTAGTTTTTAAAGCCATATATAGGTGTTGGAAGTAAGAAAACTCAAAAAAAAACAAAAAAATAATTTAAAGATGTGTTACTTCTCCGGAAACCTTCGTCACAATGGTAAATTTGCCTGAAAGTATATTTGTATTTCGCGGTAAAAATAGAAATTTATTATAGAAGTTTTAGTTATATTTGTTGTTAATAATTTTAGAGAAAACCACAATTAAAAATTGAGTATGAAAAGTAAATTAATTATTGCTATTGCAGCAATGGGTATCGCAGTGTTATTTAGCAGTTGTGCTAAAGTTCCTCAAGTTGAAATCGATGCAGCTACCGCTGCTATTCAGTCAACAAAAGATGCAGGTGCAGATCTTTATGTACCAGAAGCTTATCAGGCTATGGTTGATTCAATGAAATCAGCTAACGAAAAAGTTGAAGTTGCTAAAGCAAAATGGTTTCCAAACTACACAAAAGCTAAAGATTTATTAGCTAAAGTGAACACAATGGCAACTGACGCTAAAGCTAATACTGAAAAACGTAAAGTTGAATTGAAAGCTGAAGTTACAACTATGATCGGAGAAGTAAAAGCATTAGTTGCTGAAAACACAGCATTAATCGCAAAAGCTCCTAGAGGTAAAGAAGGTAAAGAAGCATTGGAAGCTATTAAAAGCGACAACGCTGTAGCTGAAACAACTGTAACTGAAGTTGAAGCTCTTCTTGCTAATGGTGACTTACTTGGATCTGACAGCAAAATTAAAGCTGCTAAAGAAAAAGCAACTTCAATTAAAGCTGAATTAGACGAAGCTATTGCTAAAAAAGGCGCAGCTAAAGCTCCTGCAGCTAAAGCAGCAAAAGCTCCTGTAGCAAAGAAAGCAAAGAAATAATAACTCGATAAGAGTTAATGAATTACAATACCCGGGGCTTTCCCCCCGGGTATTTTTTTAATACGGAAATGATGGTTTTAAGTAAGCAAAAGAGAATTAGGTGGATTGGTATTGGATTGTTATCGGTCATTTTTGTTGGAATAACGATCAGCGTTATTATTGTATCCCAAAGGAAAGTGCCGACTGATGATTTAAGACTTGCACGTGAAGCCTTGAGTGGAGCCAAAGAAGCCGAAGCAAATATTTATTCTGAAAAAATGTTCAGGGAGGCCAGCCAGATGTACGATTCGGCAATGGTAAACTGGGCAAGGCAAAACAGAAGGTTTATTCTTTTTCGCGACTATGGCAGGGCAATCACTTTTGCGGGTCGCGCAAAAAAAAGAGCAGATGAAGCCGAAGAAGAATCGATTAAAAAATCAAGCACTTTAAATAAGGATATTGAATCCTCATTTGTTAGTCTGGCCAAAAAGATAGAATTATATAATAAGCTTTTTAAAAGTCTTCCTATATCGAGATCAGTTTTTGATGCGCATAATAAATCGAAAATGTTTTTAAGCGAATCAAAAATTGCACATGACAACGGAAAACTTAATGATGCAGATATTCTGTTTAAAAAGGCAGAGATTTATACCAATCATGCCAATAGTGCAGCCAGCAAGATGCTTAGGGATTATTTTAATGACTATGCGAACTGGAGCAGACTGGCCAATGATGCGATTGCAGCTTCCCGTGGAGGAAATAAAGTGATTTTGGTTGATAAAGTGGCACATATATTGTATGTTTATCAGTCGGGAAAAGCCATCCGGAGTTTTCAGGCTGAGTTTGGTTCCAACTGGATGGCTCACAAAGAAAGAAATGGTGACCGGGCGACTCCTGAAGGAAATTATCATATTTGCAATGAAAAAAATCGTGGAAATTCAGCCTACCATAAAGCCCTGTTGCTTGATTATCCAAATGCTGAAGATCGACGAATGTTTGCCCAGAATAAAAGGAACGGATTGATTTCAAGGGGGGCCGGAATTGGGAATTTGATTGAGATCCATGGAAACGGGGGAAAAGGTTTTGACTGGACAAGCGGTTGTGTGGGATTAAGGGATAATGATATTGATGATTTATGCCGTCTTGTTGGTCCAGGAACCCGGGTTACCATTGTTGGTTCTTTACAACCACTCCCGGTAATCACAAGTGGAACGGATTTTTAAAATAAATGAAACATTTTTTGAAATTAATAGTTACAATTGTTGAAGATTATACAGTAAATAAATTGAATTAATAATTCTAAATCTATGATTCGTGCCATTTTGATTTATTTGACTATTCTGTTTGTCGGAATCATTTTTCTTGCATCTATGATATTGTATGCAATTCCGGCACTTCAGGAGTCTACATTTGTTTTGCCTGGTGTGAGTGAAACACAGACTGATGCCGGCAATACTGAAACTCAGAAAGAGTCGCTTAATAAAGAAGTGGAAAAACTTCAGGTGAAATTGGATAAGTTTACTCCGACAAGTGCTTATATCATAGTCAATACTTCAGACAATCATTTTTTTCTATACAAAGGGAGTCAGTTGATTCGCGATGGCAAGTGTTCTACAGGGAAAAACGAAAAGCTGACATTTGTTAACAGTAAAAAAGTATATATTTTTAAAACTCCAAAAGGAGTATTGCATGTGCAGAGCAAACAGCCAAATCCGGTTTGGGCGAAACCCGATTGGGCATTTCTTGAAGATGGACTTCCGATACCTCCCCCGGGTGATGCTTCACGTTTTGAATCAGGTACTCTTGGTGCATTCAAACTTGTTCTTGGAGATGGTTATATGATACATGGAACAATTTATAAGCGTTTTATAGGGCAGAATGTTACTCATGGTTGTATTCGTCTGCTTGACGATGATTTAGATGTGGTATACCATACATTGGAAGTTGGTTCAAAAGTTTATATTTACTAAATGAAAAATAATTCTGCTGAGAACTTTGATAGTCTGTTCGAAAAAAAGAAACATGGCTATAAGATTTTTATAATCCTGTTTTTTTTAATACTGATAGGCATTGTTGGAATATACACTTATTTCACTGTAGGTGCCGTGCGCTCGACTATGGAATCAGCCAAAACTGAGGTTCAAGGTGCCACTCCTGTTAATCCTTCATTAATTGGGTTGATGAAAAACAAGGCATGGGTTGAATCACGTCTAAAAATGGCTACTGATGATTCCATTGGAATGTCCATTGATTTGGAACAAAATGAGATTCAATTGCTATTAAAGGGCGTTGTAATAATGAAATCAAAAATTAAGGAATCGTCTATTTCAGGCTTTTTTAAACGTATGGACGGCAATGTTTACTTTAATATATTTGGCAGTCCTTTAACCATTCGTCATTTAGAATCATCCATAGCCAAAAATCCTTTAAAAGTTATTCAGGCACCAACAACTGCAGACACGGCAGTTGTTATTGTTACAGCTAAAGATTCTCTGCAAAAGGGAAAAAATTCTCCACCAAAGGAAAATATATATTGGACGGTGAAACTTGATCACAATATCGAATTAAACATTCAGGGAATTGATTCTATTACAAAGGCACAGAATAAATATAAATTGGGTAAAGGATTTGAATTTCAGCGGGATCTGAAGAATATAAAAAGTTCGTTCGAGCACATTATTAAATTCCAGAAACCAAATTATACACCGGAAATTCTGATCAGTATCCCGGAAAATGAAGCAAAGGCAATTCTGAGGGCCATACCCAAAAATGCTTCAATAACTATCCGGATATGATTTCCAGATATTGAAAGGGCTGAAAAAGGAAACCGGGAAAAAGCATTGAGAAATGGGTTTTCCCGGTTTTTTCATTGCTTCTTGTTGTAAATAATTTGTGTAATTTAGATCTTTATAAAATAGGAAATTAATATTTGGAATGGGAGATAAATCAGATATTTCAGGATTTATCCTGGCAGGGGGTAAAAGCCGCAGGATGGGAACAGACAAAGCACTATTGACAATTGAGAATGAACCCTTGCTGAAACGTATGATCCGGTTGATTGAACCTTTTTGTAATCCTATTGTGATCAGTGGGGAGAATGCAGATTATTCGGTGTTTAATGTTCAAATGATTCCCGACTTGTATTCAGGACGTGGTCCAATAGCCGGAATTCATTCCTCTTTAAATCATTCCTTTAGTGAATGGAATTTTCTTGTAAGCGTAGATGTTCCATTCGTGAATGAAGAATTAATCCAAAGCCTGATTTCGGAGAAAGGCGAGTATGATTGTATCATTCCCGGGCATACTTCCGGAATAGAACCTCTGATTGGTCTGTATCATAAACGTATTCTGCCTGTTGTTATTGAGATGATTGAAAATGGTGACTATAAACTTATGAATCTGATTTCCAGGTTGAATGTCAGGTTTGTAAACTGCAACAGCCTGATCCAAAAATATCCGCGCTTGTTTATTAATATCAACAGACCTGAAGATTTTCAATTGATTTGATTATACCCTATAGTGGTACAGAATTTGTTTAATGAAGATTGAGAAGTCCTTTTTGCTAACTTTGGAATAAATTGTTGAATATGTCACAAATCTTGTTTTATATCATTATTGGCCTCCTGATAGCTGACTTTATTTTTGAGCGGTTTCTGGAGTATTTGAATTCCACACAATGGAGTGATCAGCTTCCTGCGGAGCTTAAAGGTATCTTTGATGATGAAAAATACCGTCAGCAACAGGCCTATGAAAAGGTTAACTTCCGGTTTTCATTAATCAGTTCTACTTTCAGCTTTATTCTCGTGCTTTTGATGTTTCTTCTTGCCGGGTTTGCATGGGTTAATAATTTGGCTCTTTATGTCACAGCCAATCCAATTCTGGTTGCATTAGTGTTTTTCGGGATTCTATTATTTGCCTCTGATCTGCTTACCACACCCTTTTCGGTTTATGACACCTTTGTGATTGAGGAGAAATTTGGCTTCAATAAAACAACTCCCAAAACTTTCATCTTCGATAAACTGAAAGGATACCTCATTGGAGCGATCATCGGCGGAGGTCTTTTGTCACTGATCATATACATCTATCAACTTACAACCACCAGCTTCTGGATTTATGCGTGGCTTATTATCAGCCTGTTTTCAGTATTTATGGTTCTTTTTTATTCAAACCTGATTGTTCCATTGTTTAATAAGCAAACTCCGCTTCCTGATGGAGAACTTAAATCTGCTATTAAAGATTTTTCTGACAAGGTTGGGTTCAAACTCGACAATATTTATGTGATCGATGGTTCAAAACGATCAACAAAGGCGAATGCATATTTTACCGGATTGGGAGCCAAAAAACGGATCGTCCTGTACGATACACTCATAAATGATTTAACGGTGAATGAACTTGTAGCCGTATTGGCGCATGAGATAGGACATTATAAAAAACATCATGTCATTTGGAGTTTGCTGCTTGGTGTCCTGCAGACAGGAATCGTTCTGTTTATATTCTCCTTGTTTGTTGGAAGTCCTGAACTTTCAGCTGCTCTGGGAGTAAAAACGCCCAGTTTTCATATCGGATTGATTGCATTTGGTATACTGTATTCACCTCTTTCAATGATTACGGGATTGGCAATGAATATTTTATCCAGAAAAAATGAATACCAGGCTGATGGATTTGCAGCTAAATATTTTGATGGCAAGGAATTGGCGTCAGCCTTAAAGAAGTTATCTATAAAAAATCTGAGTAACTTAAAGCCACATCCTGTGTATGTTTATTTTCATTATTCTCATCCAACACTTTTACAACGGTTAAATGCGTTAAATAAGGTAAAGGGATAATCCTTTTTGTCCCGATAAATACAAAACAGTATGAAAGCTGAACTGATTACCATAGGAGATGAAATATTAATTGGGCAGATTGTTGACACCAATTCAGCCTGGATGGGGCAACAGCTTAATTTACTTGGGATTGAAGTGTACCAGGTAACTTCGGTACATGATAATCATGATCATATTCTGAAAGCATTTGCAGAAGCAGAGCAGAATGCTGATCTGGTACTTATTACCGGCGGCCTTGGACCAACAAAGGATGATATTACAAAAAAATCGCTGTGCGAATATTTCGAAACTGAATTGGTCTTTAATCCTGAGGTTTTTGAGCATGTCAGGTCGCTTTTATCTTCACGAAGTGTTGTAGTCAATCAGCTCAACAGTGACCAGGCCTTATTGCCTGCAAATTGCACTGTATTGCACAACTCAGCAGGAACCGCATCGGGTATGTGGTTTGAGTGTAACAATACCATTTTTGTTTCAATGCCGGGCGTTCCTTTCGAAATGGAAGCCATTATGACTGAGGAAGTTTTTCCGAGACTGATACAATTGGGGATCACCCAATCGATAGTTCATAAAACGGTGCTGACCATTGGACTTCCCGAATCGATGCTTGCCGAGAAAATCGAAAAGTGGGAGAGTGGTTTGCCTGATTTTATCAAGCTTGCTTATCTTCCAAGTCCGATGATGGTGCGGCTGCGGTTGAGTGCTTACGGTACGGATAAATCTGTGCTTGAAGCTGAAATTGACCGGCAGGTTAAAGACCTGCTTTTACTTATTCCTGAGAATGTATTTGGTTTTGATGATGAGAACCTGGGAATGGTCATTGGCCGGATGTTGGTTAAAAGTTCAAAAACGCTATCCGTTGCAGAAAGCTGTACAGGTGGAAATATCTCTCATTTTATCACATCCAACGCGGGTAGCTCGGCCTATTTTAAAGGTGGAGTAGTCGCCTATTCGAACGAAATAAAAAATTCATTGCTTGAAGTGCCGGATGATATCATTGAAACATACGGGGCAGTGAGTCAGCAGGTTGCTGAAGCAATGGCTTTAGGTGCCCTGAAAGCCTTAAAATCGGACTATTCCATTGCAACAACAGGTATCGCCGGACCGGATGGAGGCACTGACGAGAAACCTGTTGGAACGGTTTGGATAGCAGTTGCAGGACCTGCCGGAGTAAAAAGTAAAGAATATAACTTCAGACACAATCGCGAACGAAATATCATCCGCACGACGCAAACAGCTTTAAATATGTTGCGTACCTTTATTATTAAAGATAACATTCAGACCCAATGAAGAGAAAACTAGTCATCATTTCAGGAGTTGTGGTTTTAATTTTCGGAACACTGGCAATTCTGCCATTCCTCTACAAAGACAAGTTGCTGGTCAAAGTAAAAGCCACTTTAAACAATCAGATTAACGCAAAGATTGATTTCACTGATTTTAAGCTTTCTGTGTTCTCACATTTCCCAAAGATTGAAATGGAGTTGAAGAATCTATGCCTGATTGGGGTTAACGATTTTGCCAACGACACAATTCTGGCAGCTAAGTCAATATCTACTACTATTTCGCTCATTGAGTTGATCAGGAATAAAGGGTTGGAACTGAAAAGCCTTACGATTGAAAATCCACGGGTCATGCTGAGGGTGAATAAATCAGGAGCCTCAAACTGGAACATTACAAAGGCTTCAGGCGCACCACCGAAAACAGGAACAACTAGTTCCGCTGGTACCGAAAGTGCCTTTAAAATGAAGCTAAACGATATTCAGGTCAATAATCTGAACCTCCAATACAATGATCAGGGAATGCCGATGAACGTGCAGCTGAAAAATACAAGCCTGAATTTATCAGGAGAAGTTGCAGGCGCAATTACAAATTTTGCGATAAAATGTGATGCAGGCGAGTTAGTTTTCGAATATAATTCAGTCCGGTATATTTCAAAGACAACGCTAAAGGCTGAGACCACACTGAAAATGGATTCTCAGAAAATGAATTTTACCTTCAGCCAAAGTAAATTCCGGGTGAACAGTCTGCCACTTGAAGTCAATGGTTCATTTGCAATGCCTAATGACAGCATGTTTTTTGACCTGAACTTCCGCAGTGAAAAAAGTGATTTTGCAACCATCCTGGCTTTAGTTCCTTCCGATTACCAAAAGTATCTTGACAAGGCTGATATCAAAGGTTCAGCCGAATTTAAAGGTTCAGTAAAAGGTTTGTTTTTCAATAAAGTTTATCCGGCCATTGATGTGTTACTGGCAGTAAAAGATGCCAGTTTCAAATATCAGAGCCTGCCTGAAAGCGTTCAGAATATTCAGGTCTCTGCGCAGATTACAAAGCCAGAGGGCGATCTGAATTTGTTGAAGGTCAATGTAGAAAAAGCTCATGCTTCGATCAGCAATAACCCGGTTGATTTACAGTTGTCGCTGAGCGAATTGATGACTGATCCGAATATAAGCGCATCATTTTCAGGAACCATTGATTTTGCTTCATTGAAAAAGGTCATCCCGATTGACAGCCTTGATATTACCGGAATTCTGAAGGCTCAGATGCAGCTGGCTGGTCATATGTCATCCATAGAAAAGAAGGAATATGAGAAGTTTCAATCGAAGGGAGAAGCAACGATTCAGAATTTCAAAATTGTTACCAATCAATTGACCAAACCTGTCGAGATCAGTCAGGGGCAGATAAAAGCCAATACCCAACAAATCAGTGTGGATCAATTTGCCGGTAAAATAGGGCAGAGCGATTTTACGCTTCAGGGTAATGTGAGCAACTATCTGGCTTATGTATTCAAAAAGGAGGTATTGAAAGGCACTTTTAATTTGAAATCCTCATTCATGAATTTTTCTGAACTTTCGAATCTTCAAAAACCGGTAAAGAAAGCTTCAGCGCCCTCTTCCGATAAAAAGGCGCCTCCGGTTAATACTGCTGCTGCTACTGCTCCGAAAGATTCGGTTGTGGCATTTCAGATTCCCGATAAGCTCGATTTAACCTTCCAATCGACCATTCAAAGGGCAGTGTACGATAATATTCCGATCAATAATATCAACGGGCTTGTCAAAGTGAAAGAACAGCGTATGGAGCTTTCCAACCTTTCAATGGATATGTTACAGGGCAAAGTGGCAATAAACGGTTCATATACGAGTAACAAGGAAAACAGGCCGCTCTTCGATTTTAAGCTGAATATGGAAAATATCGATTTGCCTGCTGCGTATCAATCATTCAGTACTTTTGACCGGTATTTGCCTATTGCAGGAAAAAGTCAGGGTAAATTCTCGACTCAGTTCAACCTTGCGGGCGTAATGAACGAAAAGTTAAGCCTTGTGCCGACCAGTCTGAACGGTGGAGGAACTTTCAGTACAATGAACCTGATGATCGTTGATTCACCCATTTTTGACCAGATTCGGGGGATTATTAAAAAGGAGAAGCTTAAAAATGTAAAAATAAACGATTTCACTGCAAAATTTAAATTCGAGAATGGAGCATTAAAACTTGATCCGTTTAAAACCACAATTGCCGATCAGCAGGCAACTATTTACGGAAGTTTGACCGCTGCACGCGAGATTAACCTGAATATGGATTTTGTGGTTAACCGGGAAGATTTGGGAGCAGATATCAATAAGGGGATAGATATTTTGCCTGGTTCGCAGAATATTAAAATGGTCGAGGCTTCTGTTATTTTGAAGGGTGCTTTGTCCAAACCCGATGTTTCACTCGATTTAAGTAAAGCCCGTGAGCAGATTGTGCAGCAAGTGAAAAAGGCTTCGATGGAAGATCTTAAAGGATCGGTCAAGAAAATTGGCGATGAGCTGAAAAAGCTGTTTAAGTAGCCCCGGGTACCCGGGGCCGGTTTTTTCCGGTTTTTTCATAATGTATGGTCTAAGGTGATCTAATTTTTATATCTTTGCAGCCGCTTAAAAGGATGTCTCGGTAGCTCAGCTGGATAGAGCAACGGCCTTCTAAGCCGTAGGTCCTGGGTTCGAATCCCAGCCGGGATACATATTTTAAACTCAAAAGCCTTTTAGTCAGTAGATTATCAGGCTTTTTGTTTCTACCTATCTTCTTCCTTATAATTTTATTTATCCTGAAATTTTATTCCTGAATACTACTGTCCAACCATCCATTTTCCCTTAGCGATATAAATTGGTGGACAGTCAATCTCATTTTCCCTTATTGGTGTTTCCTCCTGAACTTATGCCTTAGTGGTAAAAAAGATGATTCTCCCTGACTGGCTTAACAGGCAGCTGATCCTGTCCATTTCCCTATCGTTTGGTTCGGGATCGGGAGGGTATCCCGAGGGTATTTCTTTTCTATATCTGTACTATGATTGATCTATAACTGTACAAAAATTCGTATCTTTGTATAGATAGAGATCAATCATAGTTTAATCATTGAAAAGGAATACCCTATCTGTTATAAACTTAATACAAATGAATTATGGCACGAATGAAAAGAAACATCGGTGATCTGGTCTCAGGACGGATCGGAAACGTAGTATTTTACACACGGAATGGAGTGAATTATGTACGTGCAGCTCCTGATCGTAAAAAGGATTCCTGGTCTCCGCAGCAGTTGTTGCACCGCCAGCGGTTTAGTAAAGCCAGCTACCTTTGGAGCCAGTTGAAAAAGACAAAAGTAGCCCCTATCTGGAATTTAGCTGCCGAGCGCATGAACGGGTACGCTATGTTTATAAAAGCCAATATGCCAGCTTACGCTTTGGACGGCAGTATTATTGACCCTAAGATGATTAAGATTTCGACTGGCAAACTGCATCTGCCTATGGATTTGGAAGCATCTCGTGATGCAGGAGGAAGCACTGTAATTACTGTAAGCTGGAAAAATGACCCTAATATGAAGGGCAAACGGCTGATGGATGAATTGATGGCTGTAAGCGCAACCGACGGACATTACTCTGCAATGACCCCTACGGGATTGCTGAGAAGCTCACTGGGTGGCTCGTTTACTTTGCCAGTGAAACCAGCCGATGCAACCCATGTGTACCTGTTCTTTGCCTCGGAGGATGGAATGGATTATACGGAGAGCGTTTGCTTTGAATTAGGTACGAATTAGACGAATTAATACGAATTTCACGAATTGAGACGGATTATACGGATTGCTTCGATCATCGTTGTGTAATTCATTGCATTCTGCCTCTAAGTCCGTCTGCTTTAGCTGACGGACTTTGGCATATCCTCATAGGGCATAGTGAAATAAAATGTTGAACCTTTGCCTGGTTCTGATTCGAGCCAAATCCGGCCACCCATTAATTCAATCAGGTTTTTCGAAATAGCCAGTCCCAGACCATTGCCTCCATATTTACGTGTGGTTGCATCTTCAACCTGCCTGAAACGGTCAAATATTATATCATGATATTCTGCCGGAACACTAATGCCGGTATCTTTGACATAAAATTCAACCATTTTAGCCTTTGGTTGATATCCAATTTCAACACTGCCAATCATCGTAAATTTAATGGCATTACTCAACAGATTATTGAATATTTGACTGAGTCTTTCAGCATCAGCAAAAATAATTGTTTCTTCATCCGAGTCCGGGAGGGTTAGTTTAAGTTCGAGTTTCTTGACTTCTGCCTGGAAAGCAAATCGTTCCTTAATAGTAGAAATAAATTTCAGAGCATTAATCTGACTTTTATGGATTATAATTTCACCGGATTCCAACTTCGAGATATCCATTATATCACTGATAACCGTTAAGAGGTTATGCCCATTGGAGATGATTTGCTGAAGATATTTATCCTTTTGTTCATTTTCAAAATCAGGATCAGCAAGTAATTCAGAAAAACCGATAATGCTGTTTAATGGCGTACGAACTTCATGGCTCATATTGGCTAAAAAAGATGATTTTAAATGGTCACTTTCTTCGGCTTTTTGTTTTGCAGTCAGTAAATCCAGACTTTCCCTCTTTAACAGCAACTGCAACTTCTTTTCTTTCAAAAATGATTTGTTCAATTGATCAACTAAAGATGCAACTGAAAGTACAACGAGACAATTAAAAGCGATTAAATTTAAACCATCCCCTATCCAGGTTTCAATAGTAAATTCTTTAAAAAATGACAGACTAATTGATTGTATGGGAAGTACTGCCAAAAAGAACGAAAAGATGACTGCATTTGAAGCAACTGCAATCAATCCGGCTCTTTTACTTTGAAAAAGAGTAATCAAGACAGAAATGCATAAAAGGATGACGATGCTTGGTCCTTTTATACCAAGATAAATGAATAGGATGATCGATAAAATGTAAATAATGACAGATAACAATATCTTTTTTGCCTTCATGCTTTGATTCTTAAACAAGAAAATGAACAGAAAGAGCAGAATGGAAATTGTATCGAATATTCCAATGATAAATTGATGTGTTAATAACGAAACGATGATACTTGGAATATACACCAAAAAGCCAATGGGAAACCCTAAAATCAAAATTGAAATGAATAGTTTGTCTCTCAGATAAGGCAATCCTTCTTCCTTTTTCTTTTCAAGAGAAGAATAATGAACCAGGTAGTATTTAACGTATCGATTCCATAATTTCATGATGTTTATTGCATAAGTTTTAATTATAGGTTAGATTCTGGCTGTTAAGTTACAAAATTAATTTGTTTACTTATTTGTTGTTGAAATACATAATAACTATTGCCGTTAACTGATTACCTATTTTCTTCAAGTCAATGATTGTGCCGGCATAGTGAAATAAAATGTTGAACCTTTACCTGGTTCTGATTCAAGCCGGATTTTCCCACCCATTAACCCGACCAGGTTTTTGGTAATAGCTAATCCAAGGCCATTTCCACCGTATGAACGGGTTTTTGAATCTTCAACCTGCCTGAAGCGTTCAAATATCTTATCCTGATATTCCTGGGGAATGCCTATTCCGGTATCCCTGACATAAAACTCTGTCATAGTACCCCGGTTGTGATATCCAATTTCAATTTGCCCCTGTGAAGTAAACTTTAAGGCATTCCCAATCAGGTTATTGAATATTTGACTGAGCCTCTCTGAATCAGTGATAAGTATAGTTTCTTCGTTATTGTCAGGAAGAGTTAGTTTAAGTTCGAGATTTTTTGCTTCAGCCAGGAAAGTAAATTGTTCCTTAATACCTGAAATAAATTTCTGCGCATTAATTTGCTTTTTACGGATTGTAATTTCGCCTGATTCCATCTTGGAGATGTCCATGATGTCGCTGATAATGGTTAAGAGGTTATTCCCACTCATGATGATACTCTGAATAAATTCATTCTTCTGTTCCTCTTCAAAATATGGATCTGCCAGTAATTCAGAGAAACCGATAATGCTATTTAATGGTGTTCGGACTTCGTGCGACATATTGGCAAGGAAAGAAGATTTTAGACGGTCGCTTTCTTCTGCGTGTTCTTTGGCTTTTATTAATTCCTGTTCTGCCTGTTTATGATCTGTGATATCGAAACAGTGCCCGATATAACCAATAAATTCTCCGTTGCTGTTATAATTTGGTGTGCCAAGATCACTGATCCACCGGTA